>PAUU01000010.1 GCA_002713825.1 Acidiferrobacteraceae bacterium | reverse complement strand
GGTCGGGGCGGCAGGATTTGAACCTGCGACCCTCTGGTCCCAAACCAGATGCGCTACCAGGCTGCGCTACGCCCCGAACGTTGGTAATTGTAAGGCACTACGCCCTTAGGAGTTGTGCAATCTCCTCCAACTCCACTACCAACTCATCGACATCCTCGTCGCTGAGGCGGCTATTCGACCCCGCTGCATCGACTGTTTCACCGCTGGCTGCACTGAGTTGATTGCATGCGCCACTGATCGTATAGCCTTCAATATATAAGAGCTTTCGGATAGTACGAATAAGTTCAACTTCGTGGCGTTGGTAGTATCGTCGGTTGCCCCTTCGTTTGACAGGCTGCAGTTGGGTAAATTCCTGCTCCCAATAACGCAACACATGAGGTTTCACCGAGCAAAGCTGACCCACCTCGCCAATAGTAAAGTAACGTTTTCCGGGTATCGGGGGCAGGTCTTCGGCGCCAGGATCAAGCATGGTCACGATGTCACCCGTTCTTCAGATGCCACGGACTCAATGTGGTCAGTGTTCGCTCCAACCTGGTTTTTGACTTTTTGACTCGCACGGTAAGTGACCACTCTGCGGGCGCAAACCGGAACAGCTTCACCTGTTTTTGGGTTACGGCCTGGACGGCTATTCTTTTCACGGATGGAAAAACCGCCGAAGCCCGAAAGCTTGACTGTTTCACCAGACTCAAGGGCTTGGCGAATCTTTTCGAAGAATAATTCGACGAACTCTTTTGCCTCTCGCTTGTTGAGACCGAGTTCATCGAACAAGGTGTTGGCTAGGTCAGCTTTGGTGATCGTGTTGCCCATCTTTTTCTTTTGATATCCGTCTGACAGCGGCTCGTGACCGCACTGGCTTCTTTCGTTTCGACCGATCCCTGCGCTACCTGGACCTAAGCTCCGCACCTATCCGGTCGCTGAGTCTCTTCAAGACTGCGTCGATCAGATGGTCAGCCTCCTCATCTGTAAGATTGCGGGAATTCGACTGTAACGTCAAGCGGAAAGTGAGGGATTTTTTCCCGGTTTCAATTCCAGTGTCCGTATAGAGATCGATCAGCTCTAACTGCACCAAGAGTTCGCTCGCCGCGCTTTTGATAATCGTGGCAGCGTCTGCAGCGACGGTTTTTTCGGGGATTACTATAGAGATATCTCGGGCGACCGTCGGGAATCGTGATACGGCTTTAAAACTGGGTGGCTCAATCTTTTCTATTTCGGCCCAATCCAGCTCAAACCCAAAGACAGGAACGACGATTTCCGCCTCCTCAAGCAAACCCGGAGATATGCGCCCGACTCGCCCAATTTCTTTTCCTCTCAAACGAATCTCGGCGCACTGCCCTGTTTGATATGCCTCGTCATCTATTGCAAGAAATTCAGCATCGACTCCCTGAAAGGTTAGACGGAGGATCCGTTCAACATGACCTTTGACATCGAAGAAGTCGACCGGCCTTATCTGCTGGTCCCAGGAGTGTTGATCTGCGGCACCGGCTAGCAGCGCCGCCACGCGCTGCCGTTCCTCCGTAGACTTTTTCTTTTTCCGGTAGGTGTGGCCCGTCTCAAAAAGCCTAACATCTTTGATCTGGCGTCGGGCGTTGGCTGCCAGCGCCACTAAAAGTCCTGGGAGAAGCGATAAACGCATCTGGGCCATGTGAACTGATATAGGATTCTTGAGCGTGATTGGTGAACCGTAATCGTGGAAATGCTTCTGTAGGTCTGGCGAGACGAAACTATATGTGATGGCCTCCCGGTATCCGAGATCCACCAGGAGATCTTTCGCGCGCTCGATAGTCAGTTTACTTTCAGATGCCAACCCATAACCCGCTGCCACTTTTGGTCGATTTACGGGTAAACGGTCATAGCCCACAACTCTCGCGACTTCTTCGACAAGGTCGTGTTCTGCTGCTACATCAAATCGATAGGTCGGCGCCTTCACTCGCCAGCCAGACTGAGTGGGCTCGCATTTCATTCCAAGAGAGATAAAAACGTTCAGCACCTTCTTTTTTGAGATACGCTCGCCCAACATTCGTGAGAGTCGCGCCAAACGCAATGGCACCCATGCACGCTTCGGAAGCGATGACTTTTCGGATGACTCGATCCGGGGGCCGCAGCGGCCTCCACAGATTTGAACGACCAGCGTGCTGGCACGTTCAATAGCCTTTGCCGGGAGACTGAAGTCCACACCCCGCTCGAACCGATGCGACGCATCTGTGTTGAGACCATACTTTCGAGCAGTGCGTGCGATCCCGTCCGGGTCAAAAAACGCGGCTTCGAGAAAGACGGTGTGCGTTTTCGAATGGATCATCGTGCTCGCGCCGCCCTTGATTCCTGCTAGCGCGACAGGCCCATTCTGATCAGTAATGAGTAGAGATTCAGCGTCCAATGCGAGTCGCTCACCGTCGAGAAGCTTAATCTTTTCCTTTGGGTTTGCTGGCCTCACGAGGATGTTGCCTTTCAGACGGTCTCCATCAAAGGCGTGCATGGGCTGACCCAGTTCAAGCATGATGTAGTTACTTACATCCACCAACGCGTCAATGCTTCGCAACCCCGCCCGGGTAACTCGTTCGCGGATGCGGTCTGGGGTTCGCGCACCCGGCCGGATACCTGTGATGGATCGCCCCACATATCGAGCACAACGGCCGTCCGAATCCAGGGAAATCGACCTTGCTTCTAATTCGGTGGCGCGCACGCGGGGAAGCTTGGGCTCCTTCAGTAGTCCGCCTGTTAGGGCTGCCACCTCTCGGGCAACGCCCAAGATGCTGAGGCAATCTCCGCGATTTGGTGTAAGTTCTACCTCAAGAAGTCGATCGGGAAGTTGCAGATGCTCATTTAACTGCCCGCCTGGACTCAACTCTGGGTCCAAGAGAAGCAAGCCCTGTGATTGCTCTTCGAGACCTAACTCTGCTGCTGAGCAAAGCATCCCACTCGAGGGCTCTCCGCGAATTACGACCTCGACGATCTTTTGTCCGGCGGGGAGTTGTGATCCAATCCTTGCAAAGGGCGCAACCGTGCCGAGAGCAACATTTGGCGCGCCACAAACCACCCGGACCGGCTTTGCATCCCCGGTATCGACATCGCATAGAGTCAGGCCAGTGGCGTCCGGATGCGGGCAGATCTTCACTACATGACCCGCAACGACGCTCTTGGGCAGCGCTTTGATGTCTTCAACAACCCCTGTCTCAAGCCCGGCAGCGGTTAGCAACGCAGGCAAGGAATTGAAGTCGAGGTCAAATTCAACCCACTCCCGAAGCCAGTTTTCGCTGATGATCATATTTAGGGCGGCCTAAGAGAATTGCCGAAGGAACGGAACCTCGTTCTCAAAAAATAGGCGCAGGTCATCGACTCCGTAACGCAGCATCGCCAGGCGCTCAATGCCGAGACCGAATGCGTATCCAGTGTATGCCTCGTTGTCTATGCCGACTTGCCGAAAAACTTCTGTATGNACCATGCCGCAACCGAGNACCTCTATCCAGCCACTNNGNCNNCAAATNCGNCACCCTTNTCCNCCGCAGAAAACACACCCCATNTCGACTTCCGCNGANGGTTCGGTGNANGGAAAAAAGGANGGGCGGAATCGNACNGGNAGATCTTGCTCAAAAAATTCTTCGAGGAANAANANNAGCNCNCCTTTNAGNTCTGCGAAAGAAACGTNTGAATCCACCANCAGACCNTCCACCTGGTGAAACATCGGAGTATGNGTCACATCAGAATCGCATCGATAAACCCGNCCNGGGGCNATAACNGCGACNGGAGGCGTATTGTTCTCCAGATAACGGATTTGNACNGGGGANGTGTGCGTGCGNAACACNGTNTCATCAGNAACATAAAACGTGTCNTGCATGGCGCGGGCGGGATGGTTCTTTGGAATGTTCAGCGCCTCGAAATTATGNAAGTCGTCCTCTATNTCAGGGCCATGNGCGACATCAAAGCCAGCCCGCGTNAAAATCTGTTCGATTCTCCGCAGGGTTCTGGTGACAGGGTGCAGCGAACCGCTATGCCCCGCTCGCCCGGGAAGAGTGACATCGATTTGTTCGGCTTTGATAGCAGCCTCCCGCTCGGCGGCGAGCACAGCGGTTGCTCGCTTAAACAAAGCCTGGGTTAGCTCGTCACGAACACGATTGACAGCCGCTCCGAAAGTCTTACGCTCCTCTGGTGGTTGGGCCCCAATCAGTTTCAATTGGGCAGTGACTCTGCCTTGGCGCCCGAGTAGGCCAACACGCAATTGCTCTACAGCCGCGGAATCTTTTGCCGCTGAGATATCTGCGAGTGCTTGACTCAACAGGCGGTCAAGTTCAGCGGTAGAGTTGGAAGTCATAAAAGAACTGATTAAATAAAAAAAGGGAAAGGTGTTTGGCCTTTCCCTGATTCTACGCCTCGTACCGAAGCGGGTTCCAATAAGGTTCGCGTCAGGCTGGGAGCGCGGCTTTTGCCCTTTCGGCCAACGCGGCAAAGCCGACCTCGTCGTTTACCGCCATATCCGCCAGCACCTTCCGATCCAGTATGATATTTGCTCGGTTCAGCCCATCGATAAGGCGGCTATAACTCAACTCATGGACCCGGGCCGCAGCGTTGATCCGAACGATCCACAGAGTCCGGAACTGACGCTTACGCTGACGTCGGTCGCGATAGGCGTACTGGTCAGCTTTCATAACAGCTTGGTTGGCGACTCGGAAGACGTTTTTGCGCGCTCCGCGATAGCCCTTGGCGCGAGACAGCACCTTGTTATGTCTGGCTTTGGCTGTTACTCCTCGTTTTACTCTAGGCATGATCTTCTCTGTTTGCTCCCCGTCCTTACGATAGGGGTGATTGACTAAATTGGGTTTGGGGTCGCTGCGTTAGGCGTACGGAAGCATCTTGCGGACTGCGGCCTGGTCTGCGGGCGCTACGAGCAAGCCTTCGCGGAGTTGACGCTTACGCTTTGTGGACTTCTTAGTCAGGATATGGTTGAGGAAGGCCTGAGAGCGTTTGAACTTACCTTTCGCTGTACGGCTAAATCGCTTTGCGGCGCCTCGGTTGGTCTTGAGTTTTGGCATGGGTTAATTCCGTTAGTCTGAATATTCGTTTACAAGTCTCGTGAGATGGCTAGATCTTTACTGGGGCTAGCACCATCACCATCTGCCGGCCTTCCATTTTGGGCATTTGTTCTACGATTCCAATCTCCTTCAGGTCTTCTTCCACTCGTTTCAACATCTCCATTCCGAGTTCCTGGTGTGCCATTTCGCGACCGCGAAAACGAAGAGTTACCTTCACCTTGTTTCCTGCATCGAGAAACTTCGTCAGATTCCGCACCTTAATGTCGTAGTCACCGATATCGGTGCCCGGTCGGAATTTGATCTCCTTTACGGTGATCTGTTTTTGCTTTTTCTTCGATTCCTGTTTTTTCTTGGCATTAGCGTAGAGATATTTCCCATAGTCCATCAGGCGACAGACCGGTGGCTCTGCGTTTGGTGCGATTTCTACGAGGTCCATTCCGCGCTCTTCCGCGATCTTTCTAGCCTCGTCAGGTGAAAGAATGCCTAACTGCTCTCCGNAGTCACTCACCAGTCGAATCTGTTCGTAGGTGATATCGTCGTTGAGCTTCTGCTCTTTTGTTCCGGCTATTGCCAAACCCTCCAAAAATTAACGCCGCGCGCCTGCGTTCGGGCGAAGACATTGGTCAAGCAGGTCTGCGACAGCAAACGTGCCTAGGTCTTCTCCGTCGCGCGTACGCACGGCTACGGACCCCTGTTCTACTTCCCTATCCCCAACAACAAGCAGATACGGAACGCGCCTCAGGGTGGATTCGCGGATTTTATAGCCAATTTTCTCGTTTCTCAAGTCAGTTTCGACTCTGAGCCCCTGTTTTTTAAGGAATTTTTCTGTTTCTAGTGCGAAAGCTTGCTGTCGATCTGTGATGTTCAGAATGACTGCCTGCACGGGCGCCAGCCAAAAAGGCAGTTTGCCCTCGGTATCTTCTATCAGGATTCCAATGAAGCGCTCAAGGGACCCGAGAATTGCCCTGTGAATCATCACCGGAACCTGTTTTGACCCGTCCTCCGTCACGTAGGAAGCGCCGAGCCGGCCGGGCATAGAGAAATCAACCTGAATCGTCCCGCATTGCCAACGCCGGCCTATTGAGTCACGCAGTACAAATTCATGTTTTGGCCCATAGAACGCACCCTCCCCCGGCTGGACGACGTAGTTGATGCCTTTCTCGTCGAGCGCCCTCGCCAGCGCTTCCTCGGCACGGTCCCATAGAGCATCCTCACCGACGCGCTGCTCCGGTCGCGTGGAGAGTGCGACTTCAATGTCCTCAAACCCGAAATCCTTATACATTCGGTATGTGAGTTCAATCAGGGTCGATACTTCGGCCTGGAGTTGATCCTCGGTGCAAAACACGTGTGCGTCGTCCTGAGTGAAGCGCCTCGCGCGCAGAAGTCCATGCAAGGTGCCGGAGGGCTCGTTTCGGTGCACTACGCCAAATTCAGCTATACGAATCGGCAGATCCCGGTAGCTGCGAAGTCCTTGATTGAATAGCTGCACATGTCCCGGGCAGTTCATGGGTTTGATAGCGTAATCGCGGTCATCCACATGAGTGGTGAACATNTTGTCCCGAAACTTGTCCCAATGTCCGGACCGCTCCCATAAGCTCCGATCCAGCATCTGCGGGGTATGCACCTCCTGGTAGTCATATTCNNCCAANAGGTCTCGAACGTACCGCTCGACCGCCGTATAGAGGGCCCAGCCGTCTCGGTGCCAAAACACCATCCCGGGTGCTTCTTCCTGAAAATGAAAAAGGTCAAGGGATTTTCCGATGCGTCGATGATCTCGCTTTTCGGCTTCTGCCAATTGAGTGAGGTAAGTGTCGAGAGACTTCTTGTCAGGCCAAGCTGTCCCATAGATACGCTGCAGCATTTCATTACTGGAATCACCACGCCAGTATGCTCCGGCGAGCTTGGTCAGCTTAAATGCTTTTAGCGCCCCAACATTAGGGACGTGCGGGCCACGGCAAAGATCTGTGAATTCTCCCTGCCGATAAAGTGAAAGTGTCTCGTCAGCGGGGATCTCCTCAATAATCTTGGCTTTGTATTCCTCCCCTTGCTCCCGAAAGTAGGTCACCGCCTCCTGGCGGCCCATGGTGAGCCTCTCTACCGTGGCCCCCTCTTTCGCAAGCGCTTGCATTCTCTCCTCAATGCGGCCCAGATCATCCTCCGTAAAACCTGGACCATAGGCGAAATCGTAATAGAAACCATCTTCAATCACGGGGCCGATGGTGACCTGCGCCTCGGGAAAAAGCTGCTTGACTGCTTGAGCGAGAAGATGGGCACAGGAATGGCGGATGATGTCGAGCCCTTCTTCGTCCTTAGCTGTAATGATGCGCAGATTTGCGTCTTTCTCGATCCGGTGTGTGGCATCGACCAATACCCCGTCGACCTCACCGCCTAAGGTTGCCTTTGCAAGCCCGGGACCGATATCCACTGAGACCTCGAAGACGGTCAACGGGCCTTCATATTCGCGGACGGATTTATCAGGAAGGGTGATCTTCATGAGTTTTTAAATTAGGCTCGAGCGAAAATGGGGCCAGCTGATCGGCGACAGAGAACATATCGCAGCGAGTGAAATCCATCGACCGATTCTCGGCAGGCGCGGATTATAGTGGGAAAATGGCTGGCGCGCTCTGAGCTCGGCAATGCGCGCTCACTTCTCTAGCCGCGCGCTGGGTACCCAGCAGTATCCATCCGGATCGAGCAAGTAACACTCTCTCAGACCGTGAGGACGATCGAGGCTGGTACGAAGCACGTGGTCGCTGTTTTTCTTTGCGCGGCCTTCACACGAATCAGGGTCTCTTTGGTTGAGCCGCAGTTCAACGCCGCTGCCCCGGTAATGGGCCCCTCGAGCGTCTCGGGGAGCGGATTGTCTTGATAGGTATGATCCGCGTGCAGCTGAAAGAAGTTGCCGTCATGCTCGAGAACCGCAAAATCCTGGTCCGCACGAGGAGGCATGCCGGGAAGATAAGGAAGAATATTGTCTTAATTAGTAGAGCCTTAGCTTTCTGATTAGNTAACGCTACCTTACGAAACGAAGATGCGCAAAGCAACCAAGCTNTTACCTCACCAAAACTAAACCCGGGCTAACCGCCTGGCGTTTTTGGCCCAACAAAACAGTTCAACAAATTGATTCGATGTGACGCACTCGAACGCAAGTCATTGAGAAAATGGTAGGCGCGAGTGGGATCGAACCACCGACCACCACCATGTCAAGGTGGTGCTCTACCACTGAGCTACGCGCCTGCACGTCGAACACGGAAGTCTAACTCTTTTGGCCAGAAAATTTAATCTAAAAATTCGTTGCGCTCGAAATCGAAACCGATTGCGGTTGATTTACGTTTTGGCCCACGATTGTTTTAAAATTGTTGGCACGCTTGCGTGCATTTCAACTAAATTTTCCCCAAAAAGACTGATTAGGAGACCGACCCATGACTGAATGCCCCGTTTGCGGCGCTGAAATCACTTTTGCCGAAGGCACTGTTCTAGGAGAACTCCTGGAATGTGGCGACTGCGGCACGGAATTAGAAGTGACGGGTGTCGACCCCGCAGCCGTCACGGAGGCACCTGAGACCGAGGAGGATTGGGGGGAGTGAGAGTTGGCCTCCTCCACTCTCTGATTCGCAAGGAAGAGAAACTTCTGATCGAGGAATTTCAGACCCGCGGAGTCGATCTTGTAATGGTCGATGATCGCAAACTGATTTCTGACCTTGAATCAGCACCCGATATAGATGTTCTGCTTGAGCGCAGTATTAATCATTCGCGCTCGATGTACGGTCTGCGGCTGCTGGAGGCGGCTGGCGTGCATTGCATCAACTCTGCCGAGGTCGCCAAGATTTGCGGCGACAAAATCCTCACCTCTGTAGCGCTGAAAGAAGCCGGTGTAAGACAGCCACCGGTTCGTGTGGCTTTTACCGAAGAGTCCGCGCTAGCAGCGATAGAGGAACTGGGCTACCCTGTGGTGCTAAAACCTGCTGTAGGTTCCTGGGGGCGGCTGCTTTCCAAGGTGAACGATCGAGAGTCGGCCGAAGCCATTCTTGAGCACAAAGCCTTGTTGGGCAGTTATCACCACTCTATTTTTTATATCCAGAAATTCGTTGAGAAAAAAGGTCGCGACATTCGCAGTTTTGTCATTGGGGATAAATGCATCGCAGCGATCTACCGGAGTTCAGATCACTGGATTACCAATACCGCGCGGGGAGCAACCGCTGCCGGGTGTGAGGTGACCACGAAGGTTGCGGATATTTCACTGGCGGCCGCGAACGCTGTAGGCGGTGGGGTACTGGCGGTCGATCTTTTTGAAAACGACGGTGTCTTTTCTGTCAACGAAGTTAATTACACGATGGAGTTTCGAAACAGCATACAAACCNCAGGCGTCAACATCCCGGCGAAGATGGTGGACTTCACTTTGAGCGTCGACGTATGATCAAGGTCTCCATCGTCGGCGGATCGGGGTACACGGGCGGAGAACTTCTTCGTTTGCTGCTTTTTCATCCTGAGTGCACCGTCCAACAGGTCACTTCCGAGCGGTTCGCGGGAAAAGCGCTGCATCGAGCACACCCGAATCTTCGAAAAGCCAGTCAGATCAAATTTTGCGCCCTGGCGGAGTTGGAGCCATGCGATGTGCTCTTTCTTTGCTTGCCACATGGAGAGACCGCTGCACGCTTTGAAACCTTTTCTGCGCTAGCTCCCCGAATCATTGATCTCAGTGCGGATTTTCGTCTCTCGGACCCTGCAGTCTACGAGATCTGGTACGGACAGCCCCATCCTCGGCCCCAATTGCTCGAACGCTTTGTATACGGCGTCCCTGAAATAAATCGTTCCGCGCTGAAAGGCGCGACCCATGTGGCCTGCGCGGGCTGTAACGCAACAGCCAGTACGCTGGCGCTTGGGCCGTTGGCTCGACGCAATCTCATTTCCTCGGTAGTGATTGATGTCAAAGCGGGCTCAAGTGAGGGGGGAAATGCCTCAAGCGAAGCGAGCCACCATCCTGAACGCAGTGGTGCTGTGCGGTCATACCGCCCTACCCGGCATCGGCATGTTGCGGAAATTAGTCAGGCGCTTGGCGAGTTCCCGATCCACTTTTCTGCGACCTCAATCGAGATGGTCCGCGGGATCCTGGCCACCTGTCATGTATTTCTGTCCNCACCTAAGCAGGAAAAAGAGATCTGGGGCATGTATCGGGAAGACTACGCGCAGGAACCTTTCATCCGAATCGTTAAGGAACGTTCCGGCATCCATCGCTATCCCGAACCAAAACTCCTCAGCGGGACGAACTTTTGTGACGTTGGGTTCGAGGTAGAGGCAGGTACTCATCGGGTCGTATTGATCAGCGCGATTGATAATCTCATGAAAGGGGCCGCAGGACAGGCTATTCAGTGCTTCAATCTGATGCACGAGTTCGAAGAAACGCTGGGTTTAACCTTCCCCGGACTTCACCCCATCTGACGCAAATGTGCCGCCTTCTTTGGCTTCGCTCCGAACATCCTGTAGATGTCTCATTTCATCTGACCCATTTTGCGAGTTTGTGTCGGGAAAGCACGGAATATCAGGGACATGGTTGGGGCTGCGCCGCACTGGTAGGGGATCAATGGCGTTTGCACCACTCCCTGTTGCCTATCTGGGAGGATGATCTGACCGTATTTGGAGAGGCGCGCCTTTTTCTGGCTCATGCACGCAGCGCCTTTCGCGACGAGGGTATTGTGATTGAGAACAATATGCCTTTCACTCAGGCCAACGAGGTATTCATCTTCAACGGTGAGTTGAATGGAGTCCGCATCCGTGAAGAAGGCCGAATCGGCGCGGAGAAGATATTTAACTATACAAGAAGGTTTTCGCACCAAGGCCCCCTGGCGGGGCTGAAGAAAAGCGTGGAAGTGATAGAAAAACGTACCCGCTATATCCGCGCTTTGAACCTGATCGTTGCAACGCCGAAGCGCTCTCTTTTAGCCACGGTCTACAATGAAAACCCTGGGTACTTCCAGATGCAGCGAACCTCGGTAGACGGCCTGGATGTGGTTTGCTCAGAGCGGTACCCTGTCGGCGGCTCTTGGCGGCCCATAGAGAACCGAACCGTTATCGAACTTTAGGAATCCAGACGCTATGTACATCATCAAAGTCGGCGGCGGCGGCAATATCAATCTTGAGGGCGTCGCGTCGGACCTGGCTGTGCTTGAGGAGCCATTCCTGGTGGTATTGGGTGCAAATGCGCTTCGGGATCAACTCGGTCAACGTCTTGGGCAGGAAAAAGTGCAACTGACCTCCGTCTCGGGCTATTCAAGCGTGTTCTCAGACGCCGATGCAGTGGATCTCATCATGATGGCCTACAGCGGACTCAGCAACCGACGGTTCGTCGAAATGTGCCAAAAGGCGGGAGTCAATGCCGTGGGTCTNACTGGGCTCGACGGGCGTTTGATTCAGGGTCGGCGTAATCGTGGGATTAAGGTACGCGAGAACGGAAAGACGATGATCAAACGGGACTTCTCAGGCAAACCGGTGGAGGTGAATGTCGACTTGTTAACGACGCTGCTCGCGAAGGACTATCGTCCTGTCCTGAGCATCCCGATCATTGACGAAGCCGGTTTTGCAATCAACTCCGAAAATGACGATATCGTGGCTGTACTGCAAGGCGCACTTAACGCCGATAAGGTCATTCAGCTCATCGAGGCACCTGGTTTCCTTGAGGATAAGGACGATGAGGCATCAGTGCTGAAGGCGTTGCCCGCATCAGAACTGAAGGAGCGAGAAGTCAGNGTCGAAGGCCGGATGAAAAGAAAAATGCTGGCACTAGGCCGGCTATTCGACGCCGGTGCGGCCGAAGTCATCATCGCCGACGGCCGGGTGGCTCATCCAGTTCATGACGCTCTTGCTGGAAAAGGGACATCGATCAAATGAGCCAGCAGATACCGCTTGAATCTGAATACGCGTTAGAGATCTACCCGCGCCGGGGTCTTAGTATTGTTCGGGGCGAGGGGGCGCGCCTCTGGTCTGACGATGGCGCTGAATATATAGACTGCGCAGCAGGAGTGGGAGTCGCCAATATCGGGCATAGCAATCCTGCCGTGGCTGACGCTCTTGCCCGCCAGGCCCAAACGCTTCTGGTATGCCCAGGAATCTTTCATAACGACCGCCGCGGGGAGTTGATGCAAAAACTCATCGACCGGGCGCCCGCGGGCCTCAATAAAGTATTTCTTTGCAACTCGGGAACAGAAAGCGTGGAGGCGGCAATCAAGTTCGCTCGGGTCACGACCGGCCGGACCGGACTCGTCACGGCCATGCGAGGCTTTCATGGCCGAACGCTTGGCGCATTAAGCGCGACCTTCAAGTACCGCGACGCGTTTGAACCTCTCCTTCCGGGCAATAGTTTCGTTCCGCTAAACAATGTTGAAAAATTGGACGCAGCAGTTGATGACAACACCTGCGCAGTTCTCCTCGAAGTCGTTCAGGGGGAAGGAGGTGTCCGTCCGGCAGACGCGCATTATCTCCAGGCGGCGAGACGCCTTTGTACTGAGCGAGGGGCGTTGTTGATCATTGATGAGGTCCAGACAGGTTTCTGTCGGACCGGGAAGTTCTTTGCCTGTGAGCATTTTGATCTCGCGCCGGACATGATGTGTCTTGCCAANGGTATTGCGGGTGGCGTGCCGATGGGAGCNGTTCTTTGCGGGGAAAGCGTNTCTGCCGGGATTGGNGTTCACGGCACTACGTTCGGGGGCAATCCCCTCGCCTGTGCAGCGGCCTGCGCCACCATCGACTATATGGTCGAGCATGACCTCGCTATGCGGGCTGAGAATCTAGGCGCCGAGTTTTCTCAACAGTTTCCGTTAGATCAATTGCCCTCAGTGCGGGAGCTGCGCCAAATCGGTCTAATGATCGGCATTGAACTCAAGAGCAAGGCCACGCCGGTCTTACACGCTCTGCTTAACGAAGGCGTAATCGCCCTGCCCGCAGGTCCTACGGTCGTGCGACTGCTGCCGCCACTCACTATTGAAGAAGATGATCTGCGTCGGGTAATCGACGCTTTGAGAAGAGTCCTTTAAGCAGCTTCGATTACGGGGTGAAACTGCCCGCGTTTCAACGCGGTAATCTGATCGCGAAGTTGTGCTGCTTGCTCGAATTCGAGATCCCTCGCATGGGCGTACATTTTTTCTTCAAGCTGCTGAATGCTTCGCTTGAATTCCTCCGCAGACATTGGACTCGACACTGCGGAAGTTTTATAGGAGGAGCCGGCAGAGTCATTGGGCGAAGCTGCTCTGTCATTGGGGTCGATTGCTACGCCATCAATGATGTCATTCACTGGCTTGACAACTGATCGCGGTGTAATCTGGTGTTCCCGGTTATGCGCCCGCTGCTTTTCCCGGCGTCTCTGCGTTTCTTCTATCGCCCGTCGCATTGAGTCGGTCACCTTGTCCGCATAAAGAATGGCCCTGCCGTTAAGATTTCTCGCGGCGCGGCCAACAGTCTGGATGAGCGAGCGGGTCGATCGCAAAAAACCTTCTTTGTCAGCATCGAGTACGGCCACCAGTGATACTTCAGGAAGATCTAGGCCTTCCCGAAGCAGGTTGATTCCGATCAGGACGTCAAAAACCCCTTTTCTGAGGTCTGAAAGGATCTCGACCCTTTCAACGGTATCTATATCCGAGTGTAGATAACGCACTTTGATGTCGTGATCATTCAGGTAGTCGCATAGATCTTCTGCCATTCTCTTGGTTAAGGTTGTTACGAGAACCCGTTCTCCACTTGCGGCTCTGGCCCGAGCCTCAGACATCAGGTCATCGACTTGGCTGTCGACCGACCGCACNTCGATCTCCGGATCGACCAGCCCCGTGGGTCGTACGACCTGATCGACGATGCTCGAACTGTGGTCCCGTTCGTAGTCAGCCGGAGTGGCGGATACAAAGACGGTTCGCGGCATCAACGCTTCGAACTCATCAAAGCGCAGCGGTCGGTTGTCCAATGCAGAAGGGAGACGAAATCCGTACTCGACGAGGTTCTCTTTTCGAGAGCGATCTCCTTTAAACATGGCGCCCAGTTGCGGCACGGTGACGTGGCTCTCATCGATGATCATCAGAGAGTTGGCCGGTAAATAATCGATCAGTGTGGGAGGGGGTTCGCCTGGTTTTCGCCCCGAAAGAAACCGAGAGTAATTCTCAATCCCGGCGCAGTACCCAAGTTCCCGCATCATTTCCATGTCGTAACGGGTCCGTTGTTCGAGACGCTGGGCTTCGACTAGTTTTTCATTGTCCCGGAGGAAAGCGAGACGGTGAGTGAGTTCGTCCTCAATTTCATCGATCGCATCCAAAATAGTTCCGCGAGGCGTGACGTAGTGGCTCTTCGGATAGATCGTAAACCGTGTGAGTCGTTCGTCGGTTTCACCGGTCAGCGGATCGAAGCGGGAAAGTTTCTCGATTTCATCGCCAAAAAGCTCAACACGAACGGCAAAGCGCTCGGATTCTGCCGGGAAAATATCCAGCACATCCCCCCTGACCCTGAAAGTCCCCCTCCGCAACTCGATTTCGTTTCGGGTGTACTGAAGTTCTGCGAGCCGCGCCAGGATATCTCTTTGCTGCGCAAGCGCGCCTTTCCTAAGGTGCAGAATCATGCCATGGTATGAGGTCGGGTCTCCGAGACCATAAATCGCTGAAACCGTTGCAACGATGATGACGTCCTCGCGCTCGAGAATGGCCTTCGTTGCCGAAAGCCGCATTTGGTCGATATGTTCATTGATCGAAGCATCTTTCTCTATATACGTGTCGCTCGCTGGAACGTAGGCCTCAGGTTGATAGTAGTCGTAATAGGAAACGAAATACTCCACAGCGTTATCCGGGAAGAATTCACGCATTTCAGCGTAGAGTTGGGCAGCGAGGGTCTTGTTCGGTGCCAGCACCAGGGCCGGCCGTCCAAACTCGGCGATCACGTGAGCCACCGTAAAGGTCTTCCCTGATCCGGTGACCCCAAGAAGCGTCTGGAACGCCTCACCGGCATGAATGCCATCAAGTAACTCGTTGATCGCCTGGGGCTGGTCGCCCGCAGGCTCAAAGTTGCTTCTTAAGTTGAACTCTCGGCTCATATTCAGTGTCAAAAGTCACTGCCCAGAGGATCATGTGCAGGCAGAGTGACTTTCATGCGGTTTCCATTTTTATCTCGTGCGCGAAATAGCCCGGGTTTCTCTCTGGTTGAAACACTCGTCGTCCTTATCATCATCGCAGGAGTTCTCGGGCTAGCCGTTCCGGACTCCAGTAACCAGATTATCGCAAAAGAGGTAGATGTTGCGTCAGGACGATTGTTCCAGGATCTGCAGTTCGCCCGAGTCCATTCCATCCGTCGGGGAGTACCCGTCGTACTCTGCCCTTCCGAGGATGGTACGTCCTGCCTGTTGGGAGGACAGTGGCAGCAAGGCTGGATTGGATTTGAGGATTTCAATCGGGACGAACGTCGAGATCACGCAGAAAAAATCCTACTTGTCGGACCTTTGACGACCTCCGTCAGTGTAAAGTGGAGGAGCCGAAACTGGCTCCGTTTCAGCCCAGACGGCGAAGCATGGCCCAACGGGCATTTCAGAATCTGCAGTAGCGACCTTTCGAAAGCCCGCGCTGTGATCATTTACCGGACGGGCCGAGTGCGTGTCGACAACAGGAGTCCGTCGGGAGGTCCTGTGCTGTGTTGATACGCATCCTGCCGTTGCACAATCCTTGACCGAGGCCAGGCATAACAGTAGCATTGCGTCCCCGGTATTCCCCGGTAGTTCAGTTGGTAGAACGGTGGACTGTTAATCCATATGTCGCTGGTTCGAGTCCAGCCCGGGGAGCCAACTTACTTATCCCGCCCATCTCCGTTCCTAATCTAGATCTAGATTAAGAATTGGATACATTGAATGCCCAGCAGTTGACCACCTGCGTGCCTGGCGTGTTGATCACCTTAATCCTCGATCCCCGAGGCAGGTATGCTGCTCGAGCGTAACCCGCAGGAATGACAGTGCGCACTGTTCTCTGCCTATTGCTGGCCATACTGACTTAAATCCTCCCTAAGTCGCCAAAGATCAGGATCTGTTTGAACGCGGTCTTATACTTTCTTAAACAAACTTTTTGTTAGGAACTAAAGGTGTCTGGTGATACCTCCGTCGACAATTAGATTCTGTCCAGTCATATAGCCGGAATCGTCGGATACAAGGAACGCGGTGGTCTTGGCGATTTCATCTACTGTGCCTATTCGCCCCATAGGAATGCGGGGTAGTACAGTATCACTATGCTGCAGGCTGTCGATGAATCCGGGAAGGACATTGTTCATGCGAATGTTCGCCCCAGCGTACCGGTCTGCGTATAGCTTGGCAAAGGCGGAAAGCCCGGCCCGCAGAGTGCAGGAGACGGGCAACGCTTGCTCTGGCTCAAAGGCTGCAAAAGTGGAGATATTGACCCACGTGCCACCACCCTGCTCTTCCATGATGGGCGTAATTGCTCTTGTCAGCCTGACGACATTCAGAATTAACATATCGAGACCTAAATGCCAGGCTTCGTCATCAATGGCCAGTAGATCGCCTTTTGGGGGGTGGGCGGTGTGACACACCACTGAATCGATACGGCCGAAACGACCCATTGTAGCCTCCACCAGTCTTGAAAGATCCTGTGCTTCGGTTACGGAGCCCCGAATCCCCAACCCCTCCACTTCAGCGCCGGTCTTCTCACAGGCATCGCTTCGTGACATCAGCGCAAGGTCATAGCCTCGATCGCGCAACTCCAGCGCAATGGCCCGACCAATTCCCCCGCCACCTGCCGTAACGATAGCGACTTTTTTCTCCTGAGCCATGATTTCTGTCCTCTGGTTGGCTTTTTGACTGTCTCGGCACGCGGTGCTCGCTTGTACGATTGAGGTTATCATTCGGATCTTTCGGTGTAAATTTATCGGTCCGAATTAAGGGAGGCAAGGAATGAAATCATTACATGGTGTTTGTGTGCCGGTCTGCACTGTTTTTGACGATAACCCTGACAAAATCGACGAGCCTCGCTATCTGGCCCACGTCGACCGGATGCTCGAAGCGGGCGTCGACATCATTTTGCCCTGCGGGGGTACGGGGGAATTCGCCTATCTTGGTCCGGAAGAAAAACGCCACCTGATTGAACTCACCACCAAGCATGTCGACGGACGGGCCACGGTCCTTGCCCAAACTTCGGCAATTTATCTAAGTGACACCATCGCCACAACGCAGCACGCCGTAGACAGCGGTGCCGATGCCGTTATGGTGTTGCCTCCCTATTTTGAAGGGCCAGATGCCCGAGGCGTCGTCTCACACTACGAAGCGGTAGCCCGGGCAAGTTCCGTGCCTGTCATGGTCTACAACATTCCGGTTCACTCCGGTTTTGATGTCACTCCCGCCCTATTCTCCGAGCTCCTGAAGATCGATGGAATCGAGTACATCAAAGACAGTACCGGTGATTTCATTCGGATTCAGGAACTTTTAAAGACCGGGGGCAAGATTTTTAACGGCGGCGATCCGATTACCTACCAAGCGCTGGTAGCGGGATGCGTCGGATGCGTCTGGGGATCCGTCAATTTCCTCCCCGAGGAGGCGGTGGCACTCTATCGGATGGTGCAAAATGGCGATTTAGTGGGCGGGGCGGCCCTGTGGCAGAAACTGATCGACTCCCAACTGTTCGTCTGGTCCCATGTTTACAACGCAGCCGTAAAAGCGGCCGCAAATCGACGCGGGTTCGATGTCGGCAGTTGCCGCCCCCCAGTCTTGCCGCTCTCGCCCGAAGAATCTGAGGAACTCTTCGCTGCAATGGATAAGGTATTGCGTTAGAGGCCCAGACGGATCTACTTTTCTCTTTCGGGAATCAGGCCGCGAGGGGAGAACCGCAAAACCAGCAGGAGCACCACACCCATGGTCGCAAGCCGGGTGTGTGCGGCGTTTTCAATGAGGTGTAGCCTCAACGCGCTGTCCTCGCCCATGCCTGACGTCAGGAGTTCTATCAGCGCCAGTCCAATAGGCTCTGCTTCAATCCAGAAAAACCAGATAGTAAAACCCCCAAGGATTGACCCGAGGTTGTTGCCGGATCCGCCAACGATCACCATCACCCAGATAAGGAATGTGAACCTCAATGGCTGGTACGAGGCTGGGGTGAAGATGCCGTCCAGTGTCGTCAGCATGGCCCCTGCCAGCCCAATGACCGCAGAGCCCAGCACAAACACCTGAAGATGCCGCCAGGTGACATCTTTCCCCATGGCGCTTGCGGCGACCTCGTTGTCGCGAATGGCTCGCATCATGCGACCCCAGGGGGACTTCAAGGCGCGTTCAGAGAGCCAGAAAACGATCACCAATACAACGATAAAAAGGCCTGCGTAACTAAGCTTCACTATGATTGAGGACAACTCGATCACGTTGAAGTCGAGTTGAGCGGCCAGTTCCTGAACCCACAGAGTTTTTTGTAGCTCAATTTCGTAGGGAACCGGCCGCGGTAGGCCGTTCACATTCTTAACGCCCCGCGCGAGCCAGTCTTCATTCTTAAGAAAGTAAATAATGATCTCTGAGATACCGAGGGTCGCGATGGCCAGATAGTCTGACCGTAAACCGAGCGCAATTTTCCCAATTCCCCACGCCGCCAATGCCGCAAATGCTCCACCTGCGATCCAGGAAAATACAATCGGCAACCCTAAGCCGCCCAGAAAACCTGTTCTTGCGGGCTCTACCGCTTCGATGACCTCTACGGCAGGATCAAGAACAAAGCGCATAAGGACGATCCCGGATAACGCCACCCCCGCTGCTCCCCAACCGCGAATCCGCCGGCTACCGGGGAATTTTCTGAAGGCAATGATCCCGAGGAAGATTGAGATTGCTCCCGTTACCACTCCCAGCATGGCTCTGAATCCCCCAACTGCCCAGGCCTCGGGGACCGGAGGGAAAGAGACGAGGACCGCAGCAAGCCCCCCCAGGGCCGCAAAGCCCATGACCCCCGCATTAAACAAGCCTGCATACCCCCACTGGATATTTACGCCTAGCGTCATGATGGCGGAGATAAGACAAAGATTAAAGATGGCGAGCGCCACGTTGGCGCTCTGGATAACACCGACGGCGATGAGCAGCGCGCCCATGATCGCAAACAGCAGGATATTACGAAGGTTTGTGCTCATAACGTCTTTCCGCTGAACATCCCTGTGGGCTTGACCAGAAGAACAATCACGAGAATTACGAAAGAAACGGCCAACTTGTAGTCCGTGGAGAGCAGTTGGACAAGTCCCTCTGGAATCCAGTCGCCCGGTGTCAGATACGCAATGACCCGCTTATAGGCGAAGGTCAATAAAAGTTCAGAAAATGCTACAACAAAGCCGCCTGCGATTGCCCCGAGGGGATTTCCAACGCCTCCAACGATTGCTGAGGCGAAAATCGGCAGCACCAGTCCGAGGTAAGTAAAAGGTTTATACCCTTTATCGAGACCGTATAGGGTGCCCGCAATGGCTGCCAGCGCGCCCGCTATTACCCAAGTGATCGCCACCACCCTGGCCGGGTTTATTCCTGAAAGCAGCGCAAGATCCTCGTTGTCCGAGTAGGCGCGCATAGATTTGCCTGTCCGCGTTCTGTTAAGGAACCAGAAGATCAACGCAACAATGACCACTGCGGTCACCACGGTGACGCCTTGAGTAGTTTTGATGGCAAGGCCCTGATCTAGTCCCGTCATCTGCTTGAAAACTCGGGCTTTCATAATAAAGCGCTCGCCATCAGCGAAGACCCGATCCTGGGGGCCAATGATGAAACGAACGAGTCCGCTCAATACGAATAGAATGCCGACAGAGACGATCAGGTAAGTCACGGGGTTCGCTTTTTCTCGCCGGTAATACCGGTAAACAACGCGGTCGAGCACCAGGCAAATCCCCACGGTTGCGATAATCCCCACCGGGAGCGCCAGAAGCGCGGTCGGAAGAACACCGAACGTGACACCTTTATCCTGGAGCCACCATGTCGCCAAGATCGTAATCATCGCCCCGAAGGACATGGTTTCGCCGTGTGCAAAATTGGAAAATCGAAGCACGGCGTAAATCATGGTCACGCCGAGTGCGCCCAGCGCCAACTGACTGCCATAAGCCAGGCCCGGCACCAGGACAAAATTCCCAAGAAGTACCAGTGCGTTGAGTATGTCAGTCACGTGATTTACCCGCCCAAAAAGGACTTGCGCACCTCGGGATCTGCCAAGAGTGCTTGTCCCGTATCGGTGTAACGATTCTGCCCCTGAACCAAAACGAAGCCGCGATCAGCAATGTCCAGAGCCTGTCTGGCATTCTGTTCCACCATCAAAATGGCGATACCTGTTTTGGCAATTTCTATAATGCGGTCAAAGAGTTCATCCATGACGATTGGTGAGACCCCGGCAGTGGGTTCATCCAGCATCAATACGCTAGGCTGCGTCATCAGGGCGCGGCCCACCGCGACCTGTTGCCGTTGACCACCCGACAGTTCGCCGGCGGGTTGCCCACGTTTCTGGGCCAACACCGGAAAGAGCGAAAACACCTGTTCCATGGTAGGTAGAAAGTTATCCTGTCGTATAAAGGCACCCATCTCAAGATTCTCCTCCACTGTCATAGACGTGAAGACATTCGCGTTCTGGGGCACAAAGCCCATCCCGAGGGTTACGCGTTCCTGCGGCGGAAGACGGGAGATGTCTCGCCCGTCAAGCTGGACGGAGCCTTGTCGAAGGTTGAGAAGGCCGAACATGGCCTTCATCGCTGTAGATTTGCCGGCGCCGTTAGGGCCTACCACCACTGCCACTTCTCCTTTGTCCACCCCGATATTGCAGCCATGAAGGATGTCGGCCCCTCCGTAGCCGCCGTATAAGCCCTCGCCCTGAAGAAAACTCATATCACAAACTAGCGCTGATGCTTTCTGCCGGTGCCGAGGTAGGCCTCAATCACCGCCTCATTGCTCATCACTTCTTCAGGGGTTCCCTGCGTCAATACACCCCCTGCGGCCATCACGACGACCGGATTACACAAACGCGAGATGAAATCCATATCGTGCTCAATCATGCAAAACGTATACCCCTTCTCCCGATTGAGTCGCAGGATCGCGTCGCCAATGGCCCCAAGCAGTGTGCGGTTTACCCCCGCACCGACTTCATCGAGAAAAACCAGCTTCGGGTCAGCCATCATGGTTCGGCCCAGTTCGAGAAGTTTTTTCTGCCCTCCGGAAAGGTTCCCAGCTAACTCGTCTGCTACCGCAGTGAGTTGAAGAAAATCAATTACCTCAGCCGCCCGAACACTGAGCGCTTCCTCCTGCGCCTTTACCGCTCTCGGACGCAGCCAGGTGTCCACAAGCCGCTCCCCTGATTGCGAGCCCGGCACTACCATCAGGTTTTCGCGGACTGTTAATGATGAGAACTCGTGTGCAATCTGGAAAGTCCGAAGAATCCCCCGAGCGAACAGTTCGTGGGGTTTGCGGCCTGTAATATCCTCCCCGTTAAACCTCACTGTTCCCGCATCAGGGGGATGGACACCTGCAATGACGTTGAAGAGCGTGGTCTTTCCGGCGCCGTTTGGCCCGATCAATCCGGTAATGCTTCCCTGCTCGATAGACAAAGAAGCGTTCTCAACGGCGTGGATACCGCCGAAGTGTTTATAAAGGTTCTGAATGTCCAGCAATTGAACTGAAACCGGCAAAAAAAAACGGCCCGGGTAATCCCCGGGCCGTTCGCTAGACGTCTAGCGGTATCCGACTGTGGTGTTCTTGCCCCCGTCAACAAGAATCTCCCGGTAACTGCCGGCCGACTCTCCAGGACCAATAAGTTCTACCGCAGAGGCACCGACGTAGTCAACGTCACCGCCGTTTGCGATGTACTTAAGCGCTGCGTTGAGGTCACCAGGATAGACCTTCTTTCCCGGCGCGTTTGCGACTTCCATCACCTTCGCTTTGAAGTCCTGACTGTTGCTTGACCCGGCGGCCTGCATGGCGAGCATGATCAAAGCAGCTGCATCATAGGATTCCGGCGCAAAAGGCCCGTCACCCTTAAAGCCGGCGGCAGATGCCAACTCTACGAACATCGAGGCGCCTGGACTGTCGGTTCCCGGCACAGCACCAATTGAGCCGTCCAGACTGGAGCCAATTGCCGCAGGCAGCGAGTCCCCGATCATGCCATCGGGCAAATAGAAGACGTCGAACGCCCCCGTATCTAAAGATCCTTGGATGATGGCTTTACCGCCCTGATCCAGGTACCCAGCCACAATGAGAATATCGCCCCCTGCCTGCGCCAAGGCCGCGACCTCAGCGCTGTAGTCGCCCTTGCCTTCCTCATGCCCGGCATTGATGGTAATCGTGCCGCCGCTCGCCGTGAAGTTGCTTTCGATGCTGTCGGCCAAACCTTTGCCGTAGTCGTTATTAGTGTAGGTTAGTGCAGCAGACTTGTAGCCCTGGTCCATCAGAATGTCGGCCACGACTTGTCCCTGTCGGGCATCCGACGGGGCCGTACGGAAAAAGAGGCCATCGTCCTCTGCGGTCGACAGGCCAGGGGATGTCGCAGACGGCGAAATCATGACTACGCCATTCGGGACCGCCACGTTGGCCAAGATAGCACCTGTCACGCCGGAACAGTCCGCGCCCATGATGGCATTGACCTTGTCCGAAGTAATCAGGCGTTCTGCTGCTGCCTGCGCGGCTGCCGAATCGATACAGGTCGAGTCTGCTCTAACGCCAGAGACGGACGCACCGCCGAGCAATGCACTCCCGCCATTGACCTCAGCAATTGCCAGTTCGGCCCCAGCGCCCATATCGGGAGTAAGGGACTCGATGGGCCCCGTGAACCCGAGGATGATACCGATCTTCACTTCTTCAGCGAGAGCAGTACCGCTAAGCAGTGCGCTTGAAATCAGCGCCAAGAATATTTTCCTCATGAAAAACCTCCGTATATTAAAAAAACAAAGTCTGAGCCAAGGCGCCGATGCGCATAGTCAGGTAGAGCAATAGTGACACACCACCGGGTCTAAGAAAAGTTCCCGATGCCAGCAAAATCCCAATTTAGTGTCCTTTGCCGAGATTTTGTTGCTTCTTCGCGATGCGATCAGGCAAATATGCCTCAAGCCCATAGATACTCGAAACTCTCCGGCGGCGCATTCCTCAGGCGACTTTGACCGAAAACTCTGGCGCCGTGACAAAAACAAGTTCTTCGTGTGCCGCTCGAAGAGCGGACGCCGCTTCCATCGCGTTACTACCTCGGCTGAAAATAAAGCCAGGATAGGGACCGCCCTCCGGCCAAGGGGTCAATTTTTGACCTTCTCGAGCATCTACCTCGACGGAAACAATCCCCTGCACTTTCCGCGCATTGGTGATTCCCTCCACCCTTCTTAAGACGCCTGCTTGAGACACTGGAATCATCATGACGCCAAAAGCGTCAGAGGTTTCTCTTGGCGTAATCGACTGCCTCACGGCGTTCGCCAACACCCAGGTCTCAAGCGAAGCACCCGTGAGGAACTTGATCACCTTGCCACATCGCCCCCCGATCGTCCGGCTGGCAACCTCGATAAAAAATATGCCCCCTTCGGAAATTCGGACTTCAGCATGCAACGGGCCTTCCCGAAATTCCAAAGCGACTGCCATTGTATTTAAGGTGGTCTTGATGGAGGCCAACGTGGGCGTGTCAAGCTGTGGTGGCGTCACATAAATCGTCTCTTCAAAAAATGGCCCGGTCATGGGGTCCGGTTTTTCAAAAATCGCAAGGATCTCCAGTTGGGAATCATGCAACAGGGCCTCAACGGAATATTCGTTCCCTGGAAGGTATTCCTCGACCAGAATCTCTTGCCCCGCTTCTGAGTTTTCCTGAACCAGCAGTTGGCGAATTCTTACAACCGCGCTCAGCAGTTCCTCCCGGGTGTCGCACCGAATAACTCCCCGACTTGCCGAAAGAGAAAGAGGTTTTGCGACACAGGGGAAACCGACTCTCTCAAAGGATGGGTCGACCGGCTCCCCGGCGCGAACGACGAAAAACGCGGGCGAAGGGAGACCTTGTTCGAAGCAGGCGGTCCGAAAAGCCGCTTTATCGGTGCTAGCGCGCAATGCACGCGAACTGTTTGTAGGCAGGCCTAGTTTTTCGGAGATACCCTTTACCAGTGGGACCGTGACATCGTCGGTCGCTATCACAGCAGAAAACGGTTTTTGTGCCGCAGCTTTTTGAATCTGCGCGAATGCGTGATCTACGGACTCGGAATCCAGGCGGATACCGTTTGAGTCGATAGCGAGAGGATGTCGACCCCAGGAAGCAACGGTCAGCTCAATCCTGAGCTCGGCCGCAGCGCGAACATAGGCGCCAGTGCGGTAACTTCGATCTGGTGCGACCAGGAGAACCCGCGGTAGAGACGGCATTCATACTCCGGTGGCGCTCTGGCCTAGCTGGGGGCGCCTATTTCGCTATGGGTGCTGCGTGTGCGATGAAATCGACTCAGCCTGCCCCGCCGCAGCCAGAGCAGGCCCCACTTCCGCCAACGGCTTGAAAAACGTTATTAAACACAAACGTTGCGTTGACATCGCTGTCCTGAAAGTCAACCTCGGCGCCCTGAAGATAAGAAAATGCAACAGGATCAATGGTCAGGGCAAAACCGGAGTCATCGTTCAAGAGGTGGTCTTTTTCGGACACCGATTCAGCAAAAGTCATCCCATAACTCATACCGCCGCAGCCACCTCCGCTGACGAAAACTCGAACCGCGCTGTGGGATTCATCCGCTCCGGAAAGTAACTCCGCGATCTTGGCCTTTGCTGAGGCCGTAACCGAAATGCCGGAATTCGACGGGGTTTGGAGTGCATCATTTGATTCGGTCATAACACCATCCTGGTAGTTTTGCCTGTAAAATTAAGATCAAGCCCTAGGGATCAGGGGGAGAAGTATCTGTCCCGATTAAGGCGTAACTCTTAGGAAGTTGAGGCATCATTTTACCATGAGACGAGTCAACTGCACGGTCTTAAAAGAGGAGGCGGATGGTCTAGAGAGCCCGCCCTACCCGGGAGAATTGGGCCAACGGATATTTGAAAATGTTTCGGCGGAGGGTTGGCAACAATGGCTGCAAAGGCAGGTGCTCATCATTAACGAGAATCAACTTAGCACAGCGGACGCTCAGGCCATTGAACTGCTCGAGCAGCACATGCTGGGTTTTTTATTTGAGGAGGGAGATTTAGGCTCAATCCCTCAAGGCTTTGCCCCGCGAAAGAAGTAAATCAATTAACGGCCTGGCTCATCAAGTCTCGCATCTCCCGAACCGCATCTGCTAATCCAGAAAAAACAGCACGCGCGATTATTGCGTGCCCAATGTTGAGTTCGGCGATTCCCGGCATTGCGGCAATCGGTTCGACATTTCCGTAATGAAGACCATGTCCCGCGTTAACCCGCAATCCCAATGACTCCCCGAGGTCTCTCGCGGCGCTTAGCCGAGTAAGCTCGGTCTTTGCCCAGCTATCGTCACCGGCTTCGGCATAAACACCTGTGTGCAGTTCTATCGCGCTCGCACCAACATTAGCGCTGGCTTTGATTTGGGCAGGATCAGGATCAATAAACAGGGAAACCCGAATACCGTACGATTCCAACCCCTGCACGAAGCCTGCTAATCTTTTCTGTTGCCCAGACACGTCCAACCCCCCTTCGGTGGTGAGTTCTTCACGTTTTTCAGGAACCAAGCAAACGTCCTGGGGTTGAACCTGGCGGGCAATAGCGCCCATTTCTTCTGTAACTGCCATTTCAAGGTTCATCCGCGTTGTGATCACCTCGCGGATCTGAAATACATCTGAATCCTGAATATGACGCCGATCTTCCCTGAGATGGAGGGTAATGAGATCGGCACCGTTTGCCTCACATACCCGAACGGCTTCGGTCGGATCTGGGTAGACAGTCCCTCGGGCTTGGCGAAGGGTTGCAACATGATCGATATTTATACCTAGATCCATCTGTCTTCCTTTGGAATCAATGAGGGGTGGATTGAGGCGCGCCTAGATTGGCGTCCGCGCCGGGATCAATCGTGTACAACTGAGAGTATACCGAGCGTGAAACCAGTGTTCGGCCTTCCAGGAGGTTGTGAAAGATCGCACGATGAAGCTGCTTCACTTCTCTTTGACTACGCCGACTAAGCGGCGATTCGGCCCGCAATGCGATCAGTGACTCCCCGTGAATTCTAATTCCGCTCTGGTCATCCGCTTGCTCAACAAACGCACCAACTCCTGGCTGGTAACGATAGCGACTGGCGGCCAGAATTTGCTCCCCACTTGTCTGATCATGTTCGAGCTGAAGGCCGTAGCCGATTTCTTCCAACAATACCTTCTCGAAATAGCGCAAAGCCGATTCCTGGTTACTTTCGTTTAGCAGCTCGTGTATGCATTGCCAGTAGCGGTCAAACAGTCGCTCATGGGGATCGTAGCGATGGAGAAATTTGATAAGCAGTTCGTTCAGATAAAAACCACAAAAAAGCCCTGATCCTGCCAAGGCTGCACCGGGCCCTCCCCACTCTCCTTGCGTCAGCGTCTTCACCTCCCCTTTTCCCGACCATCCAAGCGTGATGAGCGCAAAAGGCCGCAGCGTTCCTCGGTAAGGAGATTTTTTTCCTCTCGCCCCTTTTGCGATTGCCGTGATCCTCCCGAAGCTTCTGGAATACAGTTCCAAAAGAAGGCTCGACTCAGAGTAAGGTCTCCAGTGCAGTACGAACCCTGGCTCACCTTTGACGCGAACTTGGCTCATTCGCAGTCCGCCTACCGGCGGCCGTATCCTAGACTGGCGATTACCCGCCGGTCGCTCGCCCAGCCTTTCTTGACTTTGACGCGCTGGGACAGTCGGACAGGCGCGTCAAAAACAAGGGAGATCTGTTTGCGCGCAGCGCTACCGATACTTTTGAGCCGTGTTCCCTGTGATCCGATGATTGCCGCTTTCTGACCGGCCGTTTCACAGAAGATCTCTGCGTCTATCTCGATCGTTCCATCGGAGTGTTGTTTAAACACCGCGAGATCGACTCCGGTGCAATAGGGTATCTCGTCTCCCATTTGTCGAAAGACCTGCTCGCGGATCAACTCCGCTGCGAGGAATTTGGGTGAGGTGTTTGTTAAGGTCTCGGACGGATATCCGGCTTGACCCTTAGGTACCGCCTGTCCCAGAAGTGAGGCCAGGTACTCGCAGTTGTATCCTGACCGGGCCGATACGGGAACGATCTGATCCCAGGCATACTTCTCTCTCACGGATTCGATACGGGGAAGGATCTGGTCTGATGACGCAAAAAGATCAATCTTGTTGAGGATAAGCCACAAAGGAACTTCTCGATCCGAGAAGTGCTCCAGCACATTCTCATCCTCGTCTCGCCAATACCGCGAATCGATTACCTGACAGATAATGTCAGCGCCGCTCCCGGCACCTCGGGCGGACTGATTGGCGATCTTGCTCAGAAAGCGCTCTTTTCTTTTATGAAGCCCCGGGCTATCGACGATCACAATCTGCGCGGAGTCGTTCGTGTAAATGCCGTCGATCTCGCGCCACGTGGTCTGAGGGCGGCGGGAAACAATGGACACCTTGGATCCAAGAATTCGATTCAACAGACTCGACTTCCCTACATTCGGCCTCCCAATAAGTGAGACCATGCCAAAGTGCCTCTGACTCGTCAAAGTGTCCTCACTCTTTCCTGATTTTCTCGAGCGCCTTGCTGGCGGCTTCTTGCTCGGCAGATTTTCGGCTCGCACCTCTGCCGTCGGTAATTGATTCAGGTGTGTCGAACCGGCAATGCACGGTGAACTCCCGCTGGTGCGGCTGGCCAGAGGTGGAGACCACTTCATAGCTCGGAGGGCAATTACCTTGGGATTGAAGAAGCTCCTGAAGCTGGGTTTTTGGATCTTTCTCAATCGTTTCCGAGTCCAGCTTTAGAATCTCATCTTTGAAGAGGCCTAGGGTCGCTATTTTCGCTTCCTCGAAACCTGCGTCCAGAAAAATCGCGGCAATAATAGCCTCGAGGGCGTCCGCCAAGATAGATGTTCGGTCGCTTCCTCCACTGCGGCCTGCCGAAGGGCCGAGTTGAAGCGCATGACCCAAGTCGATACTTCGGGCGACGGTTGCGAGAGTAGCCTGGCGGACCAGTCTGGCCCGCAACTGTGTGAGTTCGCCTTCAGATGCGCTCGGGTATTTCGCGAAAAGCATTTCACTGATAGCCAGTCCCAAAACGCTATCGCCCAGAAACTCTAGGCGCTCGTTATGCCGGGCCCCGAGGCTGCGATGCCGAAGTGCTGCCTCGAGCAGGCTTGGATCGGAGAAATCATGGCCGATCCGTTTTGCTAGGTTGCCACCCAAGTGAGACCTCGCTATTCGATGACGTTACCGATGCGGGCCCAGTTCACACCGCCCCCACCGGCACTGTCCCAACTGAACCAGATAAAGAATGCTTTGCCGACAACGAACTCCTCTGGCACAAAACCCCAGTACCGGCTGTCATTGCTGTGATCTCTGTTATCTCCCATCACGAAGTAGTGTCCCGCAGGCACTTTGACTCGTATGGAGCTAGAGGATCGCCTCGAGTCAATCATGATGGTGTGGTTTTCTTCGCCGATACCTTCCAAGAACGTTTTGATCCGTTTGTCCTGATCTTTTGAAGGCCAGTCGACCAGTTCGACCGATTCCAGAGGGAGGGGCTGGCCGTTTATGGACAGTCTTTTGTTGTGATAGCTCACTACATCGCCAGGGGCGCCGATCACCCGCTTGATGAAATTGGTCTTGGGGTCGCGGGGAAAACGGAAGACCATGACATCTCCACGCTCGGGCGTCGAGATTGGGATGATCTGATGTTTGAGTACAGGTAATTTAACTCCATAGCTGGATTTGGAGACCAGAATAAAGTCGCCAATAAAAAGACTGGGAAGCATTGAACCGGAAGGAATACGGAATGGTTCGACTACGAAAGCCCGAAGCAAGAACACTGCGAGGATGACCGGGAAGAATGATCGGGAATACTCGACCAGTAGCGGCATCCGCAAAGTGACGCCTGATTCACTCTGTCGGATGCGTTTGGGCCGCCCAATGCTCCGGTCCCAGAGGATGATCAGTCCCGCCAAGAGAAGCGCAAGAAACAATGCGAACTCAAAATCCATTACTCACCTACCTTTAGAACGGACAGGAAAGCCTCCTGGGGAATTGAGACAGAGCCGATTTGTTTCATGCGTTTTTTTCCTTCCTTTTGTTTTTCCAGAAGCTTTCTCTTGCGGGTGATATCNCCCCCATANCATTTGGCNGTTACGTTCTTNCGNAGNGCTTTGACGGTCTCTCGCGCNATNATTTTNGAACCGATGGCCGCCTGAATCGCGACNTCAAACATCTGNCGAGGGATTAANTTCTTCATNCGNGTGACCAGTTGNCGNGCGCGATANGGGGCTNGTTCCCGATGAGCAAGNGCNGAGAGNGGCTCNACCCTGTCGCCATTGATCATCACATCAATNCGGACCATGTCGGCTGCACGGTCAGCAATCGACTCATAATCGAATGAGGCAAATCCCCGACTTACGGACTTAAGACGATCATGAAAATCCAGGACGACCTCGGACAGGGGCAACTCAAAGCTTAGCGCCGCCTGTCTGCCATGATACGTCAGTTCTTTCTGTACCCCTCTTTTTTCAATACAGAGGCTGATAACTGCCCCGATGTAGTCTGTCGGACACAAGAGCCGCGCCTCAATAAAAGGCTCATAGACCTCTGCGACCGACCCGGAGTCAGGCATCTGGGATGGGTTATGGATAGAGCGGGTTACCCCGTCTGTGCCAAGAATCTGATAGACAACGGTAGGCGCCGTGGTGATTAACTCAAGATCGTACTCCCGCTCGAGACGCTCCTGGATGATTTCCATATGCAGCATTCCAAGAAAACCGCAACGAAAACCAAACCCCAAGGCCGGCGAAACTTCAGGCTCATAAACCAAAGAGGCGTCATTGAGACTGAGTTTCTCCAGAGCATCCCTGAAGGCTTCAAAGTCGGCGTTGTTGATCGGATATAACCCCGCGAATACAGCGGGTTTCTCCGTTTTGAACCCCTGCAGACTTTCTGCTGCGGGTGCCGCCGAGTCCGTAATCGTGTCGCCCACCCTTGCCGCCTTGATATCTTTAATTCCGGCTACTACATAGCCGACTTCTCCGGCAATCAATTCTTTGGCAGGCGAGCGCTTAGGTGTGAAACGACCAATTTCCTCAAGGGAGTAGTTTTTGCCCGTGGACATCATCAGGATCCGGCTTTTGGTGTTCAGCGTCCCCTCCTTGACCCGAACCAAGGACACGGTGCCGAGATAGTTATCAAACCATGAGTCAATGATCAACGCGCTTAGATTGTTATCTGGACTCCCGGCAGGAGCAGGTATCGTGTTGACGATGCGCTCGAGCACAGCATCGATCCCTGCACCTGTCTTGGCGGAGACCTGCAGGGCGTCAGTGCAATCCAGACCGATCAAATCTTCGATTTCAGACGCGGCGCGGTCGGGATCAGCGGCCGGCAGGTCAATCTTGTTGAGNACGGGAATGATCTCTAACCCCAGATCCGCAGCGGTATAACAGTTGGCGACCGTTTGCGCCTCGACGCCTTGAGAAGCATCAACCACAAGGAGCGCCCCTTCACAGGCGCTAAGGGAACGTGATACCTCGTAAGAGAAGTCGACATGCCCGGGGGTATCAATGAAATTCATCTGGTACTGCTTTTTGTCCTGAGCCGCATAACCCAACGAAACACTTTGGGCCTTAATAGTAATGCCACGCTCGCGCTCAAGATCCATCGAATCCAGCACCTGCTCTGTCATCTCACGATCGGTTAGGCCGCCGCACCGCTGAATCAAGCGGTCTGCCAATGTTGACTTACCGTGATCGATATGCGCGATAATCGCAAANTTCCGAATAAAGCCTTGATCGACCAGGTTCATTTCCAGTGTCCGGTGGAAGGTAGGGATGTGAAGACTGCTGCCGTTGCCCGATGGATCACCGGGGCACTTCGAGNGCTAAGTTTATCTTGCACCCTATTGGCTTGCACACATTTCGATAACAGAGATGCAGTCGACTATTAAGAATATCCTGACAGTGATGCCGAGCGCACCGGGCCGACCCANTGTTGCGTGAAACAACTGTTGCCATTGTCGGCAGTGGGCTCGCCGGAATCAGCCTGGCTTTGAGACTCGCCGACCAAGGTGTCGGTTGCCTAATATTGACGAAGTCGGAACTTGCTTCCGGATCCAGCGTCTGGGCGCAAGGCGGAATTGCGGCGGTTCTTGATCCGCAGGACAGTTTTGACTCGCACATCCAGGACACGCTGGAAGCCGGTGCGGGTCTTTGTGATGAAGCGGCTGTGCGAACGGTTGTAGAGGGTGCCCCTGATGCCATACGCTGGCTGAGTCACGCNGGCGTCAATTTTGACGGGGAAGATGCCTCTGCCCAAGGACTTCATTTGGCACGGGAAGGCGGTCATTCCCATCGGCGAGTAGCCCATGTGGCAGATACGACCGGGCGCGCCGTAGTCAATACGCTAGATCGTCAAGTCCTCGCATCGCCCCGAATTTCCGTGTTGGAGGACCATACCGCCATTGATTTGATCGTAGGCTCCGTGAAGGGAGACAGTAACCGACAGGGTGTTGCTGGACTTTATGCTCTGGATGGAAAGACCGGGACGGTCACCACAATCCACGCGCAAGCGGTCGTACTCGCAACAGGTGGTGCCTCGAAAGCCTATCTCTATACAAGCAACCCTGATTCGTCGACTGGAGACGGTGTCGCGATGGCCTGGCGCGCCGGCTGTTCAGTGGCCAATCTGGAATTCGTTCAGTTCCATCCTACCTGCCTCTATCACCCTCATGCGGGGAATTTTCTGATCTCTGAGGCGGTTCGTGGCGAGGGAGGCAAGCTGCTTTTGCCTGATGGCACCCCCTTTATGGCTTCACACGACAGCCGCGCCGAGTTGGCGCCGAGGGATATCGTGGCCAGGGCGATCGATTATGAAATGAAGAAAGGCGGACACGACTGTGTTTACCTTGATATCAGTCATCTGGGGGTTGCCCAGATCAAGCAACATTTTCCCGGCATCTACGAGAGATGCCTGTCCTTCTCCATAGACATTACGAAGGACCCTGTCCCAGTCGTCCCAGCCGCCCATTACACCTGCGGCGGGATCACCACTGACCTAAATGGCCGGACGGATCTTGAGGGCCTTTATGCTCTGGGAGAAAACGCACATACCGGGCTGCACGGTGCGAACCGTCTTGCCAGTAACTCGCTCCTCGAGTGTATTGTTTTCTCTGAACGCGCGGCACCCGCAATCCTCAAGCATCTGGAAGGCTCTCCGCCTATCGGTCCCCACCCCCCGGACTGGGATGAAAGCCAGGTTTCTGACCCTGACGAACTTGTCGTGGTTGCGCACAATTGGGACGAAATCAGACGCTTCATGTGGGACTACGTCGGTATCGTCCGCACCTCCAGGCGGCTGCAACGTGCGGCAAACCGCCTAAACCTGCTGCATGAAGAAATTCGAGATTTTTATAGCCATTTCCGGGTAAACCGGGACCTGCTCGAGCTTAGAAACCTCGTGGTAGTCTCAGAATTGATCGTCCGTTGTGCCGCGGAGCGGCGAGAGAGCCGAGGATTGCATTTTACTCAGGACTTCCCTTCTCCCGCCCCTGGTCAGCGGCATGATACGGTGCTGCGCCCAGCGCTAAAGAATTGATTTCTAATTTAGGGAACCGATGCATTGGTTCTTGACTCAAGTATATCCTCGACCAGCAACTTAAGCTCGGCATCGCGTGGCTGCGTTCTGGACATAAACCAGTCGAGTAACACCGGATCCGGTTGCGCCAACAAGTGTTCAAAACTGGCTATCTGTTTGGCGTTCCACGCGTCCGCGCGGTCAGATACGTACGCCATCAGTAACCCGTCCAACTCACGCGCGCCGCGGCGCGTCCGCCAAATCAATCGGTTGATTTTCTCGGAATCTGTAGTCAAGCCTTTCTCTTGGCTACTTGCGATTTGATTTGTCCGATGGCCTTTCCAGGATTGAGGCCTTTTGGACAGGCGTTCGCACAGTTCATAATAGTGTGGCACCGGTAAAGCTTAAAACTGTCGTTCAGGTGCTCAAGGCGTTCAGTGGTGGCTTCATCGCGGCTGTCCGCAATCCACCGATAGGCCTGTAAAAGGTTCGCAGGGCCCAGATACTGGTCGGAATTCCACCAGTAACTCGGGCAACTCGTGGAACAGCAGGCGCAGAGAATGCATTCATACAGCCCATCGAGAGCCTCACGGTCGTTGGGGCTCTGTAGTCTCTCCTTGTCTTCGGGGGGATCAGACGCTTTCAGCCAGGGCTCGACGGAGGCATGTTGGTCAAAGAAATGTGTCAGATCGGGAACCAGGTCCTTAATGACCGGCATATGCGGTAATGGATAAATTTTTACTGGCGTATCAAGGTCTGAGAGCGACTGAGTACACGCCAGCGTATTGGTGCCGTTGATATTCATCGCGCAAGACCCGCAGATTCCTTCCCTGCAGGAGCGCCGGAAGGTCAGGGTAGAGTCAATCTCGTTTTTGATCTTGATCAATGCGTCCAACAGCATCGGACCGCAGGTCGCTCGATCAATAGAGTATTCGTCAACGCGCGGTTGAACTTCATCATCCGGATTCCACCGATAGATTTGAAGCGGAAACGGCCTCTGCATACCGGACCCGTCATTATGGCGGCGGCCTTTTGTAATTCGTGCGTTTTTGGGGAGTCGAAACTGGGCCATAATGGTTAATACACCCTCGCCTTAGGTGGAATGCTCTCTACCTCCGGCATGCCAGTCTCCAATGTGACAGCACGGTAGGAGAGTTCGATCGAATTTTCTTTGGTACAGGCCAGCGTATGAACCATCCAGTCACTATCGTCACGATCAGGATAATCATCCCGGGCGTGCGCGCCGCGGCTTTCGGTTCTAGCGCGGGCGCCGTGGACCGTCACTTGAGCTTGTGCGAGCAGATTTTCGAGTTCGAGTGTCTCGACCAAGTCCGTGTTCCAGATGAGGGATCGATCAGTTACCCCAACATCTGCAAACATCCCCGCAGTCTCGTCGATCTGAATGACGCCCTCGTTCAAGACCTGTTCGTTTCGGAAAACAGCACAGTTCGCCTGCATCACTCGCTGCATGCGCAGGCGGATGGCTGCGGTGCTTGCTGGACCTTTGGAAAAACGAATTCCATCAAACCGCGCGAGAATATTGTCTACGGCAGACCGGTCGCCCTGCAAGGGAGTGTTTACGGTCGACACAGTCTTGGCAGCACGTTGTCCGGCCGCGCGGCCGAAAACGATTAAGTCCAAAAGACTGTTGGAGCCCAGACGGTTTGCTCCATGCACAGAGACGCAGGCGGCCTCCCCAATCGCCATTAGGCCTGGAACCTGTGGAGCGACGCCGTCTCTCGAGATCCCAAGGCACTCCCCGTGAATATTGGTTGGAATACCGCCCATGTTGTAGTGCACAGTGGGAATGACGGGGATCGGCTCCTTGCTGACGTCGATGCCTGCGAAGATCTGAGCCGTCTCTGAAATCCCCGGGAGACGTTCAGCGAGTATCTCTGGACCGAGATGTTCAAGGTGCAGGTGAATGTGGTCTCCTTCGTCTCCTACACCCCGTCCAGCGCGGATCTCCATGGTCATTGAGCGACTAACAACGTCCCGTGAAGCGAGATCCTTAGCGTTCGGAGCGTACCGCTCCATAAAACGCTCCCCATCAACATTTGTGAGAAACCCACCTTCACCTCGCGCCCCTTCTGTAATCAGGCAACCTGATCCGTAAATGCCGGTCGGGTGAAACTGAACAAACTCCATGTCCTGCAGCGGCAGGCCCGCCCGCAGCACCATGGCATTTCCGTCCCCGGTGCACGTATGGGCAGAGGTGGCAGAAAAGTAGGCTCTGCCGTAACCCCCGGTTGCGAGAATCACCCGCTTTGCCCAGAAGACATGGATGGCTCCGGTTTCCAGACACCAGGTAACGACCCCTCTGCACTCACCAGACTCCATGATGAGGTCGAGACAGAAATATTCGATAAAAAACTCTACTCGGTGACGCAATGATTGTTGATAGAGTGTGTGCAGGATAGCGTGCCCCGTCCGATCGGCCGCCGCACACGTTCTTTGGGCCTGACCCTGTCCGAAGTGGGTCGTCATCCCCCCAAACGCTCTTTGGTAGATTTTCCCCTCCGCTGTTCGCGAGAAAGGCACGCCGTAGTGTTCGAGTTCGATTACCGCCGACGGAGCTTCCTTGCACATGAAACTGATCGCTTCCTGGTCGCCAAGCCAATCCGACCCCTTCACGGTGTCATACATATGCCATCGCCAGTCGTCCTCTCCCATGTTGGCCAGTGCCGCACTCATGCCGCCTTGCGCGGCTACGGTATGGGAACGTGTAGGGAAGACCTTGGTCACGCAAGCGGTTCGCTGACCCGCTTCTGCAAGGCTCAGGCAAGCACGCAGGCCTGCGCCTCCGGCGCCGACCACGACCACATCATGTTCGTGATGGATAATTTCGTAAGTTGAAGTCATTGGAGAATCAGGCCGAAGCGATTGAGATAACTGCCCAGAGACTGGCGAGTGTGAGAGCCATCGCAGCGATTCGCACGCCCCAAATGAGCCCGCGGTGAACCGAGGAGCTCAGATAATCCTCAATAATGACTTGAAGACCGAGTGCACCGTGGAGATAAGACACCGGAAGCAGAATAATCAACGCCGTTATTGGACCTGCCTGCTGGACCCATTCCCTCACCGATAGGTAAGACCCTGGATCAAGAGATCGCATCATCCAGAGCGTCCAAAGGATCAACGGCAGCACCAGTATCGCGCTTAGGCGTTGCCACCGCCAGTGCGCTAAGCCGGGGTGAGCCGTCTCGGGCAATCCTTCTCTCGTGTTCTCCATCAAGGCAATCAGGCGTGCGCTAGTTGGCGAACACGAATGTAAGCACTGTCAGCGTGATTGAACCCCCAACCACAGCCCAGCCGGTTGCGTAAACACGGCTTAGAGAAAACCCAAATCCCCAATCCCAGGCCAGGTGTCTGACACCATTAAGCAGGTGATAGTAGACACAAAAAACGACTCCAGCCATAAGCAGGGTCGATATCCAACTATCCCACAGCACGGCAAAAGGGGAATACGCGGCTTCACCAAGCGCTATGCTGACGAGCCACAGCGACAGCACCACGGTGACGCCAGATAGAAAAACGCCAGTCAACCGGTGCATGATTGACAACACGCTCGTCAACTGAGGGCGGTAAACCTGCAGGTGCGGTGAGATAGGCCTTGCGCGAGAGTTCGACATTTGAGTGCCCGAGATGTGTCCTGAGCGAATCTATCTTGCTAGAAATCGATGCAACGACCTTTGAGCTCCCAATCGCCGTAGCGAGTTGGATCGGGCCGAGTCGATTTCGAATCCAATAAGGGATCGGCCGGCAAAGAATCAGGTCCATGAGGTTTCGTGCCCCTCGATTCCTGGCGGAACTCTTGTTCCTGCGGCCGCGGTCTATTAGTCAGATTTTTCCCAGCAGGCGTTTCCACATTTCTTGTCATTTTGTGCATTGCAACAACCTTGATTCTGCAAGCCTTCTTTTTCGTTTTCAAGGCCCTTGATGTTTGCGCCATCGACCTTCAGCGGCGTAATATCGCACGTTGCAGTGAAAACGCTGTCGGTAGTGGCGTGTCCCCTGCCCTTTCTCCCTAAGCGCTGATAGATGCGTATGATAAATACCGCTCCTGAGTTAACCGTCTTCCGCTGCTTTGGCGATGACGCCGAAGTATTTCTGCAGAGTCAGTTCACTAGCGACATTTGTGCGATTTCCAATGGGGGATGGTCCCTGTCCGGATATTGTTCTCCCAAGGGCCGCTTATTGGCTGTCTTTTTTGTTTGTAGGCGGGAGAATGAATTTTTAGTATCCACCCATGAGTCACTCGCGGATAGTGTTATTGCCCGTCTTCGCATGTATGTGATGCGTGCAGATGTCTCGTTTGAATTACTGAGCGGCCAACAGCTTGCTTTCCACGACAACAGGGCAGGTGGCGCAGATGTGTCGCACGATCACTCCGATTCATTCTCCCCTCAGACTCTTCTAGATATTTCAACGATTGACGCAATCACTACCGAAGAAGCCTCAAGTGCACTCTCCTTCGAGACAGTCTGTATAGAGTTGGGATTACCCCTCATTAGTGGACCACTTTCCGAGGTTTTAATCCCTCAGTCGGTTAACCTGGATCTCGTAGGTGGCGTAAGCTTCAAGAAGGGGTGTTACCCCGGTCAGGAGATCGTTGCCCGCGTTCGCTACAGAGGCAAGCCAAAGCAGCGAATGATCCGAGCCATTGCCGAACACACAGGACGACCTGAGCCCGGAACCCACATTAGGGTCGCCACCGCCACATCTGGGCGTGACGGGGTAGTCATCTGTGCCGCGGCCGCCGACACGCCCGGCGAAATCCAACTGTTAGCGGCGGTCCCAACGGAGGTGGTAAACCCACTCGGGTCGGGGAGTCTTTTCTGGGGAGACATCCCGCTGACCGTCTCGACTCTCCCCTACCCGATCCCGGCAGAGGCGCCGGGTTAAGCGCTAATCCTCGTCACCGGGCGGGGCATTGTCGTCGGGCAGCACCACCTGGTAGTAGGTTTCCCCTGGTTTGATAAGCCCCAGTTGCTCGCGTGCTCTTGCTTCAATGGCCTCAACGCGATTCTTGATCTCATTGACATCTGCATGGAGTCGATTATTGCGCTCTCGAAGAGCAAGATTCTCCTGCTCCAACTCGTCGACGGAATTCCGCAGATGGATCAGATCGACCACGTTGCTTTTCCCGAACCACATCGCGTATTGCAAAGCCAGCACAAGTCCGATCAGGCAGAAGATTACCGTCCTGAGGTAGGGCACAGCCAGCTCTCAGTTTGTTCGGACCACTTACAGCTGTTTAAAGGCTTGCTTGCCGGCATAGTCCGCGCGCTCACCGAGTGCCTCCTCGATTCGAAGCAAACGGTTGTACTTGGCTGTCCTCTCCGACCTGCATAACGAGCCGGTTTTTATCTGATCAGCACCGACGCCTACGGCCAGATCCGCAATAGTCGTGTCTTCCGTCTCCCCTGATCGGTGCGAGACCGTGACCGCATACCCATTTGACTGTGCCAGCCCAACCGCATCCAGCGTCTCACTCAAGGTTCCAATCTGATTGACCTTGATCAGAATTGAGTTCGCCGCCTGCAGGTCGACTCCCTTCTGAAGAATGCCTGGATTCGTGACAAAAAGATCATCCCCCGTTAATTGAACGGTCTGACCCAACTTTCGTGTGAGTGCTACCCAGCCCTCCCAGTCATCCTCATCAAGGGGATCCTCCAGAGAAAGAATCGGATTTCGACCGGCAAGCTCAACAATCAAATCAATAAACTGGCCGCTGGTGTAACTGTTTTTTTCAGACTCCAGGCGATATTCGCCATCTGCGAAGAACTCCGAACTGGCTAAATCGAGACCCAAGAAGACGTCCTGAGAAGTCGTGTAGCCGGACCGCTCCACTGCATGAAGCACCGCCTGCAGGGCAGTTTCGTTTGAGGGGAAGTCTGGGGCGAATCCGCCTTCATCTCCCACCGCGGTCTGTAGGCCTTGGGCTATCAACTCCGAACGCAACTTATGGAAGATCTCAGCCCCGCATCGAAGTGCCTCGTGGAAAGTGCTCGATCCAACCGGAAGCACCATAAACTCCTGGAAATCTATGCTGTTATCCGCATGCGCCCCTCCGTTGAGGATGTTCATCTGGGGAACAGGAAGCCGCGCGGGATTCGAATTGCCGTGAAGCGTGCCGATGTGGTCGTACAGACTCTGACCAAGACCGAGAGCCGCTGCTCTGACCGTTGCCAATGAGGCCGCGAGCAGAGCATTTGCACCAAGGCGCTCCTTGTTCAGAGTACCGTCGAGAGCGAGTAACTCCTCATCGACCTGACGCTGATTCGACGCGTCTCGACCCATCAGGCATTGTTGAATCTCACCATTGACGTTCGCGACCGCCCTGCTGACTCCTTTGCCATTGAACCGCGTCGGCTCGCCGTCTCTGAGTTCTAAGGCCTCGCGTTTCCCGGTGGAAGCTCCCGAAGGGACCGCTGCGCGGCCGACGACACCGCTTTGCAGTGTTACCTCAGCCTCGAGCGTTGGAAACCCCCGCGAGTCCAGAATCTCTCTCGCGTGAACCTGGGAAATAGCCAGTGGGGACGGGTGGCTCATAGACTGGTATCTCTCATGTTTCTAGGATTAAGGATACGGCGACTTCAGCCCAAAAATGAGTGCAATTACTGATTAGCCTTATCAAGAAAGACTTATGGCCATTGGACAACGAGAGCTGATCGCCTACGTATATCAAGGCGAACTCGCCTGAGGACTCGATTGGTTCGCGGCTTCGTGAATCCTCAACAGGTCTTCAAGGAGAGGTTGTAGTCTATCCAGTGGCCAGGCGTTCGGCCCATCACTCAGCGCATTGGACGGATCGACGTGCGTTTCCATGAATACGCCAGCGACCCTTGCCGCGACTGCCGCCCGCGCCAACAACGGAACAAACTCTCGCTGCCCGTCAGAGCGGTCTCCGCCAGCCCCTGGCAACTGCACCGAGTGTGTAGCGTCAAAAATTACCGGAAAACCGAGTGAGGCCATCACCTGTAGCGAACGCATGTCGACCACCAGGTTGTGGTAACCAAAAGTGGTTCCCCGTTCACATAAGAATAAATTACTGGCTCCGGCTGCACTCGCCTTCTTTGCCACCGTGCGCATCTCCTGGGGCGCCATGAATTGGCCTTTCTTGATATTCACGGGCACACCGGTAGCCGCCGCGGCCACAATAAGGTCGGTTTGTCGACAAAGAAACGCTGGGGTTTGCAGCATATCGACAATCTCTCCGGCTAATACCGCCTGTTCTGGTGTGTGAACATCGGTTAATACCGGCAGTCCCGTTTCGGACCGAACTTCCTCCAGGATCTTGAGTCCAGCGTCCAGTCCTGGGCCCCGAAAGGAATCCCCTGAAGAGCGGTTACCTTTATCAAACGAGGATTTGTACACCAAGAGAACATCAAGAGCTGACGCTATACGAGCAAGCGTGTCGGCTGTGCGAAGCGCATTGTCTCGACTTTCAATCACACACGGCCCGGTGATGAAAAACAGCGATGCTTCCCAACCTTTACGATGACTAAAAATACTCACGCTGCGGCCGTATTCGAGCTCGGATCAGATGAGTTGCCCTGGTGTTTTCGTGCAGCGGCGACGAATTCGGCGAAGAGCGGATGCCCATCACGCGGGGTCGAATTAAATTCCGGGTGAAACTGGCAAGCCACAAACCACGGGTGAGAGGGAATCTCGACCATTTCGACAAGATCATCTCCAGAACGCCCTGCTACACGAAGACCTGCCTCTTCTAGACCCGAGCGATAATGATTATTTACCTCATAGCGGTGACGATGCCGCTCGAAAATGGTTTCCCGTCCGTAAATTCGAGCGCACAGGGAGTCAGGACGAAGATGGGCCTCTTGCGCCCCAAGGCGCATAGTGCCTCCTAGATCATCACTCTCACTGCGCTCCTTGCGTTGGCCATCCCCTTCAGTCCACTCGGTCACCAATGCCACTACTGGGAATTCCCCTCCCTGATCAAACTCGGTACTGTTAGCCGTTTTCATCCCGGCGACGTGACGCGCGAACTCAATCACGGCAATCTGCAGGCCGAGACAGATGCCAAGGTAAGGGGTGCCTGAAGTGCGGGCAAAGCGTACCGCGTTGATCATTCCCTCAGTGCCGCGGGCGCCGAAGCCTCCGGGTACAAGCACCGCATCAACGTCAGCAAGGACCTCAGCGGCCTTTTCTAAGCTGGTCAATTCTTCAGCGTCAACATACTGCACGACTGGCCGAACATGATTCTGGATCCCTGCATGGATGATTGCCTCCGATAGGGATTTATAAGACTCTGTAAGGGAGACATACTTTCCAACCATGGCGATGGTGAGTTCAGCTTCAGGTGACCCCATCACTTCAACGACATTATCCCACTCAGTCAGGTTTGATTCCTCGCCGCCAAGCGCAAGATGTCGGACAACGGCTCCGTCCAGGCCCTGCTCATGATAGCGCCTCGGGATTGAGTAAATATTGTCGACATCTTCGGCCGAGATAACAGAGGCTTCATCCACGTTAGTAAACAGGGAAATCTTGCGACGCGCATCNGCAGGCAGCGGATCATGTGCCCGGCAAAGCACAATGTCTGGCTGAATTCCGATGCTGCGCAACTCCTTCACGGAATGCTGGGTTGGCTTTGTCTTGATTTCCCCTGCCTTGTGAAGGGCTGGAACCAGAGTGAGATGAAGAAAAATTGTGTTCTCTCTTCCCTGTTCAATACGCATCTGGCGGATCGCTTCGAGAAACGGGAGGGACTCGATATCACCGACTGTGCCCCCGATCTCTACAAGGCAGACATCATGCCCTTGTCCTGCAGCAATAACCGATTCTTTAATTTCATTGGTGATGTGAGGGATCACCTGGACCGTTCCCCCTAGAAAATCTCCCCGACGCTCCTTACGGATAACTCGTTCGTAGATCTGTCCGGCAGTAAAGTTGTTCTTCCGACTCATTCGGGTTCGAACGAACCGCTCGTAATGCCCAAGGTCAAGATCCGTCTCCGCGCCATCGTCGGTGACGAAAACCTCTCCATGCTGGAACGGGCTCATTGTTCCTGGGTCAACATTGATGTACGGGTCGAGTTTCACCAAAGTGACCTTCAACCCTCGAGCTTCCAGCAGCGCACCCAGCGAAGCGGCGGATAATCCTTTACCGAGCGATGAGACAACGCCGCCTGTGATGAACGCAAATTTTGGGGAGATTCCGTCGGACATGGCTTCCTATGATCGAGATTGATCTATACGGGCGGTGGGTCCTGGCAATCGGTCATTGCTGTTTAAGCCAACGACACCCGACGGCCGGTTAGGATAGCAGACGAGTCTTTTTGTTACAACGGACCGTTTTCTAGCCACCCTTCTTTTCTCAGATCGCAGATCTGTATCTCGATAGCGGCTTCGTCAGATCCAGCCCTGCAGGACTCGTCCACCACCACCTGCGGCATTGCCGCAAACCGCCCATTAATGAACACCAAGGGAATCCTCTCTCGCTGCCAAGGCGGCAGATCAGATTCCTGAAGAAGTTTTCGCAGGGAGCGCCGATGACGGCCGCGTCCTATGGGCCTTACAGTTTGTTGTCCCCTCCGCCAGCGTAACTCAACGGTCCCCTTTCGAAAAAGTTCGGCACTTAACCCGTGGGTTTTAGTTGAGCGGGTCGTCACTACGATATCCGGCCCTTGAACGGATAATTCAGGTCCCTGCCACTCCTGCCCCTCTGAAGGGGTCAGCTCGCCGCATATTGGCTCGGGAACCAAAAAGATCCGGTCACGATAACATCTGAAGTTCGCCGATCCCACCCTCAGCACGGGTGAGGCAGTCTGACCGCCAGACTCAAGTTGTCGGACAAATTCACGTAGCGCCCGTTCCGACGGCACTTGAAGGCCGTTTATATCAACCCAGTACCGGAGTAGATTCAAAAGACGGGGATGATCAAGTCGCAGGAGTTTCGGCTTGGAGACCGATCCCAGATCCCAGAGGACGTTTGCCCCACCCGACATTGTGCATGTAACAAGATCTTCCGCGGCCACGCTGTCCAAAATCGACTGCACTTCCTGAAAGTGCCCCGCACTCCTGGCCAACGCTTTGGCTGTGTTGGGCCAACGAGACTGGAGAACCGGAAAGACCCGCTGGCGGAGCAAATTTCTGTTGTAGGTCTCATCGAAGTTAGAGCCGTCGCAGACGATGTCGAGGTGGTGCTCGGTTACCCATTCCTTCAATCGCTCCTTGGGCACGTCAAGTAAAGGTCTAAGTACCATCATGCCGTAGAGCTTTTGCGCGGGCCGCATGGCGCCAAGTCCTCGGATAGCAGATCCCCTCATCAATCTGAGGATCAACGTTTCGCCCTGGTCCTCCAGGTGATGGGCTGTCACCAACAGATCTTTACCCCCGCAGACGCTGGCAAACCATTGGTATCGCTGCTCCCTTGATCTGGCTTCGCCGAACTTGCCAACTTCTCCTCGCATGCCAGAGTCATCGCGCCATTTAAGCGTAAAGGACTTAAGCGGTACGTCGAGGTCACGACAGAAGTTTTGGCAATGCGTTTCCCACACCGAGGACTCTGGGGTCCAGTCGTGGTTTACGTGCAATGCACGGACGCGTAGACCGAAGGACTCTCTTAGGGAGGCAATCACNGAGAGTAAGGCTGTGGAATCGTTGCCGCCGCTANACGCAACGTTGATCCGTCTCTTCTTGTAAGGTTCGAGCACGCGCCAGACTGCCCTCTGCAGCGGATGCAGCCCGTCCGTCCGATCAGGACTCGTCTTTGAATCGCCCAAACGAGCGCAACCTCGTGTCACGCTGGCGTAACAATTCTTCGGTCGTCAGAGACTCCAATGCGTGGAGTTGCTCTTGGATCACAACACCCAGTTGCTCGGCAATTTGATCGGGGTCACGGTGTGCACCCCCCAATGGCTCCTGAACCACAATATCAACAAGCCCGTTCTGCTTAAGACTCTCTGAAGTAATTTTCATCGCCGTCGCCGCTGTTTGGGCTTTGTCAGCACTCTTCCAGAGGATGGATGCGCAACCCTCTGGGCTGATAACTGAATAGGTTGCGAACTGAAGCATCGCCAAGCGATCACAGACACCAATCGCAAGCGCACCGCCGGAGCCACCTTCACCGATGACGGCCGAGACAATCGGTACATTCAGCCCTGACATCATCGCAATACTCTGGGCAATGGCTTCACTTTGTCCACGCTCCTCAGCCCCGATACCGGGGTAGGCACCCGGAGTGTCAATTAGGGTAACGACCGGCAGTCTGAACTTCTCGGCCATCCGCATCAGTCGCTGAGCCTTGCGATAGCCTTCGGGGCTTGGCATCCCGAAATTTCTTCGGACTTTTTCCTTTGTATTCCGGCCTTTCTGGTGCCCGATGACCATTACCCCTTTGCCGCCAATCCGNGCCAGGCCGCCGACGACGGCTGGATCGTCGCGGTACATCCGATCCCCAGATAACTCCTGGAAATTTGAGAAAACCCGAGAGATATAGTCCAGGGCGTGAGGACGTTGCGGGTGACGCGCCAACTGTGTGATCTGCCAGGCGTCAAGGGAGCAGAATATTTCCTGGGTGAGCTTGCGACTCTTGGTCTCCAGGCGTTCGATTTCGCGGTGCAGGTCGAGCGCCCCGTCTACGTCGACCCGGCGCAACTCGTCAATCTTGGCCTCAAGATCGACAATTGGCTGTTCGAAATCCAGCGAGTTGCTCATGCGGTTAGTTTACTCTTGAAGACGATATCGCTGTTGGTCAAGCAGCCTTTGTGTCGCGGGATCGACCTCTCGTGTTAACCGCTCGAAACCCGAACTTAATGGCTGACTCCCCAACAAAGTTCACGAGGCTATCCAATAATTCTGGCTCGGGCCGCAAGCGCCACTGTTCTCCAAGTCGTATGGACAGACTATCTCCATCGGCATTTTTATAGTTCACCACCACATTCGTTGGTCCAGGGGTAAAGTGGCGAAGGAGCGATCTTAGTTCATCAGCAGCGTTACGGGCATCGAGCGCATCGGGAAGTGTAATGTTGAGTTCTGCCAAGCGTTCCGCGCGAAAACCCTCTAAAGCCCAGAGACCGTCTGCTTTCAAAGCCAGTAACCCTGAGCGGTCGTCCGTGCCAGTTGCTCCCCTAACCAGTACAAGTCCTTTCGCGCCCAAGGTGCTCCTCGTCTCTGCAAATAGCGCCGGAGAAATGCTTATGTCCGCGTAACCGGTGCCATCATCCAGTCTGAAAAATGCCGCCATTTCCCCTTTACGGTTCTGAAAGGTTCTGACATCCTGAATCAGTCCNGTNAGCATGACNGCTTTCTCNGANTGGTGNGGCGTNTNGGCAATCNGNACCGCCCCGATCNCCCTCAACTCGGNCTTATGGTGCTCNATCGGATGNNNGGTCAAATANAACCCNAGACTNTTGCGCTCCATCTCAAGGCGCTTGCGCNGTGACCACTCGCTCTCTTGGGGTACTGTAAGTACGACCTCGTCCACTGACGGGATGCCGAACATGTCATTTTGTCCAGATGAGGCATTACTGATCTGTTGGCCTGCCGCATCCAGCGCCTGGGGCAGTTGATATTCAAGGTGAGCGCGGTCTACACCAAACGAGTCCAGAGCGCCGGACCGAATTAGCGCCTCCAGAGTCTTCTTGTTGACCTTCTGAGAGTCTATCCGCTGACAAAAGGATAAGAGATTGTGATAACCGCCGCTCTGCTCCCGTTCCTTTAGAACATCTTCCAGCGCTTTCTCCCCCACACCTTTGATCGCGCCCAGACCATAAATGATTGAGCCATCCTCCGCCACTGAGAATCTGAGGTCACCACGATTGATATCGGGGGGTTTTATATTAAGGCCCATAGACTTCGCCTCCCGAATCAGTATGACAACTTTATCCGTGTGTTCCATGTCTGCGGAGAGCGCTGCCGACATAAACTCTGCCGGATAATAATTTTTCAACCAGGCTGTCTGGTAGCTCAATAGTGCGTACGCGGCGGAGTGCGATTTGTTAAATCCGTAACCGGCGAACTTCTCGATCAGATCGAAGATACGGGCCGCACTTGACTCTTCGATCCCCCTTTTCTTTGCGCCATCGATAAAGGATTGTCGTTGGCGCTCCATTTCCTCCGGCTTTTTTTTCCCCATAGCCCTTCGAAGAAGGTCGGCCGATCCCAGGCTGAATCCCGACAGTTCCCGCGCGATCTCCATGACCTGCTCCTGATACAGAATCACGCCGTAAGTGGGCTCCAAAATTGANTCAATTTGATCGTGCAAAGACGCAACGGGCTCGCGGCCGTGCTTGCGATTAATGAAGTCGTCCACCATCCCCGATTGAAGAGGACCAGGCCGGAACAGGGCCACCAGAGCCGTAAGTTCGTCAAATCGGTCCGGCTGCAGCCGTTGGATCAGTTCCTGCATGCCACGCGACTCCAACTGGAATAGCGCGGTCGTCTTCCCAGTACAAATCAGGCGATACACGTCTGAATCATCTGGGGTTAATGACTCGAGATCAATGGGTGGCTCGCCTCTCTTCTCTCGCGTCTCGTTCACCAGACGCGTTGCCCAGTCGATTACCGTCAGCGTTCGGAGCCCAAGAAAGTCGAATTTAACAAGGCCGATCGCCTCAAGATCATCCTTATCGAACTGGGTTACGGCCTGGGTCATCCCGGGCTCCCAATACAGGGGAGAAAATTCAGCTATGGGTGCTGGCGCAATGACTAACCCGCCTGCATGTTTTCCGGCGTTTCGCGGCATCCCCTCTAGGCGTCGCCCATTGTCAATCAGTTGGGTCACTTCTGCTTCGTTGCGATACCGGCGACGCAGTTCATCATCTTGCGCCAGGGCCTTTTCCAGCGTCATACCGACCTCAAACGGTACCAGCTTAGCCAGGGTGTCACAGAAGCCGTAGGGCATGCCCATAACACGCCCGACATCGCGAACCACGGCTCGGGCCGCGAGTGTGTTGTAGGTAATGATCTGAGCCACTTTTTCAGATCCGTACCGATCGCTTACATATTCGATCACCCGGTCTCTCCCGACCATGCAGAAGTCAATATCAAAGTCCGGTANTGAGACACGCTCCGGGTTGAGGAAGCGCTCGAAGAGCAGGCCGTGCGAGATCGGATCAAGACGGGTGATGCCTAGCGCGAATGCGACAAGGGATCCGGCACCGGAGCCCCTGCCCGGCCCCACCGGAACGCCATTGTCTCGCGCCCATTGTACGAAATCGGCAACGATCAAAAAATAACCGGCAAACCCCATACGACTAATCGTCTCGATCTCAGAATCGAGTCTTGCTTGATAAGTCTTNTCCGCTGTCNCGCCGGTCTCGCCGATGTAGGTGAGGAGTCCTTTTTGCGCTTCGGCTTCTAACGCTTGCTCGGTGCTTTTGCCGTCGGCGCTCTCGAATAACGGCATGTGTGTTGTGTCGAAATCGATAAAGACATTGCAGCGCTTGGCAATCTCCACTGTGTTCTCGATGGCGCTTGGCAAGTCTGAGAAAGTCTTTGCCATTTCGTCAGGCGTGCGCAGATACTGCTCAGTCGTAAAGGCTCTAGGCCGACGAGGGTCGTCTAGTACCCGTCCCTGATGAATGCAAGTCCTGATCTCATGAGCCTCAAAATCTGAAGCAGAGAGGAACCGAACCGCATTGGTTGCGACGAGAGCTCCCCCCTCCTTTGATGCGATCTCCAATGCCCGCGCCTCATACTCATGTTCGCCGGGGCGGTTATTACGGGTAAGCTCGATGAAGAAGTTTCCTTCAAACATTTTCGAGTACTGCCTGAAAAGCTCTGACGCCTTGTCAGGATGTCCGGCGATGAGNGATCGACCAATGTCNCCGTCNATNCCCCCAGAGAGCCCNATAAGATCTTTGNCAATCGCTTGGAGTCGNNCCCGNTCNACCAGGAGGGTATGNNCTGANCGCGGCTCGGTATAGATGTCGGTCAAGAGATGACTCAGCGCTTTAAAACCTCGATTGTTTCGGCACAGGAGGCCAATTCGGCCAGCTGATTTACCAGCGCCACGATCCGAGACATCAAGATGAACACCAAAGAGCGGCTTGATGCCGGCGTTGACACAGGCTCGGTAGAACTTGATGGCGGCATAAACATTGGAAACGTCAGTCATGGCGACGGCGGGCATGTTGACCGACGCGGCCGCTTCGGCGAGTTCTTCGATCCGAACAATCCCATCCACTAGGGAGTATTCCGTATGAAGGTTTAAATGAACAAAAGACATTCTCACGAACACTTCGACTCAAGTGCGATTTCTAAAATCAATCAAGGTCTTCCTCGTGGTCGGAAAGCCTCACGGACAGGCCTAAACGAAAACCGATGGGCGAAGCTCGGCCCAAAATGCTCAAGGGCCTCCAGGTGGAGACGGGTAGGATACCCCTTATGCTGACCAAAGCCATATTCCGGAAATTGTTCATCCAATTCACGCATATAGCGATCCCGAAAGACTTTAGCCAGCACCGATGCTGCTGATACGGTCGGCTCAGTGGCATCCGCTCGAGGTTGTGCGGTGCTTGGCCACGGAAGATCCGGAGTAAATTTTCCATCGATAATTACCCTTTCGGGTTCAAACGGTAGCCCCAACGCAGCCCGTCGCATCGCGATGAGCGTGGCTGCGTGGATATTGAATCGATCGATTTCTGAGACGCTCGCCAGCCCTATCGACCAGGCTCGCACGCCCTTTCTTATCTCGAGGTCTGCCTCTTCTCGTTTGCGCCTGGAGAGCTTCTTTGAGTCCGCTAGGCCTGGATACTGAAAGTCAGTCCCCAGAATCACGGCGGCAGCGACCACAGGACCTGCAAGAGGACCCCGCCCCGCCTCGTCTACGCCCGCGAGACCCGAAGTCGACCTGCGGGTCACGGACGTTTCACCCTATCCAAAATCGTATCAACGATTCGTTCATTGGTGTCCAGGTTCAGGACCTCCTGAATCCCCAGAAGCGCGTGCCGCATCCTGTCTGTAGCCCCAGTGTCCGCGAGCAGTTGCAGTACCGCCGGGACAAGGTTTTCCTCAGTTGCCTCTTTTTGTAGAAATTCCGGCACGAGTGGCTCGGGCATAAGATGGTTAGGCATGGACACGATGTGGGTGGATGCTAAAGCTCGGGCAAATCGATAAGAAAGTCCTGAGACACGATAAGCCACCACCATCGGACACCCAACCAGCGCCGCCTCAAGCGCCGCCGTTCCGGACGCCAGCAGCGCTACGTCGCTGGCGGAAAGGCACTCACGTGCCTGTCCATCCACCAGCCGAATCTGTCGAGCAAGACCTTCGAGTGAAACTAAACTGAGAAACTGCTGCTTGATTCTGTCACTCGCGAACGGAATCAGAAAAGACAGCGCCGGATCGGCCTCGGTCAACCGTCGAATCGATCCGACGAACGTCGAAGACAAATGCCGGATTTCAGACTCCCGACTTCCCGGAAGAATAGAGACAATCTTTTGGTCTTGCGGGAGTCCGAGAAGCTTTCTCGACCCTTCTTTAGACAATTTGGCAGTCTCTCGTGCCGCCGGATGCCCAACAAATGTAGCCGGCACCCCGCGTTTTTCATAAAAGCTTTTTTCAAACGGGAACAAGACCAATATCCGGTCAACAGCTTTACGGATCTTTCGTACCCGATAACTCCTCCACGCCCAAACCGTCGGACTGACAAGGTGCATCACTGGAATCCCTGATTTACGCAACCGCCGCTCGAGGTTGAGATTGAAGTCAGGTGAGTCGATCCCTAAAAAAAGGTCAGGCGGGTCGCGCCTAAAGTCAGAAATGAGACGATTTCGAATCTTGAGAGCATTGGGTAGTTTTCGCCACAGATCCTCCAATCCCATGATAGATAGATCATGAATGTCGCAGGCCGACTGAAGCCCAAGCCGGCTCAATTCTGGGCCGCCGATCCCCCGCAATTCCAGAGACGGTGCGCGCCGCAGCAGAGCCGAAACCAGGCCGCTTCCCAAACGGTCCCCGGAGGGTTCAGCAGCAACGACGGCAAGTCGTAATCGCGGCGCCACCAGCAGGCCTCAGCGAATTACGCCCCGGTGTGATTGCGACAGAAATTCGAAGAGTTGCTCTGCTTCCGGCGAAGACGTTTGCCCGCCGTTTGGTGACTGATCGCTATTCGAAACGCTCCGCCCGCGAAATTTTTGTTTGTAAACCTCACGAAGTTCTGCGATCACTTCATCGCCGAAATCCCGGCGGCGGAGTCCACGGACGTTAATGCCATACGTCTTTGCCGGGCTGCCCGCGACAATTAAATAGGGGGCGACATCCTGCAGGCAGACTGTCCCTATTCCGGTCAACGAATGTGACCCCACGCGACAGAACTGGTGGACGAGCGTGAATCCGCCGAGGATTGCGAAATCACCGACTTCAACGTGACCCGCTAGACTGGCGCCGTTCGCAAAAATGATGTGATCTCCTAATGTGCTGTCATGGGCGATATGGCTATACGCCATTAGAAAATTGTTGCTGCCTATCCGGGTGATGCCGGTTCCTCTGTCCGAAGTTGAACCGCGATTCAGGGTAACGTATTCACGGATGACATTAGCATCGCCGATCTCCAGACGGGTGGGTTCCCCAGCGTACCCTGCAAACTGCGGATCTTCACCGATAGAGGCAAAAGAATAGATTCGATTATCTCGGCCAATCTGGGTGCCCGAACGCACAACAACGTGCGAGCCGATTCGGGTGCCCCGTCCGATCGACACATCTCCCTCGATCACGCAGAACGGCCCAATCTCAACTTCTTCTGCGAGATGGGCGCCAGGGTCGACGACCGCCCGGTCGCTAATCACTCAATCGGCCTATGGGTAAAGAGCACATCGGATGAACACACCAGCTTACCCGACACAGAAATGGTTCCTGAGCACTTCCATAAGGCCCGTCGCTGAGTTTCCAGCTGGACATCAATTATCAATTGATCTCCCGGTTCAACGGGCGCCTTGAATCGCGCCTTGTCCACACCGGCAAAAAGATACACGTTCTTCTGACTCGCTTTCGCATCAATAATCAGACTGACGAGAATTGCAGAGGCCTGAGCGATACTTTCCAGCATTAGGACCCCGGGGAACACGGGCCTATGAGGAAAGTGGCCGTCGAAGAAAGGTTCGTTGGCCGTCACGTTTTTCAACGCGCGCAGGCGCTCACCCGGCGCCACCTCCAATACCCGGTCGATCAATAGAAACGGATAACGGTGCGGGAGGATTTCCCGAATACGGTGTATGTCTATTTCTTTCTCTTCGGTTTCCACACCTACTACCCAGGACAGAGCATGGTCGAAATTCTCTGGCCGGCTAATCAGACAGTTTGCGTTTCAGGGAAGTTGGGCCAGTCGTTCGAGAACCAGGTCTGTGATATTCACCGCTTCACTTACGTATACCGCTTGTTCAACGACGAGGTCATAGCCCCCCGCCCTGGCAAGCTCTACGATCACCTCACGAACCAGGGCCTGGAGTCTAGCGAGTTCTTCATTACGACGGAGATTGTAATCCTCTCTCGCCTCTTGCTGATCTCGCGCCAGTCGCCGCTTTAGGTTCTCTATCTCACGCTGGCGGGCCTGCGCGGTGGTCGCGTCCATGATCAGAATGTTCTTCTCAAGATCTGCCTCCATGTCCTGTATCTGGCCATGGCGCAACTTTAGGCCCTGATCGCGGGATCGAAATTCCTCTTCGAGCGCAGCCAGCGCGGTGACCCCCTGCGGCGCCTGTTCGATCAACCTTACGGGGTCCACAAAGCCAATTTTGGAAGCGCTCTGAGCGGCCGAGGGTCCGGAAACGAGTAGCCCCACCATTGCGATCCCGCCCAACTTGGCAAAAAAAGAGGATCTGGAAAATCTTTTCATGATGCGAAGTCCTAATCAGCGCCCGTCCGTCTAGCGCAGAAGTGAGCCTAATGTGAACTGAAGACGTTTGACGTCATCGCCCGGTTCGTCGTTGAGAGGTTGAGCCATAGTGAGAGAGATCGGACCGACAGGAGAAAACCAGTGAAAACCTGCCCCAACGCTAAAACGAATATCCCCAACGTCAAAATCGCTGCTAGATGCGAACACCTGGCCTGCATCGGCGAAAAGGCTCAGGCGCTTATCGTTATCATCTTGCAGCCCGAACCCCGGAAAATACATCCCGCCCCCCGCCACAGTCCGGATACCGCCGCCCAGTGGTGCCCCGTCCGCACCGGTGCTCACCGGGCCTAGAGAGCGGGCTTCGAAGCCCCGGACGCTACTGGCGCCACCGGCGTAGTAGTTTTTGAAGAACGGCAATTCCTCAAGGTCGCCGTACCCGTCACCATATCCGACGTCTCCACGCAGATTCAGAATGAGACGGCCGACCAACTGACGGTACCAACTTGCCCGAAGAGACAGTTTGTAGTACTCCAGATCACTTGCTGGAACGCCGATTTCTGCGGCTATCCTTCGAAAGAATCCACGTCGTGGAAAGAAGACACTGTCGCGGGTGTCTTTGGAAAATCCGGTAGAAAGATTGAGATTAAGATTATCCGGGTAGCGATCGATAAATGACTGGTACTCAGGAGGCGTCGAAGAGGTCGAAGCAAGGCTGATGTCCTCAATTGCAGCACTGAGGCTAAGCGCGTTGTATTCGGACATCGGGATGCTATAACGGATACCACCACCGGTCGTTTCTGACGTGTAATCCGCCGTTGTGACGGAATCTGTATCGGTCTTTTGACGGTTCACAAACAAAGCACGACTGACGCCCTCTGCCGTGTGGTAGGGATTTCGATATTCGATATCAAAAGTCTGCTCAACTTTTGATAACTCAGCCTTTACGTTGAGTTCTCGGCCCGTACCGAGAAGATTTCCCCGGTGCACTTCGGCCAACACGAAGAGTCCATCCGAGTCTTCATATCCGGCGCCGAACATGAAGTTGCCCGTAGCCCGCTCTTTTACGAAGACGGAAAGATCCACTTGATCAATGGACCCCGGCACCGAGGTCAGATCAATATTGACGTCATCAAAGAATCCCAAACGCGCGATTCTTTCACGAGAGCGGCGCAGTTTTTTTGCCGAGAAGACAGAAGATTCAAGCTGACGCATCTCTCGACGGATTACTTCATCAAGCGTCGTCTGGTTGCCGCTGATGTTTATCTTTCGCACATAGACGAGCGGGCCCGGATCCACGGCGAAGACAAAATCCACCTGGTAATCTGCCTCATCAATTTCGGTAATAGCGTTGACGTTGGCAAACGCATAACCATGGTCGGCGAGCTTGCTCTCAATCGCCGATCGTGAGGCAACCAGGTCCGTCTGGGAGAACGGCTTGCCAGTCGGCATATTAATCAGCCCCAGTAGCTCTTCGGCAGAAAAGCCCCCGCCGCCCTCAACGTCAATGTTGCCGACACGAAACAGTTCCCCTTCCCGGAGCGCGAAAGTAATAAAAATGTCCTGCTTGTTTTGGCTGATCGTCACATCAGAGGAGAGTAATTCGAAATTCATGTACCCTCTGTCGAGGTAAAAACTCCGCAAGGTCTCCGAATTGGCAAGCAACTCTTCTTTTGAATACTGCCCAATCTGCGAGATGAAACTGTGCCACCGCTCCTCTCCCAACGAAATTTCGGAGAGCAGTTCTTTATCCGTGAATATCTCGTTGCCAACGATGTTTATCTCTCGGATACGCGCTACGCGACCTTCGTCTATCGTCAGAGACACAGAAACCCGATTGAGGTCGACCGGGGTAACCACTGCGTCGACCGTTGCAGAATATCGGCCTTTGGCAAAATATTGCTCCTCAATCGCCTGAACCAACTGCTCCAGGAGCGGTTCGCGAAAAATACGGCCCTGTGTGACCCCTACCTGAGCCAGCGCTTTTTCGATCGATTCATCGTCGATATCCTTATTGCCGCTGAACTCGACGTCTGAGATCGCCGGCCGCTCGGAAACCGCAACAATCAGAATATCCTCTTGACGCCGAATCTCCACATCCTGGAAAAATCCGGTGGCAAATAATGCCTTGATCGACTGATTAATCAGCGCCTCATCTGCAACGTCCCCTACCTTGATCGGCAGATAGTTGAAGATCGTACCCACCTCGATGTTTTGCGCACCGTCCACGCGGATGTCTTCGACGACGAAATCCGCTAACGCTGTGGCAGACAAAACCAGCATGGTTAACCCTGTCATCCGGGGTGCAAAGCCTCTTAGGAAGGATTTGACTAACTTCATGTGTGTTTTCATGACAGCAGGCTCAAAAAGTCATTATAAAACGCCAGACCCATCAACAGCACAATAAATACGATCCCGAATTGCTGACCCCACAGCATCACTTTTTCCGGGAGCGGCCGTCCCAAGAGTCCCTCCACGGCAAAATAGACCAGATGGCCACCATCCAGCACCGGGATCGGCAGCAAATTTATAATACCTAGGCTGATACTGAGAACAGCGAGAAATGCCAGAAATTGTGTCAAACCAAGGCTCGCGGATTGGCCGGCATATCTCGCAATTGAGACCGGTCCGCTCAAATGTTCTCGTGAAGCACCGCCGGTCAGCATCTTTCCGAAAAGGCGCACAGTTAACGACGACATGAGCCAGGTAGTCTCCAGTCCTCGCACAGCCGCGTCGATGGGTCCGTACCCTACCCGGGTGGTATGTTCGCTGAGATCAACATCAGTTGGGCCATAGATTCCTATTCGCCGAATCCTTGTGCCGCTCACTGTTTGGAAATCTGCGACAACCAGAATGCTGACTGTGGTGCCACCCCGATCAAGCGAGAGGTTCAATTCCCGACTGGATCCAGTGGCAATCTTCCTCACAAGATCGGCCCAATCCGCGACGAGAACGCCGTTGATCGCCAAGATCCGATCACCTTGGAGAATCCCCGCCCGATCCGCGGGCCCCCCCTTTACCAGGCCAGCTACTTTTGCCTCCGGAATCGGCAGGTCTGGTGTGATACCGATCACGCTCGAGAGCACGGCTGGATTGAAAAACCCTTCCCCCCGCTGATCAAGAGAAACTAACAGTGTTTGCTGACCCGAAGACCGCCTATCGACAACAAACAACAACTCCGCCGAGTTTGCGGCCCGATCAAGCAGGTAAAGGCGTTGATCGGACCAGCCACGAATAGGCCTGTCATCGACAGACAGCAGTTGATCGCCGGGCTTGAATCCTGATTGCTCGGCAATGCTGTCAGGGACCACCGAGCCGACAACGGGCTTCAGATCATTGCTACCCATCATCCCGATAAGCCAATAAAGTACGATTGCCAACAACAGGTTGGCGGCGGGGCCCGCCAAGACGATCAGCGACCGAGCTAAAAGCGGCTTGCGATTGAATGCTTGGTCGCGTTCTTCAATGGCGACCTCTCCTTCGCGTTCGTCCAGCATCCGCACGTAACCGCCCAGGGGAATCGCCCCGACCGCATATTCGGTTCCTGTGGGCGCCTTTTGCCAGCGCCAAATGGTTTTGCCGAATCCAACCGAGAATTTGAGGACGCGCACGCCCAGCCACCGGGCGACTATGAAATGGCCGAATTCGTGAAAGCTGACCAACACTGCGACGGCGATCAGGAAAAACAGCGCGTTATTGAGAACTTCCATGAGACCGTATTCTACTTGGCTAAGACGACAGCCCTCGACGAATCATTTCGCTGGCCAGCGCCCGTACCTCCAGATCAATGTCGACTGCCTGCTCGAGATCGGACGCCTCTGACGGCTTGTGGTTTTGCAAAATACGGTCTACCACTTCGGGGATCTCTCCAAAAGCGATCCGACGGTCAAGAAAAGCCTCGACGGCGATCTCATTTGCAGCGTTCAGGGCAATGGGTACGCTCCGACCTGATTTTGCTGCCTCCCTCGCCAGTATGAGGCTTGGGAAGCGCTCAAGGTCAGGCCGCTCGAAGTCAAGTTGGCCAATCTCAGCGAGATCCATTGTTGCAATCCCAGAAGATACTCTATCGGGATAGCCAAGGCCGTAGGAAATAGGGATTCGCATATCGGGATTTCCCATCTGCCCAATAAGAGACCCATCGTTGAACCCCACCATGGAATGCAGCACGCTCTGCGGATGGATAATGATGTCGATTTGGCTCTCGTCGAGACCGAACAAGCTACACGCTTCAATGAGTTCAAGACCTTTGTTCATTAACGTGGCCGAATCTACAGATATCTTTGGACCCATGTTCCAGGTCGGATGTGCGAGCGCTTGTGCGGGGGTTGCGTTAGAAATCTCTGCCGCAGATGTCCGCAAAAACGGCCCGCCTGACGCTGTCAGCGTTATCTGGGACACCCCAGCCCCTGCCGACCGACTGCCAATACCGCGACCCGAGGTCACATCTCGTTGTAATTCAAGCGGTAAGCACTGGAATATCGCGTTGTGCTCACTGTCGATCGGCATCAGACACGCGCCAGATCCCGAAGCCGCGTCACGCAGGAGCTGCCCGCACATGACGAGCGGCTCCTTGTTGGCGATCAGGACGCGTTTTCCTGCCTCGACAGCCGCTAGCGTTGATTGCAGGCCCGCTGCACCGGAAACCCCCGCAATTACCGTATCCACGTCAGGGTGGGTCGCAGCCGCCACGAGGCCCGCTTCACCGCCGAGATAACAACTCCCCTCGCATCCCTCCAGAACGTTGGTTTCAACAACGGAACCAGACTCGGGTTCTGCGGCGATTTGTGCAGGAGTGAACTCACTCAAAAGCCGCTTGAGCGCTGATATCCGTTTCCACCCCGTCAGGCTAACCACCTTATATTGGCCCCGATGCAATCGAAGCACGTCGAGTGCGCTGGATCCGATGGAGCCAGTTGCGCCAAGCACGGCGACACCCATTTGCTCAGTCATAAGTTGACACGCATTATCTTAAAACAGAAACGTTAATCCAGAGAAAATAGGGACCGCGCCCAAAAGGCTATCGACTCTATCCAGAACACCCCCGTGCCCCGGCAACAAGTTCCCACTGTCTTTTTTCCCCGCGCTACGCTTGAGGATGCTTTCAAAAAGGTCGGCCAGAACCGCCGCGACCGCCGTGACTGCGAGCATGGAGAAGATGATTCCCGGATGGGCAGGAGCATCGAACAGAATGAAAATCGAAGCGCTAATGGGTACCGCAAGAATAAAGCCTGTCAACGCCCCTTCCCAGGTTTTCCCGGGACTGATCATAGGAGCAAGTGCCGAGCGGCCGAAGCGACGCCCGCCGAAATACGCGCCGATGTCTCCCACCCAGACCACCAACAGCACTGCGAGTAGCTTCAGTACGCCGTTGTCGGATTGTCCATGGATATACGGCAAGAGAGACAATGCAGGGATTAATGTGAACAACCCCAATACCAGACCCGGCGCACAAGATGCCCCAGTCTTTCTGACGACTAGGCTCGCGACCCACCCAAGCAGTCCTACCCACCCGATCGCTACAACACTGACCGCGACGACATTGTGTTCAAAGAGTTTCCAAAGGATCACGACGCCGAGCGCGACGAGCGCCGCGTAAGCTGTACGAAAAGCAGCGCTTGGTCTCTGACTCCGCAGATCTGCCCATTCGAGAGCTCCTAGGAATCCCACGATAGCAGCGATCCCCGCAATGGCGATCGTAGGGAGAAAGAATAACGCCAGCAGTGCGAGGGACGTGAGCACTAACCCGGTAAGCACCCTGGTTCTTAACATCAGCGTCCCCCGGACTGAGATTCTATTTGCTCGCCAATTCGGCCGAACCTCCGTTGTCGGCGCTGATAGGCGGCTATGGCATCCCAAAAGATTGCCTCGTTGAAGTCCGGCCACAATACATCGGTAAAGAACAACTCGGTGTAGGCGAGCTGCCACAGCAAAAAGTTGCTGAGCCGGACTTCACCTCCCGTTCGGATAAGGAGATCGGGGTCGGGCAGTCCATGCGTATCTAACGCGCCCTCTAAATCCGATTCTGAGATTGCCTGCGGGCTGAGTTCGTTCGCTACACATGATTCCGCCAGCCGACGGGCTGCGGTCAACAATTCCTGACGGGCCCCATAGTTGAGAGCTATGGTGAGAGTCAGGTTTGTATTATTCGAAGTCTTATCTACAGCACTATCGATCGTCTTGGCCAACTTTCTCCCGAAAGAGGACGGATCGCCGATAATATTAAGCTTCACCCCATTCTCGTGCAGACGCCCTAATTCTTTTTCTAAGGAAAGCGCGAGCAACTGGGTGAGGAAGTGGACTTCCTCATCCGGTCGGCGCCAGTTCTCGCGACTGAATGCAAAGAGTGTCAGGTAAGGGATGCCGACTTCACCGCACAGGGTCGTGGCCTGGCGAGCCGCGTCGACGCCGCGGCGATGGCCCTGTACCCGGGCTTGGCCCCCGGCTTTTGCCCAGCGTCCGTTGCCATCCATGATGATGGCGAGGTGCTGCGGCAGATCTTCTGGGGAATCGTCTTTCTTAAGGGTCACGGGGATTATCGGTGCCAGCCCTGAAGGCATGCTTAAACTCAGACCTCCATCACCTCGGCTTCTTTTTCGTCGACCAGACGGTCGATTTGGGCTACCGACTGATCGGTCAATTCCTGCATCTGAGTCTCCGCGCGTTTCTCATCGTCTTCGCCAATGAGCTTCTCTTTGACCAGTTCGCGAAGATCGCCCAATGCGTCTCGTCGGATATTACGAATCGCAATTTTTCCGTTTTCGCCTTCCTGCCTGACCACTTTCGTCATCTCTTTTCGACGCTCCTCAGTCAGGGCCGGGAGCGGGATTCGTATAACTTCGCCTGCCGTGACAGGATTTAGCCCAAGGTCTGACTCGATGACGGCTTTTTCAATAGCGGGAGTCATGTTCTTCTCCCAGGCCTGAATCACCAGCGTCCTTGCATCACCCACACTTACCGTTGCGGCCTGCGCGATGGGAACTGGATTTCCGTAATACTCAACCTGGATATGGTCCAAAAGTGCAGTACTGGCACGACCTGTTCGGATCCTGGAGAATTCTGTCGCAACAGACTCTGTGCTCTTCTGCATCCGAATCCGGGCGTCCTTGAGAATTTCATCAATCATGAGTTACCTCCTGAAACATCCACCAACGTGCCTACCGTCTCTCCCTTGATCGCGCTCTGAAGATTGCCGTCGATTCCGAGGTCAATGACCCGAACGGATAGCTCGTTTTCTCGACATAACGTAAATGCGGTCGCATCCATTACCGCTAGCCGGTTAGAGAGTGCGAAGTCATAGCTGATGTGATCATAACGCACGGCGTTGGGGTTTTTTTCCGGGTCGTCGCTATAAATGCCATCCACGCGCGTGGCTTTGATCACCGTCTGGGCACCCAGTTCTAGCGCCCGCAGGCAGGCGGTGGTGTCTGTTGTGAAAAAAGGGTTCCCGGTTCCGCCCGCTAGAACCAAAACCGAGCCCTGATCGAGCACTCGCCGAGCAGCATCAGGTTCAAATTGAGCAAGCACCCCTCCGACCGGAAAGGAGCATACCGACTCAGTCCGCATCCCTACCTCCCTGAAGGCGTCGCGCAATGCCAACGCGTTCATAGCGGTCGCAAGCATACCAATCTGATCGCCGGTGACGCGACCGATCAATTCCGGCAACGCTCGGCCCCCGCGGAACAAATTACCGCCACCCACAACGACAGCGATACCGTTGGCATGGCTTTGGGCTTGTTTCAACTCCCGGCTGACTTGCGCCAGACGTTTAGCACTGAAACCCGAGCCCCCTTCGCCCCCAAGATATTCGCCAGAGAATTTGACGAGAAAACGGTTCGGCGTCGCGTTACCGTTTTCCATGATGATTTAACCGCCTTGGGCCTGAGCCATAACCTCGGCAACAAAGTCATCGGAGCGTTTTTCCAAACCTTCGCCCACTTCGAAACGGTGCATCGTAAGCACGGCAGCGCCATGCGTCGCGAGCAGGTCGCCCACCGTTTCGTCGGGGTTCTTCACAAAAGGTTGCCCTACCAGAGTGTTCTCTTTTAGAAATTTGCTTATCCGGCCTGAGACCATCTTCTCCACGATCTCAGCAGGCTTTCCGCTTTCTGCTGCCTGTGCGGAATAAATATCCCGTTCTTTCTGGAGAACCTCCGCCGGCATTGCGCTTTCGTCAATACAAAGTGGACGGCTTGCTGCGATATGCATCGCGATATCACGACCGACCTCTTCCGCCGAAGAGGTATTTAGTTGAACCACAACCCCGATCCTTGACCCATGAACGTATCCCGCTAACGTACCTGTCTCTCCCTCGATGAGTTCAAAGCGGCGTAAAGAAATATTCTCACCAATCTTTGCGATAAGTTCCTGGCGGGCAGCTTCAATAGACTGCCCTCCGTTTAATTCGAGATCGGCTGCATCTTCCACAGATGCAGGCCGGCTGTTCATCACAGCCCCGGCAATCTCCCGAGCAAAACTCTTGAAAGAATCATCCTTGGCGACGAAATCTGTCTCGCAATTGAGTTCCACGAGAACGGCCAGCGAACGATCAGGATTGATACCCAACTCAATGATTCCCTCTGCTGCAATCCGGCCAGACTTCTTCTCGGCACTCGCTGCCCCTTTCTTGCGTAATAACGCTATGGCTTCATCGAGATCTCCGTTGGTTTCGGTCAGCGCTTTCTTGCACTCCATCATTCCGGCACCGGTACGATCACGCAGGGCCTTAACCTCGCTCGCTGTGATTGGCATATTCTTTCCTCTAGAGATTGAACTCAGTCAGCCTGCTCAATTGGCAGAACTTTTAGGCGAATCAGCGTCAGCACTGTTGCTTGTCTCTACGCCAGTATCTGCCCCGCCAGTGTCGCCCGCTCCCGCAGACGTTGATCCGTTAGCTTCCGCCGCGCCAGTCGACGCAGGCTCATTAGGAGTTGTGCCCGGATTGGTACCAGGCGGTGCAGTTTCGGCACTCACCCCCGAGTCAGTGGCGGAATCCTGCGAGGCGTCAGACACCTCGACATAATCGTCGGCATCACCCTGAAGGACGGGAGAAGCGGCCGAGCGTGCCTCGAGGACGGCATCAGCTGCTTCTTGAAGATAAAGGCGGATAGCACGGATCGCGTCGTCGTTGCCAGGGATAAGATAATCAATTCCTTCCGGGGAACTGTTCGTATCGCACACTCCGACCACGGGGATACCCAACTTCCTCGCTTCAGAAACGGCAATGCGCTCATGATCTACGTCGATGACAAACAACGCATCCGGTAAGCCTTTCATATCGCGGATGCCGGACAGGCTGCGGTCCAATTTGGCCCGCTCACGCTCGAGCATCAGGGTTTCTTTTTTTGTCAGACCCGTCGTTGCACCGATAGAGACCATCTCATCCAGTTCGACCAAACGAGCGATCGAGTTTTTAACAGTCTTGAAATTGGTCAACATTCCCCCCAACCAGCGATGGTCTACGTAAGGGCAATTACACCGCTGAGCCTGCTCCCGGACTACCTTGCCCGCCTGGCGCTTCGTGCCGACGAAAAGAATCTTCCCCCGGTCTGCAGCGATACTTCCAAGGAAGTTAAGCGAATCCCGAAACATCGGCAGGGTTCGCTCGAGGTTAATAATATGGATCTTGTTCCGCGCACCAAAAATGTAGGGAGCCATTTTCGGAGACCAAAACCGAGTCTGATGGCCAAAGTGCACGCCCGCCTCTAACATCTGGCGCATGGAAACGTCAGTCATTTTTTGCTCCTATTTGGGTTATTGTTCAGTGCAGCCGTAAACGCCGACCAGACAAAACTCCGTCTGGCACCCGGACGTTCGATGTGGGGACTGCACCAGGATTAGGGCGCGGTATTCTACTCTAGTACCCTCGGACTTGCCAGCCCGAACTTGCAGGCTCGCCCTAGCGTTTCTTGCCGGGTTGGCTACGTTGATTCGTCTAAAATGCGAGATCACCAAGCAGGAGTCTAATGGCTATACAACTAAAAACCGACGATGATCTTTCCCGAATGCGGACCGCCGGGCAACTAACGCGGTCAGTCCTGGACATGATTGGACCACATGTTAAACCCGGGGTAACCACTGGAGAACTTGACGAGATCTGCCATGACTATATTGTGAATTCTCTCGAGGCGGTTCCCGCCCCGCTTAACTATCGGGGGTTCCCAAAGTCGATCTGCACCAGCGTTAATCATGTCGTCTGTCATGGAATCCCGGGAGATAAACGCCTGAAAAATGGTGACATCGTCAATATCGATATTACCGTCATCAAGGATGGATTCCATGGTGACGCAAGCCGTATGTATCCCGTCGGGAAGCCGCCCATATTGGCGCAGCGACTCATGGAGACGACCAAAGAGTGTCTCGAACTGGGCATCTCCGTCGTCAGGCCGGGGGCGCATCTGGGGGATATTGGTGCGATTATTCAGAACTATGCGCAATCCAAAGGTTTCTCGGTGGTCCGAGAGTACTGCGGACACGGGATCGGGCGGGGTTTCCACGAAGATCCACAGGTTTTGCATTACGGCACTCACGGGCAAGGTATTGAGATCGTCCCAGGAATGACATTCACTATTGAGCCGATGGTCAATGCAGGAAAAGCCCAAACCCGCCTCCTCTCTGACGGCTGGACGGTGGTCACCAAGGACCATTCCTTGAGTGCTCAATGGGAGCACACGCTGGCTGTGACTGACACCGGGGTTGAAGTGTTGACTGGCATCGCCTGATGCGGCTGGACTCAGACCCGAGGATCTAGACATGCCCCAGCGCGCGTTGAGACTGCGCTTTGACGAGAAAGCCGCGGGCTCCATGGAACAGTGCCGTGTCTGCTTGGCAGAGGCCAGAGCGAGTATGCTCGCCGCACACGCCGCCAAGATTCGTCCAGGCCGCTTATTGAGATCACACAGTGACTTCATCGACAAAATGCTCTCTTCCCTCTGGAGCCGCCTTGTAGCGGGGCGATCCACTCCTTCCCGAATTGCCCTGATTGCGGTAGGAGGCTATGGCCGCCAGGAGTTGCACCCCGGTTCAGATATCGATCTCTTGATCCTAAGAGCCCGGGATGGCTCTGAGCGGGAGTCTGCCAAGATCGAGGACTTTATACGATTCCTTTGGGATGTCGGACTGCAAGTCGGCCACAGTACCCGAACCCTTCAGGAGTGTGTGAGTCAGGCCCGCAGCGATATTACGGTCGTCACTAACCTGATGGAGGCCCGCCACCTCTCTGGGGACGCAACCCTGCTGGACAGACTTGCCACCAGGGTTTCGCCCGAACGCATGTGGACGCCGCGAAAGTTTTTTGAAGCCAAACGCCAGGAACAATTTCAACGTCACCAGCGGTACGGGGAAACAGCCTATAACCTGGAGCCCCACGTGAAAGAGGGACCTGGGGGGTTACGCGACATTCAGACGATCCAATGGGTCGGGCATCGATATTTCGGTACTCCAGACCTTGAGAAACTCTCCGTTGAAGGATTTCTGACCGCTGGGGAAGTGCGCGAACTTCTCAGCGGCAGGGAACTGCTGTGGCGGCTGCGTAATGGCTTGCATCTTTTGACCGGCAGAAGCGAGGACCGCCTGCTCTTTGACTATCAGCGGGAGATCGCTTCCGAATTCGGTTATCGCGATGGCGCCCAACTCGCGGTAGAAAAACTGATGAAACGCTATTTTCAGACGGTAAAGAAACTTCGGGTGCTTAACGAGATTCTGCTCCAGCATTTTGAAGAAGCAATTCTGACGACGAGCAAAAGACAAGTCACACCCATCAATCGTCGTTTTCGATCCGTTGATGGCCTATTGGAGGTCGTCAATCCCAATGTCTTTAAGCGCCAGCCGTTTGCCCTGCTGGAAGCTTTTCTACTCCTCATTCAGGAGACCGATGTCCGTGATTTTCGGGGAGACACTGTCCGACTGATCAGGAAACATTTGAAACTGATCAATGGCAGCTTCAGGCGCGATATCCGCTGTCGATCCCTATTTATGGAAATACTCAAATCACCGAGCGGTCAAACCCGCGCGTTGCGCAAGATGGACGCCTACGGCGTTCTAGGGGCCTATCTCCCCGCTTTTGGTCGGGTGGTCGGACAAATGCAGCATGATCTATTTCATGCTTACACTGTGGATGCACATCTGTTGTTCGTATTGCGGAACCTTCGAAGGATGGATCTTCCGAGACACGACCACGAGCTACCTGACTGCAGCCGGCTCATGCAGGGATTGTTCAAAAAACATCGACTGTATCTGGCGGCACTTTTCCACGATATCGCAAAGGGTCGCGGAGGCGACCATTCCACCCTGGGTGAGCGTGACGCATTGCGTTTCTGCCGCGCTCATGATCTTAGCCACTACGACATGAAGTTTGTTGCCTGGCTGGTGCGGACTCATCTGCGGATGTCCTGGGTTGCACAACGCCAGGACATCTCTGATCCGGATGTTATCGATCAATTCGCCGCCGAGGTGGGCGATCAGGAACGGTTAGATAACCTCTATCTTTTGACAGTCGCCGACATGAGAGGCACCAGCCCAAAAGTGTGGAACGACTGGAAAGCTAAATTGCTGCAGGACCTGTATCACGCGACCAGTCAGGCGCTCCGCCGCGGAAAAGGTAAGTCAGTTCAACTCGATGAGCGTATTAAAGACGTGCAAAAGGAAACACTCCGGATTCTCGGTGATGAATCCCAGCCGCTGGCCAGTCAGTTGTGGGGCCAGTTTGATCAGGACTATTTTTTGCGAAATAGCCCGGAAGAAATTGCTTGGCACGCGACCTTGTTACTCGCAAGACGTGCCGCTGAATTTCCTCTGATCGAAAACCGGCCGGATGCGTCGTCGGGAACCGCCCGGTTCCTTTTCTGTTGCCCCGACTCGGAGGACCTGCTTTGTCGAGTCACTGCGGGTCTGGATCGATTGAACCTGAACATCGTAGATGCAAGGGTCCATCGCCTTTCGTCAAATCTTGTAATCATGATCTTTGTGATCCTAACCACCGACAACGAAACGGCACAGATGCTTCAGTCTAATGTGGTCACCGAACAACTTCGGGCAAATCTCCTCACCAGGGATTGGGAGCCCCCAGCCCGGCGCGTAAGAGTCCCCAGGGCATTAAAACATTTCCCCATCGAGACCACGGTACAGTTCTCAGACTCGGAGGCAGACGATGGCCCAACCGTGATGGAGGTGGTGGCTCAGGACCGTCCTGGACTCTTGTTGCAGGTTGCAAAGGCTCTGCTTTCCTGCAAAATACACCTCGCCAACGCAAAGGTTGGCACCTTTGGTGCACGCGCTGAGGATATTTTTTATGTGACCGACCGGGATGGCTTTCCCGTCAAGGACACCGCTCAGCGTGAATTGGTCGCGGATCAGATTCGATCGGCGTTACCCTGATAACAAACACCCTCTCCCGCATCGCGATATAGGAGCCCTCTATGCCTAACGCAAAAGACATTATTGAAACCGCTTTCGAAAACCGCGCAGAGCCCGAGCTGGCCGATAGGTCCGGTTTGCGCGAAGCGGTCGACGACACCCTTGCTCAGTTGAATTCCGGAACTCTCCGTGTCGCGGAACCGGGCGCCCAGGGCTGGACAGTAAATGAATGGGCTAAAAAGGCAGTGCTGCTCTCTTTTCTGCTTCAGGACAACCAGGTCATTGAGAGCGGTGATACCCGCTATTTTGACAAAGTGCCCGGTAAGTTCGATGGTTTTGCGCNCTCAGATTTTGTTTCAGGCGGTTATCGGGTGGTTCCGCCGGCCATGGTCCGTCGCGGGGTATACCTTGGCCAGAGGGTGGTCTTGATGCCCAGTTATGTCAATATCGGCGCATATGTCGATGACGGGACGATGGTAGACACGTGGGCTACGGTCGGATCCTGTGCGCAAATCGGGAAGAACGTGCATCTCTCTGGCGGGGTTGGCATTGGTGGAGTCCTGGAGCCGCTGCAGGCTTCCCCCACAATCATCGAGGACGATTGTTTTATCGGAGCGCGCAGTGAGGTCGTCGAGGGCGTGATTGTGGAGCGCGGCTCAGTTCTCTCAATGGGAGTGTATATCGGTCAAAGTACCCGGATTCTTCATCGCGAGACAGGAGAGATCACCTACGGCCGAGTGCCAGCCGGATCGGTCGTCGTCTCTGGATCCATTCCAGCCAAAGATGGTAGCCACAGTCTCTATTGCGCGGTCATTGTGAAGCAGGTGGACGAAAAGACCCGTGCAAAAGTCGGCATCAATGAGCTATTAAGAGATGTCTGATAGTCCCGGGTGCGTACCCGCTGGTTTCGGGTGGGCAAAAAGAGTCTCCCCTAGCCTCCTTGCTCCCGTACGACTGAGTTCAATTCAACGGCGCTTCGCAGCGCCACTACAGTCAGGCCTTCGACCACCTTACGTGACTCCAGCTTGTTCGCGGCAGGAATCACCAAACGCGAAAACCCTAATTTCGCCGACTCCGCCACCCTCTCCTCTCCTCTCGGTACGGGCCTCACCTCGCCTGAAAGTCCGAGCTCACCAAAAAAGACAGTTCTTCGGTCAATGGGCTTGTTGGAGAAACTAGAAATAATTGCCGCTGCCACGGCCAGATCAGCTCCTGTTTCGATAACGCGCAAACCCCCCGCAACATTAACAAAGACATCCTGATCCAAAAGACTGATCCCGGCGTGGCGGTGCAGAATCGCAAGAAGCATGTTCAATCGGTGGGTTTCATATCCCACACTCAGTCGTCGGGGATTGCCTAAGGAACTTTGGTCTACCAATGCCTGCACCTCGACCAACATCGGTCTTGATCCGTCCTGACTCACAAAGATAGCTGCCCCTGGCGACTCAATCTGGGTTCCGGAAAGAAATATGGCAGAGGGGTTTTTGACAGGTTTGAGTCCGACGGCCTCCATGGCAAAAACGCCGACCTCATTCACAGAACCGAACCGATTTTTCCAGGCCCGCACCAGTCTGAATCGACTGGTGGTATCCCCTTCAAAATACAGCACAGTGTCTACAAGATGCTCTAGGGTTTTGGGGCCGGCCAACGCGCCCTCCTTGGTCACGTGCCCGATCAGGATTATTGCAATGCCTCTACGTTTTGCCTCGACCACCAGTCGATCCGCGCATTCACGGACCTGGCCTACGCTTCCAGGGCTGGACTCGAGTTCTTGTGTCCGCAGGGTTTGAATTGAGTCAACCACCAGTACCCCGTACGACTTCCTCTCCAGTTCAGCGATCAGGGTTTCTAACTGCCCATCGCAAAGTGCCGTCAATTCCTGGGTACTCAAGCCCAGCCGCTGGTAACGCAGCGCCAATTGTTCCAGAGACTCTTCAGCACTGACGTAGAGGGTCTCGTGCGTGCGGGAAAGACACCCCAGGGCCTGCAGGGCAAGGGTGCTCTTGCCGATTCCAGGTTCTCCGCCAAGCAGGACAACAGAACCGGGAACAAGTCCGCCACCCAGAACCCGATCAAGTTCCGACAATCCCGTCTGATAGCGGTCGTAGTTTTTTGTCACGACGTCGGTGAGTCGGGCGGGAGTCACACGGCCACTCGACAAGCCTGGGGTCACCCCAGTTGCAGTGACAAGGTCAAGGGTATTCCAGGAACCGCAACTACTGCACTGTCCCACCCACTTATGACTCTTCGTGCCGCAGCGGCTGCAAAGATACGAGGTGTTAGTNCGGGCTTTTGCCATGGATAAGCTAGGCTAACACAAGGAGACTCGCCAACTTCAGATTCAGGATCCCGGGTCAGGAAAGACCTTTCGCACCCCTCAATCCCAGGCTCAAAATCCCTGATCTTCGAAGGCGGGCGTGTAACTCTCGAAGCGAGTGTATTCTCCAAGAAAGGTGAGACGGACCGTGCCGATAGGCCCATTACGCTGTTTGGCTACGATAATCTCTGCTGTGCCTTTTTCGGGACTGTCTTCGTTATAAACCTCATCCCGATAGATGAATAGAATGACGTCTGCGTCCTGCTCAATCGCCCCAGACTCCCTGAGATCTGACATGATGGGGCGTTTGTTCGGTCGCTGTTCAAGGCCGCGGTTCAACTGGGAGAGTACAACCACGGGGACCCCAGACTCTTTGGCGATGACTTTCAACGACCGAGTGATGTTGGCCACCTCGACCGCCCTATTCTCGCTATTGTCACCGGTCTGCATCAGTTGGAGATAGTCCACGATTACAAGACCAAGGTCGCCATGCTCGCGGACCAACCGGCGTATTCGGGACCTTAATTCCATCGGGGTCAGCGCCGGAGTATCGTCCACGAAAATCGGCGCTTCATCGAGCAATCCCATCGCAGACGTCAGGCGCGGCCAGTCTTCTGGTTGTAACTGGCCTGTCCTGACACGGTGGGCATTTATCCGGCCTAAGGAAGCGAGCATCCGCATTGCCAATTGGTGGCCCGGCATCTCCATACTGAACACTGCCACCGGCAATTTCGAACCCACCGCCGCGTTCTCCGCGAGATTCATAGCGAGAGTGGTCTTTCCCATTGATGGCCGACCCGCGATAACAACCAGGTCGGCTTCCTGCAGGCCAGAGGTCAGAGCATCAAGATCATGAAAGCCGCTCGCAACTCCGGTAACGCCACCCTTGGATTGAAACAGTTGTTCTATACGGTCAACTGCCTGGGACAGTAACCCCTGAATTGCCTTAAACCCAAATGACCCGCGTCTATCTGCGTCTGAGATCTCAAACACCGCTTTCTCAGCATGGTCGAGTAATGCAGTAATATCGAGACCTTCAGGTTGATAAGCCTTTTCAGAAATATCGCTCGCGGCGGCAATCAGGGAGCGCAAGATCGAGCGCTCGCGAACGATTTGGGCATAGGCCTTGAGATTGGTTGTCCCCGGCGTCCGGTTGGCCAATTCTCCAAGATAGGCCAGCCCGCCAGCGGGCTCCAGGGTGCCATTATTCTTTAGCCATTCCGACGTGGTGACGACATCGACAGCCTGGCTTGACCCATGCAGTGCATGAATTGCAGAGAAAATTTCCCGATGGGCTCGAGTATAGAAATCCTCTGCGCGAACAGCCTCGGCGACTTCGTCCCATTTGCGGGAGTCCACCAGGAGTCCCCCCAGGACCGACTGTTCTGCCTCCTGGGCCTGAGGAGGTACCCGCGTCATGCCGGTAACTGCACTTAGGGTTGGCGATGTCTGAGCCATGACGATGAGGCGACGGTATCGGATTTCGTTTGCAGCGAGAGCACCTATTCTAGACAAGGCCGCACTGCAAAGACAGCGACGACCTTACTCGATGATTAAGCACCCCGCGGGCCTCAAAAATCGAACCCTGGAGTAATCAAGTTAACCGCCGCTCGGCGCGGAATCCACCGTCGCTTCCGGGTCTCCAGGTATCCCTTCTCCCTCAGATGCGCCGTCAACTGGCCCAGTTGCCTCCGAAGCGCTCGCGACCTCATTCTCTGGTTCGACGACGATCAGCACCGAAGCCTGGACCTCGGGATGAAGAATCAAAGCTACAGAGTGTTCGCCCGTCGTTTTAATCGGCCCCTCGGGCATCGAAACTTCAGAACGCTGCACCGCAATGTCAGCGGCTTGCAGCAACTCGGCAATGTCGACCGGACTGACTGACCCAAACAACTTGCCCTCTTCAGCCACCAGGCGTTTTACGGTGAGACGCTCTGGAAGCAACGCAGACTTCGCTTCTGCCGCGTCGCGACGCTCAGAGTCCAACTTCGCCAACTGTCGCCGGCGGGCTTTGACTTCCTCTTTGGCATCCGCGCTCGCAGGCATAGCTTTGCCCTGAGGGATAAGGTAATTTCGTCCATACCCGGACTTGACGTTTACGATATCTCCCAGGTCGCCCAGGTTCTGAATCTTTTCAAGAAGAATCAATTCCATGGCTTACTCCTCAATGTTGATCGGTATACGGCAACAAAGCGAGGAACCGAGCTCGTTTGATGGCCGTTGCCAGCTGACGTTGATATCGTGCTTTCGTGCCCGTGTTCCGGCTGGCCATAATCTTTCCGGTTTCTGTGATGTAGGCCTTTAACGTGTCTAGATCTTTATAGTCAATCTTATCCACTCCCAGCGCAGTGAACCTGCAGTATTTTCTTCGCTTATTCATGCGGTTCATGCGGACTTCTCCTCTTTGTTTTCAGTGCCATCTGTTCCATCCGAGTTGGTTTCGGCGCCTGCGTCCGTAGTCTCACTCTCCGGTGTAGTACTGGCAGTCGTCGCAGCCGACGATGAGGATGCCTCCTCCTCAGGTTCCGCCCCGCTGGAGGCTGACGCCACAACACCCGCTTTTTCTCCCGTTGGCCTTGGCTCAGACGTTACTGAGGAAGTCTCTTCTTCGTCCTCGTCTGAGTGATCATCGGCAAGTGGGGAAGCCTCGGTGACAGCGCTATCACGGCGAATAATTAGATTCCGGAGGACCGCGTCACTGAACTTGAACATGCTCGTGATTTCATCAATCGTCGCCTGGTCGCATTCAATATTCAGAAGGACGTAGTGCGCTTTGTGCACCTTGCCGATGTTGTAGGCCAAATGGCGCCGTCCCCAATCTTCAAATCGGTGAACGTGACCCCCACTGCCCTCGATCAGACTACGGTATTTGTCGACCATTGCGCCGACTTGTTCACTTTGGTCTGGATGGACCAGAAAAACGATCTCGTAATGTCGCATTCCACTCTCCTTTCGGTTTAAAGCCCCCCAGGGATTTGGTGGAGCAAGGAGCACGCGCCTTGGCGCTGCGGGACCAGAATTCTAAAGGCCGGCTAGGACTATCGCAAGCCGCACTCTGGGACAATTCACCGCCGACGGCTACCCCGCGGCACGGTTCTCGATCAGCTCGTTAACCACCGCCGGTTCCGCCAGCGTAGATGTATCCCCCAGATTATCGAGTTCGTTGGCCGCTATTTTTCGGAGAATTCGGCGCATGATTTTCCCCGAACGTGTTTTTGGCAGCCCCGGCGCCCACTGAATCACATCAGGGCTGGCAATCGGTCCAATTTCCTTGCGAACGAGGGCAATCAGTTCTGCCCGCAACTCATCGCTTGGCTCAACTCCTGCCATAGGCGTGACGTAGGCGTAAATCCCCTGACCTTTAATTTCATGCGGATAACCCACAACCGCGGCTTCGGCAATCTGCGCATGCAGCACAAGGGCGCTCTCTACCTCGGCGGTTCCCATCCTGTGGCCAGAGACATTGATAACATCATCCACTCTGCCCGTGATCCAGTAATAGCCATCTTCGTCACGCCGGGCGCCATCCCCAGTCATATAGAAACCAGGGTAAGCTGAAAAATAGGTCTGCACGAAACGATCGTGATCCCCGTATACGGTTCGCATCTGTCCGGGCCATGAACCCGTGATGACGAGGTTGCCCGAAGCCGCGCCGTCAAGTTGGTTGCCGTCGGCATCCAGCAATGCCGGCACAACCCCAAAGAAGGGTCGTGTCGCTGAACCCGGCTTAAGATCAGTCGCCCCCGGCAGCGGGGTAATCAGAATTCCGCCAGTCTCGGTCTGAAACCAGGTATCTACAATACTGCAGCGACCTTCTCCCACGATTCGAAAATACCACTCCCACACATCCGGATTGATGGGCTCGCCAACCGTGCCTAGAACCTTTAGGCTGGAACGTCGAGTTCTTGTTACATAGTTATCTCCCTGGCTCATCAGCGCCCGAATCGCCGTAGGGGCGGTGTAGAAAATATTGACCTGGTGCTTGTCCACGACTTGCCAAAATCGGGACGCGTCGGGATAAGTCGGGACTCCTTCAAACATCAGCGTCGTTGCACCGTTGGCGAGCGGCCCGTAGAGGATATAACTGTGTCCGGTAATCCAGCCGACATCTGCCGAACACCAATAAATATCACCGTCCTGGTAATCAAATACGTATCGATGAGTAATCGCCGTATATAGTTGATACCCCCCTGTAGTGTGCAGGACACCTTTTGGCTTTCCCGTAGACCCAGAGGTGTAAAGGATAAACAACGGATCTTCCGCGTCCATCGGTTCGGGTTCGCACTCCGCCGAAACAGTGGCAACCGCCTCGTGGTACCAGACATCCCGATCACCACCCGAAGGAACATCGTTTCCGGTTCTGCGAACGACGATGGTCGTGTGGACCTCAGGACATCCCTCCAGAGCCTTTTCGACATTGGCCTTAAGGGGTACATTCTTGCCGCCACGCGGGCCTTCATCAGCCGTGATTACCACGCGACAATCTGAGTCCAGTATTCGATCCCGCAGGGCGTCGGGAGAGAAGCCCCCAAAGACAACGGAATGCACTGCGCCAATTCTCGCGCAGGAGAGCATGGCAACCGCGACTTCAGGAATCATCGGCATATAGATTGATACCCGGTCTCCTTTGCCGACGCCTCTGTCCTTGAGGACATTTGCGAAGCGGCAAACCGCTTCGTGCAACTCCCGGTAGGTCAATTTCTCATCCTGGGAAGGATGATCCCCTTCCCAGATGATCGCAGTCTGGTCTGCGCGGCTTTGTAGATGGCGGTCGATACAGTTATGCGCGACGTTAAGAGTGGCACCCTCAAACCATCTGATCTCACCCGTGTGATAGTTCCAGTGGCTTACCGTATGCCAGGGCGAAAACCAGTCCACGAAACTGTCCGCCTGCTCCGCCCAAAACCCATCGGGGTCCGAGATAGACTTTTGGTACATTTTTTCGTAGCGGTCGCCATCGATATGTGCGGTCTCGGCAAAATCGGGCATAACCTTATGGATAGTGCTATCGCTCATGGGAACTCCTGTGAGTACCTGTTGTACGTCAAATTAGAGGGAAACAGTTTAAGTTCAGGGCGCCTTCCTCTTTGGGGAGGATCTTCGGAGTCAGGCCGCCCTAATGCTTTGATTCGTTTTTCGCTTAATTCGTCCCGTGCCAGGGTGTATCAGGTCCCAGCAGATCCAACCAACGCTGGTGCTCTTTAAGTTCTTTTTTATCAGCCCTAATAACGGGGAATTTAACATCGGCAGTAAAGCGAGTATTCCCGGAGTCCGCGCTCTTGCTCAGTTCGGTCGCGCCTTCAAGCGCAAGGGCTGTCTGGCCCCCGGTCATTGCCAAATAGACGTCCGCCAGGATCTCTGCATCAAGCAACGCCCCATGGAGTTCCCGTCCGCTGTTATCCACTTCGTACCGTCTACATAACGCATCCAGACTGTTCCTCTGCCCTGGATGCATCTGCCTCGCCAGGACCAGCGAATCGGTCACCTCGCACACCTCTTCCAGACGCAGCGAGTTACCGGCAATCTCCAACTCCCGATTCAAAAACCCCAGATCAAACGGGGCATTATGGATAACCAACTCTGTCCCCTCCACGAAAGTCAAAAACTCGCCCATGATTTCTGAAAAAGTGGGCTTACCTTCGAGGAATGCTTCGCTTATCCCATGCACCTCCTGCGCCTCTGAGTCGATCGCTCTTCCCGGGTTGATGTAGTGATGAAATCGCGTCTCGGTATGTTTGCGGTTTGACAAGAGCACGCAACCCAGTTCGATAACTCGGTGACCCTCGGACACTTCCAGTCCCGTCGTTTCAGTATCGAGAACGACCAGATCCATATCTTTTCTCCTTGTTGCCCAACTAACCTGTCAGCAGCCGATCGATCGCGTGATTGGCCAACGCATCCGCTCTTTCGTTTCCCGGATGTCCACTATGGCCACGAACCCAATACCATTCAACCGCTCGCGCCCCAGCAACCTCGTCCAACTGTTGCCATAAGTCCTGATTCTTCACCGGTTTTCGGGCTGCGGTTTTCCATCCATTCTTTTTCCAGTTAACCATCCACTGGGTAACACCGTTCCGGACATATTGAGAATCCGTATAAACGGAGACGGTTGCACCAGATTCGGTGGCCCGAAGACCATGGATCGCCGCCAGCAACTCCATGCGATTGTTAGTGGTCTGGGCCTCGGAACCGAATAACTCCTTGTCGACACCATCGTGGGAAATGAGCACACCCCAGCCTCCTGGCCCGGGATTGCCCCGACAAGCCCCATCAGGAAACACCGTCACGATATCTCTCTTTCCCGTCATTCTCGAACCACCGTGAGTCTTCCCTTGGCGGCGTGTTTCGGAAGCGCTGAGACGAGGGGTTTCTGTGGGCGCCGACGAGCCCCAGAAACCGGCTCGAACACGTTTGGCTGACCGAATGCCCTTTTTTTGACGACGACAACGTACGCCCCCGAAAACAAAGGCCACCAACGATCTCCTGCTGCCTCAAGGAAATTCAGCCGTTCGAGCAATCCTGCCTGACCGACCGGGGGGCGATAGAACACTGACTCTGCCGAGGTCAATTCAAGCCCCAGCAGCCGGGTCCAATCCTGTACCTGATGAATGGAAAGAAACCGTCCATTCCACGGAGCCCGGCGGACACCTCTCTTTAGGAACCGCCGAAGTCCCCACACACTCCAACGATTGAATCCACAGATTATCAGGCATCCCTCGGGGGCCAGAACACTGTACGCTTCCCGAAGGACCGCGTGGGGGTCAGCCGAGAATTCGAGCACAAACGGAATCGCCAGCAAATCTATAGACCTCGGACCAAACGGCAGTTGCTCCGGGCGGCATCTCACGGCGAGCTCCCGATCCAATAAAGCTCGGGACTGTCCAGGGAGAATCTCAGAAACCGACTGCTCCGTTCGTTGCAGAAGATCGACGCGGGCGGGTCCCTCCTGAAATCCGGTGCGATAGTAGCCGGGGGGTACGAGTCGCGAGACGGAGTCCGACGTGAGCTGAGCAAGCGTTTTGCCCAGGGGCGTTTCAAACCAGCGCGTCATCTCTTCCCCAGCATCAACGGCAAGAGAAGAAGCCCTCTTGGGTCGTTCCGTGACTCCGGCAACCCAAAGCCTCTTGATCTTCAAGACTCTATCCTGTGTCGCTTATGTCGCATGTCCCCTATTTTACCCTGCCAATGGCTCAACCCATTCCTCGGGCATCTCAGAGTGAAAGCGTATAGACCAGTGCATCCTCTTTATTTGGTGGGCCATAGTACTTTTCGCGCAGACTGAGGAATTCAAACCCTGCTCTTTCGTAGATCGCCCGGGCCCGCAGATTGCTGGGCCGCACCTCAAGCAAAATACGCTGCATGCCCTGCACTCTGGCGATGCTCGCCACCTTCGCGAGAAGTTGTCGACCAAACCCTCGGCGTTGACGAGCGGGCGAAATAGCGATGTTCAAAAGATGCGCCTCCCCTGGCCCGAGTGAAAAAATGACGTATCCAAAGACCTTCTCGGCGTGTACCACCCAGCACTCATACTCAGCACGAAGACAGTCCCTAAAAATTCCGGAACTCCAGGGCGCCGGTGAGACTTCCCCTTCCAGAGTGGCGACGGTATCAATGTCGGCTTCCTGCATCCGGACGATCCGTGCCCCGCCCTGCATCAGAGACGCTCCCTGCGCCTAGGCCAATACGGAGCGGGCCAACAACAGATCTTCCCATGTATTGCTCTTTGCGGTCGGCGAGCGAAGAAGATAGGCCGGATGATAGGTGACGACCAAAGGAATCAGGGTCTCGCCAAAGTTGTGCGGACGCCCGCGAAGTTGTCCTAGGCTCTCATTGGAATCGAGCAGTACCTGGGCTGCGAAACGCCCCATGGCTACGATGATTTCTGGCTGCACCAGATCGATCTGTCTGTGAAGAAAAGGGCTACACTCGCGGACCTCTTGTCCGAGGGGGTCCCGATTGCTTGGGGGCCGACACTTGAGCACATTTGCAATATAGACGTCTTCTCGCGACAGGCCGATGCTAATGAGCATCGACCGCAACAGAGCGCCCGCTCTGCCGACGAATGGGAGTCCCTGCTTGTCCTCCTCTGCGCCGGGCGCTTCTCCGACGAAAAGCCAGCTTACGGCCAAACTCCCCGACCCAAATACGACCTTGGTGCGTGTTCGATGGAGTTCACAGCGCTCACACCGATCGGCTTCTCGGGCGAGAGCAGTGAGCCTCCCTGCATTCGCACCCTCGTCTCGAAAGAGAGTCTCCCTATCCGACCGAAGCCCAGCCATGTCGGGGTGTTGTGAACCAAAACGCCATCGGACCAGCCCCATCTCCCGAAGATAAGGTCCATAGCGATCCATCGGACGATTTAGATGGTCTCGCCGCTCTGCGGATTGAAACGCTGGGGGCTGACCTGAAGTTTGTTCACTCCATTGATGTAGGCCTTGACCGATGCCACGACAATGTCGGTATCAGCGCCCTGTCCGTTCACGATACGGCCATCCTCCTGGAGCCTGACGCTCACCTCACCTTGGGAATCAGACCCGGCCGTGATTGCGTTGACCGAATATAAGACCAGATTTCGCGCTCCCGGCACGACCGCCTCAACCGCCTTGAATGCCGCGTCGACCAGCCCATCCCCTTCAGCCCGGCTAGAGCGGGCCTCACCGTCATATTCCAGGGACAGTTCCGCAACGGGCACCCCACCCGTCTCGGAGGTCGTTTTCAGCCCGACAAATCGGATAGCTTCTGGCTCCTGCGGCGCGGCGCCTTCTCCAGCCAAAATCTGCAGGTCATCATCAAAGATATCGTGCTTCTTATCCGCAAGCTCCTTAAATCGGCCAAAAGCTGCGTTGAGTTCGGCATCACTCTCAAACTCGATGTCCAGCGCCGACATCCGGTTCCGAAACGCGGTTCTGCCTGAGTGCTTGCCAAGCACGATCTGATTTGCTGACCAACCCACGTCCTCAGCCCGCATAATCTCATAGGTATCCCGTTGTTTCAGAACACCATCCTGGTGGATGCCGGCTTCATGCGCGAATGCATTGGCCCCGACGATGGCCTTATTGGGCTGAACCGGGAAACCCGTGATGCTCGACACCATCCGGCTCGCGGGAAGGATCTGTGTGGTATCAATCACCGTGTCGCAGGAGAAGACGTCCTGACGAGTTCTCACCGCCATGACAACCTCCTCGAGAGAGGCATTTCCCGCCCGCTCGCCGAGTCCATTAATGGTGCACTCTACCTGTCGCGCGCCGCCTTGAACCGCAGCAAGGGAGTTGGCAACCGCGACACCGAGATCATTGTGACAATGCACGGAGAAGACAGCTTTATCTGAGTTTGGTATGCGCTCCATCAGCCGGGTGAATAGATCACCGAATTGATGAGGCATCGTATAACCGACCGTGTCAGGAATATTGACCGTTCGGGCGCCGGCGTCGATCACGGCTTCAAACACTCTGCAGAGAAAATCCTCATCGGATCGGCCCGCATCCTCCGCCGAAAACTCGACGTCATCCACGGCACCTCTAGCCTGGCGAACAGCCTGCACTGCCTTCTCCAGAACGTCCTCCGGCGACATCCGGAGTTTGGCCTTCATATGTATCGGGGAAGTGGCAATAAAGGTGTGAATTCTGGGTGCATTCGCCGCCTTGACTGCCTCAGCGGCTTTCTCAACGTCACGGGGATTTGCCCTTGCCAATCCGCAGATCCGACTCTCTCGAATCTCTTTGGCAACCATCTTGACCGCGTCCGAGTCACCCGGGCTGGCTGCGGGAAATCCCGCTTCAATAATATCGACCTTGAGTTTTTCGAGTTGCCGCGCAATACGGATTTTCTCCGCGGCCGTCATTGAGGCTCCGGGGCTCTGCTCACCGTCGCGCAAAGTAGTATCAAAAATATATAGGCGGTCGTTCATGTTGGTTCTCCACAAATCAAAGCCTGAAAGGTTTCCTGAGCGTCCCTGGCAAGGAGGCTGAGGATGGGTTCGGGGATGTGAGGGAGGTAAGTTTAGTGCGCCTGCGGGCGCAGTAGGCCGTACAGGTCAGAAAGCAATCCAGTCAGAAATTGCTCGCTGGCGCAGGAACCAAAGCGGGGATCAAAGCGGGAGAGAGGAGACTTCATGGAGGCAGTATAGCGCTGGATCAAAGCACTGGCAAAGCTTATTCTGAAACTGGCCTTCACTCCGGACGCCCCGTCGCGGCCTCTTGAGGTTTTTTGACAGTGGGATTATCTGTCCCTTCGTCTTCCGCACTTTGGAATACACTTTGCCCCGCCCTTCTATGAAGAGCCCAACCAAATGCGCCAGAGACGGCATACGCAGAAAAGATAACAAGAAGAATTGCCGGCGGATCAAAGGAGACAAGGACAAATACCATAACCAACGCGAGCACCGCTACAAAAGGGACCCGGTGCTTCAGATCAAGGTCCTTGAAACTTCGATAGGGCATCGCGCTCACCATGGCAAACGCGAGCAAGGCCATCAAGACAAAACCTGCCCCTGCGAAGGCCGTACCTGTGAGGGCATAACTCTCGGCAGTCCATATTGCCGCAGCCAACAGCACCGCCGCGGCGGGGCAAGGCAACCCCTGAAAATAACGCTTGCTCGGGCTCTCCTGAGTGTTGAATCGGGCTAAACGCAGGGCGGTCGTCGCGACATAGGCAAAAGCGATGAGCCACCCTGCCTTCCCAAGAGACTGTAACCCCCACTCAAAAAGAATCAACGCGGGCGCCAGACCGAATGCTACCAAATCGACCAACGAATCATATTCCTTCCCAAAATCGCTCGCGGTATTGGTCATGCGCGCGACACGACCATCGAGCATGTCTAACACAGCTGCGACAATGACCGCGACCGCAGCGTTTCCAAAATTTCCCACTGTCGACTGGATAATGGCGTAGAACGCCGCAAACAGGCTGGCCGTGGTAAATAAATTCGGCAGGATGTAGATTCCTTTGGGCCGCTTTTCGTGTTGGTCAAACGATGTGACCTTGTTCAACTTAGACATGCTGAGTCGAGTTCTCTTTCAGTCGGGCGATAATATCAGTACCGGACAGCACCCACTTTCCAGCTTTCGCGACAATTTCTGAATCCGGGGGCAGGTAGACATCAACCCTTGAGCCGAAACGGATAAATCCGTAGCGCTCTCCGCGGCTTACGTCGTCCCCTACTTGCACGTAGGTGAGAATACGGCGCGCTACGAGGCCGGCAATCTGAACACAGCTGACGAGCGACCCTTGTTTGGACCTGATCTGGATAGCGCAACGCTCATTCTGGGAGGACGCCTTCTCCAGCTCTGCGTTAAGAAACTGGCCTTGATGATAATGTCGGTCAACAATCTCGCCGTCGATCGGAATTCGATTCGAATGAACAGAGAAGATGTTCATAAAGATGCTGACGCGCGTACTGGGCTCGCCGGAAAACGGATCCACACTGGGTTGAATCGCAACGACCCGTCCGTGGGCCGGCGATACGATCGCGCCAGGTAAGTCTGGAATCGCCCGGGGCGGGTCACGAAAGAACTGGAGCACCAGCAAAGCGACGACCCAAAAAGGTAGTGCTATCCACAGGCCCGCCAGCGTGTGAACCAGCCCGGCCAAGGCAAACGCGATAAGGATGCGGGTCCAGCCTTCACGCGCGATAACAGGATGCTGCATAAAGGGAGTCCGGCCGGGCGTTCTGGGCAACAGAACCGGTGATCAGTTCCGCGTCTTGTCGACCAGTTTGCCTTTTTGGATCCAGGGCATCATGGCCCGCAGACCTTCTCCTACCGCCTCGATCTGATGCTCGCGGCCCTTCTGACGCAAGCCCTGGAAATTAGCGCCCCCGGAACGACTTTCCTCCATCCACTCTCTAGCAAACTCTCCGGACTGGATCTCGTTCAGAATTTTCTTCATTTGCGCCTTTACTTCGGGGGTAACTACCCGCGGTCCGCGACTCACATCGCCGTACTCCGCTGTATTCGAGATCGAATAGCGCATGTTGGCGATACCGCCTTCGTAGATTAAATCTACGATCAACTTGGTTTCGTGAAGGCACTCGAAGTAGGCCATCTCAGGCGCGTAGCCCGCCTCAACCAGGGTCTCGAACCCAGCCTGGATAAGGGAGGTGAGCCCACCGCAAAGTACCGTTTGTTCTCCAAAGAGATCTGTTTCTGTTTCCTCTTTGTATGTCGTCTCGATGACACCGGCCCTGCCTCCCCCGATGGCACTCGCATAAGACAGCGCCGTCGCTCGCGCAGATCCACTCGCGTCCTGCTGAATGGCTATAAGGCAGGGCACGCCCCCTCCTTCGGTATAGGTCGACCGAACCAGATGTCCGGGACCCTTGGGCGCAATCATAATTACATCAACCGAACTGTCGGGCTCAATGAACCCAAAATGCACGTNAAATCCATGGGCGAACGCCAGAGCGGCACCCGGCTTTAGATTGGCCACAACATCACTTTCATAAAGTTCAGCAGCAAGTTCGTCTGGCACCAGCATCATCACAACGTCCGCGGCTGCCACCGCATTCGCAACCGTGTCCACCCGCAGTCCCGAGGTGACGGCTTTGTCGCGAGAGGAGGAATCCTCACGTAGTCCAACCACCACATCGACACCGCTGTCACGTAAATTGTTCGCGTGNGCGTGCCCTTGGGAACCGTATCCAATCACGGCTACGGTCTTTGCGGAAATGATGCCGAGATCGGCGTCGTCATCGTAATAGACTTTCATGAATATGCTCCAACGCGCCCTTCGGACGCCAATTAAAAGAAGACCCTAGCGCGATCGCTACAGTCTGNGGGACCGTTCCCCGCGTCCAATTCCCGACACTCCCGAGCGGACCACTTCGAGGATATCGGCCGCGGGCATCGCGCCTAGAAATGCATCCAATTTATCTCCGGGGCCGGTGAGTTCGATCGTGTAGGTCTCGCCGTCAACATCGATGATGCGTCCACGAAAAATATCGACCAGACGTTTGATTTCTTCACGGGCCCCGCCTTCCGCTGCTACCTTGAGCAGCATCAACTCCCGCTCAATATGCCGGCCCTCCGTGAGGTCCAGCAGACGAACCACATCGATCAACTTGTTCAATTGCTTGGTAATCTGCTCGATGATCTGCTCAGACCCATGAGTGACAATCGTCATCCTGGAAAGCGAGTTGTCATCCGTCGGAGCAACCGTCAAGGATTCAATATTGTAGCCACGCGCCGAAAACAGTCCGGCAATGCGAGACAACGCTCCCGGCTCGTTTTCCACAAGGATCGAAATTATTCGGCGCATTAGCTATGCAAGCTCCCGTTCTGCAGGCGCAGAACCGTCTGGCAAGGGCTTTAGCACCATTTCGTTGTGGCCGGCGCCCGCGGCAATCATGGGATACACGTTTTCTGTCTGATCCGTGACAAAGTCGAGGAAGAAGAGTTGATCTTTTTTCGCAAACGCATCGCGCAGGGCGCCTTCGACGTCCGATGGTTTCTCAATCCGTAGGCCCGTGTGACCAAAACTCGATGCCAGCTCTACGAAATCCGGCAGTGAATCCATGTAGGAGTGGGAGTAACGACGATCGTAGAAAAATTCCTGCCATTGCCGAACCATCCCCATATAACGGTTGTTAAGGTTTATGATCTTGATCGGCAAGTCGTATTGCCTACATGTGGATAACTCCTGAATGCACATCATGATGCTGGCTTCTCCGGTCACGCAAGCCACCGCTGCCTCCGGATGGGCCAGCTGAACGCCAATTGCCGAGGGAAGTCCAAAGCCCATGGTTCCCAACCCGCCGGAATTAATCCAGCGACGGGGTTTATTAAAGCCATAATATTGAGCGGCCCACATCTGGTGCTGCCCGACGTCCGAAGTGACAAACGCGTCGCCCAAAGTTACTTGGTGAAGTTTTTCGATAACGAACTGCGGTTTTATAACTGTCTCACTTGCATCGTAAGCAAACGACTTTCGCAGTCGCCAATCTTCTATCTTCGTCCACCATTCAGATAAAACTTCTGGATCCGGCCTGTTGACAGAATTCTCCAGAGCACTGTGTAGTTGCTCGAGAGCTGCTGATGCATCCCCAACAATCGGTATCTCAACAGCAACGTTCTTTCCGATGGAGGCAGGGTCGATATCGATATGGATGATCTTTGCGTTCGGTGAGAACTTCTTAAGATCGCCCGTCACCCGGTCATCAAAACGTGCGCCGACTGCCAGCATGACGTCACATTCATACATAGCCATATTTGACTCATATGTACCGTGCATCCCAAGCCAGCCCACAAAACAAGGATGATCAAACGAAAGAGACCCAAGACCCATAAGTGTGTTGGTGCAAGGGAACCCGAGATAATCAACCAGTTTCGTTAATTGTTTCGCCCCTCCAGAGAGAACTACTCCACCTCCAGTGTAAATAATGGGACGGCGNGCTTGTAAAAGCAGTTCTGCAGCTCGGGAGATCTGTTTTGGATGTGCAGTATGGGCGGGAAAATATGAACGAATCTGAACATCTCGTGGGTAGGCATACTCGGTAGAGTGTGCGGTAATATCTTTCGGAATATCGACGACGACTGGGCCTGGTCGTCCCGAATTAGAAATAAAAAATGCCTTCTTAATCGTTGAGGCAAGATCCTTGACATCTCTTACGAGAAAATTATGCTTAACGCATGGACGGGTGATCCCGACTGTATCAACCTCTTGGAAGGCATCGTCACCAATAAGGTGAGTTGGAACTTGGCCGCATAACACAACCATTGGAATCGAATCCATAAAAGCGGTCGCGATTCCCGTAACCGCATTGGTAACGCCAGGGCCTGATGTGACCAGCACCACCCCGGGCTTCCCCGTTGCGCGGGCATACCCGTCGGCGGCATGGGTTGCGGCCTGTTCGTGCCTCACCAGGATGTGGCGAACATCTTCCTGACTATAAAATGCGTCGTAAATATGAAGCGCCGCGCCTCCGGGATAACCGAAGACTAATTCGACACCTTCATCCTTTAAGCTTTTGACGACGATCTGTGCGCCGGTCAGCTCCATTAGCGAACCTCGATAAAAGTTGGGTAATAGGGATCCCCTAGGGACAGCCGGGAATCAAACCGGACAGTATAAACAGTTCCCTGTCAGGATGTAAATTCAACGGCGCCGCCAGAGCGTAGACCCATCAGGACGGTCTTCGAGAATGATGCCCATCTCTTCCAGCTGCGTCCTAACTTCGTCAGACACCTGGAAGTCCTTGTCGCGTCGCGCCTGTCGACGTTTTTCGATGAGGCTCTCGATCTCAACATCCGCGTCGCTCTCAGTCGCTGAGTCCGAAACGCCTCCGATACCTAGCATCGCCGCCGGATCCTGGTAAAGCAAACCAAGAACTCCTCCGAGGCGTCTTAACTGGCCTGCCAGCGAATGCGCCTCGGACACCGCACCCGTTTCGAGCGACCGGTTTATCGCCCTGACTAGATCAAATAACACCGAAATGGCTGAAGGAGTGTTGAAGTCATCTTCGAGCGCCCGGTCAAATTCTTCGTCAAAGGTGTTGTTGGCTCTGGCGTCAGGCTCCTCGGCGTTGGTCTCCGTGCGGACCTTGAACAGCGCCCCATACATTCGATCAAGACCGGCTCTCGCCTGCTCCATCACTTCCGTAGAGAAATTCAGCGGGCTTCTGTAATGGCTGAGAAGCATGAGAAAGCGGATCACCTCTCCGGCGCGTGCAGGGTTGTCATCCTGGCCTACTAGATCCCGAATCGTAAAGAAATTGCCCAATGACTTGGACATCTTCTCTTCATCGATCTGCACAAACCCGTTGTGCATCCAGGTGTTGACGAATCGAGATCCAGTTACGCCTTCCGTCTGTGCAATCTCATTTTCATGATGTGGAAACCGAAGGTCCATCCCGCCGCCGTGAATATCGAAATGTTCGCCCAGACATTTGGTCGACATAGCCGAGCACTCGATGTGCCAACCCGGCCTGCCGTCTCCCCATGGCGAACTCCACATCGGCTCTCCTGGCTTAGCCCGTTTCCACAATACAAAATCCAGGGGGTCATCCTTGGACTCGTCTTTCTCAACGCGGGCACCAGCCTGGAGGTCGTCAAGTGAACGCCCTGAGAGCTCCCCATACGTGTCGAATTCTCGGACCCTGAAATAGACNTCCCCGTTTTCTCCCTGATATGCCAACCCGCGCTGTTCAAGCCTTTGAGTTAACTCAATGATTTCAGAAATGTGACCGGTTGCTCGAGGCTCCTGATCTGGGGGCGAGACGTTCAGAATGCGTTCATCCTCGTGCATCGCGTCAATGAATCGTTCTGTCAGATCCCTAAAGGGTTCACCCATTTCAGCCGCGCGCGAGATAATCTTGTCATCGATGTCCGTAATGTTTCGCACATAGTCAACCTTGTGCCCCCAGGCTCTCAAGGCTCGTACCACCATATCGAACACCACCAGCACCCGGGCGTGACCGAGATGGCAATAGTCATAGACGGTCATTCCGCAGACATATATCCCTACTCTTCCGGGAACGAGAGGCTGAAAAAGCTCTTTTTTGCGCGTCAAACTATTGTAGATTTGGAGTCCCATGCCATCGTCCTGATCAAAGAGGTGGCGAATGTTAACGAAATGCGGCGTGTTCTCCAACTGGCAAACGAACCCATTTTCGCGCCGGCCCTAAAAACTTTCGAGAAAGTATTTTGATCCATCTGATCTCCGACCTCCATCTGAGCCCGGAACACCCGGAAGTCTTCCACCAGTTTGACTCGTATCTATGGGGTCTCAACGCCGGAGAAGATCTTTATATCCTGGGAGATCTCTTCGAGTACTGGCTAGGTGATGACGCTGTGGGTTTTCTCGGGCACGGCGAGGCGCAGAGACTCTTGCGCTCCCTATCCGATCGTGGCGTCAGAATCTTCTTTCTTTCGGGCAATCGTGACTTCCTCTTGGGCGAAAAGTTTGCTGATGAATGCGGGATCCAGCTTATTGCGGACGAACATATTCTTAAGGTAGGTCAGCGGAAGGTTCTGCTGATGCACGGAGACAGTTTATGCACTGACGATCTTGCTCATCAAAAATTCCGGGCGATGGTTCGATCCCCCGGCTGGCAGAAAACGTTTCTGGATAAGTCCATTGCTGAGCGCGACGGACTGGCCAAACTAGCTCGTTATCGCAGTGAGGATGGCAAGGCCCAAAAAAGCATGGAGATTATGGATGTGAACCCGCAGGCCGTTCGGGAAGCAATTGCTCACCATGATGTCGAGATGCTCATTCACGGGCATACGCACCGTCCCGCCATTCACCAGGTTGAATGCCCCGGATCTGCCTACCGCCTGGTGTTGGGAGACTGGACGCCTGAGCCCAGCTGGATCCGACTGAACGAAGAGGGAGTGGTATTGGCTTTCTCAGATACTGTGCAGCGCCTCGATTTCTGAACAGGCTCTTGCGAACAATATCAGTGATAAGCGCTGATCTCCGCAACATCGAGCGCTTCAGTCCGTTGGGTCTTTGCCTGATCGCTCCGGGTTCCCGCCACCGTCTGCAAGAAATCGGCGCTGACATTGCCCGTGATGTACCGCCCATCGAAGCATGAGGCATCGACCCGACCGATCTTAGGATTCCCCTCACGCACCGCTTCGATCAGATCCTCAAGGCGCTGATAGAGCAGCCGATCAGCGCCAATAAATCGGCCGACCTCTTCATCTGTCCTGCCGTTTGCGACAAGTTCCGAACGCGAAGGCATGTCTATGCCATAGACATTGGCATAGCGGACGGGCGGCGCAGCGGAAGCAAAATACACTTTCTTTGCGCCAGCGTCGCGGGCCATCTGGATGATCTGTTTTGAGGTCGTGCCTCGAACGATCGAATCATCAACCAAGAGAACGTTTTTGCCGCGAAATTCCAGATCAATGGCGTTGAGTTTCTGTCGAACCGATTTCTGCCTCTGGGCCTGGCCCGGCATTATGAAGGTTCGCCCGATATATCTATTCTTGATAAATCCCTCACGGTATTTAAGTCCTGCCACATTGGCTAACTGCAACGCAGAAGTCCGACTAGTGTCGGGGATGGGAATCACGACATCGATGTCGTGATCTGGCCAGGCCTCGAGCATATGATCAGCCAGTTTCTCNCCCATTCTCAGCCGGCTCTTATAAACCGCAACATCGTCCATGATCGAGTCGGGCCGGGCCAAGTAAACGTATTCAAAAAGGCATGGAGTCAGTTCCGCTTGAGACGCGCAAACTTCTCGCTCAATNGTGCCATCCATCTTGATCACGACGGCCTCTCCAGGAGCAATATCACCGAGAGAGCGGTATCCCAGCACATCCAGCGCCACACTTTCAGAAGCGGCCATAACAGAACGCCCCTCGCCATCGATACGCTCGCCCAGCACCAGCGGACGAATGCCATGAGGGTCTCGAAATGCTACCAGCCCGTAACCTACAATCATCGCCACCACCGCATAGGCTCCCTGGCAGCGTTCATGCAGTCGGCGGACGGCATCGAATACGTTACGGGTCTGCAACACTGCATCCCCTCCTCGCACAAACTCCATGAGCTCATGCGCAAATACATTCAGCAACACTTCGGAATCCGAACCCGTATTGATTTGCCTGAGATCATCTTGAAATAACTCTTCTCCGAGTTCTCGAGCGTTAATGAGATTTCCGTTGTGTCCCAATGCAAGCCCAAACGGAGAGTTGACGTAGAACGGCTGCGCCTCTGAGCGGTTGTCCCCTCCTGCGGTCGGGTATCGCACATGACCCAGCCCCATATTGCCCTCTAACTGAAGCATGTGCCGCGTCTGAAACACATCACGCACCAGGCCACTGTCTTTACGCAAAAAGACCCGTCGGCCGTCGCAGGTCATGATGCCCGCCGCATCCTGCCCGCGATGCTGAACCACCGTCAGCGCATCATAGATTCTCTGATTAACGGGACTGTTACCAACAATACCGACGACGCCACACATGGTCAGGCTCTCTCCTTGAGATGCTAATCTGCACTTTCCGAACTACCGGGCAATTCACCCTCCAGTAACCCGGCTCCGAATCCTTCCAGCGTCCCCGGAGGGAAGTACACTGCTATCCAATCCAATGCTCGATCAAACAGGGGAATCATGATCGAGGCATTGTACCAATCCTGCTCGATAATAACGGTATGACCCGCCAGCATTAACGCGGCGAACAGGATCACCAAGGCACGGCCCAGTCCAAACAGTCCACCCAGGATTCGATCCATCCCGGCGAGTCCCGTTGCCTTGAAGATTTTGCTGATTAGACCCGACAGGAGCATTAAAGCCGTCAGTACTAAAACGAAAACCAAAACCACTGAGACGGCTTGTGACAACGTCGGATTTTGCAACGCTTTATCGATAATCTCCGCGACACTAGAACTGTACCGGTAGGCAATCCAGAACGCCATTACCCAGGAGACCAGCGAAAGGAGTTCGCGCAGCAGGCCCCGGAAGAGGCCGAACACAAGTGAAACACCCATCACCGCGAGAATGGTGATATCCACCATAGCGGGTCCAGCGCCCGTAATTTCAGTCACTTTACCGACCTGTGCACGTTTAGGAACGGCGTCGCTTCAATTAAGCTTAATAACAAAGGCTGGCTCTCCGGTTACCAGCATCGCCTTTCCACTTTCGCGCTCCGCTACCGCTAGGTCCGCGAACGGGCCTAGGAAAATACGAACCATGGGACGTCCGTTGATTTCTATAGTCTCTTGACGCGAGGCCATTCCATTATTCGCAAGCAGGTCTGCCCGCCTTTTCAGGTTCTTGGACTCTGAAAATACGCCGACTCGAACCACCCAGCCTGTTTCTTCCCCAGTCAGCGCATTAGAGTTAGAGACTGTCTCCGGGCTCTCATCAATCCGACCGTCGTCCTGATTTGCCGTTGGCTCTGAAGTGGAGGATCCAGTATCTTCTTCCGGAGCTTGACCCTTCCGCTCGCTGGAAATATCAGGATCCGGACTGGTGGGAGTTTTGGACGTATCTACAGTCGGTCCAATCGATGAAATGAATTCGCTCTTTGGCTCTGGAATCAGAGACGCTTCGTCGATCGCCTGGCGCNCATTTTGACCACCCAGCAGCCAAGGCAACAATAGCACCGGAACGGATACCAGGATGACCGCCCCGGTGGCACGATGCTTAAGGTTGAACGGGGCCTCTGAGGTCATTTCCATTTATCCACGTGCCCGTTTCGAGACCTCAGGCAGTATATCACCCACGAGGTAAAACGATCCAAAGACCACTAACCTGTCACCAGGTCGGCTCTGGGCGAGCGCGGCCTTAAAACAGGCCCGGGGAGTTCGCTCTTCAGGAGGGTCAGTGATGCCGGACTCGCTCAACACGGACCGTAGTTCCTCGTGCGTCAACGCACGATCATCCTCCAGTACTGCGGGATACCAATAATCTATGACGGGACGCATCACCCGGATAGCAGCGCCAATCTCTTTGTCTCTCAACATGGCAAACACGGCACGTGTTTTGCCCGGGACGGATTCACTACGAAGCACTTCTGCTAACGCGGTGACGGCCTCGAGGTTGTGCCCAACATCAAGCCAAATCGGAATCTTGCCGTCAATCCGCTCCTGACGACCCCGCACATTCAATGCTCGCAGCGCATCGACATGCTCACGCTCCACGGGCAGTCGATCTTCCAAAGAGCGTATGGCCGCAAGGGCGCCGGCCAGGTTTCGTGACCNGGACAGACTGCTGGGCTTGACCTCACAGCGCTCTAAAAAAGATGCACGACGCCAATTTTCTCCTTCGGATAAGAAAAATGTCTTCCCTTGGTTTTCTTTCACAGCGAAATCTCGATCTGCGAGCTGGCAGTCACACTGCAAAACCGCAAGCCGTTCCACTATCGAGCGGGGAGGATTGGGATCTGAGACGATCGCGCGACCGCGGTACCGCAGAATTCCGGCCTTTTCTCTTCCAATCGCTTCTCGAGAGTTCCCGAGCCAGGCCTGATGATCCAGGTCGATAGAGGCAATAACGGCAAGATCGCAATCAACCGCATTGACGGCGTCCAGTCTACCTCCCATTCCAACCTCAAGAACCCAGATATCCAACCTGGCCCTTGAAAAGATATCGAAAGCTGCCAGAGTGCCAAACTCAAAATAGGTCAACGGGATCGTCCCGCGTGCCGTNTTGACCGCCTGAAATGCCTCGCAAAGTCGTTCAGCAGAAGATGGTTCGCCCGCGACTTTTATCCGCTCTCCATAGTCCACCAGGTGGGGCGATGTGTAAGTGCCCACGCGATAGCCCGCAGACCGGTACACCGCCTCGAGCATAGCCGTGGTCGTTCCCTTTCCGTTGGTGCCACCGATGGTGATGACGACGTTGGGGTAGGTAGGGACCAGGCAGTGCAGCACCCGCCGGACTCTGTCCAGGCTAAGATCAATGGTCCTGGGATGAACGGACTCAATAAACTCGAGCCAATCGCTTAATTCCCAGTCACCCTGCGGATGCATAGCGAGCGATTATTCGAAGTCAGCAGGCCGCGCCGAAACATCCCCCGGAAACAATAGTTCGGCCGTTGCAGTTACAACAGGCGCGAATCCCAGTGTTTGCAGCGATTCACCGATCGTCTCACGCAATTCGTTTCTCGCAACCACCATGTCTACCGCGCCATGTTCCAACAAAAACTCAGACTGCTGAAACCCCTCAGGAAGCGTTTCCCGAACCGTTTGCTCAATTACCCTTGGCCCCGCGAAGCCAATTAAGGCGCGAGGTTCCGCAATGATGAGGTCTCCGAGCATCGCAAGACTTGCTGAAACACCCCCCATTGTCGGGTCAGTCAAGACAGAAATGAAAGGCAGGCTTGCGTTCTTTAATTTATTCAGGGCTGCCGTTGTCTTGGCCATCTGGAGCAGTGAGAACAGGCCTTCCTGCATCCGGGCGCCCCCGCTCGCGCTAAAACAGATAAAAGGGTTGCCTTGTGCGACCGCATCATCAACGCACTGTGTAAACTTCTCACCAACGACCGAGCCCATAGACCCGCCCATGAAACCAAACTCAAACGCGACCGCTGAAACGGGAATATTCAACAGTCTGCCCCGCCCTGCGACCAAGGCCTCCGACTCCTGACTGGCCTTGCCCGCGTCCGAAAGGCGATCACGATAGCGCTTAGCATCACGGAAGTTCAGTACATCAACCGCGCGCAACCCTGCCCCAATCTCGTCAAACCGGCCGTCGTCAAAAAACCCGCTAAGGCGTGCCCTTGCCCCCAGACGCATGTGATGGCCGCATTTTGGACACACTTGCATTCCTCGATCGAGATCGGCACTGTATAGGACAGTGCTACAGTCATCGCACTTGCGCCAGAGACCCTGCGGCACGCCTCTTCGGGTCGCCGCTGAGGCCACATCCTTGATCTTGGGGGGAATTAATCGGTCGAACCAACTCATGCGTGTCCTCCAGCCGTCGAATCAGCGCCCTCCGTGTCCCAGGCACGAACTGCTCTGCAGAACTCCACTATCTTCACCGCACTTTTTTTGCCCAGTTCCGACTCCACACCCGTACTGACATCTACCGCCCAGGCGCCTGACTGCGTCAGCGCTTCACCCACATTGTGGGCCGCAAGACCTCCCGCAACGATCACCGGCGCACTTAGCGCTATCCGAGCGCGCGTCCAGTCAAAAGCAGCGCCGGTGCCCCCCACTGCTCCGGGATGATAGGTATCCAGCAGNAAAGCTTGGGCNTTGGGGTGTTGGTCNNCNAGNGCCTCTANNTCTACTCCGTCCCGCATCCGGACCGCNTTNATATAGGGNAANCCGTANGTCTCGCACTGCTCGNGGGTTTCGTTCNCGTGAAACTGGAGCAGGGTTAACGGGACCCGATCNANAACCTCNGACACNTNTNTCTCGCTCGGGTCAACAAAGACTCCGACCAGATCCACCAACGCTGGGACGGCCGATGCGAGAGATGCGGCCTGGTCCAGGTCGACTGCCCGAGGGCTTGACGGAAAAAAAATCAAACCTAGCGCATCGGCCCCACAGGCGATAGCGACTGCTGCGTCTTCTGCACGAGTCAGGCCGCAGATTTTTACTCGAGTTCGCACTATCTTATTTTACCCTTTGCTCTTCGTTTTATTTTTAGGCGCTCACCAGAACCTGGGGGGCTCTGGAGTCTCAGGGAGTCCGAAGCTTGCCGGATAACGCGCCGCGGTAAAATACAGTCCATCCGGAAGCGCTGTCACTCCTCCGACAGTCCTGTCACGGCTTTCGAGCACCTCCTGCGCCCACGCAATGGGTTTTGCGCCCGTCGCAATCGCCATCAGTACTCCAGTGAGATTTCTCACCATATGTTGCAGAAAACCGTTTGCCTCGATATCTATCCATATCCAGGGACCCCGACCATTCACCGACAATTCATAGATCTCGCGTACCGGTTGCTGTGACTGGCAACCGCTTGCCCTGAAAGCGGAGAAGTCATGCCGACCAATCAGAGCCGTCGCTGCGCGCTGCATACGCGACACATCCAGTTTTTCATAAGTCCAAGCCACTTTGCCTGATAAAAAAGTCGGTCGAACGTCCCGGCAAAACAGGATATATCGATAACGCCTCGCCAGTGCTGTGAAACGGGCATGAAACTCCGGATCGACCGCTTTGACCCACATTACGGCAAGTCCGGTCGGCAGGTGGGTGTTTGCGCCGCGAAGCCAGTTAAGCGGCGAACGTTCTGCGACTGAATCAAAATGGGCGACCTGACCGGTGGCGTGGACCCCCGTGTCCGTCCGCCCCGCTGTCACAACTCGAATCGTTTCAGACGCGACCCCGGTTAACGCTTTCTCGACCCAATCCTGAACCGTACTCACCCCAGACTGACTCTGCCACCCATGAAAGCGGCTTCCGTCATACTCCACACCAACGGCATAGCGCGTCGAACTTGCGGACCCGGCTGATGAAATCGTCTTCGCATCCAAGGCGGTTTAACTCGTGTTGTAGAATCTTCGTTTGTAGGACACGGATTCTACCTACTCGTCAGACGCTGCAGTCTAGCGCCTGTACCGTTAGGGTAAGTTGAGTCTTGATATTTCAAAAACGTTAACGAGAGATTATGGCGTCGACCACCAGAAACCCAGAACCCCTAGAGTCCTATCGGAGTGGACCAGACGATCACGGTCACTTCGGCCTGTTCGGAGGCCGTTTCGTTGCTGAAACCCTCATGCCGTTGATTCTGGACCTTGAGGCAGCGTACACCGCGGCGCAGCAGTCTCCAGAGTTCCAGCGGGATTTTGACTACTATGCCGCTCACTATACCGGCAGGCCTAGCCCCCTGTATTTTGCCAAGAGCCTTACCGAGTCGCTCGGCGGCGCCAAGATCTACTTCAAGAGAGATGAGCTCAACCACACGGGCTCTCATAAGATTAACAACACCCTCGGGCAAATTCTCCTTGCGAAACGAATGGGCAAATCCCGCATCATCGCCGAGACCGGGGCAGGCCAGCACGGTGTAGCCACCGCAACCGTCTGCGCGTTGTTTGACCTGCCTTGTGTTGTCTACATGGGTGCAACAGACATCGAGCGTCAGGCGCCGAACGTGTTTCGGATGAAGCTGCTCGGCGCTGAAATCGTTCCTGTCACCAGCGGCACAGGAACCCTTAAGGACGCCATGAATGATGCGTTGCGCGACTGGGTGGCGAATGTCGCAGATACCTTTTACATCATTGGCACCGTGGCCGGACCTCACCCCTACCCTGCGATGGTTCGGGATTTCCAAAGCATCATCGGGCGGGAAGCAAAAGAACAGATGCTCGCGGCAGAAGGTCGACTTCCTGACACTTTGGTGGCCTGCATTGGCGGCGGCTCGAATGCAATGGGGCTTTTCCATCCCTTCCTCGACGACCCTGTTCAGATAGTCGGGGTGGAAGCCGGCGGCTATGGTATTGAAACCGACAAGCACGCCGCCTCTTTGACTGGCGGCCGGCCCGGTGTGCTACACGGGAACCGGACCTATCTCCTCCAAAACGAGGACGGGCAGATTAACGATGCGCACTCCATCTCTGCAGGTTTGGACTACCCGGGGATCGGGCCCGAGCATGCCTGGCTCCATGATCATGGCCGCGTGGATTATGTCTCCGTCACAGATTCTGAGGCGCTGGAAGCCTTTCAATTATGCTGCCGAACAGAAGGCATTATCCCCGCCTTGGAGCCCGCTCACGCCCTGGCTCATGTTGCAAAAATCGCCCCCACCATGGATAAGGAGCAAATCATTGTCATGAATTTGTGCGGCCGAGGCGACAAGGATATCTTTACTGTGGCAGATGCGCTCGGGGTAGAAATATGAGCTCTGATGATCGCATTCAGTCCACCTTTGAGCGATTAAGAGAGGAAGGACGGGCGGGACTTGTCACCTTTGTTACAGCGGGGGACCCTGACCCGGAAACAAGTCAGCAGTTGATGGAGCGGCTGCCGGACGCAGGCGCCGACATCATCGAGTTGGGCATGCCCTTTTCCGATCCCATGGCAGACGGCCCCGCTATCCAAGCGGCCAATCTGCGCGCCCTCGCCTCCGGCGCGTCACTAAGAGGCACTTTAGACATGGTGCGACGGTTTAGAGAGAAAAATCGCCACACCCCGGTTATTCTCATGGGGTATTTCAACCCAATCTACCAATATGGCCCCTCTCACTTCGTAACCGACGCTGTCGCCGCGGGGATTGACGGACTCATTATGGTCGATCTGCCCCCTGAAGAAGATCAGGAACTCTGCGATCCAGCACGGACGGCAGGACTTCACTGGGTCCGGCTGGTGACCCCCACATCCAATGAGGACCGGCTCAAGCAGGTACTTCAAAACACCAGCGGATTTATCTATTACGTTTCGATCGCAGGGATCACAGGAACACGATCAGCGGCCGTATCCAGCATTGGAGACGCCTTAACGGCAGTGCGGAAACATACACAGCTTCCGATTGCGGTCGGATTTGGAATCAACACAGCCGAACAAGTGCGCGCGACCGGCGAGGTCGCTGATGGCGCAGTCGTCGGCTCAGCGATCATCCGTGAAATAGAAAATAATTTGGACGAGTCCGGCGGCGCCAAGCCGGAACTGCTCGATCGGGTTACCGGGCTTGTCTCAGATCTTTCGGGCGGTCTTCGCAGGTAGCGGAGCACTGGTGATGTCGCTGCGAGCCAGTGACTCAAGCATTCCCCGTTAGGGTCTCCAGCAACGCTTTCGCCCGTTCCTGAATCTCGCTATCGGGGGAGTGAACAAGAGTGGTCAATATCTCTCGTGCGGCCGCAGGATCTTCCATCTCAAGATAAGCATTCGCCAACTCAAGCTGCGTTCTTTCCTCACTTTCCGCCAGTTCAGTCTGGTCGGGGTCACTTTCCGTTAAAGCAGTCACTGAATCGGTTTTCGCAGCGTGGTCGGGAGTTGTCATAGAACTCTCTTCTGCTCGCGGTTCGTCTGCCAAAGCATTACCTGCCGCAAACTCGAGCTCCAATTTAAGATCGCTAAAGTCGTCCGGCGTGTCGCTACTGAAAGATTTCGAGGGTGGCTCAGCAACTTGGGCGATTGGAGTTGCTTGTTTTTCGGTCTCTACGTCCAGTTCAAATACGATGCCGTCGTCCTTTATAGGAGCTGCTGCTACCGGCTCCATCTCAGGTGTTATTTGGCCAGGAAACTCGGTTACCGCCCCGGGGGAATCGCCAATGGAGGCAGGCTGAATTGCCTCAACAGAATCCGGCCCGCCAGCCTGCGCGGCGTCCAGCACCAGTTTGTCCAGGTGCGCCTGCTCGGGAGACCCTGAGGTCACGATGTGGCGCAACTCTCCTGCCAGTTCGTGAAAGGCCTCTTTTTGGCCCAGGACTTGGAGGACTTCCAGCAACTTAAGTTTTAGCTCAATACGCTCCGGTGTCCGCGCTATTGCATCCCGCAGGGTTTGCTCCGCCTGACTGGAACGACCGTACGCCAAATAGATCTCTGACTCCGTCAGAGGGTCGACTTCGTCACTCTGTACCGCGACGCCCCTCTGGGTCTCTATATCTGTCACAAACCCGGCGCCGATACTCTCTTCAGTCGACGGCGCCTCGTTCGACTGCCTTTCGCTTAGTTGGGACACAGAGTCTGTCTCAAACAGATCCCGCTTTTGCCCACTCACGAGGTGATTCTCGGACGACCCTGACTCTCCCTGTGAGGCTTTCCTCCGCCTGATCAGAATCAACACCAGCAGCATGAGTACCACGATGAGTCCTAACATTTTATTGGACACGCCTGGTATAACGGAGTCACCTTGATCAAGATCTCCTAGCAATGCACTACTGAAGTCGCGAGCGGCCTCAAATAACATGCCCGTCTCGCTGACTGCCCAGTCGAGGACTCTCGCTGGGTCGCTCCAGGGCGGAGGGATAACCTCGACCTGTTGAGTAGATGGGTTCTCGATCACTTCCGACACCACAGATTCACGATTCGCATCATCCCCGGTCTCCGGATCTTCGGAAAGAACTTGCGAACCCTGCCCTGGTGTCACTGCAAGAGATACTTCTCCAGACGCGTTTTCAAGATCTGCATCAGGCTCCTTTCCGACGACCTCAACAATAGAGGCCGCTGGCTCTGCGTCCGCACCAACCCCTGCCTTTCCAACGGTTGCCTCCGGTACCTGCATCGCCAGCATGGATTCCAACTGTCTCTGGGCGACGGCGAGTTGGGTTTCCTGCAACTCGATGAGCGTCATGGTCTTCTCAAGCTGACGCTGAAGCAGATCCACCTGTCGGCTCAATTGTTGATTTTCAAGCTCCTTGGATCCGAGCGACTCCTCAACCACGCTGAGTCGGTCCGTCAGAGCAGCCACCGCTGCCACCGCTTCCGGGGCGGCTTGACTCATTCCTTCCGCGGGTTGGAGTCCCGAGGTCACGGGCTCTACGTTATCGCTCCCGTCGCCCCCCTCTGGCGCAGATTCTGCTGACGGCTCAATAATTCTAAGTATGTACTCGGCAGACTCGATCCCTGCCAGCTCCGTTGTTGGTGTCAGCACCTCTGCTGCCGGCGCGTGCAACGTCACCCAGTTCCCGTTCGTGCTGGATGACCTTGCCTTGGACTGACGTCGCGTCCACTCCAGCAGATGGTTTTCATACACGGCCTGCGCCCGCTTGGGGTTAATCTGTCTCATCTGGCGCTCCGAAGGAATGTGCAGCCGCGTGCCCTCGCGCAGGAGATTCATGTTACCGTCGATGAAGCTATCAGGGTTGTCTTCCACCAGTGCCGCCATCCTCTGCTCTAGCGAGATTTCCTCCCCCACCTGGACCTGTCGCGCGATTTCGATCAATGTTTGGCCCTGGCGGATAGGTCCAACATATTCCCCTGGATAGCTCAGCTCTGCTGCGGCGATCGGGGATATTTCGGTGACTGATGCCGCCACATTGGCCGTTCCCCACTCCTCGGCCGGATCCAACATCGCCGTGTACTCACGAAAAGTCTGTTGCCCGTCAAACTCCACAGCCACGAGGAAGCGCAAAAAGGGAATCCGGACCGCAGTTCTTGAATCGATCTCAACCATCGCGGGTCGAGAGAGCATATCCAGGGTGAAAATCAAACTGGTGGCCGCCCGATCCAGAGGAATTCCGGCGGCCTCGTGGGCTTGCGCGGAAGCGAGGGAAACCACAAGAGTGTTGGCGGCCGAGTCCGTTGCGATGCCCCTCACCTCTATGGTGGCCTTCAGCGGCTCGTTCAGCTTTGAGGCTACCGTCAGGCCCCCGAGCTCGAGCGCGTGAGCCGGGGTGGAGGCGAACACTTGCGTCAAAAGAGCCAGACCGGCGAGGATTAGTCTCATAACTGGTCAGCGCTCTGGTAGGCCTGCGTTTCGAGGGGGGAAAGCAGATTCAGGATCATTTCCTGATTATAGGCACGCTAAGGTATCGAACCAATCAGGGCCCGGGCCCGACGGGTCGGAGGTCAAAGGCCCGGAAGAAGCAGTTCCGCGATTTGGATACTGTTTAGAGCGGCTCCCTTGCGGATATTGTCCGCCACGACCCAGAGGCAGAGGCCGTTTTCTGTTGAGATATCTTCACGAATCCTGCCGACAAAGACCGGATCCTTATCTGCCGCTTCGGTTACGGGGGTAGGATAACCTCCGGGTTTTCGTTCATCGACGACACAAACCCCCTCGGCCGCCTGCAATGCCGCACGCGCTTGATCAGCCGTCATTTTTTCCCGAGTCTCGACATGGACTGCTTCCGCGTGGCCGTAAAACACGGGGATCCGGACTGTGGTTGGATTGACGGCAATACTATCGTCGCCGAAGATCTTCTGTGTCTCCCACACCATTTTCATTTCTTCGCGGGTATAGCCATTTTCCTGAAAACTATCGATGTGGGGAATGGCATTAAATGCAATCTGTTTTGGCATCACCTCGCAGGTTGCGCCCTTGCCATTGAGCAAAGAAGCCGTTTGCCCAGCCAACTCCTCTATCGCGCGACGACCTGCTCCAGACACTGCCTGATAGGTCGCTACATTGATCCGGCGTATACCGACGATGTCGAAAATCGGCTTTAAAGCTACGACCATCTGAATTGTAGAGCAGTTCGGATTCGCAATAAGTCCGTTATGTTCTTGCAGGGCCTGCGGATTAACCTCCGGCACCACCAAGGGCACTTCCGGATCCCGTCTGAAGTGAGAGGTGTTGTCAATAACCAAACAACCCGACGCCACCGCCCTGGGAGCATACTCTGCCGAGACACTTCCTCCCGCTGAAAATAACCCAAGCTGTACCTTCGAAAAATCAAACTCTGCCAGATTCTCGACCCGAACGGCTTTGCCCCGAAACAGGATCGTACTTCCCGCGGAGCGCTCGCTCGCCAACGCATATAACTTGCGCACGGGGAAATTCCTTTCCTCAAGGAGACGGAGCATGACTTCACCAACGGCTCCTGTTACGCCGACAACTGCGACGTCCAATTCAGGTTTCGCATTCATAGGTTTCAAAATACCCGGTGGGTAAATAAAAAAAAGGGCCCGCGTATTGGGAAGGTCGGGAACTCAGGAGGCGAGATCTTCAAACAACCAGGGCACTTCCTTCATCCGGCGCTGCTCATAAGTTGCGATATCCCCTTCGTGCTGCAGGGTCAGAGCAATATCGTCCAAACCTTCCAGAAGACACTGCTTTTTGAAGTCATCGATCTCGAAACGGTAAACCTGGCCGGACTCAGCCGTCGCCGTTTGGCGCTCTAGATCGATATCCATCGAACATGGGCCAGACTCGGCATCTTGAGCGAACAAAGCGTCAATATCGGCGCCGGGAAGGGAGATCGGCAGAACGCCATTTTTAAAGCAGTTGTTAAAAAAAATGTCGGCGTAACTTCCTGCTATCACTGTTCGGATTCCGAAATCCCGTAGCGCCCAAACCGCGTGTTCCCGAGAAGACCCACAGCCGAAATTCTCGCGGGCCAGCAGAATTCGACCGCCGCGATAAGCTTTTTTGTTCAACACGAAATCGTTGTTGAGAGGCCGTCCGCTGCAGTCCTGACCCGGCTCCCCCTGATCCAGATAGCGCCACTCGTCAAAAAGATTGTCCCCGAATCCCGATTTCTCGACCGATTTCAGGAACTGTTTGGGAATGAGCGCGTCGGTATCTACATTACTCCTGTCGATTGGAATCAGGACGCTGTTGTAATTGACAAACTTCTCCATTTTATTCGCCTCTTAAAGCTGGTTCGGATCGACAAAATGTCCCGCGATGGCCGCCGCCGCCGCCATCGACGGTGAGACCAGATGCGTCCGACCACCATATCCCTGCCGCCCTTCGAAGTTGCGGTTTGAGGTTGCGGCGCACCGTTCCCCCGGCTCGAGCCGGTCCGCATTCATCGCGAGGCACATGGAACAGCCGGGCTCTCGCCACTCGAAACCGGCCTCTGTAAAAATCCGATCCAAGCCCTCAGCCTCGGCCTGGACTTTGACAAGACCCGAGCCGGGCACCACTAATGCCTGTTTGATGTTTTGGGCTACTTTGCGGCCTGAAGCCACTGTCGCTGCTGCACGCAAATCTTCAATCCGGCCATTCGTGCATGCACCAATGAAAACCTTATCGAGTTCTATCGAATTGATCCGAGTCCCGGGAGAAAGATTCATGTACTCAAGCGCGCGCGCCCAGTCCCTCTCGCGGGTTTGGTCAGGCGCGTCGGCCGGATTGGGAATCGCGTCATCGACGCTGGCCACCATTTCTGGAGAAGTCCCCCACGTGACCTGCGGCCGCAGCACCGAGATGTCGAGATCATATTCCTTGTCAAATTCCGCCTCGGGATCGGTGACCATCTGAAGCCAGAAATTCCGAGCTCTCTCAAACTGATCACCTTTTGGCGAATAAGGGCGCCCCTCAAGATAGGTCACGGTCGCTTCGTCTACGCCAACGAGGCCGGCACGCGCACCGGCCTCGATCGCCATATTGCAAAGGGTCATCCGGGCCTCCATGGAAGCCTCCCTGACCGCGCTGCCGGCGAACTCAATGGTGTAACCCGTCCCCCCTGAAGTGCCGATCATTCCGATCACCGCCAGGATCATATCTTTCGAAAAGGTACCGTCGGGCAGGGTCCCGTTCAAATTTATACGCATGTTTTTCATCTTGCGAGCAACAAGGCATTGCGTGGCAAGCACGTGCTCAACCTCTGAGGTGCCAATACCGAATGCAAGAGCCCCCAGTGCGCCGTGCGTCGCGGTGTGCGAATCCCCGCACACAATCGTCATTCCAGGCTGCGTAGCCCCTTGTTCAGGACCTACAACATGAACGATTCCCTGTCGAGGATCCGACATTGCAAATTCTGTGATGCCAAATTCCGCACAGTTCCGATCCAGAGTCTCGACCTGAAGCCGGGCAATCGGGTCAGAGATTCCGGCATTGCGCTCGGTCGTCGGCACATTATGATCGGCAACAGCCAGGTTCGCTGTCTTGCGACGAGGGAGGCGTGCCGCCTCCCGAAGCCCCGCGAATGCCTGCGCAGAGGTCACCTCGTGCAAGAGTTGCAAATCAATATAGATCAACGCGGTGCCGTCTTCGGACGCGCGCACCAGGTGCTGTTCCCAAAGCTTGTCGTAAAGGGTTTTTCCAGTCATCTGTGCCTCCTTGAGGGCGCCCGATTTTAACACAGTGATTCGCTTCTGCCGGTCGTTTCGAGCACCACTTGGCGGGCGTGATGTTGCTTAATGAGTTCCAGTGATAGTCTTGGTATATTGGAAACAGAAAACCATTCGGGTAGCGGCGTTGACCAGTTTCTACAACCTCTTAGTTTCTCTCGAGGAGAGGCTTGGCGCTGTGTTATTGCCTATTGATCACAAGGCGGTAAAACCTGACCGTCTCATTTCGTCGAATGCGGCATTTCTTGAGTTGACCCGCTTAGTCGCGTCTGAGATTTTTTTGGAAAACGGATGTAAAACCAAAGACGATACTGTCGCACTGTATCCGACCCTTGATGCACTGGGCCGTATAAAGAAGGATCAAAAAAACCGCGAAGCACTTGACCTTGTCGCGGCGGACTTCCTCGAACAGATCGGCACAACGGTGATTCAGGTACTTCCCCACGAAGCCCAGGCCAGCTCCAAGCTGACTCCGTCAACCCGGTCTCGGTCTCAACGCGGGTAGGCACGCACCTGAATCGGGAATACCCCTCAAGACTGGGGTGGAATCAGCGGGCCGATATTCTCAACGCCGAGCGCCTGCTGGCGCAGAAAATGGTCTGCCAGCACCAGCGCAAGCATCGCCTCGGCTATAGGCACTGCCCGGATACCGACGCACGGGTCGTGGCGCCCTGTGGTGACAACCTCCACGCCTTGGCCGTCGGTGTCGACCGTTCTTCCAGGGGTGGGGATACTAGACGTTGGTTTTAGCGCTAGTGCCGCGTGGATCTGCTGCCCGCTCGAAATCCCGCCCAGGATCCCTCCCGCGTGATTGCTCAGGAAGCCTTCAGGGGTCATCTCGTCACGATGCTCGGTGCCCCGCTGCCTCACACAGTTGAACCCCGCCCCGATCTCTACGCCTTTTACCGCGTTTATCGACATCATCGAACGAGCAATATCTGCATCGAGCCGGTCAAAGACCGGTTCCCCGAGTCCAGCAGGCACCCCGTCTGCCTGGACCATCACTTTGGCCCCTATAGAGTCGCCTGCTTTTCGTAACCCGTCTATTAAAGCGGCTATCTCATCAACCTGTTCTGCCGCTGGAAAGAAAAAGGGGTTTTCAGGCACTACTGCCCAGTCAATCGATTTTGCCTTTATGTCCCCGATCTGGCTCATACAACCCTGAATGCGGATACCCGCCCGATCAAGCAGAAACTTTCTCGCCACCGCTCCGGCCGCCACTCTCCCTACGGTTTCCCGAGCAGACGCCCGACCACTTCCCCGATAATCGCGCAATCCATACTTTTTTAGGTAGGTGAAGTCAGCATGGCCCGGGCGAAACTGTTCCCGGATTTTTGCGTAATCTCTCGGACGCTGGTCCTCGTTTCGGATCAGCAACGCAATCGGCGCGCCGGTGGTTCTCCCTTCAAAGACGCCTGAGAGGATTTCCACATTGTCAGATTCACGTCGCTGGGTTGTGTATCGAGATTGCCCGGGCCGCCTGCGATCGAGATCTCCCTGGATATCTGATTCCTCCACCGTCACCCCCGGCGGACAGCCATCTACAACGCAGCCCAAAGCAGGTCCATGACTCTCGCCAAAGGTTGATACCCGAAATAGGGTTCCCAGCACGCTACCGGCCATTAATTGCCTCCAACAAAAACCAGCCCAATCTAAGCCCGCGGCAGGGTGACGCCGCTCTGGCCCTGGTATTTGCCCTTCCGGTCTTTGTAGGACACTTCACAAACTTCGTCCGACTCAAAAAAGAGCACTTGCGCTACTCCTTCGTTTGCATAAACCCGAGCCGGCAAAGGCGTCGTATTGGAAAACTCCAAAGTAACGTGACCTTCCCACTCAGGCTCGAATGGAGTGACATTTACGATAATACCGCACCGGGCATAGGTTGATTTTCCCAGGCAGATAGTCAGGACGTTTCTGGGAATTCGAAAATACTCAACCGTGCGGGCCAGAGCGAAAGAATTCGGCGGAATAATGCAGCATGATCCCTCAAAGTCGACAAAACTACTCTCATCAAACGCTTTGGGATCAACGATTGCAGAGTTGATGTTGGTAAATATCTTAAATTCGCTGGAACAGCGAATATCGTACCCGTAGCTTGACGTGCCGTAGGAGACAACTTTTTGTCCCGCTACCGTCGACACCTGACCTGGCTCATAGGGATCAATCATGCCCTGCTCCGCCATTCTTCTAATCCAACGGTCTGACTTGATCGCCATGCTTTCGGTCTGTGATTACAAAGATCAGGTATTCTGCACCACGATAGAGGGAAACACCTCACTGTAATTCCGCTTTCGGGCAGCGAGACGCCCTGCCACCTGCCGCGCAATGCTCCGATAATTGGCTGCGACCGCTCCATCCGGATCTGCCACTACGGTGGGGCGCCCTCCGTCAGCATCCTCTCGAATCCGAATATCCAGAGGAATACCACCGAGAATATCTACACCGTATTCGGATGCCATGCGCTGCCCACCACCAGTGCCGAAGATCGCTTCCTCGTGGCCGCACTGACTGCAGATATGCGTGCTCATATTCTCTATGACGCCCAGCACGGGAATCTCTACTTTCTCAAACATCTTGAGAGCTTTTCTCGCGTCCAACAAGGCAATGTCCTGTGGAGTTGTCACAATAGCCGCTCCCGAGACGGGAACCTTCTGCGCCAAAGTGAGTTGCGTATCTCCTGTTCCGGGTGGAAGGTCGATAACGAGGTAATCAAGTTCATGCCATTGGGTATCGTTAAGCAACTGCTCCAGGGCCTGAGTCACCATCGGCCCGCGCCAAATCATGGGGGTGTCTTCGTCGATCAGAAACCCGATAGACATCGCCTGAATTTCATAACTGATCATAGGTTCCAGCGTCTTGCCGTCACTGGTTTGGGGTCGCCCACTGATCCCCAGCATCCGGGGCTGACTCGGCCCGTAGATATCGGCGTCAAGGATCCCGGCGGCGGCGCCTTCTGCCGCCAATGCGAGCGCAAGGTTTGAGGACACCGTAGATTTGCCGACCCCGCCCTTGCCCGAGGCAACCGCAATGATGTTCTTGACCCCTTTGATGGGTGTGACCCCTTTTTGAACCTCATGCGCAACGACCGTCGTCTCAATCGCCACCTGCACGTCTCCAGAGTACCCAGCATCTGCCACGGCCCCTCGAACGAGACTCCGCAACTCGTCATGCCAGCCATTTGCGGGATATCCCAGCGTCAGGCTGACCTCCAACCCCATCGGCGTCACAGTCACCGCGCTGACGCTCTTCCCATCACCTAAGCTAGTTCCGGTGTGCGGGTCTGTAATGGCAGCTACCGCGCTCTTAATATTCTCGTCCGAACTGTCTGTCATCGATCTCGTCATCTCGAATAATTGACTTGAAGTGAAAACAACTTTGATTTTCCACGTTCTTAATCAAGGGGCCGTGATGCTACCACACCGGGGCCGGGTGAATCGCTGTTCGGATATACTTGCATCGCTATTCAAAACCCTGACCCCCGACTCTCGACACTGCCCCGCACCAATCGAAATCGAGATCCCATCGCCAGAAGCCATCGCATGACTTACGCCCCGCGCAAGATCCTCGCCACCAGCGCCTTACCTTATGCCAACGGACCGATTCACCTCGGTCATCTTGTGGAATACATCCAGACTGACATCTGGACGCGTTTTCAGCGAATGAACGGTCACGAAGCCTATTACATCTGCGCGGAAGATACTCACGGCACACCGATCATGCTGAAGGCCCGCGCGGAGGGGCTCACTCCCGAGGCACTGATCGAAAAGGTGGGCAATGAACATCGGCAGGATTTCGCGGGATTCAATATTGCTTTCGATAACTACTACACCACCCACTCTCCTGAGAATCGGCATTTTTCTGAATTGATTTTCGAGAGACTGAAGACAAAGGGCCACATTCAAACCCGGACGATCACGCAAGCCTATGATTCGGCTGAAGAGATGTTTCTGCCAGACCGCTTCATTCGGGGCACCTGTCCCCGCTGCGGAGCGGAAGATCAGAACGGTGATAATTGCGAGGTATGCGGCGCAACTTATGCCCCTACGGACCTCACCAATGCGGTATCTGTCATCTCAGGCACGGCGCCCGTATTGCGGGACTCAGAGCACTACTTCGTTCGCCTTTCCGACTTTGAGCCCATGCTGCGTGAATGGACGGGATCCGGCCGACTACAAGCCGAAGTCGTCAACAAGCTGAATGAATGGTTCGACGCGGGTCTTCAGGACTGGGATATCTCACGTGATGAGCCCTATTTTGGTTTCGAAATTCCCGGCGCGCCCGGCAAGTATTTTTATGTCTGGCTGGACGCCCCCATCGGCTACATGGCGAGCTTTAAGAATTTCTGTAGTGCTAGTGGCGTGGACTTCGATACGTTTTGGGCGCCGGATGCAATCGCGGAGCTCTATCATTTCGTCGGCAAGGACATTCTTTATTTTCACGCCCTTTTCTGGCCTGCCATGTTGCGTGGGGCCGACTTCCGGACTCCCACGGCCGTATTTACCCATGGGTTCTTGACAATAAACGGACAGAAAATGTCCAAGTCGCGCGGGACGTTCATTACCGCGCGCACCTATCTCGATCACCTTGATCCCGACTATCTGCGGTATTACTTCGCCGCAAAACTTAACAACCGCGTGGAGGATCTTGATTTCAACGCAGAAGATTTCGTGACTCGAGTGAACGCCGACCTGGTCGGGAAGGTTGTCAATATCGCCAGCCGCTGCTCAGGGTTCATCGAGAAGCATTTCTCCGGCCAGTTGTCCGCCGCGGAACCCGAGGCCTCCCTCAATGAACAGTTCTGGAATGGACACGATGTCATTTGTCAGCATTTCGAGCGCCGCGAGTACAGCAGAGCCGTTCGCGAGATCATGTCGCTAGCTGATACGGCCAACCAATACATCAACGATCTCAAACCCTGGATCATCGCAAAGGATCCAGATCGTCGGGAAGAACTACAGGCGGTCTGTACCCATGGTCTGAATCTGTTCCGCATGTTGATCACATGGCTTGCGCCGGTGGTGCCAGACCTAGCTGAGCGCAGTGCCCAATTCCTGCGTCACTCTGTCACCGAAAAAGGATCGTTGAGGCAAATCCAGACACCCCTGCTCAATCACGAGATCGGTACGTTTTCCCGACTATTGGACCGAATTGATCCCGACCAGGCACAAGCCATGATGGAGGAAACCCAGTTGATGAACTCTGACGCCACCAACTCTGCCGCGGGAAAGCACATGCGGGACGAGCCGTTATCCCCTCAGATCACTATTGATGATTTCTCGAAAGTGGATCTTCGCGTCGTTCGTGTGATTGCCGCTGAACACGTCGAGGGGGCAGATAAACTCCTGAAGTTCACTTTGGATCTAGGAGATGAAACTCGAGACGTGTTTGCGGGCATAAAGAGCGCCTACGACCCTCAGCAACTGGTAGGCCGGCAGGTCGTTATGGTGGCCAATCTCGCCCCGCGAAAGATGCGCTTTGGGGTCTCCAACGGAATGATCCTTGCCGCATCAGGTGTCGATGATCACGACGGAATCTTCGTGCTCTCTCCTGACGGCGGGGCACAGCCCGGGATGCGTGTACGCTAGGCCAACGAAAACTTTTTCGTTGAACACCTCAAGCGCCTTGTCGTCCCAACGGGATCTCTTCGAAATCCCCGACGACGTTTGCTATCTTAACTGTGCCTATATCTCGCCGCTGTTGAAATCCACGGTCATGGCGGGCACGCAAGGGCTGGAACGTAAGAGCCGCCCGTGGGAGATTCGGCCGACGGACTTCTTTTCAACAGCCAAAGAAGTGAGGAAACTGGCGGCGGGCCTTTTCGGAGCCACACCAGACGATATCGCAATCGTCCCATCCGCAAGCTATGGTCTCGCGACTGCGGCCAGAAACCTCCCTGTGAAAAGCGGTCAGCATATTGTCGTTCTAGCCGAACAGTACCCCTCTAATTTCTATATTTGGGAACGCGTCGCTAAAGAGTCCGGCGCCACGATCCGCACCGTGCCTCGTCCACTTGACGGAGACTGGACGAGTGAAATTTTGGAAGCGCTTGATGCGAACACTGCGATTGCTGCGTTGCCCCAGTGCCACTGGTCCGACGGCACTCTCGTGAATCTGAAGCTGGTAAGGCAACGACTTGACGTTTTAGGGGNGGGCGCACTCGTCCTTGACCTGACACAAAGCCTTGGTGCGATGACCTTCGATCTAGATCAGGTTCGACCAGATTTTGCNGTCGCGGCGGCCTACAAATGGCTGCTGGGCCCTTATTCAACGGGTCTGCTGTACGTTGATCCCCGCCACCACCGGGGAGAACCTCTCGAGCTGCCCATCTTTTCCCGAGAGAACGCCGAAGTTTTTAGCGATATCCGCTACCGTACCGAGTTTGCACACGGGGCCTGCCGTTACGATGTTGGAGAAGTTGCAAATTTCGCACTTTTGCCTGCCCTGCTGAGTGCGCTCACACAGATCTCTAAATGGGGTGTCGCGACTGTCGAAGCCGCACTCGCCCAACGAACTGAAACCATAGCGCACGGGGCTGATTTGCTTGGCCTTGACGTAACCGATTCCAGATACCGTGCACCTCATTTTGTAGGGATCCGATTTCCCGGCGGACCAAGACCAGCTCTCGCTGAGCAACTTCGGGCTGAAAATGTTTATGTCGGGCTTCGTGGTGATGCCCTTCGCGTGACTCCCCATCTTTACAATACAGAACAGGATCTCACACGTTTTTCCGAGGTATTGCGGGACAGTCTATGAGGCAATCTGTCGAACAATTTGCGGCGGAACTGGATGAACTCCTGCCGCAGCTTCAGTGCCAACGCTGCGGTTACCCATCCTGTGCCGATTTCGCCGANGCGATCGCCCGCGGACGGTGCCGGGCGGACCGATGCGACCCGGGAGGGTCGCGGGTCCTCGATGACCTAAATCAGCTGACGGGCGGAACCGATGGCCACCTGGACCCGGCCTACGATACCCTTTCCTTACCCGAGTCGGTCATTATCGATGAATCAGAGTGTATCGGTTGTACGCTTTGCATCAAGGCGTGTCCTGTGGATGCCATTATCGGTTCCGCCAAACTCATGCATACAGTTTTATCTCTCGACTGTACCGGGTGTGAACTTTGTCTCCCCGTCTGCCCAGTGGACTGCATCTACCCCAGTCAGACGAGCGAAAAAGATTCCCCGCTGTTTCAAGAGTCACTGCTCGCGCGGGCCCCAGATCATCGTGCCCACTTTCGCCAACGGACGGAGCGTTTAGGAAACTCGGATAAGCCTCATCAAGTGGGAAACAGTCTTGCGATGAAGAAAACCATCGCCGACAGCGTTGCCCGCGCCCGAGACAAACGCGACCACATCCGAGGGAATGCTGTCTGTCGTGAAAAAGACACAGTGCTCTGAACTCTTTGCACGACTCCAGAAGTCGATCCCTGAACCCGTTACTGAACTCAAGTATCGAACACGGTTTCAGCTCCTGGTTGCAGTAATTCTGTCTGCACAGGCAACAGATGTCTCAGTTAACCGAGCGACTCGGCCCCTGTTTCGCGCCGCGGCGACACCTCGAGCGATTTACGCCCTGGGCGTTCCCGGTCTTAAACAATATATCCGCTCTATCGGGCTCTTCAACACAAAAGCGGAGAACATCATAAAGACCTGTTCGATCTTGCTTGCAGACTATTCAGGCCGGGTCCCGCGTGACAGAGCAGCGCTTGAGGCGCTGCCGGGTGTGGGGCGAAAGACCGCGAATGTCGTGCTCAACACAGCATTTGGAGAACCCACTATTGCTGTCGATACGCATATCTATCGGGTTTCGAACCGAACGGGTCTCGCCAAGGGCCGCACGGTACTCGCCGTCGAAAAGGCTTTATTGCGGGCAACGCCAGAGCGTTACCTGAGAAATGCGCATCACTTGCTGATCCTGCATGGCCGTTACACCTGTCGGGCGCGCACACCCCTTTGCGGGGAATGCGTGATCAGCAGGCTCTGTCAATGGGGATCGAAGACTGTTCAGGTATGTTTAGATTAAGGTCTTAAAACAAGGCGGGTCTCACTAGGATCTGATCGAGCGCCGCTGCCGGACCGCCTCAAACAGAACAACACCTGCCGCAACGGAGACATTCAGGCTTGAGAAATCCGTTACTGCCGGGATACGAATAAAAGCGTCGCAATGCTTTCTTGTCAGGGGTCGCACCCCTGTTGATTCNGAGCCGACCACCAGCGCCACTGGGCCATGGAGATCAAAATCAAATACATTTGCGTCGCCCTCCTCTCCGGTGCCGATTAGCCAAATCCCAGCCTTTTTCAGTATCAAAAGGACCTGGCCCCAGTTTCCCACCTCGAANATTTTCAGACGATGGGTTCCTCCTTCGGCCACACGCATCGCGGCCGGCGTGAGGCCCGCCCCGGTATGAGATGGCAGAATCACGGCGTCGGCACCCGCCGCGGCCCCCGTACGAATACAGGCTCCAATATTTCTTGGGTCCTCCAACCCATCCAAGATCAGGATCAATGTCTGTCCGGTTATCCCCGCAAGCCATTCCTTAAGTTCGGATTGCCCTAACGCCGGCGTCCTGGGCAAAAGGCCCACAATTCCTTGATGGCGAACCTCCCCGGCAAGACTATCCAACATTGCAGCGTGGCCTCGAACGACTCGTACCCCGCGCGATTTGGCGAGAGCCAGCAATCGAGAAATCCGTTGATCTGTTCTAGCGGTGTCGTGAACGATTTCCGCGATCTGAACCGGATCGGACCGTAATCCTGTTTCCACAGCGTGAAACCCGCAGAGTGTGTGAGTCCGTTCTGTCATCGACGGTTGCGCCTCCCCTCACAGGGCCGCTTTGGACCGCGCTTTTTCGCACTCGCCCTGCTTGATTTTCTCCCTCGGTTCATCTTGTTGCGTGGCATCCGAATCTGCGCCGGCAAAAAACTAATCTTCCCTTCCTNGAGGNCCGTTCCGGCGACCCTGACGGTCAGGAGNNCCCNGAGCCGTAAGGTCCTTCCGGACCGACGGCCGGTCAAGGTCATAAAACGTTCATCAAATTCAAAAAAATCGTCCCCGAGATCTGAAATATGAACCAGGCCATCGACGGGAAATGTCTCCAAGGTAATAAAGACTCCAAAAGCAGTGACGCCACTAACAGTGCCGGAGAACTCTTCTCCCAAAAATCGCGCCATGAAATCGGTCTTCAACCAAGTCATCATCTCCCGTTCAGCCGCTTCAGCTGCCCTTTCGGTTACCGAGCAGTGCTCTGCGAGAAACGACAACTCAGAATCGTCGAACCCTGCGCCGCCGGAAGCGGGATAACCTAGGGTTTCCTTGAGCATCCGATGGGCGATCAGGTCTGGATAGCGCCGGATAGGCGATGTGAAATGAGTATAGGCAGAAAATCCGAGGCCAAAGTGCGCGCCGAGGGCCCGAGAATAGTAAGCCTGCTTCATCGATCGCAAGACCAACATCTGAAGGGACATCGATGCCGGGTGATCCCGCGGAACGGATTTGAGAGCATCATTAAGCGTCGACCCTACCAAATCGCCTGAAAGTCTAATTTTGAAGCCATAAAGCCCAAAAACATCTCTCAGGGCCCTTAGGCCATCAGGTTCGGGGGTGTCGTGGCATCGATATATTGCGGACTGAAACCAGGTATCGAGCCTCTGTGCCGCGCAGACGTTCGCGGCCAGCATGCATTCCTCGATTAAGCAGGCCGCTTGCAGGCGCGGCCTTGAAGAGAGTTCCTGAACATACCCCTGCGGGCTAAATGAAGCGACGGTCTCGGGAAAAACGAGATGCAGGCTTCCCTCGCGCATCCGCCGCGCAAAGAGCAGTTCACTGACCACTGAAAGCGCAAGCAGGTTCTTCTCAACCTCGGGTGTGAAACTCGGCACCGAATCATCTTTCTGTTTTGTCAGAAATTCAGAAGCCGCTTCGTACGTCAGCCGCGCAGCGGAAACGATCTCGGCTTCAACGAAATCATGGCCCAGAATCACTCCTTGTGAATTTATTCTCATTCGGCAGACCAGCACCTGCCGAGGTTCTCCCGCTCTTAACGAACACAAGTCGTTCGACAACAACTCCGGGAGCATGGGAACTACATAGCCGGGAAGGTAAACCGAGTTCCCGCGTTTGCTCGCCTCCCGGTCAACTGCTCCACCAGGCTCCACCCACCGAGAGACATCCGCGATTGCGACGTCGAGATGAAACTCAATGCCGGCCTGTTCACAAAAAACAGCATCGTCAAAGTCCTTTGCATCCTCTCCGTCGATAGTGACAAACGTAAGGTGTGTAAGGTTCAGCACCGAAGCGTTCTTCGATCCGGGCAACTCTTCCCCAATCTGAGTCAACTCCTCAACGACCTCGACAGGCCAATCCGATTCGATCTCATAACGGGCGAGCAGGGTTTCCCGGAACTGGGAAATTGCTCGAGCCGATTGCTCGTTTNGTTTTTCAGAGTATTTCAATGCTTGTTTCNGATCCGAAGGGAGGCAAGAGTCGTCGTCCTTTGGGCACAATTGACAACCCCCCATTCAGTCGTTAATGTTCGCGCCCCTGATCGGAATGCTCTTACCGGTCATAAGATGTTTTTGCCGAGGTGGCGGAATTGGTAGACGCGCTAGCTTCAGGTGCTAGTGGGGGTAACCCCGTGGAGGTTCAAGTCCTCTCCTCGGTACCAACAATATTTAAATCACGCCAGACGGCGACAGGGCCGTGGCACTATCGCCTTTTCAATTGCCCCTTATGGTGCGAAAGGGTCCCGCAGAACCATTGTCGCGTTCCGATCCGGNCCCGTCGAAATAATCTCGACCGGTACCTGAAGCAGTTCTGACAACCGGTCAAGGTACCGTCTGGCGTTATCCGGCAACTTTTTTACGGTCTGTACTCCTTCTGTGCTCTGCTGCCAACCGGGCAAAGTCTCATACACCGGCTCAACCTTTTCCAGCGCTCTCGCATCCCACGGCAGTTCGTCCAATACGGTTCCTCCCCGACGATACCCAACACAGACCGCCAACTCAGAGACTCCGTCCAGAACGTCGAGTTTTGTCACACAAAGCGAGCTCACACTATTGAGTTGGCATGCTCTTTGGGTCAAGACCGCATCGAACCAGCCACATCGGCGCGGTCGGCCCGTGGTCGCTCCAAACTCATGGCCCCGTTCTGCCAACCTTGCGCCGATCCCATCGTGGAGTTCAGTGGGAAACGGTCCGCCCCCAACTCGGGTGGTATAGGCTTTCACAACGCCGACGACGTCATCAAACACCAGTGGGCCCACCCCACTTCCGCAGGCAGCGGCCCCTGCTGTCGTATTCGAGGAGGTTACGAATGGATAGGTGCCCTGGTCGATATCGAGCAAGGTGCCTTGAGCGCCCTCGAACAAGACATTACCCGAAGCGCCGGCGATAGCCCCCAAGGCTGTCACGACGTCCCCGAGCATTGGCTGAATCTCGCTCGCCCATCGCTCAACCGCCTCAAAAACCGATTCGGGGTCAGTCGCAGGCTCGCCGAACCGGCGCTCAAGCAAAAAATTGTGGTAGTCGAGAAGCTCTTGGATACGTGCTTTGCAAAGTTCAGGCTCAGACAACTCGCCAATGCGGATGCCCCGGCGGGCAACCTTGTCCTCGTAGGCAGGCCCAATCCCCCTGCCGGTTGTCCCGATGGCCTTGCTGCCCCGGGCCCGTTCTCTTGCCTGATCAAGAGCGACGTGGCTTGGGAGAATCACGGGGCAATTCGGACTGATCGTCAGTCGGCTTCGGGGCGACTCGCCCGCCTGCTCCAGCGCCTCGAGCTCCTTAACCAGCGCATCAGGGGCAACCACCACCCCGTTGCCGATCATGCACTGAACCTCTGGTCGAAGGATTCCGGACGGCACCAAGTGAAGTACCGTTTTCTTACCGTCAATAACAAGAGTGTGGCCTGCGTTATGCCCCCCCTGAAATCTGACAACCGCCCTGCAGCGGTCAGTCAGTAGATCGACGATCTTGCCCTTACCTTCATCTCCCCATTGAATACCTAGGACGACTACGTTCTTGGACATTAAATCAGCTCGCTAGCCCTAAAACGGTTCTCAAAGCCGATAGTCTGCGTCTTNTNCGCCAAAAGTCCATTGGTTCTCGTGCTAACCCCGAATCAAATACAGCATGGCCAAGCCCACGGCCATGATGATGAGTCCACCGTACCGCAGATGCGCGGATGACGTAGCGCCAAGTCGTTCCACCAGTCGACGATACCGGGAAGGTGCCGCGAACGGGATCAGCCCTTCCAATATCAACACCAGCGAGAGCGCCGCGAAGAGGTCGCGCCATTCCACCGGCTCGTTTAGTTGGTAGGCTCGACTGATTCCGGCGATGCCTGATTGAAGTACCGGAAAAATTCGGAGTCGGGTTCAATCACAAGCAAATTGTCCGGAGTGGCAAAAGTATTTCTGTAAGCGTTAAGACTACGATACATCCGATAGAACTCCCGATCACGTTCGAAAGCGTCTGCGTAAATCGCCGTGGCCAGGGCATCTCCCTGACCCTTGACCTCCTGTGCTTTTTGCTCGGCCTCCGCTAGGATAATTGCGCGCTCACGGTCTGCATCTGCTCGGATGCGTTCGGCCGCCTCGGCGCCTCTCGCTCTGAGGTCTTTTGCCACACGGGAACGTTCGGCTTCCATTCGCTGGTAGACACGCTCGCTGATGTCTGGATCGAGGTCAACCCGCTTTAGCCGGACATCAAGAACTTCGATCCCCAATGATGCCGTCTCTTCATTTGTGAGTTCACGCACCACGTCCATGATCTCTACCCGATCACCGGATATAACCTGCTGCACAGAACGATTACCGAATTCGCTACGCAAGGCGTCATTCACCCTCTGCGCAAGGCGATTTCGAGCGTTGCTCGCCAGACCGCCTAGTCGAGTGTAGTAATTGGCCGCGTTCGTGATTCTCCACTTCACAAAGGAATCGACCACGAGGTTTTTCTTTTCCCTGGTCAGATACAATTCGGGGTCGGAATCCATCGTCTGAACCCGCGCATCAAAGTACTTCACATTGTTAATCAACGGCGCTTTGAAATGAAGCCCAGGGCTGTCGTTAGACCGAACGATCTCACCAAACTGGAATACGATCGCTTTTTCCCGCTCGTCGACGTAATACACAGCCGAGGAACCTACTGTGACCGCAATCACCGCCAGGATGATCCACATCATATTCTTGCCACTCATTGTGTCAGGCTCCTGAGACGGCTGGAACGTTCTTGCCGCGTGTTGCTGTTGGTGTCGGCAAAGGCCCCACTATAGCCGGNNNCGCCCACNGNTNCTTCAAACTGGGTCATCGGCGCACTGGAACTACGCTGACGAATCAGCTGATCCAGAGGCAGATACATGACATTGTTGGATCCACTGTTCTGATCGATCACGAGNTTCGTNGAGTTTCCATACACNTCNTCCANTGCNTCNATGTAAAGNCGGTCTCGGGTGATGNCTGGCGCTTTGNNNTACTCGTCCAACACCTGAATGAATCGAGAGGCCTGNCCNCGTGCAGCCGCNACNANAGTCGCTTGNTACGCGGCGGCTTCCTGCTCCAGCCTAGCAGCAGCGCCCCTGGCGCGCGGGATGATGTCGTTTTGGTAGGCCTGCGCCTCGTTCTTGAGACGCTCTTCGTCTTCGCGGGCTTTTACCGCATCATCAAAAGCCGCTTTGACCTCTGCGGGCGGTTGGGCATTCTGCATCTCAACGGCTTTGATGTTGAAGCCCGTATCGTACCGATCCAGAATCTGCTGAAGCAGAGTCTTAGTTTCCTGCGCAATTTCCGCTCGACCGCCCGTAATGGCAAAGTCCATCGAGTTGCGTCCGACGATCTCCCTGACAGCGCTTTCAGTGGCACCACGAACTACGAGATCCTGCGCTTCGGCAACGTTAAAAAGCAACTCCCGGGGGTCTTTTATGTCGTACTGGACCGCGAAGTGGATATCGATAATGTTCTCATCGGCCGTCAGCATCAGGGCTTCACGAGGGACGCCGGCAATCTGGTTGGACCGGGTGTTTGTCCGGTAACCCACTTCAACGGTCCTTATCTGCTGAACGTTGACGATCTCCACCGACTCTACGGGGTAAGGCATATGCCATCTCAAACCGGCATCCTTGATGGTTTTATACGCGCCAAAACGCAGCTCAACGGCTTGCTGACCCTGTTCGACCACATAAAACCCTGACGCCAACCACAGCCCAACCAGGATGATGGCGATCGGTCCGATGGCTTTGGAACTGAAGGATGGCAGTTTGCCCCCTCCCTTACGGCCGGAACCGCCACCAAAAAGGCCACCAAATTTCTTCTGAAGATCCCGAATAACCTCATCGAGATCCGGCGGCCCATTCTGGCCGTTCCCCTGACCCCAGGGATCCCGATCATTGGATCCCGATTGATTCCACGGCATGTCTAAGCTTCCTCTTTAAGTGTTAACCACATAGGTTGCGCGACTCAAGCCGCACATTAATAAATCTTGTTAGATTTTATCATGGGTATCGGGGTTCTTCTGTTGAACCTCCTTTCACACACCCTACTTTGTCGCCCTCTGCGCGACCGCGATCAACCCAAAAACACGGATCGAAGTCAGGATCCTTCTCAATACGGCCTATCGTTGGCGCGTCGGCACTCACCCGAATCACGATCTCCCCTTGCTCGGTGACTGACTCCTTCTCCACCGCGGTTAAGGCATATATTCGAGCTCGAAGGCGGCCTTGTCCCGCCGGAAGCCTCAGGACACATGGTTGTCTTGTCTTCGCAAGCTGAGAAGCCAGTTCTTCAAGCAAGGCGTCCATCCCTTGACCCGTTTCCGCGGACACACGAACGATGGCTCTCTCTTCAGGCGACGAATCCACCCGCCCCGTGGCCTTGCCACTGAGATCGCATTTATTTCGAACAGTAATTGCTGGAATCTGCAAAGCACCTATCTCTTCCAGAACATTATCTACTTCCAACTCCCGGTCCCGTAAATCTGGTTGCGCGTCATCTGTCACCCTTAAGAGCAGGTCTGCTGAACTTACCTCCTCCAGGGTAGAGAGAAATGCCTGAACCAGAGCGTGCGGCAGACCTTTGATGAACCCTACCGTATCCGACAGCACGACGGAGCCGTAGCCCGGTAGCTCCAGTTTACGCATGGTAGGGTCCAAGGTGGCGAACAGTTGGTCCGCGCTGTAACTGCTGGCGTCCGCAAGCCTGTTAAACAGTGAGGACTTCCCGGCATTGGTATAGCCGACGATCGCGATCGTGGGCACGCGCTCGCGACGCCGGCGGTTTCGACGCAGGCCTCTTTGCAGGCCAACCTTAGCGAGTCGGGACTGAAGATACCGAATCCGCACGTTGAGAAGTCTTCGATCCGTCTCCAATTGAGTCTCCCCCGGCCCCCGCAAACCAATACCGCCCCGCTGTCTCTCGAGGTGGGTCCACCCCCTGACCAACCGCGTCGAAAGATGCCTCAGCTGAGCAAGTTCCACCTGAAGTTTGCCTTCATGGGTTTGAGCCCTAAGGGCGAAGATGTCAAGAATCAGTCGGGTCCGGTCTATCACCCGGCAATGGGTGATCTTCTCCAGGTTACGCTCCTGAACAGGCGAGATGGTTTGATCAATGATGACTAGATCTGCACAGTGTGCGGTAACCGCGTCCGCAATCTCCTGCGCTTTTCCGCGTCCCACAAAAGTACCAGCTTCCGGGGCCCGACGCATTGCCCCGATGCAGGCTACGACACAACCGCCTGCCGATTCCGCAAGACCCCGCAACTCGTCAAAGTTTGAGTCCGTCACACTGCCGTTCCGACGCTGATGGACCAGCACTGCCCGTTCTGGACTATCAGAATGAGGCGATAGATCAATAACGCGTGTCAAACAGATCCCCGCGGGAACGACCCAAAAGACAGACAAGTGAAGGACAAGGGCTATTCCCCAGCCGCGGCGTCTGGCTCTTGTCCGTCAAACTCTTCACCGCCATAGGGAATGCGGACGGCGCGGGACGGAACAATGGTTGAAATCGCGTGTTTGTAGATCAACTGACTGACGGTGTTTCGAAGGAGCACCACGAACGCATCAAATGATTCGACCTGACCTTGTAACTTAATGCCGTTCACTAAGTAAATGGAAACCGGAATTCGCTCTTTACGCAAGATATTAAGAAAGGGATCCTGGAGGGCAGCGGCTCTTTGCTGGTTCATAGACAGACTCCTGACTGGGAATGGTGCACAGGCTGGCGCCGGCTGAACTCAACAGGAGGACGATCTTTTGACGAGATGCTCAAAAGATACACGTCGGTGCTGGTGACGGAGGCAACGTTGCGCGTGTGCACAGTAGCTAATAATGATTTTTACTATGACGTGATAGGACCTTCCCAACCGCCATACCTTCAATTTAAGGGGCGATNGGCGAAATTTCAACCCTGCAAGCCGCTTATCAGCAATCCATCGAAGCAAGAAACCGTGAGACCGCGTTCATCGCGCCAGGGTTAAGCGCGTCGAACCAGATCCAACCCGGATCGTTACGAAGCCAAGTGAGTTGTCTTTTCGCGAGTCTGCGGGTCGCGGTTTGGACATCTTCTTCAAACTCTTGGCGGCTGATTCTGCCATCCAGGTAATACCAAGCCTGTTGATATCCCACACTGCGCATCGCCGGAGTCTCTTGGGCATTTGGGAATGCTGCTCTCAGGCCTTGGACTTCCTCCACAAACCCTTGCTCAAGCATCCGTTCAAAACGGCGCGAGATGCGTTCGTGCAGGACCGCTCTATCAGACGTGAATAGACACAACTTCAACACGGGAACATTGGCGTCTATCAACCCTCCAGTACGTTCGGTGGCCGCACCGAATTCTCCCCCCAACTCGTAAATTTCAAGCGCCCGAAGGATACGCTGCCGGTCGTGAGGCTCAATTCGCTCTGACCTCTCTGGCGTTAACTTACGTAGTCGTTCATACAGACCGTCCCATCCAATTGACTTCGCCTCTTCCTCCAGGGAGGCTCGTAGTGCGGCATCTGCGCGAGGCAGCTTCGACAAACCATGAAGTAGCGCCGAGAAATAAAATAGCGTTCCCCCGACACACAATGGAATTCGCCCGCGGCTGCGGCTTTGCGAAATAGACAGCCGAGCATCTTTCTGAAAGTCCGCGGCCGAATACGGTGACTCGACATTACGGATGTCGATCAGTGCATGAGGCGCGCGTTCGAGCACATCCCGCGGGGGTTTTGCTGTGCCAATATCCATCCCCCGATAAACCTGACCCGAGTCAACACTCACAAGGTCGATAGGAAATTCCTCGGCCAGTTTCAGGGCCAGCTCAGTCTTCCCAGATGCCGTGGTCCCGGCGAGGAAGATGACAGGAAGATTAATCCCCTTGGCCTCATTTGAGTTACCGCGACTCACAAGGGAACCTTCAGTTTTTGTCCGATCTGAAGAGCTCCAGAGCTATCGGGATTTTCCTTCTTGAGGTCGGCGACGCTGACGCCGAGGCGAGCGGCGATCACCTTCATAGAATCTCCAGGTGCAACCACATAGATGCTCTCACTCCTCGTTCTCGAGGGGCACCGCTGGTCCTGGTCACAGTACGTCGACAGTCCTCGATAGATTGCTCCGGCGATCCTTTCCTGCATAAGGCCCTGTTGCAACGCCTTTTCTTCGACCGGATTTGTCATGAAACCGGTCTCAATCAATACCGCTGGAATATCGACTGCCTTTAATACCGCGAAACCCGCCCGGCCAACCGTTGGGCTGTGAAGCTCACCGACTTGTGCAAGTGCTTCGAGCAAGGCGAGCCCAAGATCATGGCTCTCACGAATCTTCCAGTCGAGTCCCATGTCGAGCAAGGTTCTCTGAAGCGAGGGATCCTGTTGGCCGATGTCTACACCCCCCGCAAGATCCGCGGCATTCTCCCGCTGCGCTAGCCACTTGCCCATCTCGCTGCTGGCGCCGCTGGTCGATAATATATAGACCGAAGCGCCTTCAGCCGTTTTTCGCTGTGCCGCATCCGCATGAACCGATAAGAACAGATCCGCTTTGCGCTCCATTGAAAAAGCCACACGCCNANGCAANNTCACATAGTANTCNTNNCTNCGCGTCAGGATNGCNCTCAACCGGCCNTCCCANTTGATGATTCGCTTAAGCCGACGCGCAATNNCNAGCGCNACGTCTTTNTCGTANGCCCCNCTNCCNCCGACNGCGCCAGGGTCTTCACCCCCATGACCTGGATCAATTACGACCAAGTAATCCTCTTCCCGAATATCCAACTGAGAGGAGTGAGCTTCTTCGCTGTTTTCTCCGTGAACCAAGTCAATAACAAGACGATGGGGATACGAACCGATGGGATCCAACAGGAAGGCGTGGAACTCGTATTTTTTCTCCAGATCGAGCACAATTCGAAAGATTCCGGGCTCCGGGTGACCGCTTCGGATACCACCTACCGCGCCGCCCGCATTTTTCGTTAACGCGACCCCCTGTTCAAGTTGACCTTCATCGATATCGATTACGATTCTTTCAGGGTCCGGCAAGGAAAATACGCGGTAGGTGATCGTCGATGTCAGCTCGAGGACCAGCTGAGTCTTGTCCGCTCCATACCAGATCCGCACATCGGTCACTGCTGATGCGGAAAAGACCCCCGGCGACCAGCCGATAATGATTGTGATGATGCCGAGCTTGATAGCCGGAAAAAGTCGATCGAAAGCTGCCGCGATTCTCAAGGTTTGAAGATTGAGGCGGATCTACCCCCATCCAAATACTCCAGAGAGACTTTCCAGGTGGGAATCGGCACCGCGTGACCGCCACGATCAGGCCACTCAATCAAAACGATATCGTCCGGGCCGCACCGATCACGCAGTCCAAGGCTCTCTACCTCCTCCGGGCCACCGATTCGATAAAGATCCAGATGGTGAACCTGACCTTTTTCAGTCGTGTACTCTTCCACCAATGTGTAGGTAGGGCTCAGCACTGCCACATCGGCGCCAAGACCTCGCACCAAACCCTGGATAAATGTGGTCTTCCCGGCACCCAGGTCGCCTTGCAGATGAATCACGGCCGGTGCGGTTACCTCAGCGCCAAATGATTGACCCAGCGCCTGAGTTTCGCTTGCATCTTGAAGCAGATAGTCGCCTTCCATGGTGCTATTGTCTCACGGGCCTTCCCGATCGCAGTTCCCTGAGGTAAGGGCTCAAATCACTTGCACACATTCCGATCCGGCCCGCGTCAGCTCCAGCGAGTTCTGCCGCGACCGCATGGCACCACACCCCGGTTCCCGCAGCTATATGCATCGGAGCTCCCTGAGCCATCAATGCACCGATGACGCCGCTCAACACATCACCCATTCCGGGTGTGGCCATACCTGAGTGGCCCCGGCTACAGAGCATGACCGGGTGCCCCGACCGCGCCACCAGTGTTCCTACCCCTTTCAGCACGCAGGTTGCGTCGAATTTTGATACGAGCTCATCGATGACCTTCGGCCGGTTCGCCTGCACCTCTTTAGAACTCAGTGCGACAAGCCTTCCAGCCTCTCCAGGATGAGGGGTCAATACTGAACATGCCAGCGTTCTTGGATTTCGGGCGAGTAGGTTAAGTCCATCAGCGTCGATGACTTTACGTCCCTTGCTCTGCACGCAAACCTCGTACATCTCTTCAGCCCAGGCGGTCTGCCCGAGGCCGGGTCCGATAACGAGAACATCTGCATCAGAAATCAACTGAGACATCTCCTCTCTATCGCTCACTGCTCTGACCATTAACTCGGGACAGGCCCCGCCTGCAGGCCAACTGTCAGGGTGGCAAGCAATGCTGACACGGCCTGCGCCCATCCGCAGCGCTGCGAACCCTGCCAGCACGGGCGCTCCCGCCATGCCCGGACCGCCCCCCACCACTAAGACGTAGCCCGCATCGCCTTTGTGCGCGCTCCTTTTTCGAAGAGGCATATTCTCGCCTACCCACTCTTTGTCAATGCGAAGGCCCCAGGCCGTTGATAGTTCTCGATCCGTCTCGCATCGACCAACCAGCTGAAGGTCCTCAAGAACTACTTCGCCGGCATAGTCAGGCCCTTCCCCCGTCATCAGGCCCGGTTTATTGCGGATGAAGGTGACGGTCATCTCCGCCCTCACCGCCCCACCGATAGCGCTGCCAGTATCGGCGTTCAGGCCGGAGGGGACATCCAATGAGAGGCAGGGGGCACTGGATTGGTTAATCTCCGCCACCAGTGAACCCATCGGTTCGCGCACGCCCCCGGACACCCCAATACCAAGCAACGCATCAACCACAATATCGGTCTTCTTAAGCAACTTTGTCGAGTGACTTTCAGAAACCAGTCCTGCAGACAAGGCTCTATGTTTTGCCGCCAGCGCTTCAGGCGTCGTTGGCTCGCTCAGTGAGACCAACCTTACTGACAGGCCGCCTTTTTTCGCCATGCGGGCCAGCACATAACCGTCGCCCCCGTTGTTGCCTTTCCCGCAATAGACTGTGATCAGGTTGGCACGGGGCCAACGCTGACGCAGCGCACGGAACGCGGCCCGACCCGCAGTCTCCATAAGTGCTTCCGCGGTTCGGCCCGTGGCTATCGCCGCCTCTTCCAGCGATCGGACCTGATCAGTCTTGCAAACAAGGTGTTGAGTTTCATCCATCAGGCTATCATACCGTGATGAAAACCGTATCGGACAAAGCTCTGGCGGAACTCAGTCAGGACATTCGGCAGTGGGGGCTTGATCTGGGTTTTGAGGCCGTGGGAATTTCGCCGGGCGAACTCTCTGGCGCCGCCGTTGAACTACAAAATTGGCTCCAAAAGGGCTGGCACGGAGAAATGGACTTTATGAGCGCCCACGTCCCCGAACGTACTTACCCTGAACTGCTTGTTCCCGATACGTGTCGAATTATTAGCGTTAGGCTAGGCTATTGGCATGATTCCGACGGTTGCACACACGCAACCCTTCGGAATCCAGAAAAAGCGTACATCGCCCGGTATGCGCTGGGGAGGGACTATCACCGCCCGATGCGACGCCGGCTGCAGAAGTTAGCCGACCGGATTACTGAAAAAATCGGGCCCTTCTCCTACCGGGCTTTTGCCGACAGCGCGCCGGTTATGGAAAAACCTCTCGGACAGGCTGCCGGACTCGGGTGGATAGGAAAGCACACTAACTTGATCGACCCGCAAATGGGCTCCTGGTTTTTTCTCGGAGAACTCTATACAGATCTTCCGCTGCCCGTCGACCCGCCTCACACGGATCATTGTGGTACCTGTTCCCGATGCTCTGCGGCATGCCCCACGGGAGCGCTGGACATCCCGTATAAACTGGACGCCAGACGATGCATTGCTTACCTCACTATCGAGCACAAAACCGCTATCCCCGAGTCATTGCGAGCCTTCATCGGCAATCGGGTTTTCGGCTGTGACGACTGCCAACTTGTCTGCCCCCACAACGGGGGTCCCAGCAAAGGCGATACTCTGTTCGCTCCCCGTCATGGACTTGCAAATCCAGAGCTAGTGGAAGTATTCCGTTGGTCCCCCGAGCAGTTTGAGCAATACACAAATGGTAGCCCTTTGCGGCGGCTGGGCTACGAACGATGGATGAGAAACGTTGCGGTAGCATTGGGCAACGGCAGGCCTACTGACGCAGCGACCGATGCCCTGCGGTCCCGGTTGGGAAAGGTGTCCGCAATGGTGGACGAACACATTATCTGGGCTCTGGAACGCCTGGGCACACCAGAGACTCCAACTATTGCGGCGCAGAAATATTAAAGAAATGCTCGCGGTAATATTTGAGCTCTTCGATCGATGCAAGGATATCGTCGAGCGCGCGATGCCCTCCTTTCTTGGAAAAGCCGCCCGCTAATCCTGGCCGCCACCTCACAGCAAGTTCCTTAATGCTACTTACGTCGAGGTTCCTGTAGTGCAGGAAAGACTCAAGGTCCGGCATGTGTTCGGCCAGAAAACGCCGATCCTGACAAATGCTGTTGCCGCATAAGGGTGATTTGCCGGGGTTGAGATGTTCCTGAAGAAACGCCAACGTAGCTGACTCAGCATCGGCGTGGCTGAAGTTTGACGCCTTGACCCTATCGATCAACCCTGTCTGTGAATGGGTTGTCTGATTCCAGTCGTCCATCTTGGCCAGGACAGAATCTGGCTGGTGGATCGCCAACACCGGGCCCTGAGCCAAAAGGTTCAAGTGCGCGTCGGTGACGACGGTGGCAATCTCGATGATCAGGTCCGACTTAGGATCAAGCCCGGTCATCTCCAGGTCCATCCAGACGAGGTCAGAGTCGCTCATCGTCACCCACGTGAAGACCGTCTGCGGAAAACGGTGTTAGAGAAAAGGCCGCTCGGGTGCGCTCAGTTGTCGCTTTCTACGGCCTTCATACTCAGCCGAATCCTACCCTGCTTATCGACCTCAAGAACTTTAACCTTGACCACATCACCTTCAGACAGCTTGTCACTGACATTGGCGACCCTCTCCTCTGAAATCTGTGAGATGTGCACCAAGCCGTCCTTACCCGGCAAGATGTTTACAAATGCGCCGAAGTCCATTAACCGAACTACTTTGCCTTCATAGATGGTACCTGCCTCGACGTCGGCAGTGATCTGTTCTATTCGGCGCCTTGCGTCCTCAGCGGCGGAGAGGTCGGAGGTGGCGATCTTGATAGTTCCATCATCTTCGATATCGATAGCGGCTCCGGTCGCTTCGGATATCGCCCGAATCGTTACACCGCCCTTGCCAATCACATCCCTGATCTTGTCTGTCGGGATAGACATGGTGGTAATTCGAGGGGCATATTGCGACATCTCTTCGCGAGGCGCACTGATTGCCTTGCCCATTTCGGTGAGGATATGTAATCGACCCCTTTTGGCCTGTGCCAGGGCCTGTTCCATTATTTCCCGCGTTATGCCATCAATCTTGATGTCCATCTGTAGCGCGGTGACACCATCTGCAGTTCCCGCGACTTTGAAGTCCATGTCCCCGAGATGATCTTCATCTCCCAAGATATCCGTCAGGACAGCGAAACGCTCTCCGTCCTTGATCAGCCCCATTGCAACGCCGGCGACGGGCGCCTTGAGCGTCACACCGGCGTCCATTAGTGCGAGACTGGTGCCGCAGTCCGTTGCCATGGAACTCGATCCATTCGACTCGGTGATTTCGGACACCGCTCGAATCACATACGGAAAGTCTTCCGGGCTCGGCAAGACGCCGAGAATCGCTCTTTTGGCGAGCCGGCCATGGCCAATTTCCCGTCGTTTAGGCGAGCCAACCCGGCCCGTTTCTCCAACGCAGAAAGGCGGGAAGTTGTAGTGCAGCATGAAGGGATCCCGGCGCTCTCCCTCAAGTGCATCGATAATCTGTGCGTCCCTCTCAGTGCCCAGCGTGCAAGTGACGATTGCCTGGGTCTCTACGCGGGTGAAGAGCGCAGATCCATGGGTTCTGGGAAGCACACTAGTTTCAATGCTGATGGGTCGAACAGTCTCCACGTCGCGCCCATCAATTCTCGGCTCATTCGAGAGAATCCGGCCCCGAACGGTGGCCTTCTCAATACTCTTAATTGCACCTTTAACGCGATCAGCGAGGTCTGCTTCCGCGTCCTCGGAAACGAGATGGCTGGCTGCCTTGTCACGCACTGCCGCAATGGCATCCTGTCGCGCAGTTTTATCTGCAATCTGGTAGGCGCTTTCTACGTCCGCCGCCACCAGGGCTACGACTTTCTCCTGGAGTTCTTGATCCTGAGCCTCAGCTTCCCACTGCCAGCGTTCGACACCGACTTTGGCCGCCAGAGATTCAATGGCCGAAATCGCTGCCTGGGAGGCATCGTGCCCAAACACAACGGCTCCAAGCATCTGCTCTTCGGTCAGTTCCTGTGCTTCTGACTCAACCATGAGTACGGCACCCTTGGTTCCCGCCACCACCAGATCAAGCGCGGAGTTCTCCAGCTGGCTTGCACTTGGGTTCAGAACATAATTGCCGTCGATAAACCCGACCCTGGCAGCCCCGACTGGGCCGTTAAAGGGAACGCCTGAGATAGAGAGCGCAGCGGATGCACCGACCATCGACACCACATCAGGATCAATTTCCGGATCAACGGACATGACCGTCACAACAATCTGCACCTCATTATCGAAACCGTCGGGAAAAAGCGGACGAATTGGCCGATCAATCAAGCGGCAGGTAAGGATCGCCTTTTCTGATGGTCGTCCTTCGCGCTTAAAAAAACCGCCGGGAATTCTGCCGGCGGCGTAAGTGCGTTCTTCGTAATCTACGGTAAGCGGGAAAAAATCCCGGCCACTCGACTCGCGTGCGGCCACCACGGTGACCAGCACAACGGTTTCGCCCATGCTGGCCAGCACGGCACCAGATGCCTGTCGGGCGATTTGCCCGGTCTCCAGACGAAATTCCTGATCGCCATACTGGAATGTTTCAACGGTTTTGTTCAAGCGGATAGCTCCGTAGGTTTAAAAGTGTCGGTAGGGCTTAGCGTCTCAGCCCTAGGCGGCCGATCAACGTTCGATAACGTTCAGTATCACGGCCCTTGAGATAGTCTAAAAGTTTGCGGCGGCGGTTCACCATTCGGAGCAAGCCCTGCCGCGAGTGATGATCATGAATGTGGGTTTTGAAATGGTCTGTCAGATCGCTGATGCGTGCAGTCAGCAAGGCAACCTGAACTTCGGGAGAACCTGTATCACCGGGCGCAGTGGCATACTCACTGACGACCCTGGCTTTATCTTCGGCCACTAAGGACATATCTAGATCTCTCTTGCGATTACGGTAAATTTCTAATGTGTGGAGCAGGATCGACGCCGGTTGAGGAGTAGATGAGCGCCGGCACAAAACGAAAGCCGCCGTATTCTACAGTCATGGCCCACTTTCCTCAACAAAGTCAGCCGGTTTGAGTTCCAGTGGAGGCCAAACGTTCAGGCGCCACCGTTCCATGAGGGCCTACGACCCCCACTCCCAAAAACCCCGCGGCGGAGGAATAGAGTCGGACGCTTCCCTCACCTGGCAGATTACTCGCTCGAACGCTCTGCCCACGACATAGATAAAACGCAGCATCCACGGACAATTCAACCGCCGGAAGGTGATCCAGCGCCTCTCCAACAGCTCCCAGATAGGTCCGTCGTTCGGCAGGTCCTGCCATTTTTTCAAGATCGTCCAAGGTCAGCGCCTGATCAACGAGCAGTCCAGCAACACCTAGACGCCGCAGCCCAATCACGTGGGCACCCGTTTCTAGTCTCTCACCAAACTCGGTCGCGAGGGCTCTTACATAGAATCCAGACGAACATCGGAGCGTCAACTCAACGTCGCGCCCGTCATATGACTGGAAATCAAGCTCATGGACGGTTACCTCCCTTGGCTCCCGTTCAATCTCTTTTCCTTGGCGGGCGAGCTTGTATAACGGCTGACCATCCACCTTGATCGCAGAATACATCGGCGGAACCTGCAGCCGGGTCCCTAGAAATTCCTGCAAAATACTGCGCACTTGTAATTCAGTGACGTTGACAGGAACCCGATTGGTAACTGTGCCCTCGCTGTCACCTGTCTCTGTCGTTTCACCAAGGCGGACCGTCGCCTTGTAGTACTTGTCTGAACCCAGAAAATATCCCGACCATCGCGTCGATGACCCAAAGCACAGAGGCAGTAATCCCGTAGCAATCGGATCCAAGCTCCCGGTGTGCCCCGCTTTGCGTGCGGCCAACAACTTTTTGGCCCGCTGCAGCGCCTCGTTGGAGGTAATGCCCGCGGGTTTATCCAGAAGCAAAACCCCATCCACGGGATCCCCGAGTGTTTGTTTTCTCCTACGGCCCAAGTTTAATCACCGCTGTCATGGTTGCCAGCGTCAGCAAGGCCGTCCAGCAACTTTGACATCTCGGCGCCGCGCTCGATGCTTTCGTCGTACTCAAATACAAGTTCCGGCGTACGCCGCAATCCCGCCTGTTGACTCAGTTCCCACCGCAGTGCGCCCGAGACCGCGTTCAACTCTTTAGTGAGTTCAACACTTGAAAGTTTCGGCGCAAGGGAGGTAATGAACACTCGAGCGTGCCGCAGATCCTTGCTCACCGAGACTGCTGTGATCGAGATAAGCCCTACAACGCTTGACTCCAACTCACGGGAAATGATCGGCGCCAACTCCCTTCGCAACACCTGACCAATCCGACGCGTCCGATCGACGCCCTGCATTGTGTACTCGATCCTTTTGTGACTGTTGCGGAAAACTGAGACTATGGCGGCTTAGAGCGTAGCGGCCTGCTCTACGTTTTGGTAAATTTCTATCTGATCGCCCGGCTTGATATCGTTGTAATTCTTGACACCGATGCCGCACTCAAACCCTGATTTGACTTCGGTTACATCGTCCTTGAAACGCTTCAACGAGTCAATCTGCCCATCGAAGATCACAACATTGTCACGCAGCACCCGCACTGGAAGATTTCGCCGAACCTCGCCCTCAATTACTCGGCAACCGGCTACGGCACCCATTTTGGCAACCCGAAACACATCCCGTACCTCGGCGAGACCCACCGCCTGCTCACGGATGATCGGCGCCAACATGCCGGTGAGTGCAGCCGTGACTTCATCTACCACGTCATAGATCACGTTGTGGTACCGCACATCTACGCCTTCACTCTCGATCAATTTTCGAGCAGTCGCGTCAGCCCGCACATTGAAGGCGATCACGATCGCCTCAGAGGCTCCGGCAAGATTTACATCAGATTCGTTGATTCCGCCCACCATCCCGTGCACGACAGCCACCTTCGCTTTTTCTGAGTTCAGTTTTTCGAGCGACTCCGTCAACGCTTCCACAGACCCTTGGACATCCCCTTTGATGATGACGTTTAAGGTCTTAACCTGGCCTTCGCCCATCTCGCTGAACATGCTCTCCAGTTTGGCTTTTTGCTGTCGCGCCAGTTTGACTTCCTTATGCTTCGCCTGTCGATAACTGGTGACTTCCCTCGCACGTCGCTCATCCGCAACTACTGAAAATTCATCCCCGGAATCTGGTACCCCGCCCAGGCCTTGAATCTCAATCGGCGTAGACGGGCCCGCGGTCTTCTCTACGTCTCCCGCATCGCTGGTCATCGCCCGAACACGACCGAACTCCCGCCCGGCAACAACAATGTCGCCTTTTTTCAGCTCTCCTTTCTGGACGAGTAGCGTGGCAACAACCCCCTTGCCGCGATCCAGGCGCGCCTCGACAACCGTACCGGATGCGATCCCCGCATCAGGGGCACTGAGGTCCAGCATTTCTGACTGCAGCAGAACCGAGTCGAGAAGATTCTCAACACCGTCTCCGGTCATGGCAGAGACCTGACTCATCAGCGTATCTCCACCCCAGTCCTCTGGAATAACTTCCTGGTTAGCCAATTCCTGTTTAACGCGATCCGGGTCCGCGTCTTCCTTATCCATCTTATTTATGGCAACAATCAGGGGAACGGAAGCCTGGCGTGCGTGGCTGATTGCCTCAATGGTCTGAGGTTTGACTCCATCATCCGCAGCGACAACCAGAATAACGAGATCCGTCACCTGCGCGCCGCGAGAACGCATTGCGCTAAAAGCCTCGTGTCCGGGCGTATCTAGAAAGGTCACGGTCCCCTTGTCCGTAGCGACCCGGTAAGCGCCGATATGCTGAGTAATACCACCCGCCTCCCCGGCAGTGACTTTTGTTTTCCTAAGGTAGTCCAGCAGGGAAGTTTTGCCGTGATCAACATGTCCCATCACCGTTACCACTGGCGCCCGCGGAGCACTCGGTCGCTCATCTGAGCTATCGTCAGAGCTCAACATTGCCTCGGGGTCATCCAGATCCGCTGCGATTGCCTTGTGCCCCATTTCTTCTACGACCAGTATCGCGGTATCCTGATCCAGTACCTGATTGATAGTCACCATACTTCCCATCTCCATCAGGACCCGAATCACTTCTGCTGCCTTGACCGACATCGATTGGGCAAGATCAGCAACGCTGATAGTTTCAGGTACGGAGATATCTCGGCTCACCGGCTCGGTGGGTTTCTCAAAAGCATGCTGACCTGCAGTCGCTGAAGTCAGGCGGCGGGGTTTTATCGGCTGACGCGGCCGACGCTTGCCACGCTTCCCCTCTGCCAGATGGAGCTCTCCACCACTGTCAGCCTTTCCTTTGCCTTTCCGTTTCTTAGGCTTTTCATCCCGTCGTGCGGTGCTTTTGGCTTCTTCTGGCGGCACCGGTGCTGGGGTAGGAAGTTCGGCGGGACTCGCTTTGGCTGCCGCGGCTTCGGCCTCAGCCGCTATGGCCGCCGCTTCGGCCTCGCGTTTTTGCGCCTCTGCCGCGGCTTCCTGTTTGGCACGCTCTTCAGCCTCTTGTTTAGCCTGCTGCTCTCGCTCCTTCGCTTCGGCTGCCTCGCGAGCAGCCTGTTCGGCCTCCTCCTGTTGACGCTGCAACTCGCCGCGGCGAACGTAGGTCCTGCGCTTTTTAACCTCGACATGCACAGTCCTGGAGCCCCCGGTACGCGAGCTCTGTTTGACCGCTGTGGTCGTACGTCGATTCAGCGTCACTTTTTCTTGAGGCTTTGAGGTCTCTGCGGCAGTTTTTCCACCACGCAGGTACGCCAGCAAGGTGGTGCGTTCCGCATCATCCAGCATGTCATCCGCGGCTTTCTCTGATACCCCGGCCGCTAAAAGTTGCTCCAGCAACTTCTCTGGGGGCACGCCGATCTGTTCAGCGAGTTTTTTTATGGCTACAACAGGCATAAGTATCTACCTTTAAGGGTTAACTTGAGCTGGCACCGTCCATGCCTGCAACATCTTCCTGAGCTTCGACAGCGCCGTCGGTTTCCTCAAACCACGGTTTTCTCGCCGTCATAATCAATTCGCTTGCCTGCTCCACGTCGATTCCCGTCATTTCAACGAGTTCATCCGTCGCGCATTCGGCAAGATCCTCCATCGAGCGGATTCCTTTACTGGCAAAAAGTACTGCTGTCGCTTCATCCATGCCTTCCATCGACTGCAAATCAGCTTCGGGGCGACTCTTCTCCAGTTCGGCGATCTCCCGGATATCAAGAAAATCTCGAGCGCGAACTCGAAGTTGCTCGACAAGATCCTCGTCAAAGCCTTCCACATCTAACAATTCCTGCACAGGAACATAAGCCACCTCTTCTGGAGTGACGAAGCCCTCCTCCACCAATACGCCTGCGACCTCTGAATCGATATTGAGTTGCGTCATCAGGCGCTCGACGGCTTCCTGAGCCTCTCGCTCAGCTTTCTCGGCAGCCGCCTCGTCGGTCATAATGTTGAGCTCCCACCCGCTCAATTCGGATGCCAGGCGAACATTCTGTCCGCCCCGTCCAATCGCAAGGGAGAGCTGACTCTCTTCAACTACGACATCCATCGACCGTGATTCTTCATCCACCAATATCGAGTCGACTTCCGCTGGCTGCAGAGCCTTGATGACAAATTCAGCCGGGCTGTCGACCCAGGTAATGATGTCTATGCGTTCAAGGTTGATCTCATTTGAAACACTTTGAACGCGGGCGCCCCGTATACCCACACACGCTCCAACAGGGTCGATCCGGTTGTCCTGCGACCTGACGGAAATCTTGGCTCTGGATCCCGGATCCCTAGCAGCACCGAGAATCTCAATAACCCCCTGCCCCACTTCCGGCACCTCGAGCTGGAATAACTTGATCACGAGTTCGGGGCAGCGTCGATCAAGAATCAACTGGGGGCCGCGAGGCTCGGAACGAACTTCGGTCAGGATCGACTTGACGCGATCACCACTTCGCAAAATCTCCCGGTCGATCCAGTTGGAGCGAGGAAGAGAGGACTCTACCCCTTCTAGATCAATAATGGCCTCCCGGTTGCCTACTCGTTTCACCACCCCTTGGACCATTTGTCCAACACGGTCTTTGAATTCTTCGTAAACCCTCGCGCGTTCCGCTTCCCGCACTTTCTGACTGATCACCTGTTTGGCAGCCTGCGCCTCAATGCGGCCAAAAGTCGCTACCGTTTCTAAGGGCTCTTCCACGACACCGCCAATCTCGTGGGTATCCTCGGGGTAGCTTATTTCGGCCGCGGCAAATGTCATCTGGCGGGCCGGGTTTTCCACCGCAGCGTCGTCTTCGACAATCTCCCATTGCCTGAATGCCTCGTAGTCGCCACTGGCCCGATCGATCTGCACGCGAACCTCCATATCTTCGCGATTTCGCTTGCGAGTTGCCGTAGCTAGAGCTGCCTCAATTGCCTCGAAGACTATCCCGCGATCGATATCTTTTTCCCGGGAAAGCACGTCGGCCATCATCAATACTTCATCTTTCGTCATCTTCAACTACTCCCAAGCATTCATTACGAGCGATCCCCAGTCCCCCCATCCTTGCGTCTGCTTACAAAGCCAGCCATGGACCGGACTCGGCCATTTTTGATTCCTCTGTCTCTCTACTTTTGCTTTAATCCAAACCCGCCAGATTTGCTTTTTCCATCGTCCGGTAATCCAGTTCGTAGGGCTCCCCATCCACTTCAACCACAACGCACTCCAGCCCAGCTTCTACGAGTAACCCAGTAAACCGACGCCGTCCCAAGCGGGCCTCGCGCATCACTACCTTTACCTGATTACCCTGGAACCGCCGAAAGTGTTCAGGCTTGACAAGAGGCCGATCAATTCCGGGGGACGACACTTCCAAGGTGTACTCCCCTTTAATTGGGTCTTCCACGTCCAAAATTGCGCTCACTTGACGACTCACCTGCTCGCAGTCCTCTAGAAGGATTCCGCCTGGCGCGTCGATGTAGGTCCTGAGCACTTGGCCTCCCGAGGGCGATCCCGTCATTTCGACCATCACCAATTCGTACCCCATATCCTCCACCACAGGCTCCAGCAATTGTCGGATCGCGCTGTTATCCATCTCGTCTTTCCCTGCCCGATCAGCCTCGCCGATGGCACTCCTGTACCCGTAGCACCAAAAACAAACCCCGCTACTGCGGGGTCCCGGATTACAGCATTTGGTAGCGGGGGTAGGATTCGAACCTACGACCTTCGGGTTATGAGCCCGACGAGCTGCCAGACTGCTCCACCCCGCACCGCGACGCGGGAGTTTAACCAGTTTGTCTCGCGAAAACAATAAGATGACAGGCGAAAACCGGTTTGTTTCTTGCTCGCGGGCCCTCTTGTGAAGCGTTTTTGAAGGGCCCAATGTTTGCCGAAGGCTAGAATCGGGGTAGAGACACGTAAGCCATGCAGAACACAGACCCACAAGAACTCCTAAAATTTGAAGCGCTCGCTTCGCGCTGGTGGGATCCCCAGGGTGAATTTGCTCCGCTGCACGCGATCAATCCACTTCGGCTCGCTTATATCGACGAAAGGGTTAACCTGGCGGGCGCTCGGGTCCTCGACGTCGGATGCGGAGGAGGCATTCTCTCCGAGAGCCTTGCCGCAAAAGGCGCCAAAGTCGTCGGTATTGACGCAGGACTTGCTCCAATCAATGTCGCGCGATTGCACGCAATTGCGAGTAATGTCGAAATTGACTACCGGCACACCACGGTCGAAACTCTCCTCGAGAAGGAGGAAAGCTCGTTTGATGTAGTCTGTTGTCTCGAGATGCTCGAGCACGTTCCCGATCCCGCCTCAGCGATAGAGGCCTGTTCAAACCTTGTGCGCCCGGGCGGCAGTATTTTCTTTTCCACCCTAAACCGTAATTTGAAATCCTTTGTGCTCGCTATCGTTGGAGCAGAATATGTTCTCTCACTGCTTCCCCGCGGCACGCATGATTATAAAAAGTTTATTCGTCCATCTGAACTCGATGGTTGGGCGAGATCCGCTCGGTTATCGCTTTCCTCCATAACCGGTATGCATTACAACCCGATCACCAAGCGCTACAGTCTAGGCGACGGCGTTGACGTCAACTACCTCTGCCACTACTCAGCTCCCGACACCCTCTGAACAAAACCATGCCGATTTTCGAGAACGGACGACTCCCGAGGCACGTTCTGTTTGACCTTGATGGTACGTTGGCGGACACCGCGCCGGATCTGGTAGCAGCCCTAAACCGCACCCTGCGTTCGCTTGGCCGTTCCGAAGTAGACCTCAGCGTCGCGCGCTGGTGGGTCGCAGACGGCAGCGTCGGATTGATCCAGAACGGTTTGCAAATTACAAAAGAAGAGGCCTGCGGCAGCCCGCATCGCCAGAGGCTACTCGAAGAATACTCCCGAAACCTCTGTACGCAGACAAAACTTTTCCCCGGCATCAAGAAAGTATTGGCCGGAATTGAAAAAAGGAACATCCCCTGGGGCATTGTTACCAACAAGCCGCAGCGCTTCACGAAACCACTTCTGGCGGCACTCGGACTGGATGCCCGCGCCGGCAGCGTGGTCAGCGGTGACAGTCTTAACCAGTCTAAGCCAGATCCCGCGCCCTTGCAGCTCGCGTGCGAGGAAATGGGGGTGTTGCCGAGTAACGGGGTAATGATCGGAGACGACCTAAGGGATATCGACGCCGGGCGCGCGGGCGGAATGCAAACCATCGCGGTGACCTGGGGATACCGTCCCGAAGATGAAGCGCAAGACTGGGGCGCCGACCAGATGGCCCGTAATCCTAAGGAACTCCTTTTTGCAATGGGGCTGGAGTGAGAGCGGTGTAGCTGACTTCACCGATGGATTGCGGTGATGGATTTCACCGACAGGCACCCTAAGGTCGAAGAAAATAAAGACGTCACTGCGACGGGTGGCGCGACCACAAGGAAGTGTCTCAAATGTCAGCCGCTTCAGCATAAATGCAGCGACGGGCGCCCCGGTTTAACCGGGGCGTTTTTTATTACCTCAATGACTCTAGCTTAATTTACTGCCGAAATTTCTTTCGGTGTTGGTTTCAGGAAGCGTTGGACCCCAATGTAGCTTCTAGCTGCGGAATTGCCTCGAACAAATCTGCAACCCAGCCGTAGTCTGCGACCTGAAAAATCGGCGCTTCTTCATCTTTGTTAATCGCGACGATAATTTTGGAGTCTTTCATTCCCGCAAGGTGCTGGATAGCCCCGGAAATACCCACTGCGATATAAACATTGGGTGCGACTACCTTACCTGTTTGGCCAACCTGGTAGTCATTAGGCACATACCCAGCATCCACCGCAGCGCGCGATGCGCCAACTGCGGCACCTAGTTTGTCGGCCAAAGTTTCCAGCATGGAAAAGTTTTCAGAACTCTGCATGCCCCGTCCACCCGAAACAATAATATCTGCCGTGGTGAGCTCTGGGCGTTCGGATCGAGTGAGCTCTTCCCCTGCAAATGTGGACAGCTGCGCATTAATGCCGCCGGAGATATCCTCCACCGGGGCGCCCCCCCCAAATTCAGAAGCCTCAAACGACGTGGTGCGAACGGTGATGAGCTTCAGAGCGTCATTGGAACGGACCGTTGCCATCGCATTACCGGCATAAATCGGCCGCACGAAGGTATCCTCACTCTCGATGCCGCTGATGTCGGAAATCTGCTGCACATCGAGAATCGCCGCAGCCCGGGGGAGAAGATTTTTCCCATATGTAGTCGCCGGTGCGAGAACGTGCGAGTAATTTCCCGCCAAAGACTTCACCAGCGGCGCCATATTTTCCGCGAGGCCATCCAACAAAGCGGCATCGTCCGCTTTTAGTACCCGGGTAATCCCGGCGATAGTGGCCGCTTCATCGGCGGCCCCCCGACAGTCGCTGCCAGCGATCAGAACGTCGATGTCACTGCCGAGTGCTTTGGCAGCCGTCACAACATTCAAAGTAGATGGCCTAAGGGCCGCGTTATCGTGTTCTCCAATAACCAGAATACTCATCAGATCACCTTTGCCTCGTTTCGCAATTTTTCCACCAGTTCATCCGCGCTGTTTACCCTTATGCCCGCTGCCCGGCCTGGGGGCTCCAGCACCCGAAGGACTTCCAGTCTCGGGGAGACATCGATGCCCAGCTCCTCAGGGGTATGAGTATCCAACGGTTTTTTCTTTGCTTTCATGATGTTTGGCAAGGAGGCGTAGCGGGGTTCATTAAGCCGAAGATCAACAGTGATCACCGCGGGGGCGACTAGCTCGATATTCTCCAGACCACCGTCGACCTCTCGGGTCACTTTTACGGTTGGCCCTTCTACCGACAACTTTGAGACAAACGAGCCGATCGACCAGTTGAGTAGTCCGGCTAACATCTGTCCCGTCTGGTTATTGTCTCCGTCGATCGCCTGCTTGCCCAGGATAATTATCCCGGGATCTTCTTTCTCGGCCACAGCCTTCAGCAACTTGGCGATTGCCAAGGGTTCCGGAATCGGATCCGTTTCGATCAATATGGCTCGATCGGCCCCCATTGCAAGCCCCGTTCGCAGGGTTTCCTGGCTCTGACTCGGGCCCACCGCTACGACAATCACTTCATCTGCTGTACCGGCCTCCCGCATCCGAATGGCTTCCTCTACTGCGATTTCACAGAAGGGGTTCATTGCCATTTTGACATTGTTCAACTCGACGCCGCTATTATCCGCCTTAACACGAACCTTAATGTTGGCATCGATCACGCGCTTAATTGGAACGAGTACTTTCATGCTGTCACATCTCGTGGTTATTTTTGCAATCACTTTCCTGACGCTGATCGAACTAACCTCGGTTGAGTCGCGCCAGACCTTGGTTGCCGTATTCTATTTTCGCTATTGAGCCGAGTCTACGGTCTGTTGACACCCAAAGCGGTTAAAAGCGCCAGATTTCTGTGCAATTCCGTCGCGCCTGAGCCGGTGCATCGGCCCAGATTCCGTCTGTCTGCCGATCGAGACTATTTGAGTGTCGTTCTTCTTAAATCTCTATTCACGTGTGGGCTTGATAATCCTATTAATTGAAACGGTACCCAGCCATGAGTCAGGAACGACAACGAACACGAGGCAGTGCGCGCTCCGCGAAGCGCGCCAAACGCGCGGGCTCCACACGAGTGGGTATTCCCTACATCACCCGCCGGATACCGCCCTACGAACTCGCCAGCGAAGAACTGCTTGAGTTGATTGAATCCAATGCCGAGACACTGCTCGCGGAGACCGGTATTGATTTTCGCGATGATCCCGATGCTCTGGCCCGCTTTAGAGAAGCAGGCGCCCAAATTGACGGGGAGCGTGTTCGCTTTCCCAAGGGCATGTGCCGATCGATCATCAACGCCAGCGCACCCAACGAATACACACAGTTCGCACGAAACCCGGAGCGCAGCGTACGCATCGGGGGCAACCATTGCGTCTTGGTGCCGGCCTATGGACCGCCTTTTGTGCACGATCTTGACCAAGGCAGGCGCTACGCCACCCTGGCCGACTTCGAGAACTTTGTGCGTCTGGCGTATCTTAGTCCGTCACTACATCATTCCGGCGGTACCGTCTGTGAGCCGGTCGACCTCCCGGTGAATAAGCGACACCTTGATATGGTGTTTAGCCACCTCAAGTTGTCGGATAAACCCTTCATGGGTTCAGTAACGGAACCGAGCCGGGCACAAGATACCGTGGACATGGCAAAAATCGTATTCGGCGCCGAGTTCGTCGATCAAAACTGTGTGATCACCAGTTTGATTAACGCTAATTCGCCGATGACCTTTGATGCCACAATGCTGGGCGCAGCGCGTGTTTATGCCGAGAACAACCAGGCGACTGTGATCTCGCCATTTATTCTGGCCGGCGCAATGTCGCCTGTCACCGTCGTGGGCACCTGCACTCAAATCCTGGCCGAGGCTATGGCCGGCATCTGCTTTACACAACTTGTAAGACCTGGGGCGCCAGTCATTTTCGGCACCTTTTCAAGCGCCGTGTCGATGCAGTCCGGGGCTCCCACTTTTGGAACACCTGAGCCCAGTATGGTGATTTTTATCTGCGCGGCACTGGCCCGCCGTCTGGGAGTACCTTTTCGCAGCGGGGGCGGCTTGTGCGCTTCCAAATTACCGGACGCGCAGGCTGCATATGAGTCAGCGAATACCCTTCAAAGTGCAATGCTCGCCGGTGTCAACTTCATGCTTCATACCGCTGGGTGGCTTGAAGGCGGTTTGGCTATGGGCTACGAGAAGTTCATCCTTGATGCCGATCAAGCTGGCATGATTGAGGTCTTTCTTTCCGGAATTGATGATTCTGTGAACGGACANGCTATGGAGGCGCTTGCNGAAGTGGGTCCTGGAAACCACTTTCTTGGATGCGNTCACACACAGGCNAATTTTGAAACCGCGTTTTACCGATCAACTACCGCCGACAGCAACAGTTTTGAGCAGTGGGAGTCCGANGGCGCTCTGGATNCGGCNCAACGGGCCAACGCGACCTGGAAGCAGATGCTTGCCGACTATGAACCCCCTGCTATTGACGAAGGTGTAGAGGAGGGGTTNCGNGATTTCATCTCGGAGAAAAAGAACTCTGTCCCTGACTCCAACGTATAGTCTCTACCAAGTCCGCACGGCGCCGCTGTATAGCCTTTAGGCAAACTCGACGATGACCCGACGGTTCTGTTTACCCTTCTTTTCAATCTTGGAAACCCGCACCTTTCCGATTTCTCCTGAGCGGGCAACATGGGTACCGCCACAAGGCTGAAGATCGATCTGTTCAAATTCCACCAGACGCACTTCACCCTGCCCCATCGGCGGGCTGACCGACATTGTGCGCACCAATTCGGGTTGGGACTGAAGTGCGTCATCGGTAATCCATCTCAAGTGTCTCGGCCGATCCTGTTGGATTAGTTTATTCAGCGCTTCGGTGACTACTTCTTTGTCGATCGGCTCTGGCAGGTCAAAATCCAGGCGTGCCCGGCCCTCACTCACCGAACCGCCGGTAACCGGAGCGTCAATCACAGCACATAGCATATGCATGCAGCTATGCATTCGCATGAAGCCGTAGCGCCTCTCCCAATNGATGCAGGCAGTCACCTCTGCACCTATTTCAGGCAGCGTTTCCTCTTCATCGAGCACGTGCAAATGGGCNCCGGTTTCACGCTGAGCAATCGTGTTGACTACCTTTTTTATACTTCCATTAGAAAGGACCAGCACCCCCGTATCGCCCGGTTGCCCGCCTCCCTGGCAGTAGAAAACACTGCGGTCCAATGTGACGCTATGATCCACTATGCCGGTCACGGTCGCCTTGCATTCTTTCAAGTAGGGATCTTCGTTATAAAGTTTTTCGGTTGTGGTCATCTCAAACCTTTANCCTTTCCGAACGCGGATCATACATCGGCGATAGGCTCGCTCTCGCGCTAACCCGCTCTCCTGCCACTTCGATCTCCCAAACCCCGTCCGATACGAACGCGCGATTTATGGCCTCATGATTTTCGACATAACCCAAGCCTACACAGCCACCCAAGGTGTGCCCGTACATTCCTGAAGTCGTTCTACCGACTCGCTTTCCATCTCTCCAGATCGGCTCTTCGTGGTAGAGCATTATCAATGGGTCTTCCAGGACAAACTGGACCATTCGCCTGGTAAGAGGATCTTCCACGGCCCGCAACAGCGCTTCCCGGCCTATGAATCCCCCTGGCTTATCCAGGCTCACCGCAAACCCTAACCCAGCCTGGAACGGATTATCCTCAGGTCCGATGTCATGCCCCCAGTGACGATACGCCTTCTCGATTCTTAGGCTGTTGAGGGCATGCAGTCCCACGGGGTGCAATTCAACCGTCTGACCGACCTCCATCAGTCGGTCGAATACTCCCAGAGCGAACTCCGTCGGGATATAAAGCTCCCATCCGAGCTCTCCCACGTAGGAAATGCGTGTCGCCCGGACCAGGCCATAACCCATCTCAATCTCTTGGGACGTCCCAAAAGGAAAGGCAGCGTTGGAGAGGTCTGCTGGCGTCAGGGACTGCAGCACTTCGCGGGACTTCGGCCCCATCACGCTCAGCACACTGTATCCGCTAGTCACATCCGTGGCGAAGACGTGCTCGTCAGGACGCATGCTGCTTTTCAGCCAATGTAGATCGCGCGTCTGCGACGCAGCAGCCGTAACGACGAGATACTCATCTTCGCTCAATCGGGTCACTGTCAGATCCGCCTCAATGCCTCCTTGCTCATTAAGCCATTGTGTGTAGACCACCCGACCCGGCTCGACATCCATCCTGTTCGCGCTTACCCGATCCAGCAGTTGGCGGGCATCCCGACCCTGAACGAGATACTTGCCGAAAGAGCTCATATCGAAAACGCCCACGTTCTCACGGACCGCCTGATGTTCCCGGCCGGAGTGCTCGAACCAGTTTTGCCGACCATAGCTGTACTCATACACTGGCTCAATCCCTCGCGGGGCAAACCAGTTCGCGCGCTCCCAGCCAGCGGTCTCGCCAAAACAGGCACCCAAATCGTCTAGGCGCTGATGGAGAGCCGAGGTACGCACCCNNCGCGCNGTTTCNGGCTGACGGAAGGGCCAGTGCATCGCATACAGCAGCCCGAGAGCTTCCACGGTTCGGTCGTGGAGATACTGCTGGTTAACCTGGAAAGGCATCATCCGCCGGGCGTCTACATCCCAAAGATCCATCGGCGGATGCCCGTTGACTATCCACTCGGCCAACACCTTGCCTGCCCCACCCGCTGATTGAATACCGATTGAATTAAATCCAGCCGCCAGAAAGAAATTCGGCACCTCTACCGAGGGGCCGAGCCAGTACCGATTATCCGGCGTGAAACTTTCAGGTCCATTGAAGAAGATTTTGATTCCGGNCTGACCGAGCACCGGAATTCTCTCGATGGCACAACTCAGTTGTTCCTCGATATGCTCGACATCTTCCGGCAGAGTNCCAAATTCAAAGTCTTCTGGGATACCTTCCATGCCCCATGGCTTGGCCACGGGCTCGAACATCCCCACCATCATCTTGCCGGCATCTTCCTTGTAGTAGTTACACACGGAGGGTTCCCGAACGACCGGAAGGTCTCTGGGAAGATCTGGAATGGGTTCAGTGACCACATAAAAATGTTCAGCGGCATGAAGGGGTACGGAAACACCTGCTTTAAGGCCTAGGGTTCTCCCCCACATTCCCGCGCAATTGACCACTGTCTCGCAAGCGACTCGGCCCCGATCGGTAACGACCGCGCTCACCCTGCCCCCCTCTTTCTCAAAGGACTCAACGGTGACGCCCTCAAAGATTCGCACACCTTTATCCCGGGCACCCCGCGCCAACGCCTGCGTCGTATCGGTAGGATTCGTCTGGCCATCCCGCGGTAGAAAAACGGCACCCACAAGGTTCTCAGTGGACATGATGGGATAAAGCTCGAGCGCTTCTTTGGGGCTGACGACCTCGACTTCAAGCCCAAAACAACTCGCCATGGAGGCGCCCCGCTTAAGCTCCTCAAACCGCTCAGGGTCTGTTGCAAGACTAAGAGAGCCGTTTTGACGAAAGCCTGTCGCCTGCCCCGTGAGTTCCTCAAGTTCCGCGTAGAGATTGGTGGTGTACTGGGCCAGCCTTGTCAGATTCTGAGTGGCCCGCAACTGTCCCACCAGCCCCGCCGCGTGCCAGGTTGTGCCACTGGTCAATGACTTACGCTCAAACAGCACAACGTCCTTAACCCCCAACTCTGCCAGGTGATANGCAACGCTACACCCCACGACACCGCCACCAATAACGATGATCTGAGCCTGATCTGGAAAATCCACTGCCATGCTGCCTCCGATGGGCTTCAAAACAGGATCACAATTGAAGCCGAGTTTTAACCCCGCTGATCCGTACGCGCAGGGGTCCAATGCCCGCGAGTGTATCAAAGGAAATTGAAAGGGATCCCTTCTCTTGGCGCAAGAATCGGGTTGCGCGACCTTGGACGCAAACCTATTCTTCGTGGGTATGCCAAAAGCCACTAAACAGCCTGATTCGGACTACGCGCGAGTTGCGAAGTCCTTGGAATTTCTGCGGATCCATTCGCGTGAACAGCCCACCCTCGCCGAAACCGCAGCTGCTGCGAATCTGAGTCCCCACCATTTCCAGAGGCTCTTCAAACGCTGGGTAGGTATCAGTCCAAAAAAGTATCTGCAGTCCCTGACGCTGACTGAAGCCCAGCAGCATCTGCGCAGCGGTGAGAGCGTCCTTGATACCGCCTTGAATACCGGCTTGTCCGGATCCGGGCGCCTACACGACCTGTTTGTTTCCCTTCAAAGCATGACGCCAGCAGAATACCGCGATCAAGGGGCCGGTCTTGCGATCGGTTTCGGGATTCACCACAGTCCTTTCGGAAGATGTCTGTTGGGCANAACGGCGCGAGGTATCTGTTGGCTATCTTTTGAAACAGCCGAAACAGAAATCTCGCAGATCCTACTCCCCCTCAAGGAGACCTGGCCCAGCGCCCGCNTATCCCCTGCTCAGANAGAAACGGCTGGTCTCCTCAAGCAAGTCTTTCCGGGCGGGGACTCACAGCCGCGTGGTCCATTGGCGCTATTGGTTCATGGAACAGACTTTCAGCTTCGGGTCTGGCGTGCACTCCTGGGAATTCCCCTGGGAGCGACGATGACTTATGGCGCCTTGGCAGCTGATATCCAAAAACCGAAAGCCGTTCGCGCCGTCGGGACAGCCGTTGGCCAAAACGCGATCTCATTTCTTATTCCCTGTCACCGGATCATTCGCTCTGATGGTGCGATTGGCGGCTACCGATGGGGAAGTCCGCGGAAAGAAGTCATGCTTGAATGGGAACAGATTCGCCTGTTGGACAGATGATGTGAAGCTCGTTGCGACAGCGGTCAGGCTTAGAAAATCAGATTTAACATGACCATCATGATCACCAAGAACAGAATAGTCATGATGCCACCCGCACGCATAAAGTCTGCGACGCGATAACCACCTGGCCCCATGATCAGCGCGTTCACCTGGTGTGTCGGGATTAGAAACGAGTTGGATGTCGCGATCGCCACCGTCAACGCAAAGACGGCGGGATCGGCTCCTGCTCCGATAGCAATATTGACCGCCAAGGGCACTAGCAAGACCGTCGCCCCGACGTTGGACATCAGCAGCGTAAATACTGTTGCGAGCACGGCGATGCTCGCCTGCAGCACCCAAATCGGAACCTCTCCCAGCACAATTAATGTCTGCTGGGCGACCCAGGCGGCCGTGCCCGTAGCTTCCATGGCGAGCCCGAGGGGAATCAGGCTGGCAAGCAGGAATACACTTTGCCAGCCAATCGATTGATACGCCTCATCGACGCGGATGACGCCACTGATAATCATTCCGATCGCCCCGGTCATCAGCGCGACCGACAGTCTTAGCTCGGTAAACAAGATGAGTCCAAGCGCAATTAAAAAGAAGATGAGGGCGTGGGGCAGTTTTTCCGGGCGGGTATCCTCACGCGGAAAATCCGTTACAACCGCAAAGTCTTTGTTCTTCGCGATCGGAGCCACATCCTGCCAGCGGGCGTGCAGCACAAGCGTATCTCCCGCCTGAAGCACAAATTCCGGCAATTGCCGATCGATCACTTCGTCAATTCGGAATATGGCCAGCACCGTTGCACCGTATCTTTGCCGTATGGAAACTTCCCGGATTGACTTGCCTATGAGATTGGAATCGGGAGGCACAACGACCTCTACAATTCCCGCTGCGGTTGGACTGAGCAACTCCGAAAAGACATCCATCTCCCTCTTGAGTTCCAACGCGTTCTCAGTACAGAAATGTTGCACCGAATCCATTGGCCCCATGATGGCGAGATCCGTCCCCGGCCAAAGCTCAGTTTCACCCGACGGCGCAACGGTGAATTTATCGCCGGTTCGCACCGCAACAATCCAACCGCCCCGCCCCGCACTGTCGATATCAGAGAGCGTCCCACCAGCTAGCGGGCTCTCCTCTGTGACCCGCGCCTCGAACACCTGCCCCGAGATCCCGTAAACCTCCGAAAAATATTGAAGGGTGCTGCCCGATTCCTGGGGCTTGTCCTTGACCACCGGTAACACAAACCGGCCGAGAAGCACGAAGTAAAGGATCCCGCTCAGCAGCATCACCACTCCAATAGGGGAGACGGAAAACAGTGAAAACGCCTCCATGGGAGCGACTGCGTCGGGTAAATTGCGATTTGAGGTCTCAATCAGGTCGTTGAGCAGGATCAAAGGGCTCGATCCAACCATTGTCATCGTCCCGCCCAAAATTGCGCAAAACCCCATCGGCATCAGCAGTCGTGAAATCGGCAGATTGCCCCGCCGCGCGATCCGGGTTACGACGGGGAGAAAAAGTGCCGCGGCGCCTATGTTCTGCATGAAGCTGGAGATAACCCCCACGGTGGCCGAAATGACCGTAATAATCCGGCTTTCCGTCCTGCCCCCATATTTCAGGATTTTTCCCGCCAACTGACTCATGATTCCGGTCTTATCAAGACCGGCACCAATGATCATTACGGCGATGATGGAAATAACGGCGTTACTGGAAAATCCATCGAATAAATTACCGATCGGGACAAGTCCAGAGTAACCTGGCACCATACTCGTAAGGCCGAGCAGCACCATGATGCCCACCGCCGCTACATCGACGCGGACTATTTCGAACGCGAACAGAAAAATCGTTAAAGCCAGTATCGCCATCACCGCAACCATCTCCGCGGTGAGTACAATAGTCTCTGTCAAAGAGCCTCCCGATACCGTTTTTCTTGAGCCGCCGGCCGAATAGCAAGCGGTTAATGCGCTCTAAACTATAGCATACGGTTACATGATTCTTTTGGGGACGGCCATCCAAAATATTTATATCCGTCGCCTATGTCACTTATCTTTCTACTCACGAACCTCGATCTTTATGAACGCTTATCGGTGAGACTCCGGGAGCTTTTTCATGCCGAGACCGATTAGAAGTCCTTTCCATATCCGATATCTTGGGAGTTGGATCTCCCTTGGCCTGCTGCGGCTTTTGAGCCTGGTTCCTCTACCTATACTCTTCCATCTGGGCACGGGTCTTGGAGATCTCCTGCGGTTCATCCTGCCATCGCGCCGTCGGGTTGCTGAACGCAACCTGTCTCTTTGTTTTCCTAAACTATCAGACACAGAGGCGGCTTCTCTCGCCAGGGAAAACATTCGTAACACGGCCCGCATGCTGCTCTACACAGGATTCGTCTGGTGGGCATCGGAAGAAAAACTCAAAAAACGGGTGAATATCCGCAATGAGGCAGCCTTGCGTCAGCTTGAAGGTGCGGGGAAGGGGTTCATCCTTCTGGCGCCCCATTTTCTCGCCTTAGAGCTTGGCGGCGTATTTATTTCTCTCAAATCACCGGGGGTCAGCGTTTATCAGCGCACGCGAAATTCTGTCTTCGATCGCAGTATGCTGCGGGCGCGTCAGCGATTTGGGAGCACTTTGTACGAACGCAAAGAGGATCTGCGGCCAATGTTTAAAGCGATACGTCGGGGAACTGGGTGTTATTACCTGCCCGATCAGGATCCTGGCCAGCGGCGCGCTGTTTTTGCACCGTTTTTTGAAGTTCCGACCGCTACCTGGCCCGTNNTGGGGNGGATCGCAAAACTCTGCGAAGTTCCCGTGCTGCCCTGCCCAACCTATATCCTCCCTGGCGGAGCTGGCTTTGAAATTGTAATCGGAGAACCGCTCCCGAACTTTCCTACAGGGACGCCCGAAGGAGATGCTCAAAGAATGAACTCAGCTATTGAGGACTGCATCCGCAGGGACCCCAGTCAGTATTTCTGGGTCCACAAACGCTTCAAGACCCGGCCGCCCGGAGAGACCTCAATATACGACTGACACTCCCTTTGGGCCCGCCCGCGCGGTTTTAACGTCGAGCCGCTACTTTAGTCCGGGACGTTGGCTATTTACTTCGGTTCTCGAGTTTGTCATTAAGTCGGGCTATCTCCTCACGAAGCCCACGGATTTCATCAATTACCAACGCTGGACCGTCGCCTTCTGCCTTTCGCTGGTTCTGTTTATCCTCATCAGATTTAGCATGCAAGGTCTGCATTGTTTCGACAATTATTCCGATAAAGAGGTTCAGCATGGTGAATGTTGCGACCAGGATAAAGAGCACAAAAAAGATCCACGCAAAAGGGAAAACCTGCATGACCGGACGGACCACACCCATGGACCAACTCTCCAGCGTCATGATCTGGAACAAGGTAAACATCGAACGGCCAAGACTGCCGAACCAGTCGGGGAATGCCGCGCCATACAAGCCCGTCGCCACCACGGCAAACACATAAAAAATAATCAGGATCAGTACGCCGATCGACGCGATCCCGGGAATAGCATGCAGGAGGGTTTCTACAACAAACCGCAAGCGTGGCACGACCGATATGAGGCGCAACAGGCGCAACACACGCAATACACGCAATACTGCGAAGGGTCCGCTCGCAGGGATAAGGGCGATGGCAACGACAAAAAAATCAAAAAGATTCCAGTAGCTTCGAAAAAATTCCCTCCCAGAGGCGATCAGCTTCAAGACGATTTCCAGGACGAAAACGGCGAGGATGAGTTGGTCCAAAAGAGACAGCCAGGGGTCAAAATACTCCATCAGGCCNNCCGAGGTCTGAATCCCTAAAATCGCCCCGTTGAGCACAATCAGGGCGATAATAAATCTTTGGACCGGGGCTCTTTCGAGCCAGGTGCTGAGGTGTTTTCTAAACTGGGAACTAGGCACGCGACTCCTCCGACGAAACCCGGATTCTAGCCGGCGCGCCTGATCTACATCATATTTTTATGCGCGCTCAAACTGGGAGGCATCCAAACGTTGCCTGTCGGATACCAGCTGCTGAATCCTGGTCGACAGTGGAGCCGCTCCACGAGCCACCCAGCGACAGAGCAGGAAACCACTGCTTCCGCCGGCGAAGCTCGCACATAGTCCGAGGGTCATCAGTTCAGGACCGGTCAAACCGTTCGATTCGACGACATCGCTCAATCCAAAAACCGCGGCGGCGAGGATCGTGAAACCAAGCCATGAAAGAAAATCAAGAAAGTCCTGCATGTCGTATCCCTTGTTCTAGTGAATTGGGGACAGTTTGGACTCCAGAAGGCTCACAGGATGAGCCCGCACGAAAGTTTTTACTTTTGTTAATTTTCAATCTCTTACCGAGATAACCTGAAAGAAGATCGGAACTTTTTGGCTACAGTATGCGCCTGAAGTAGTCGATCGTTCTTTTCAGGCCGTCCGCAAGGTGTATCGCTGGTTCCCAGGACAGTTCGTTTCTTGCCAGCTCGATGTCGGGCCTGCGCTGTTGCGGATCATCTTGGGGCAATGTCTTGAATTCAGTGGCAGAGCTAGACCCGGTTTGCTGGATCACTTCCGTCGCCAGTTCCAGCATTGAAAATTCTCCAGGATTCCCGAGGTTAACGGGGCCCGTGAAATCCATCCTTGATTCCATTAATCGGATCAGGCCTTCAACAAGATCGTCCACATAGCAAAATGACCTTGTCTGCGATCCGTCGCCATAGACGGTCAGGGGCTCTTGACGCAGCGCCTGGACAATAAAATTAGACACAACCCGACCGTCGTCCGGGTGCATTCTTGGGCCATAGGTGTTGAATATCCGCGCCACCTTGATCTCGAGCCGATGCTGGCGCCAATAATCAAAAAACAATGTCTCTGCACAGCGTTTGCCTTCGTCGTAGCATGATCGCACACCTACCGGATTCACCTTACCCCAATAGTGCTCCGGCTGAGGATGAACCTCAGGATCGCCGTAGACCTCACTGGTGGAGGCCTGAAGTATCCTTGCCCCGGTGCGCTTAGCCAGTCCGAGCATGTTGATAGCTCCATGCACACTCGTTTTGGTCGTCTGGACCGGATCATGCTGATAGTGCACCGGAGATGCCGGGCAGGCGAGGTTATAAATCTGATCTACTTCAAGATACAGCGGAAGGGTCACATCATGGCGGATTAACTCAAAGTTACTCTCAGTCAACAGATGTGCGATGTTTCTTTTATCTCCGGTATAGAAGTTGTCGACACAGACAACGTCGTCCCCTCCCGAAACAAGGCGGTCACAAAGATGCGATCCCACAAAACCAGCGCCGCCAGTCACAAGAATTCGTTTTCGGGCTGCCTTATTCATCTTGGAAATACACGTTGATATACGCTATGCAGATACTTCTAGCAAAAAATAGTGGTGCCGGAGATAGGATTCGAACCTACGACCTTCGCATTACGAATGCGCTGCTCTACCAACTGAGCTACACCGGCAACGATTTCGTTGGGCGGGGAATTATACGGAGATTCCAGCAGATAGTGCGCCAACCGCCGACTGAATCGGTCTTACCTTCGAATCCATGCCCCAACGCACGCGACACTCATGAAAAACTTGCGCTCATGTTGTCGAATAAGAAAGGGCTCATCTCCGATTTTCGTTTGGCGAAAGTCCGCTTCAAGAAGTTCCGCTACCGTGTCCATGGACGTTATATCTTTGCCGTCCCGAATGAATCCTCCGAGCCGCTCCTCAGGTTGGGTAAATTCATCCCACCAGGTGAAGGGGGAGCAGATGATTACCTGAGCACCCGGTTGCGTGATATCACGAAGTCTGCGCAGCACATTTCTTGGATGTGCCACTCGATCAAGCAGATTGGCCATTATGACGACGTCGAACTTGCCCAATGAATCAGGTAGATTTTCCGCATCCCCTTGACAGAAGGAAATCCGTTCACGGCCGAGTTCAGACGGAAGTCGTACTTGCGCTGATGTACCGAGATTGCCCTCTCTCGTTAACTGAAAAGTAACAAGCCCGCTTTCTCTAATCTTCTTTGCCGCTTCGATAAAGGTTGTTGAGTAGTCAACGCCAACAACTGATTCACATAGACGGGTCAATTCCAAACTAATCCGGCCCACTGCGCACCCAAGATCGAGCGCACGGCTCCCAGAATGAAGCCGATTCTTGTCGACCCACCCCGCGAGTCTCTTGTGAAATCCAAGAGCTTCCACAGGCCCAAAATCCCACGGCAACACTGACGCATCATTCCCGTAATGGAACACTAAGTATTCGTTTAGTTGCGCCGCTGTATCGTAGTAATTTGGCATAACCCGCCGATGCCATTAACGGCATCCGTTTTTCTGGCTAAAAAGTATGGCCCTGNGCCATTTTAAGCCAACGTTCCACGTATTCAGAATAACTTGACTCCACGAAGAGTTCATAAGCCCTGCCTGACTCAACCACCTGCAATGTGGCGCCGCAGCGTGCAAACCCGCCGCGCGTACACTGCCCGCTATCGAGACGCCGCAGATCAAGACTGAATCCCTGGCGTAATACGGCGACCGCATCCGGCCCTTTGACGGAAAAACCCTGAAAGTGATCGGTCACCACAGTGACGGCTGCGTGTTCGCCCGATACCGCGTGTGAAAGCTTGTGGAAAAGCTCATCCTCATGTTTCAACCCTGTCCTGACCCACCAGTGATCCGAGGAAAGGCTAAGTACGGAAAATGTGTCGCTAATCAACGCTGTGTGAGCTGCCTTGGGAAAAGTCACATCAAGAGCGGCCTCCCAGTTGGCGGTCACTTGGGTCTCGCCCCGAAGATTGATCAACGCATAATCTGCTAAAGANGAGACATCCACCTGATAACTCATGCGCGCATCCTCTCGCCCTTCGGATCATAGAACGCGGGCTCAGTCACGGTTGCAGCGCAACTGTTTTCCAGGCCCGAAATCACCACCTTTTCGCCATGACGGCTCTGACCGTCCTTCAATAACGCCAAAGCAATCGTCCTTTTGAGAGTCGGACTGAAACAGGCTGCGGTTACGTGGCCTTGAAATCCCAAGCGGGAGTTGCTGTCCTGCACCGGAAGCAGCGCTGACCCATCAGCCACTGGAGCCCGTTCATCATCCGGAAGCAGGCCCACAACGTGTTGGCGCTCCCCGCCCAACCTGATATCGCGAAGCAGGCTGCGTTTGCCAATGAAGTCAGGTTTGGTCATGTCGACGATCCAGCCCATTCCGGCATCGAAGGGATTCGTGATGTTGTCGCCTTCATGTCCGGGAGAGATAAATCCTTTTTCGATGCGAAGTACTCCGCTTGTTTCAGAACCCACAGGAGTAATGTCGAACTCTTTGCCGGCATCCATCAGAATCCCCCAAAGCTTTAGTGCAGAACGTCTTGCAACATTAACTTCAAAACTGAGTTCCCCCGTATAACTCACACGTGCCACGCGTACGTTTATTCCTTCAAGCGTTCCGTCGCGGAAATCAAGAAATCGAAAGGTCGGGTCAAACGCAATATCACTCTCCAGCTTGTCCAGCACCTTGCGAGCCAGAGGTCCACACACACACATCGTGGCCCACGCTGCGGAGACATTGACCAGATACACATTGAGATCAGTCCATTCGGTCTGAAGCAACCGATCAATATGAGCGTATACCGCTCCCGCCGCACCGGTTCCACAAGACATCAGATACCGGTTCTGGTCGACACAGAAAGTGACACCATCGTCGAACAGGCGTCCGTCTTCGCGGAGCATCAGGCCGAAGCGGCCCCGACCAACCGGGAGATTGTCAAAACGATTGGTGTACAGCCGATTTAGGAGTTCTCCCGTGTCTGGTCCTTGCAGTTCGAAGGTTCCCAGTGGGGTGCCGTCGTAAATCCCACATGAAGTCCGAACCGCTGTCGCTTCCCGAGCAACGGCGTCCTCCATTGCTTCCCCTGCCCGAGGAAAGAAAAACGGCCTTCGAAAGTTGGCGCCTGCCTCATCCATGGCGGCTCCGTTCTCAATATTCCATGCCGTCATCGGCGTAGTTCTCGCCGGAATAATCAGGGGTCCACGTTCACTGCCGCCTATGGCTCCAAAGCTCACCGGGGCAAATGGCGGTCGAAAGGTAGTGGTCCCCACCGACGCCTGCTCCTCACCTAACTCCCGGGAAACAAGACCGATAACGTTGGGATTGCCAATCTTTCCCTGATCCACCGCCATCCCCGCAGTCGTATAGCGTTTCACATGCTCTATAGATTGAAAGTTCTCCCGTACAGCAAGCGCAATATCTGCGGTCGTCACGTCGTTTTGAAAGTCAACGAATGCCTTCCCCTTGAGCTTTTTTTCTGGCCAGATCTGATCGATCCGATAGGAAACCTCGTCCCCTGCTGCCGGAGCAACTGGCGCGCTCGAAATGGTATCGCCCGCGCTTTCCCCAAATAATGAATTCGCAACATCAGTGGCTTCCTTTAACCCTTCATCCAATGAGAACGTTCCGTTGGCGCCGCCGATAGGATATGCCCCCTGCGCCCGTTCGCCAGGAACAAAGGCAGCGGACTCCCGCTCAAAACGTGAGCGTCCCCCTGCGTGAGAATAAAGGTGAATTAGCGGGTTCCAGCCACCCGAGTGACAAACAAGATCACAGCTAACAGTTTTTGATCCTGCCCCGTTCTGATACGTCACACCCTTTACCCCGGAACGCCCCTGAACTCCCGTAATCCTCGCATCGACTATCACCGGAACCTCTGAGTTCCTGGCAAGGCTAAGCTCTGCCTCGCTCAGACTTTCGCGCAGATCGAGAATGCCCTGAATCGCAATACCGGCCGTCTTGAATGTTTCCAGGTGCGCATACGGCGTTGAATTATTCGTATAAATCACTGCCCTTTTGCCTGGAACAGCTGCAAACCGTCGAACATATCGGGCTGCCGCGTCCGCCAGCATTACTCCCGGTCGATCATTTCCCGGAAAAATCAAAGGCCGCTCTACAGCGCCGGTGGCAATGACCACCTTCTTGGCGCGGATATGCCACAACCGTTCTTTCAACCATGATTCCGCTGGCTCGTGCTCTACCGCGATGACCATGTTGTGATCGTAGTAACCCGTNGCGGTAGTGCTTTGCAGCCAGGTCACGTTNTCNCGANCCTGNAGNTCGGCAACCTCCTGTGACACCCAGTGGGATGCTGCCTGGCCATCAATCTGTCGGGGATGGAATAGCAAGTGGCCACCGGGCGACTCTTGCATATCAAGCACCATGACATCGCGCCCCGATTCCGCTGAAACTCTCGCGGCCTGTACCCCCGTGGGTCCCGCCCCCACAATCAGGACGTCGGTATGGTGGTTTACCCGTTCATAGCGACCCTCGTCTCGCTGTTTCGGAGATTGACCCAGCCCTGCCGCCTTCCGGATGAATCGGCTATAGAANTCCCACCGCCCCGCCATAAACGTTTTGTAATAGAACCCAGCAGGGAACAGGGGAGCCAGAACACTGTTTATTGCGCGAAGATCGAATTGTGCACTCGGCCAACAGTTGACACTTCTTGCCTCGAGACCCTCCCTCAAGGGAATCTCCGTTGCTCTGAGATTCGGTTGATCCCCATCACTCACCAACTGCACAAGCGCATTGGGTTCTTCCGGCCCACACGTGAGGAGGCCGCGGGGCCGGTGATACTTAAAACTCCGCCCGATGATCAGAACATCATTGGCCACAAGCGCAGAGGCGAGAGTATCTCCCTCATAACCTTGATAACGCTTCCCGTTGAACGTGAAGCCCAAGGGACGTTGCCGATCGATGACGCCCCCATTTGCCAATCGCGTCATTTGGAGAACTCCTCAACGGGAGTAATCTCATGTGTGACTGTGTCTCGATCAATTTGAAACCAATGCGTGCATCCGCTGACATGCCACCACCACTCCCGAACTACGCCTTTGGGGTTTGTGCTGTTAAAAAGATAATCGGCCCAGGCCTCTTCCGTCTCGGCTTCAGGATCAGGGGGTCTTTTGCGATCTGCCTCGCCCGCGCAGACAAACTCGCTTTCGTTTCTTGGCCCACACCAAGGACAGGGAATTTCCAGCACTACACAATCCCCATCAACGGTTAGCGGACACGCCGCCCTCCTGAATCAGACGTCCGGAGGAAAAACGCTCCAGGCCGAGTTTTTCAGCAAGCGGGTGTGGTGTGTCTTTTGCAATCAGGTGGGCGAATGTGTTTGCCGCTGCAGGCGTCGTCTTGAACCCGCCCGACCCTGCCACATCAATATAGAACCCGCGGGTGTTGGTCTTCGAGATAATGGGACTGCCGTCATAAGGGATATCCAGCATGCCAGCCCAATGACGCAACAACTTCAGCCGGCCGAAACTTGGGAAAACTTCCAGCATCGATGTCGTCGCATCTTCAATAATCGGAAAGGTCCCTCGCTGGGCGTAGGAAGGATAAGGATCACATCCCTGCCCGACCACTATCTCTCCTTTGTCCGATTGCATCAGATAGGTACCGTAGTAACTTCTGATCACGATGATCTCATTCAGCACAGGCTTCACGGGTTCCGATACCCAGGCCTGCAATGGCTGAGTTGTGATCGGGAGGCGTTGACCCACCATTGAGGCGACAACGCTGCCGTGGCCGGCGACGGCCATGCCAATTTTTTTTGCTTTGATCAGTCCCCGGGTAGTCTCAACGCCGGTCACCGCCCCTTTTTCCTGCTGTATCCCGGTAACCTCGCAGTTCTGAATGATATCTACGCCTCGCGCATCCGCAGCACGGGCAAACCCCCACGCCACGGCGTCATGCCTCACCATGGAAGCCCGCGGCTGATACACCCCGCCGCGCACAGGAAGACGCATATCCGGCGAAGGATCAAAGATTGGAATTCTCTGTTTGACCTCATCTAGCGTCAACATCCGATACTCGGCCCCATAAATATGCATCGTATTGGCCATCTGAAGCGCTATCCGATTAGCGGCAGAGCTTTGGATGAAAGTGATCATTCCCCGCTGACTCACCATCAGGTTGTAATTCAAATCACGACTTAACTGATGGTAGAGATCGAGCGACATCTCATGAAACGGAACACTGTCTTCCCTAAGGAAATTTGAGCGGACAGTCATGGTGTTCCGGCCCGTGTTGCCACCGCCCAACCAACCCTTTTCCAAGACCGCTACGTTAGTGATCCCATGCTCTTTTGCCAGAAAATAGGCAGCTCCGAGACCATGCCCTCCCCCTCCAATAATCACGACATCATATTCCCGCTTGGGATCCGGGCTTCGCCACATTTTTTCCCAATGACGGTGGCCCGTCAGAGCGTTTCTTGCGATTGAAAAAATTGAAAAACGTTTCAAGGGAGTTCTATTCAAGCTTGGAAGGAGAGAGGATTAAGATAGATCGGCATAGCCGGGGCGGCTTTTATATCCAACGCTATATAATTTTGATAGAGTCAAATGGCTAATCACATTTCCATAGATTATATTGAAAAAACGCAGCAAATGACTGAAGTCGAAGCAAGAATAGCCGTGAATCCTGGGCGAGTTGAGTGGGCTGGAGACAATCCCGGCATCTACCTCAGAGAATCACCAGACGGCCCCTGGACAGGGCTCGGGATATTCTTCCGCGTTCTATTCTCGGCATACGGTCAAGGATCAGCGATGATTATTCTCGGTGATCCTCAAAATGCTCAAGGTTTTCCCGATGCCAGAAATCTGTGTATCACGACTAATTCCGAACTGACGCGATATCTTGTTCAAGACTTTGTGTCTCGATTTCCCTCCTTTCGTAGTCAGCCAGGATTAGAGGCCATGACCTGGCTGGATGCTGAATCATATTCCTCCGACGGCGATATGAAAACTTCCTGGACCGAAACAATGAGAGCTGCGGGTTGTGAAATCAAAATGCACTGGGCTGAACTGGGAGAACCCTTCGCAGTCGAAGTTACTCCAAAGGATTGCGCTACCGGCATCCATGACATGTACAGTGTGTTTCTGGAGGCGCGCAATGCGTCGATTTCCATCAACGGAGAGTCGCTATCTGGACGCGTCTGCGAGCGGCTCTTCTTTGGTCGAGAAATGAGTACCGCTTTCGTAGCAGTTTCCGAAACATGGGTCCTACCCACTGAAACACAACCCTGAGCCCTTATGCCTCTTTCCTCTCCGATTCACCCTGGCCAGGTCGTCTGGACTGGCGAAAACCCCGGGATTTTGCTGAAAGAAACTCCCGATGGCCCCTTTTCTGCAATCGCGCTCTTTTTCCGTATTTATTTATCTCCCGCAGGAAGAGGCACTGTGCTGCTACTGTTGGATTCACCCGAAGAAAAGCGGGCGTTCCCAAAAGGCTGTAATGTCCTCCTTCACGATAACAAGGATCTCGCGGAGTATCTTCTCGAAAGCTTCATTCTAAAACTGCCTGCCTTCGCTGCCCTGCCCTCCTGCGAGTCCCTGACTCTCATCCCCATAGAAGAGTGCCGGTCAGAGGGCGACCCGCGGGCCCGTTACTCTGAGATCATCAAGGCCGACTCTCTGGATATCGAGCTTGTATGGGACGAACTAGGAAAACCGACTGCGCTAGAACTCCCCCCAGAGCTTACCGGGGGCAAAGAAAACGAACTCTATACACTCTTAATCGAGTCCACTAATCCGTCGATTCACATAAATGGGCAACGGTTACCGGGCTCCCCTGTGGAACGAGTCCAGGCGGGAATCAAGACGACCACGGCTTTTCTGTATTTCTCTGAGACCTGGATACGCCCGGCCTAGGCAATCATCATGGTTCCACTTTCTCACGCAGCCGACATGGAATCGATTTCACNGATTTTGCGTGTAAATCCTGTCTGGCGAGAAATGCACCCGGCGGGCAATGCCGTTAATCTTGCTGACACCACGCTGCTGCATGCCGGACCCGCTTTTTCCGATCCCACTGAGATCGTTAAACCCGTATTGAACTCCGCAAAGGTCGCTCTCGTATTCAATGGCGCAGCACAAGACTTTGAAGAAGCCGAACACCTTATTCTCTCTGGAGTCATCACCCTAGAGCCTGCACAGGACTACGATGTCGTCACACCCCTGGCGGCCGTAGTCTCTTCCAAAATGCTGTTGCACTGTATTGAGGACGACTCCGATCCGAACGTGAGATCATTTTCTCCGATAAACGGGGGCAACGGACCTGCTCCGCGATTGGGAATATGCTCTAAAGCCGCGCTGGAGCACCTGACATGGCTTCATGATTCCCTCGGCCCTGCACTCGATCAGGTATGTGATGACGGCATCACTCTTCTGGATATTGCGGCGGACTCCCTGTTTGAGGGTGATGACTGTCATGGCAGAACGCCAGTGGGCACTAGACTTCTTCTCGAAAAGATCAGAACCCGACTACAGGTTCAGCCTAAAGCAGAGAAGTACCTTTCCTTTATCGAAGACAGTCCAAGTTTCTTTTTGAACATTTGGATGGCAGCTTCTAAAGCAATTTTGCTCGGNGCTAGAGGAACCCCTGAAAGCAGTTTGATCATCACAGCGGCGGCTAACGGGCGCGAGACCGGTATTCAGGTTGCGGGGTTGCCGGGCCAATGGTTTACAGCCCCAGCGTCGCCTCCTCATGGGGCCTTTGATGTGGACCTGCCACAGTCCCGGGCACTTGGGGCCATCGGAGACAGTGCCATCGTGGATATTTTAGGATTTGGCGCAATGGCGATATCTTTCTCTAGTCCGCAACAAAAAAACCTAGGCCATTTTTTGCCTCGAGATGGTCTCAGCACGGGTGCTCTGCTGACTTTGTCTCCTCATCCGGCTTTTGCAGAACTGGGGCTCCGTGTAGGTCTGACCGCTCGGGAGTGGCTGGCATCCAACCGGCAACCATTAGTGAGCCTAGGAATACTCGATAATTTGGGCGAAGTCGGGCGTTTAGGCGGAGGGATATTTGAGCAGCCACGGAGTTTGGCGACAGATTGCATGGAATCGCTGGCAGCCAGCGCATGATTCGGGATGTCTGCGAACCAGTCCTGGCGACTCACACCACAAATCACCTCGGAGGGATTCGGTTTCGGTGAATGTTTTGCTCGAGGAATAATCGTGCCGTCTCAGCGGCAGCAAAACGGCATTCGTTCATTGAGTAATCGGAAAAGAAAGCNTTGTGCGGTGTAATGATAACGCGCCCAAGGGTCCACTCTTCTCGTCTGCGCCAGGCGTTTATCAAACGGTGAGAGCCTGGCGGCTCCTCTGGCAAAACATCTAGACCTACTCCGCCGATTCTGCCTGAAACAAGACCCTCTTCCAGNGTATCNAAGCTGTCGATTAACCTGCCTCGAGCAGTATTCACCAACAAGAGTCCTCGCTTGGCCGCTCTTAGCAGTTCGGCATTGATCATTGACTCAGTTTCCCCGGTTAAAGGGCAGTGCAGAGTCAGTACGTCAGCCTCGTCGACTAATTCCTGCAGGGAAGTCGTCCGCTCAACCTGAAGCGCCCTGAACATGCCGTTGCTGACATACGGATCATACGCCAGCGTTTTATACCCAAAGGGCGAAAGTCGACGTGCAACACTTGTCCCGATCCGCCCCAGACCCACGATCCCAACCGTTGCGTTAGGTGAATGCAGCATCGGGGCTATATGATTCTCCTGCCAGCTAGAACCGTAGGTTCTAGCTCGTTCGTCATGTTGAATGAGCCCCCGCTGGAGGGCGAGAATCAGTCCGATCGCGGTATCAGCGACATCTTCAGGGCCATATTCGGGGTTATTTGAGAATGCGATGCCAGCGGTGTCGAGCGTAGGAAGATCAATCTTGTCGTAACCGACCCCGTAACGAACGATGATCTGACATTTCGCTAAATGGCGAATCGTTTGGGCTCCGATCGAGGGCGTCCAAACCAATAAGCCATCTAACTCAGACAGGGAATCTTTGGAAAATTTCCGCTCGTCGGTGTCAGGAAAATGAATGAAACGCACGTTATCTCTAAACGCCTTTGTTTCTGGATCAAATGGCGGCTTGATCAGATGAGTAACCCCGATAATCCACTCTCTATTTCGGTTCATGTGCTGCTCCGCACTTGCTTCTGATCAAGGTTTATGGGTACCCCGTTTCGGTGACTAATGATAATGTAGCACCGCATTGATGATTTAACCCTGCTATCCATAGAGGCCACATTGATTACTCTCCGGCAAGTCGATGCGTTTCGCGCAGTCATGATGACAGGCACCATCACAGGAGCAGCTGAAATGCTCGATGTGTCCCAACCTGCAATCTCAAGACTTGTGAAGGATCTCGAGCGTGTTCTAGGGTTTGAATTGTTCTCGCGACAGGGTCGCCAGATTGCCCCGACCATCGAGGGTCGGATGTTTTTCGAGGAGGTTGAAACTAGCCATCTAGGGTTGGATCAATTAAATCAATCCGCAATTAACATTCGCGATCATAAGGAAGGAAGCCTTCGTATCATAACGATCCCGAGTGTGGTCACGATGTTTATCGGACCGATACTCAAGGCTTTTAACAAGGACTATCCTCTCGTCGCCGTTTCTCTGGAGGTGCAGCCAACCCAACGAGTTTTTGAGTATTTGACGTCCGGGCAGTGTGATCTTGGACTCTCTACATTACCGATGGAAAATCCTGCCGTAGTATCTCAACCCGTACTGGCCGGACAGTCGGTTTGTATTTTTCCTAAATCTCACAAATTGCGCAGACTAAAAAAGGTGACTCCAAANGATCTCTCCGATGAAGAGTTCATCTCCTATAAAAGTGACTCCGTCTACAGGCACAAAGTAGACCGACTTTTTTTAAAGGCAAAAGTCAGCAGAAGCCTTCGCTACGAGGCGCGGACTACAGACGCAATTTGCAAACTGGTTGCAACCGGCATTGGGGTGTCTATCGTCGGCCCATCATTCTCCGGACTGAAACTTGAAACAGGAATTGAGGTTAGACCTTTTGAGCCGACCCTCCATGGTGACCTCACCCTGCTTTATCTTCGCAACCGTGAATCTGGCCGGTTAATGGACGCTTTCTGTGAGACAGTGATTAAGACGATTCGAGAGGGTCAGAGACTGAACTAAAGTTATCCGCTTTGGCGAGCCGCCAAAGCGGATCTAAAGCGCTCTCGCGCTTCTTCACTGTGGATAGCAGGATAATCTCGGAAATAGGACTGACCCGCCTCCACCTTCAACGCAACCAGGATGGGGCCGGGGCTCGCCAGTATATCCGGCAAATCTCTGGCCCACGAGTCAAGATCACAGAAGGTGTGTGCCTCGCGATATCCTGCTGCCAGTGCCATGCTCGCAAAATCAATCTCAGTTCCTCCTGGTACTGGGAACTCTCCATTTACCTCGTAAATCCCGTTCTGGAGTACGATGTGCAAAAAGTTGTACGGGCCTTGATGCCCTATCGTCACAAGCGATCCAAGGTTCATTAATAGGCTGCCATCGCCATCGAGAACGACAATTTGCTCTTGTGGGCATGCCAAGGCCAATCCAAGTGCGTGGCTAGAACCTTGCCCCATCGCCCCNGTACAGAGGTAATTTAAGGAATGGGGACGAATTGCCATCCAGTCGAAAGCCGCCTGATATACCGGGACGACAATGCCATCCGGGTACTGCTGGGCCAACACTTTCAGGGCCTGATCACGCTTGATAGTCATCCGGTTTTGCCCAGTCGGGGGATCAGAAAAACCAATGGCTGCGGCGCCGTATAGGCCGAAACGATTGCCTTCGAAATACCGAAGGAATCCGAGTCATTGTTAAGAACGAGATATGGGATATCCATCGCGTGAAGGATGGGCTCCACGATACGTACACCGTTTTGCGCAGACTCACTCGGCCCGCGATCCTTTTCGATGCCCTGGAGGCCGATCATCATTACGATCGGCAACTGATAGTCCATCCCCATAACGCGTATTGCGTTGATTGAGTCCAGAAATCCTGTATGCTGCATCAAAAGGATGGAGCGCTTCCCCGCATAAGACAGACCTGCACAGATTGAGACACCTTCATCTTCCTTGCAGACGTTGATCAATCTAAAGTTATTTTCTCGAGCAATCGGCCAAAGCAGTTCATCGCAAGTGACGATGTCCGGTAACGCCACCACAAACTTGATCTGAGCTGCATGCAGAGCCGCCTGGATACTCAGACCCTGAAGCGGCTCATCCATTTGGCTGACACCCTTTCTCGAGGACTGCAATACACCGCCGCATTTCCTCTTCCGTCCCCAACGTAAAGCGGATACATCGGGAGAACTCTCCACCGGCAAACCGTCGGGTATAGACACCGTCGGCCTCAAGTGATCGATGGGTGCAGACAGCCTGATCCGCGTCCGCGAAGCGAACAAGAGCAAAGTTGGTCTGGCTCGGAATCACTTCAAATCCTAAGCTTTTGAGCGTATCCGAAAACATTTCCCGAATACGATGATTTTCCCCAACGACTCTCTCAAAATGATCACGATCTTCAAGAGCAGCTTCACATGCAGCAAGAGCAGGTGCTGAAATAGGGAATGTAATCCCGATTCGCTTGAGGGTGTCGATAACTTCTTTTGGCCCGCAAACCCAACCTACCCTGAGACCTGCCAAACCAAACACCTTTGAAAAGGTTCGGGTCATTACGACATTCGTGGAGGACTTAATAAGGGCTAGTGGATTCTCATAGTCGGGGGCGCTGACGTACTCAGCGTATGCGGAGTCGAGCACTAATAGAATTTCAGGACTAAGGCGCTCATGAAGGCGGCGAACTTCGCCGCCGCTAAGGTAGGTCCCAGCCGGATTGTCCGGATTGGCCAACATCACGATACGAGTGCGCTCTGTTACGCATTGGAGAATCGCATCTACATCGGCTGTGAAATCCCGGTCCACGGCACTGACGGGTAACGCGTCATTAGCATACGCGTAGTTTGGAATTTTCGGATATCCATGAGCCGAATGAATCAGCTCGTCCCCTGCCGAGAGGTAGCCGCGGGCCAAGCGCGCCAATAAATCGTCCGAACCAAATCCACAGCAGATGGTTTCAGGGTCAATGCCAAATCTCACGCCGATAGCGTCTGCGAGCCGCCCGACCCCATCGTCCGGATACCGCTCCACGGTGCTCGCGCTCGACACGATCGCTTCCAGAGCGACTTTGCCCGGACCATAAACACTTTCATTTGAAGCAAGAAAGATGCCGTCTGGCGCGAGGTCTTCTCCAGGAGCCACCATGTGGCCGCGGATACTGCTTATCCCGGGCCGTGGGACGGGCCGTCCTGCTGCCACGATCAGTCTTTGGCTCCAGTCAATGCTTCGTCCCCGAAATGATTGCGAATCTCGTGCGAGATGTACTCCCGACGGTCGTCTTCTTCGTACTGGTCGGCGGCAAAATATATCCGCGCGACCTCACTCTGGGCATGACGCATTAACCCGTTATCGTCCAATGAATCTTCTGGCAGTCGAAGGACGGTGTCGCCACCGTAGGTGTGAAAAGGCGAATCTGCCGAACCGACAGGGTGCGAAACCTCTTTTCCGCGCTGGACAGCACGAATATCCTTTTTCAATTTGGTACGAAGCAGAGAAACGCCTTCATCTGTTGTTCCAAGATATTCTCTCTGATGGATATTGATTGGGCCTTGACTGGTCCAAGCTTCCCAGTCTCCAGGACTTTCCAACCGTTCTTTCTCTGTCCGGTGTGCGGTCTGTCCATAAAAATCTACCTTTTCCCAACCGACTCCGGTCTTGTCTCCCTGACGAAGCACCTCATCGGCATCGTTGAAGTGGCGCCAACCAAATTTACGGCTGTTCGTATCGTCAATGGGAGTGACCCATTTAGTAAGGCTAGTTCTGCCAAAAACTTTTGGTCCATCAAGTTTTTGGAACATACCCCCGTTCTGAGCCATGGTTGGTGTAATGTGATCATGGAAACGCATCATAATGAGATCGCCCTGCCGCCGACAGTGGCTATACACAAAGCCTTCTGGACGCTTGAAGTACTCCACTACCGGGAGTGCGACAAAGTGCTCCAATCCCGGAAACTGCGGCCCGTTTACTCGGCCGTGCAGAAAGACGCTATGAAAGGGATCCATGGAGTTTTCGCTCTCCTGCAGCCAGTTACAAGGCGAATGGATGGAATAGGGAATCATCTCGTGGCCATTGATATTAAAGCTATCAAGTATCGGAAATGACGGTTTTCTGTCAGGCGGTCCCATGTATGCAAAGACAAGCCCCTTAAACTCGCGAACGGGGTAGGCTCCGTGACAAATCTTATCTTTGATTGCACTCTCTGCTGGTTCGCCTGGCGTATCCAAAATGGTTCCGTCCACGTCAAACTGCCAACCATGGTAGGCGCAACGAATTCCATTTTGCTCAATCCTGCCGTACTCGAGAGACATTCGGCGATGGGAGCAGTGCCGATGCAAGAGACCAATGACTCCACTGAGGTCTCGAAAGATAACAAGGTCCTCCCCTAAAATCCGAATCGGCACGGGCTGCTCGCCCAATTGCTCAGTCATTGCTACCGGGAACCAGAAACGGCGCATGTATTCGCCACAAGGTTGAGTCGGCCCTACGCGCGTAAGGTCAACATCATCTTCAAGGGGGTGTCGCAGGTGATACCCCCCAAACTTCTCGTTAGTCCATCGAGTCGAATCAGTCATTTCGCCTCCCTGACTCCTGAATGTCTGTCACGCTGGCCCGTTCAACAAAACATTGCCACATATAACTAAATACTCTATTTTTTTTTGTTCTTTTCCAGAAATATTATACACCGACGTGATTCTGTAGCGTGATCTAGCGCCAGCGGTATCGTTAATTCNGCATAAAAAAGAAACCAGCAACCCAGAAAGAAGTTTTGAGCTCAGGTTCGAAGCTCCATCGGCAGGGAGAAGGAAACCCCCTCGTCCAGGGGAGAGGACGCGGCTATAAGCAAACCCCCAAACGCTTGAAGCTGTTTCACCACCGCATCAACCAGAATCTCGGGGGCAGACGCGCCTGCCGTTAGGCCGACGCGATTAATACCTTCAAGCACGTTCTCATCAATATCCTCTGCGCCATCAATCAAAAACGCGCGGGCGCCTGTTTGTGCCGCCAGCTCGCGCAACCGGTTTGAGTTAGAACTGGTCGCTGAGCCGACCACGAAAACGACATCACAACGACCGGCAATCGCCCGAACCGCATCCTGACGATTCTGCGTGGCATAACAGATATCATCACGGCGGGGGCCTTCGATTTCGGGAAACCGCTCGCGTAATCTTTTGAGAATCCTGGCAGTATCATCGACCGATAACGTGGTCTGGGTAACGTAAGCCATGGGGGTCCCTAAGGGAATGCTGAGATTCTCGATGTCTTCGACGGACTCCACCAGGTAGACCACTCCGGCGGCCTGGCCCATGGTTCCCTCGACCTCCGGATGTCCTGCATGCCCAACCAGAATGACCGTCTTGCCCTCGCGCCCGTAGCGACTTACCTCGGTGTGAACTTTGGTGACGAGTGGACAGGTCGCATCCAGTACGCGCAGCTCGCGACTTGCGGCCGCATTCTGGACAACCCTGGCTACGCCATGCGCACTGAATATAACCGTGCTGCCATCCGGAATTTCCTCAAGCTCATCGACGAACACAGCACCTTTTTTTTTGAGGTTTTCGACCACATAACGATTATGAACAACCTCATGTCGGACATAAATCGGTGCACCATAAAGCTCAAGTGCGCGTTCCACAATTTCGATCGCGCGATCGACTCCCGCACAAAAACCTCGGGGATTCGCAAGCTCAATCGTGAATCTGCCCATCAGGTTTCCGAATCCTTAGTTATTTTGTCTACTGCTGGGTCTGCGAATCTGACTAAATCTATCTCATAGACACAATCGCGACCAACCAAGGGGTGGTTGAAGTCAACAGTGATCTCGTCCTCAGCAACTTTGGTAACACACCCCGCCACACCTTCGCCATCCGGAAGAGTGAACTCCAAAAGCATTCCCGATTCCACCGCTCCAAAGCCTTCGAACTGGCTGCTCGGCAAGCACTGAATGTTCGTTTGATCGTAGGCCCCAAAAGCCTCGTCGGCCACCCCGATTACTACGCTGACATGTTCTTCCATCTTGTGGCCCAACAGAGCGCTCTCAACGATATCAGGCAAACTGCCCTCCCCGATCCTAATCTCAATCGACGTTTGTCTGGAATCTTCCAGGACCGTCCCGGCCACATCCAGTACACGGTAACGGATCAGGACCCTATCATTTGCTTGCACTGATCTCATCTATCGAGCGCCATTATGAGATTGTTTGCTGGGGCGGGTCCGAAAAAGTCCAAGGCTGTCGAAGATCACCACGACCGCCCCTATCGAGATCGCGGCATCAGCCACATTAAAAGCGGGCCAATGCCAGTTCCGCACATAAATATCGACAAAGTCAACTACGTAGCCCTGGTTCACTCGATCGATCAAATTACCTGTTGCCCCACCCAAAATCATGGCAAAGCCGATGTTCGTGACCTTCTCTTCAGGCCTTGCCATCCACAAACGCCACGCCAGATAAATTATCACCGTGGCCGCGACAAGAATAAAAAACCCTCTTTGCCAACCGCCGGCGGAAGCCAAAAAGCCAAAGGCCGCGCCATGGTTGTGGACCAGAATAAGTCGAAAACCGGGGATAACATCGACAGGCCCTACTGTCTCCAACCATCCCTGAAACAGCCTCTTACTGAGCCAGTCCCCAACTAGGAAAACGAACGCTAATAGCGCAAAAATACTACGCTGCCGGCCAGTTTTTGCCTCCATCCCCTTTTCCACCAATTCGATGTTGCTAGGACCGCTCGAACCATGCGCGGGCTGCCGCCGCGTCCATGGCGATCTGTGCTTTCAATGCGTCAAAGGAGTCAAAGCGCTGCTCGGGTCGAATCTTTGTCTTGAATTCAACGCGAACCCGTTCGCCATAGATGTCTTCTGAAAAATCGAAAAGATGGGTTTCAAGGAGGACCCGATCTCCCCCTACGGTTGGCCGAACTCCGACGTTCGCCACCCCTGGTTGCGGATCGGATCCCGGGAAGTGCATCAAAACAGCGTAGACACCCCAAACGGGGATATTGTCATGGGGCAGGATAATGTTGGCTGTTGGGAACCCGATCGTGCGGCCTCGCTTGTCTCCATGCGTGATCTTTCCGTGGATTGCGTACGGATAACCTAAGAGCGACCCAGCCGTGTCGAAGTCATCCTGCTTGAGCACCTCCCGAATTCGCGTGCTGCTGACCCGCTCGTCTCCAATCAAGTACGTTTCAACAATGCTGATACTGAAATCCCATTGCTCCCCGAGTTTACGTAACAAGTGCACATCACCGGTGCGCTTTCGGCCGAATCGAAAATCATCTCCGATCACCACGTGCCGAACCCCAATACCCTCAACAAGATATTTCCTGACGAAATCCTCCGCAGAAGTCTGGGAGAGGCTCTCGTTGAATCGCAGCGAGAACACTTGATCAACACCGGCTTCCGAAAGCTTTTCGAGCTTGTCCCGCCACCGCAACAATCTGGGGGGCGCATTCTGCGGACTAAAAAACTCGTGCGGATGCGGCTCAAAGGTCATCGCCGTTGCCTTTGCGCCTAAGGCTCGCGCCTTTTCTTTCAACAAAGCCAGTAGGCGGACATGCCCCAAATGCACTCCATCGAAGTTCCCGATAGAGACCACCGAGGGTCGGTGCTGCGCTTGGACGTTGTAGGGGTCGCGAATCAGTATCATCAGTTTTCAGGGGCCCTATTGGTATGCCCACTCGGGTTGGTCCTCCTCAATGACCTGCCCCAGCGGACGGCGTAGAGAAAAGATTTCTTCATAATGTTGAAAGTATGCCAGACGCAGTTCAGGATGACGCCAGCAAAGGTATCCATCGCCCGTGTCGAATCCGACTTCCCATAACCCTGATACCCGCAAACCCAAGCGTTGAACCTGTGAGATCCACTTCCGAACGATCTGCTCGAATTGCTCCCGTAAGGACTCTTGCCTTGGATCACAATCAAGCAGACAGCTCATCTGATCCTGCAATGGGGCAAGGTCTTGAGCCGCTGAGCGAGTGAGTTTCTGAAGCACCGGCAAGACCTGTTTAGCTTCAGATAAAGAGAAGTGTTTAGATTCGCCCGGATGGCTGATCGACGCAATGACCTCTGCCGAAAAAGGATTTACTTCCACTAGGGTCGTACCAAAAGCTGATGAACACGTAGCCCTGTCGCATACAACACAACAAAATAGGCTAAGGCGCCAGAAACGATTAGAACCGAAAGGCGGCCTACACGTTCCAGAAGACTCGCGGCTAGCCATTCACTTTGCAGACCCTGAGTAAAGTAGAGAAGCGCCGACATGGCGACAGTAGCCAAGACCACCCGTACTAAAAACAAGCCCCAACCCGCTCTAGCGCTAAAGTGTCCTAACTTGTTCAGCCGGTGATATAGCAAAAAAGCATTCACCAAACCTGCCGCACTGGTCGCGAGCGCCAACCCCACGTGCGCCAGATCCCAAACTAGCAGGACGGCCACCAGTGCATTGATCGCCATGGCTATCGCGCCGATGAGGACTGGTGTGCGGGTATCTTTGCGGGCATAAAAACCGGGGGCAAGTACTTTTACTGTCACGAAACCGATCAAACCTATAGAGAAAGCCGCTAACGCCCGTGAAGCCATCACGGCGTCCTCGCTTGAGAAAGCACCGTACTGAAACAACGCCATCATCAATGGAAATGCCAGAATGGCAAGCGCCGCAGCCGCGGGCAAGCAGATCAGAAATACAAGACGCAGGGCCCAGTCTAGCGTTTCTCGATAACTCTCTTCGCTATTCTGGACAACCTGACGCGAGAGCGTAGGCAAAATCACAGTGGCCAGCGCGACCCCAAAAACACCTAAAGGGAACTCCATTAGGCGATCGGAGTAATAAAGCCACGACACACTGCCGGTAACAAGAAATGAAGCGAGAATCGTGTTTATCAGTAAGTTTATCTGGGCTATCGAAACTCCAAAGATAGCGGGGATCATCAGTTTCAACACCTGCCCCACCCCTGCGGCGCCCGCCTTATCCTCTCGGGATCGCGCCCGCACCTGTGGTAACGGTATTCTTTTTAGCCTTTTTAAAAACGGAAACTGAAACCCGAGTTGCACAAGCCCCGCAACTAGAACGCCAATGCCTAACGTCACCGCGCCATTCTGTGAATCCGGGACAAAAAACCATACGGTCGTGATCAGACTAAGGTTCAGCAGAATCGGAGTGGCCGCCGCGGCTCCAAACCGGTCATGGGTATTTAGAATTCCCGCTGCCATGGCAACTAACGAAATAAAAAAGAGATAGGGAAACGTCCAGCGAAGCGTGGAGACAGTTGAGTCATACCGAACCGGGTCATCCAGGAATCCCGGCGCCATGAGTCCCACCAGTACAGGCGACGCGACTATTCCCAACGCGGTCACCGAGACGAGAACCAAACCAAGCCGTCCCGCCATCAGATTCAGAAAGGCCCGGGCCTCGGCCGCCGGATAACGGGCCTCATATTCCGAATAAACCGGGATAAAAGCGACCGACAGTGCGCCCTCCCCAAAAATCCGCCGAAAGAAGTTTGGGATGCGAAACGCCACAAAAAAGGCATCGGCGAGGGCGCCACTTCCGAGAAATTGCGCGAATGCAATGTCCCGGACCAGGCCCGTCACGCGCGATATCAGCGTCATTCCGCCTACTGCACCGACGTTTTTAATCATATTCAGGCGCGGACCCCAATGTTTCGATCGCTATCAAAATTTCACCGTTGACAAAAGTACTGTAATTCCCGATACTTGCGCGTCTTTTTTTTCCGGAACAATAACTTGGCCAACACAGCTCAGGCACGAAAGCGCGCCCGACAAGCCGTACATCATCGGGCCCGTAATATGTCGCAGCGCTCAAACATGCGCACCGCGATAAAGCGATTTAACCGCAGTCTTGAGGAAGGCGATACCGCAGGCGCCCAAACTGCCTATCGCGAACTTACATCAAGCGTCGACCGGGCAGCGCGCAAGGGTCTAGCACACGCCAATCAGGCAGCCAGGCTCAAAAGTCGTCTAAACGCCAGGCTCAAGGCACAAGCGGCGGCTTAGAAGCAGGCGGCGCCTTTCTGGCGCGCCTCCTCACACCAGAACCATATTGTCCCGGTGGATGAGTTCCGGCTCATCCACATATCCAAGATATTCTTCTATTTTAAGGCTTGACTGACCTGCAATTTTCGCCGTTTCCTCAGCCGAATAATTAACCAGACCGCGCGCGATCACGCTACCGTCTTCATCAGCCAGGCAGTCAACCAGATCCCCGCGTTGAAAACCTCCTTCAACACGCGTCACCCCAACCGGCAAAAGACTTCTGCCCGAGCCCACCAGGACGCTGCAGGCTCCCGCATCGATGTAGACCCGTCCGAGGGATTGCATTCTCCCGGCTAGCCACAGTTTGCGCGCGGCTATTCGACCCGACGCCGCTTTGAGCAACGTTCCTGGTACGTCACCTTGCGGGATGCCGAGGAGTACCTCCGGGCTTCTTCCAGAGCAAATAATCGTCGAAGCCCCCGAGCGGGCTGCCTTGGTAGCGGCCTGGAGTTTTGTCAGCATCCCGCCACGGCCTAACGCACCACTTGGGCCTGCGTATTGCTCCAGCAAGGAGTCCCCTGCGCTGGCTTCACGGACTAACTGGGCGTTTGGGTCATGACGTGGATCTGCTTCGAATAGACCTTCTTGATCCGTCAAAATGACAAGGTAATCGGCCTCGACCAGATTCCCAACCAGCGCTCCAAGCGAATCATTATCTCCAAATTGGATCTCCTCCGTGACCACCGTGTCGTTCTCATTCACCACCGGCACGATGCCCATCTCCAACATAGACCGCAACGCGCTTCTTGCGTTGAGGTAGCGATTCCGGTTGTTCAGGTCCGCACTGGTCAGTAAGACCTGAGCTGTCTCTACCCCATAGTCTTTAAATGCCGACTGATAAGCCCGAATCAGGCCCATCTGTCCTACTGCTGCAGCAACCTGGAGCTGATGCAGTTCGTGAGGGCGAGTTTTCCATCCGAGCCGAACCATGCCCTGAGAGATCGCCCCCGACGACACCAGAATGGGGTCGATGCCCTGCTCCCGGAGCCGAACGCACACGTCGGCGAGCGACGCGATCAAGGCCTGATTGAGACCCTCTGTTTCGTGCGCCAACAGGGCGCTGCCGAGCTTTATCACCCAGCGTTGCCGAGCGCCGTCTTTGGGGCTGAGTCTAGTCACTGTCATCATCCAGTTCATGCCAGATTTTTTGACACATCTCAGCGCACCCCTGCCCGCTGACCCCGGATATTAGGAACCAAGGCCGGTTCCACTTTAATGCGGAACACGTTTCCTCAACGATCTCGGCAGCCGCAGAAGGATCTAGCGTGTCTGCTTTATTGAATACCAGCCAACGTTCTCGGCTGGCAAGTTCTGGGTCGAACCCTTCAAGTTCCCGTACTATCGTTTCGACGGCTGATTGAGGCGTCCCCCCGGATACATCATGGATATCCACGATGTGTAAAAGCAGCCGGGTTCGACTGAGGTGCCGCAGGAACTGAACCCCAAGACCTGACCCCTCGGCCGCGCCTTCAATTAATCCTGGGATATCCGCCACCACGAAAGCCGCACCTTGCCCAACGTCCACTACGCCAAGGTGTGGATACAGTGTAGTAAACGGATAGTCGGCAATTTTGGGTCGCGCGGCCGAGATTCTTGAAAGCAGCGTCGACTTGCCGGCGTTTGGCAGTCCCAGCAGCCCAACATCTGCGAGCACTTGTAATTCAAGCCGTACCGACAACCGGTCCCCCTCTCCCCCGGGGATAGTCCGTCTTGGGGCCTGATTGACAGAAGACTTGAACCGGGCATTTCCGACTCCGCCACGACCTCCCATCGCGACCGTGAACTCCTTGCCGTCTGAGTTCAGATCAACCAGAAGTTCGGCGGTATGTTCTGCATAAACCAGGGTTCCAGAAGGCACCATGATGACACAATCCTTGCCGCCCGCCCCTGTGCGGTTTCGCCCCGCACCTCCCGACCCGTTTTCGGCAGAAAATTTCCGCGTGTACCGAAAATCCGCAAGCGTATTGAGATCACTTGTCGCCCGAAGTACGACATTTCCCCCTCGACCCCCATCGCCTCCATCAGGCCCGCCTTTTGGGACAAACTTCTCTCGAAGAAAACTCAGGCAACCATGGCCCCCGTTACCTGCCTGGAGCGCGATCACAGCCTCGTCGACGAATTTCATTTAAGACCTTCTTCCGTAAAAAACCCCGCTCAGTTGGCGGGGCTTTTTGCGAACCGTGGAACCTACGTTCAACTCTCAGTGAGGACGCTCACAGTTCGCCTGTTTTTCGGCCCTTTTATGTCGAACTTTACCTTTCCCTCTGTAAGAGCGAAGAGTGTGTGATCTTTTCCAAGGCCCACATTCACCCCGGGGTGGAATGCCGTACCGCGCTGACGGATAATAATATTTCCGGCACGGACCACTTCGCCGGCATAGCGTTTTACGCCAAGGCGCTTGGACTCCGAGTCGCGACCGTTCCGGGAACTGCCGCCTGCTTTCTTATGTGCCATTTCTAGTAACCTCCAGCGCGTTGCCGCCTTTAGTGAGTAATGTCTGTGACCCGCAGGTGCGTAAATGACTGACGATGCCCCTGCGTGCGGCGATACTTCTTCCGCCGCTTCATTTTGAAAACACGAATCTTCTTGTCTCGCCCATGCGCAACAATCTCTGCCTTGACACAGGCGCCGTCAAGCGTCGGACTGCCAACAGAAACCTGCTCACCATCGGCGACCATCAGCACCTGGGAAAAATCAATGACCTCGCCGGGCTCGCCTGCGAGTTTCTCTACCCTCACGCTGTCTCCCACGCTCAGTCGGTACTGTTTGCCACCCGTTTGAACTACTGCGTACATTTGTCTGTTCCGGAGATTCTCTACCCGAATCAACCTGTTACAAGACAGGCCTTCGGCATTGATGTCTTATTTAAGGCCGCGAATTTTAGGCGAAAGCGCGTTTTCGGTCAACGCGACGTGCCGGAGGCTTCTTTAGGCGCGTTATCATTCGAAGATGGGAACCATTACTTTTTTAAATCAGGCGTCTGCAGGCGCCCAAACGCCGGAGGATCTGCTTTCCTCCATCAATACGCTGATCGGGGAGGATATGTCCGCGGTTGACCGCCATATTCAGAGTGAACTGCGCTCCGATGTTGNCCTCNTNGAGCANATNGGNCATTACATNGTCGGCGCNGGCGGAAANCGGNTACGCCCNGTNACCCTNCTGNTGAGCGCCCATGCGCTNGGNTATCAGNGGCACNGCNCANATTGATCTNGCCNCNGTCATCGANTTNATNCATACCGCAACGCTGCTTCATGATGACGTCGTNGANGAGTCCGAGTTAAGACGNGGTCGNGANACCGCGAATGATCTTTGGGGCAATGCCGCATCCGTGCTTGTTGGGGACTTCCTGTATTCGCGCGCCTTCCAGATGATGGTTGCCGTAGGTAATCCCCGAGTGATGGATATCATGGCGCAAACCACGAACTCCATCGCCCAAGGAGAAGTCATGCAGTTGATCAACAGCCATGACCCGCAAACCACCCAAGCGGTATATCTCGAAACGATTTCCCGCAAGACGGCACAACTTTTTGAATCGGCCGCACGACTGGGTGCCGTACTTGCCGACGCTAGTCCCGCCAGCGACCGGGTGCTGGCCGACTTTGGACTTAATCTGGGGATTGCCTTCCAGATGGTGGATGATGCTCTGGATTACTCCGCCGAAGCAGATCAGATGGGCAAGAACGCCGGTGATGANCTCGCCGAAGGAAAAATTACGCTGCCCCTTATTCACGCCATGAGTCACGGAAGCGCAGGAGAACAGGCAGTGATCTGCGAGGCAATTGAAAGCGGCGATCGCGATGCGCTGACTGAGATTCGCCGCATCATTGAATCTACCGGGGCACTTGCGTACACTTGCGCGCGGGCTCAAGAGCATGCGGGTCTGGCCCGCCAATCCTTAGAGGCGCTGCCGACCTCTCAATATCGTGATGCTCTTGGTGCGCTTGCGGACTTTTCGGTTTCCCGGACCTTTTAGCACGAGCACGTTTCCAGTCAGATTTCAGTCGGGGTGTAGCTCAGCCTGGTAGAGCACTGTCTTCGGGAGGCAGGGGCCGGAGGTTCAAATCCTCTCACCCCGACCATCTTCTAATTTGTTTTCCTAGCTTTAGCCTAGTCCCCGAGGGCTAGGTCTCTTNTGACCTCTCTGTGTTCACAGTCTTATCATAATGAGTCAACAGAAATGACAACCAGGGTAGACAGGCAGCCGGTTACCCGGCAGTATGAATTCGCAAAAACTGAAAGTTGAGGTCGTCAGGAAGAGTCTTGTGGCCTCAAAAGGTTACTCGCCGAGTGCTGCGGCCCACTGCTGGGAATCATCGAACGCGTAGAAAGTCCGAATCTTTCCATCTTCAATGACAAAATAGTGCCCGAAGTAACCGTCCAGACCCTCGCCAGTTGCCCGCAGGTGACAAAAAACGTCGTTGCCGGATTCAAAACAGTGTTCCATTTCCAGGTGAAACCCCGGTATTACTGTCGGGATTTTTGCCAGGAAGTCATTCAACCAACTGCTGAACCCATGGTACTCACCCGAGAGGCTATGAGTACCATTTATCCTGAACACCATATCTTCATGGCACAGTGCAGCCAATCCTTCGATATCTCCCTCCTTGAAACAGACATAACCCTTTAACACCTGTTCTAGTGCAGACATATCCTTCTCCTTTCATATTCCACTTCTTTTGTATGTATTAAAATACTAGCCTCGCGCTGACTAATCCGCAACAATGACAGTGCTTCACAATGCGATATCGTCAAAAATCCACACCCACTTTGTAACCAAACTTAGCGTCTGATTTATACGATTCTGCTAGATTTACTTCATCCCAATGCTCGAAATTGACTTTTGGCATTCAAAAAATCCACAGCATGGCTTAAGGACACCGTACTTTTCGGGGATCGCTACAACAGTATCTGGCGATTTNTCGGGATCGTNCTCGTGATTCTTTGCTTCGGGCTTACCCTTTACTATTCAATTCCATGAGCAGCGTCCCCGCGATCACAGAGACCATCGAATCGGATTCGACGATGCTTTCGGCTCTTTTGAAGAGTGAGCGTGATCTTTACACCGAGAACAACCCAAACAGCCTTGCACTCCATCGGAAAGCCAAAACCGCCCTTCCNGGCGGGAACACAAGAACGGTTCTGCATTACTCTCCTTTCCCCATCACGGTAAAACGAGCGCAGGGTGCCCACATCGAGGACGTTGATGGGCATCAGTATCAAGACTTTCTGGGTGAATACACCGCAGGTTTATACGGACATAGTCACCCCAAAATCACCCAAGCTCTAATCCGGGCGCTGTCCGACGGGCTGACCTTTGGCAGCCCGACAGAGCAGGAGGGTCGTCTAGGCGCCTTGATCTGCGATCGGTTTCCTGCCGTTGAACGCCTGCGGTTTTGTAACTCCGGAACTGAAGCCAACGTACTCGCCCTGAGCAGCGCCCGCGCCTACACCGGCCGAACCGACATCATGGTTGTTGACGGAAGCTACCACGGAGGTGTACTGAGTTTTGCCGGCGATAACCCCTTAAACGCACCTTTCCCAACACACCGTATCCCGTTTAACGAGCTCAAAACCGCCACCGACACAATCAATCAGGTCGGAGAGAACCTGGCTGCGCTCATCATCGAACCCATGATTGGAGCGGGCGGATGCATTCCGGCTGATGCGGATTTTCTTAAAGGGCTGCGGGAGGCTACCGGAGCAGTCGGCGCGCTCCTCATATTCGATGAAGTCATGACGTCACGTCATGGTCCAAGCGGACTGCACGGCATGTATGGTCTTCGTCCGGATCTCGTCACCTTCGGCAAGTATCTTGGCGGCGGCATGAGCTTTGGCGCCTTTGGAGGCCGTGCAGATATTCTGGACCGATTCGATCCAAGCCGATCGGATGCTTGGCCTCACGCNGGAACTTTTAACAACAATGTTCTCAGTATGACCGCCGGCTCTGTCGGTCTGAGTGAGATATACACCCCAGAGATTGCAAAAACCTTTTTTGATCAGGGGGACCGTTGTCGGGAACAACTTGCGGAGTCTTTGTCGGGCTTGAAATTGCCCGTTCAGGTAACGGGTATGGGATCAATGATGGCGCTGCACTTTGGACTTCAAGCCCCCAGAGCGCCCTATTCTCCTTTGCCAGGCTATTCGAATCTTTATGAACTGGTACACCTTAAGATGATGGCCAAAGGGCAGTTCTACGCCCGGCGCGGCATGATTAATCTTTCACTGCCCGTAACCGACAGCATGTTCCAGGCGTTCGCGTCCGATCTGATTTCGACGCTGGACGACTGCGCGAATCCGATTCTCCAGACGGTAGGCCCCCAAAACCAAAACGCCCCGCAGAGCGGGGCGTCGTGATTGGCTGCCACAGTAAGCACTGTCACCGGACAGGGTATCGATGAAACTACGAGAGGATGCTCCCGCGCACCATATCGACACCAAAGCTCACTATGACGATTCCTGAATCACTAGACATTGGATCACCCCCTTATTTATCTGCTGAAAGGATCGTCAGTTTACCTGCACCGGGGTGATGGGGCAATCAATCCATGAAGCGGATTATCCGTACTGCTCGCGCAGTTTTTTCTTGTCGATCTTGCCAACACTGGTCTTGGGAATCTCTGCCACAAGTTCAATCCATTGGGGCACCGCCCATTCGCTGATTTCTCCTTCCTTGGCGTGGCCTTGAAAGACGGCTTTNATCGCATCCAACGACACCTCCTCTGCGTTGGACACAAGCAGTAACAAGGGCCGCTCTCCCCATTTTTCATCTGCGATACCAATCGCTGCGGCCTCGGTGACTCCTTCGCAGGTTAACGCTATATCCTCGAGTTCCAGTGATGAAATCCACTCGCCTCCGCTTTTGATGACGTCCTTGAGTCGATCCGTAATCTTAAGATATCCCGCCTCATCCACATGGCCGATATCGCTGGTGTGCAGGTATCCCTCCTGCCAAAGCTCCTCTGAGCGATCAGGGTCATTGAGGTAGCCTTGGGTCAGCCAAGGCGAACGAACAACAACTTCTCCCGTACTGGTGCCATCCCGAGGAAGCTCGCGGAGATCCGAATCAACGACTTTAAGGTCAACGAGCGGGATAGGCCTTCCCGCCTTGCAGCGGATGTCGGTCCGATCAGGATCATCAGCGAGCCCTTCTTCCGACTTCAACTGGGCAAGCGTCAGAACGGGAGCCGTCTCTGACATGCCGTAGCCGCTAAACACATCGATACCCAGATCCAGCGCGCGCCGAGCCAATGCGGGGGGCAGCGCAGATCCACCAATAATGACTTTCCAATTAGACAGGTCCATCTTTTCAGCCGATGGATCGCTTAGCAGCATGTGCAGGATCGTCGGAACGCAATGCGAAAAGGTCACCTTCTCGCTCTCGATCAGAGAAAGAAGTTTGGCAGGCTCGTATCGACCGGGATAGACCTGTTTGAGCCCGAGCATCGTGGCAACATACGGAATGCCCCAGGCGTGAACATGGAACATCGGGGTGATGGGCATGTAGACATCATCGACACTAACCCGCCCCTGCCCCGCAGCGCTCGACAGCCCGACCGCCACACCCAGGGTATGCAGCACGATCTGGCGTTGACTGAAATAAACCCCTTTGGGATTGCCCGTCGTTCCCGTCGTGTAAAAGGTGGTCGCGCGAATACTTTCGCTGAAGTCCAGCGGATCAAAGCTGGCGGACCCGCGGCTCAACAAGTCTTCATACTCGCTGTCAAACGTACCAACGGCTACCTGAGCGTTCTTGGCTTCGGAATCGCAAAGGCGAACAAGTTTCTTAACTGTGGGGGTCTTTTCCTTAAACCCCTCGAGCAAGGGAGCAAAGTCATCATGCACCAGCAGTGCGGTATCCTCGGCGTGGTTAATCGTATAGAGGATCTGCTCCGGTGCCAGGCGGATGTTGATGGTATGCAGCACCGCACCGATTATCGGTACCGCGAAAAAGCACTCCAGGTAGCGATGACTATCCCAATCCATCACCGCGACCGTATCACCCGGGCCTATCCCCAGAGCCTGAAGTCCGCTCGCGAGGCGTTGGACCCGATCGAAAAATTCCGCGTAGTTAAAGCGCAGATCACTCCCGTAGCAAATCTCCTGTCCCGCGTGCTGGGCGGACAGCCTTGAAAGCAGGTGCCGAATCAGCAACGGAAATTCGTAGGCAGACGGCGTTTTGGGTATCTCGTATTCGCTCATGGTTATCATGTTAGCGCATCTCCGAAGCTAACGCTCTACGTCGAAAGATTCGCCAACCGCTGGTCAAAGCGCATTCCGATGGTACGCCGCACTGCAGTCACATTCCTCACGGAATGAAACGGTCGGACGAAACCCGAGGCGATTCCCGGCGCCCCCATCATGAGCAGCTGGCCCGGTCGAAAATCAATAATCCTGCCCTCAGTTTCGTCGCGTTTGGAATGAATTCGAAAATCCCCATCGCCACTCAAGAGAAGAATAAGGATAACCATCCGGTATCCAATGTGGTCACGGTGAGGGCTGATCCCCGCACAACCAGGCGGGTAACGCTGAACGATAAGATCATTCAGGGTGAAACCTGGATCGTTATCGCTTAGCCCCTCTCGAGGGGCATCATCAAGTAGCGGGCCGAAAACACTCTGCAACGCTTCGGCGATACGCCAGAACGGATGCTCGCGCGGGACTTTGTAATCGAGCTCAAAATCCTGATAGACCGGTGTGTTGACTGATCCGGTGACCGGCCGAGCCTTTTGGTACTGAAGTTGATCTGCNAGATCCGAAAGCGTAGCGCAAGTTTTGTCAGACATGCAATCAACCGCGACCGCAGATCCCGCCGGCAATTCGGTCAGTTTTTCAGGTATGTGGCCAGCGTCCAACCTNTCCAGAGCCTTCATTTTTACCTGACCACGCCGAATCGGCACCTAGTTTTCTAGCCCCGACGTTGATCCACCGCGCGGCCGCTCGGACGCGCTAATCGACCTTTTTTATAAACGGTGCNAGNCGATANCCGTCGTNTCGAACACGCTCGGAGGGNATGTAGTGNCGGACAACGAANTTAAAGACACCNGTATCGTTTTNGATCGGCAAATTNTTGAGCGCATCCGCCCCACAACCAAAGTGAATCGTATAGCTTCCGTCNGAGTTNGNNGACGCANTGTTAGAGCTCATATGCGCCACATCATCAAACATAAAACCGTCCCGGTTATAGACAGTAAATGACCAAAACGCGCCGTTGGCCGGATCCTCAAAATTTACCTCATAGCATCCCTTTGCCTGATAATCAGGGGAGCTTTCATAAATATTATCCTTGATCTGTGCACCTCCCCAACCCACCGCTGCCCCAACGGTGTACTTATCAAAGTTATACAGCNCCCTGGAGTCATCGGTCGGCGCCGTAAACATGCCCTCGTTAACATTGCCACCGTAAGTGGCAACCAACTCGCCAAGTTTTTGTCTTAGAGAGTTTTCAATCACCACGAAGGTCTCTTTAGAGACCGGNTCAGTCCGAAACGGCTCAGCGCTCCCGGCATCGATCGCCATCGTATTCTGCAGCGCATTCGCTTCTTCCTCGCTGAACGTGCCATCCAGCCGGACAATAAGGTAAAGATGCTTGCCGTAATGCGTTGCTAATTGATACGTGCCGCTCCCGTAGGACATTGGTTGGATGCGATGATCCTCTGTCACGGGTTGGACGGAAATGTATTTCCCCTCCGGCACCACCGGAAGAGTGATCGTCGCCCCATTAGAAACATCAACTACTGCAAAACTATAGTAGGTATCTCTNGTTCATNCGNACAACNGGCTGATCGTCCGTGCGCGTCANTTTTCGGGTATGCGCAAAGTGATTTACCTTCGCCCGAGCCTGCGCCATCAGCAACTGTCGTGAGGTCTCAACAGTGGGGTAGTTCTCGGCTGTCGTCTCCATCCCACCNGACTGAAAAAACTCATCTACCGTCGACACAGAATCTGCCAAGACTGGCGAGACGAAAAAAGACGATAGCAGAAGGATCCCTATCGATTGCGGGACCAAGAATCGGCGCTTAAACATTATGATATTTTTTGGTGACTTTTAAACCTAGATATTACACCAGCCTGTAATCGCAATAGATGAGTCACTTTCTGGTTTTACGTTTCGCTATCTTTTCCTGATGTATCATCGTGTGAGAATTCATTGATTTCCCTTTGGAGGCTTATGGGTATCCCGATCAAGTTTCTTGGCAAACTCCCTGGCGTCGCTTTCCTCTTTTGTACTCTTGTCGTTCAGACATCCCAAGCCGATATCGGTGACGGGCCGCGCGCGTATCTGCCCCCACCGGTTGATACTGATGTTTTTACGCTTTATGGACTAAAAGTATCAGGGAATTCGATGATTGGGTCTGGACGGGTAACCCCTCAACTCAATCTAGATGTTGACTTGGTTGTCGCGCAATACACCCGCACGATGGAAGTAAGGGATCGTTATATATCTTTAACGGCAGTCCAACCGGCAGGNCGATTGANGTCTTCCCTTTCGCTCCCCAGCGCGTCTATAGCGGGAGCTGAAACCAGTTCTGAGGGGCTTGGGGATACTCAGTTGTTACTAACCGCAGGCCTTTACAACCTGCCTCCCCTGACCAAAGAGACATATAGGGACTACAAACCCACCTTCGCCGTGGGAGGTCTGGCTCGGGTCACACTGCCGACAGGCGAATACGATCGGCAGCAATCCGCCAATCTCGGCGCCAATCGCTATTCATTACAGTTGGGGGCGCCGATTACACTAGGATTCGGTGAAAGTTTTCTAGACCCACGTCTGACCACCATAGACTTCCTCCCGAGCATAACTATCTTCGGGAATAACGATGACCCCTCGACCGGGAACACATTGAGTCAAGAGCCTCTATTCAAGCTTGAAACCCATGTCACCCACAACCTGAGTTCGGGATTCTGGCTCTCCCTAGACAGCATCTATACATCTGGGGGCGAGACAGAGACAGATGGCACCGCGCAGAACGACGCTCAGCGCTCGTTCGGCCTGGGTGGCAGCCTTGGGTTGCAGTTCTCAAAATCATTGGGCCTTAAGGTCACTTACGGGAAGACTGTCGATCACAATGAAAATGGTCTGGACGGCGAATTTATCCGCCTGACCGTTACCTATGCCAAGCTTTGATGCCGAAGATAACTGAGTCCAACAAAAAGCATTCCATTCAGCTTGAATTTAATCTGAACAGTTAGTCATCTGCGCCTGAAAGCCCCAAACAAAGACTAAGATCTCTCAAGCAAACATTTCCCCCGGAAGTAGCAGTAGTTGATTTGAAGCAGGTTCATCACCGATACGGTTTGACACCACGTCGATTACAATCCTAATAAATAGCCATCAAGTCCGAACTTCCCCACGTGCGAAAGGGTTAAAACTGGACTGGCGACATTTATGCCCAGATACGATTGAAGAAGACCTCTGTTGATGAGTCAAAATCCCGACACTTGGTTGACGCGTTTTTATCGACTCGGCTCTCCGCCCAGTTTTTACGGTCTGGCAGGGGTTCTCATGCCGTTCATCGGCTTTATCTGTATCGCGCTTTTTGCCGCCGGGCTTTATGGAGGTCTTGTGCTGGCTCCGGCGGATTATCAGCAGGGAGAAAGTTACCGAATCATTTACATTCACGTCCCCTCTGCCTGGATGTCGATGTTTGTCTACGCCGTTCTTGCCGCAACCAGTGCGATCAGCCTGATCTGGCGCATGAAACTTGCCGAAGCAGTAGCACGAGCCAGTGCTCCGGTGGGAGCCGCTTACACTTTCCTTGCCCTCGTTACGGGATCCTTGTGGGGTAAGCCTATGTGGGGGACATGGTGGGTGTGGGACGCACGACTGACNTCTGAACTCATCCTGCTCTTTTTGTATCTGGGCTACATGGCGCTGGTGGCAGCAATTGATGATCGGCGCACGGCTTCGCGGGCCGGCGCGGTGCTCGCCATCGTTGGGGTGGTCAATCTTCCAATCATTCATTTTTCAGTCGAGTGGTGGAACACCCTTCACCAAGGCCCCACCGTAACCAAGTTTGACCAGCCATCGATTGCGATCAGCATGCTGATCCCGCTTTTGCTCATGGCAGCGGCTTTCAAGTTTCACTACCTCCACACCATGCTTGCCCGTGTCCGCGTTGAGATTCTGGATAGCGAACGGCGTACCGCATGGGTGAACGCGCTTGTCACTGCGAAGGTGCCATGATTGAGTTTTTTCAAATGGGCGGCTATGCAATCTATGTCTGGCCCGCTTACGCCCTGACGGCGGTCACACTTGCGGTCTCTGTGATCGCGCCAATACGTCGGCGCAAGCGATTGATCCGTGAACTTTCCGCTACATCCGTGCAAAAAGAGCGTTCCCAGTCCGAATGAAACCCCGACGAAAGCAAAGACTCATTCTTGTAAGTCTCCTGATTGCCGGCGTGGCCGTCGCGGCAGGCCTCGCGCTTTTGGCATTGCAGGAAAACATCAATCTCTTCTTTAGTCCTTCTCAGGTCACCGCTGGCGAGGCGCCCGCCAATACCCCTTTTCGGCTCGGCGGGATGGTGGTGGACGGCAGTGTCCGTCGGAGTGATGGCAGCCTGGAGATTCAATTCGACCTGACCGACACGGCGAATTCAGTAACAGTGGCCTATACAGGTATATTGCCCGACCTCTTCCGTGAGGGTCAGGGTATTGTCGCTCAAGGCAGTCTTGGAATGGATGGCACCTTCAGCGCATCCCAGGTTCTCGCTAAGCACGATGAAACCTACATGCCACCAGAGGTGACGGAGGCCTTGGAGAAAGCGAAGGCGATGGGGGTGCAATGATTCCAGAGATTGGTCTTTTTGCGCTGATCCTGGCGCTACTCGTTGCAGTACTGCAGGGCGTGGTCCCCATTCTTGGTGCGGCACAAAACAATCACTCCTGGATCAGCATTGCGCGGCCTGCTGCCTTTGCCCAGTTGCTCTTTGTTGCGATCTCATACGCCTGTCTGACGGCGGCATTTCTATCGCACGATTTCAGCGTAGCCTATGTGGCCCAGAATTCGAACTCGCAACTGCCGCTGATCTATCTCATCTCTGGCGTCTGGGGCGCCCATGAAGGCTCGCTGCTCTTGTGGGCGCTGACATTGGCTGTCTGGACGGCCGCGGTTGCCTGGTTCAGCCGAAGTGTCCCTGACCGAATGGTTGCCCGAGTTCTGGGGGTCATGGGCATCGTGAGTGTTGGCTTCCTGCTCTTTATCCTCTTTACCTCAAACCCATTTGAGCGACAATTCCCGCCGCCGATGGACGGAGGTGATCTCAATCCTTTACTTCAGGATCCCGGGCTGGCGATTCATCCGCCCATGCTTTACATGGGTTACGTGGGCTTTTCGGTCGCATTTGCGTTTGCCATCGCTGCCCTGCTCGGAGGACGGCTCGACTCTGCCTGGGCACGGTGGTCCCGCCCATGGACTCTTGCGGCCTGGATCTTTCTGACGGCTGGCATAGCGCTCGGCAGTTGGTGGGCGTATTACGAACTCGGTTGGGGAGGCTGGTGGTTCTGGGATCCGGTTGAAAACGCCTCCTTCATGCCGTGGTTGGTCGGCACCGCACTTATCCATTCCCTCGCCGCTACGGAAAAACGCGGCGTATTCAAGGCATGGACGGTATTGCTGGCAGTGTTCGCGTTCTCATTGTCCCTGCTTGGCACTTTTCTGGTGCGCTCCGGGGTTCTGACCTCCGTGCACGCTTTTGCCACAGATCCGACAAGAGGGCTTTTTATTCTGATCTTCCTCGCGATCGTAGTAGGAGGATCCTTGGCACTGTACGCCTGGCGCGCGCCCTCGGTTCGCTCAAGCGGTGGGTTCAATCTCGCCTCTCGTGAAGCGGGCATTCTGCTCAACAATGTGCTCCTGGTGGTCTCTGCAGCGACGGTACTTCTGGGAACACTCTATCCCCTGGTAATCGATGCGCTCGGGATGGGCAAGATCTCAGTTGGACCCCCATACTTCAACGCCGTTTTTATTCCTCTGACCGCACCGCTCGCGATCCTGGTCGGTGTGGGTTCCCTGCTGCGTTGGAAGAAAGATCGGCTAACAAGACTCATCCGACCTCTGGGCCCAGCTTTTGTTCTCGCGGCTATGTTGGGACTCCTTTGGCCACTGTTCTTTGACACCTATCACCTGGGAGCCGTGTTCGGCGGGGTGTTAGGGCTCTGGACTATCTTTGCCGCGCTAAGCGGGCTCTGGGAACGCACCCGCAAAGGTGGGCGGATACAGAGTCTCTCAAGAACTCCCCGATCAGTTCTCGGCATGACCCTGGCACACATCGGGCTGGGCGTGTTCGTGATTGGAGTCACTTTCACCTCCACCTACTCTGTTGAGAAAGATCTGCGTATGGCGCCAGGCGATACTTATGCAATCGATGGCTACACATTCCGATTTGACGGAATTAGTCAGCAGCGTGGTCCCAACTATCTTTCTGACACCGGCACAATTTCTGTCCTTCGTGGTACGCAGCTGCATAGCGTGCTCAATCCGGAAAAACGGATTTACCTTGTGCAGCAGATGCCCATGACAGAAGCATCCATCGATGCGGGGCTCAGACGGGATCTTTATGTGGCCCTCGGTGAACCCCTGGGTGACGGGGCAAACTGGGCAGTTCGTCTCTATGTTAAGCCCTACATCCGGTGGATATGGCTTGGTGCCCTCATCATGGTGTTTGGAGGACTCCTGTCAGCAACCGACAAACGCTATCGCAGGCTCTCGCGTGCGTCGGACACCTCCCCGGTACTGGGGTCTTCTCATGCGGCGTCATAAAAAAGCATTATCCAGCTGGGTCTTTAATGCTCTGGTTGGGCTTGCCTTAACAGCGGGTGTTACCTCCTCTGGACTTGCCGTCATCGAGACCTATGCATTCTCGGATCCTGCGCATGAGTCGCGGTATCAGGACATGATTGCCCAATTGCGCTGTCTTGTCTGCCAGAACCAGAATCTCGCAGATTCCAATGCCGAACTGGCCAAGGATCTACGTGAGAGAACTTTCGAAATGATCAACGCCGGCGCGAGCGATGAAGACATTGTGGATTTCATGATCACACGCTACGGCGACTTCGTTTTATACAAACCTCCTCTTCGTTTACGAACCTCCCTGCTCTGGGGCGGGCCTTTTGCCATTTTGCTCATCGCGCTCATCGTCTTTTTCTTTACGGTTCAGCGAAGCCGGGGCCCAAAAGACCTCGACAACATCGACCAGAAAGCAGCAGCACGACTGCTGGATAAAAAAGGCTAGATGTCTATTCAGCTCTGGCTGACGGGTTCTCTGATGGTATTGCTCACCATTGGAATGCTGTTGCCGGCCCTGCTACGCACAGTCAAATCAGGACACATAGAACGCACAGAGATCAACGTTGCGATCGCCCGTGAACGCGAGAGTGAGTTGCGCAAAGAACTCGACGAGGGCATTTTGAGCGACGCGGAGTTCGATGCGGCCCGTGGAGAGCTTGAACAAGGGCTTGCGATTGATCTTGAAGGCGACCACGACCGGCCTGTCGTTCAGAACACATCCCCCCTGCTTGCCGCCGGGATCAGCGCCTTTATTCCGATGCTCGCGTTGGGGGTGTATCTTTTTCTTGGAACCCCAGATGCGCACGACCAGTTAGGCAACACCACCGCCGCCACTCTTGCAGGGCACAACCAGCCGGCAGATGTAGACACGATGCTGGCTCAACTCAAGGCTCGGCTTGTTGATGAGCCGAACGACGTACGCGGCTGGACCCTTTTGGGAAATGCCTATATGAGCATCGGGCAATATACCGATGCTGTGCCTGCCTACCGCCGCTTGGTTGCCCTTGAGCCGGGAAATGCGGAGCGCTTGGTGCGCCTGGCAGACTCCCTTGCCATGAGTCGGAACGGGATACTGGCAGGTGAACCTGAGGCGCTGATTGGTCAGGCGTTAGCGCTTTCCCCCTCTCACCCCCAAGCCTTGTGGCTTGCCGGCATCGCCGCTGAGGAACGGGGCAACCATGCCCAAGCGCTGAACTTCCTGGAACGTCTGCTCCCTCTGGTGAATGACCAACCGGAGGTCTTGACCGAAGTACAGGCCTTGGTTGCACGCAATAGGGCCGCCTTGGAGGGCAACCCTCCCACAGTTGTCGATTCAATAACCGTAACGGTTGGCATAGCCTCCGCACTCGCAGACTCCGTGGCACCCAGCGACACCTTGTTCGTCTATGCACGAGTTCCTGGGGGCCCTCCGATGCCAGTGGCTGTCAAAAAGTTGCCGGCGCAACCGGTGCCCAGAGAGATAGTCTTAAGCAACCAAGACCTTATGCTTGAGGGAGCCGGTCTCGAGAGTTATCCCTCCCTTGAGGTCGGCGCACACATCTCCCAATCTGGAACGGTTCGCAAGATGCCGGGAGACCTTATTGGGTTGAGTCAGCCCTTTGATCCCGAGCAAATCAAAACGGTTGGCGTGTTAATCGACCAAGCGGTCGGGGGATAATCTTCTATCTGTAGCCCATCCCCGCTTAGGGCAGGATGACTTCCCAGTCGAAGTTTTTAAAGTAGTCCAGAGATTTACGGTTACATTGGTTTTGCAGATCTGATCCGGGCGTCACAGCGGTTGCGCAAAGATAGCGCTCCCGCAAAGCCTTACCCGCCGGCGTGTCTTCTATGCAAATTGTGGCGATACCTGCCACTTCTCCCCCCTGCCCTTCCACTAGCTTGATCGCTGCCCCCATTGTGCCCCCAGTCTCGACCCACTGATCGACCAACAGNACCCGGGCACCCTTACGGAAAGCCGGTTTCCGAAGCTCCATGTGCTGGGTACGCTCGGTATAGTTCACGAAAGAGACCTGGTCAGCGGGAACCGGCAGTTTGCCCGCCTTACGTACCGTCAGGAATCCCGTTCCGAGCCTTTCAGCCATCGCGGCACCCAGCACATATCCCGCTGCGTCGATGCCGGCCACGACATCAACCCCCACGTTTATATACGGCTCGCAAAGATCGTCCAGCATCGCGTGAAAGGCGCTCGCATTAACATAAGCCGAAGAAGGATCAAGCCATGCCATCTTCGGATCCTTCACATTGGGCGCCATGTGCTTCAGATACCAATCAGAATTCTTGCGACGGGTGGGCGCCTTATGTCCTCCCTCTCCCTGAAGCGAAGCGTAGTGACGTACCTTCTTGAGAAGTCGGCGCAACCGGTACGGATCCAGATTATAAAAATCCTCCGAGTAGTTAATCCCCGTAGCGACCAGAAATGCGTCTGCCAAATCCAGGTAGTCGTCCACGTTGCTTGGAGTAATTCCTGAAGCAATTGCGAGCGCGTGGTTCTTGACCCCGTCGCGAAAGCTTTCGATTTTTTCAGGCTCTGCCGAGTGTCCCGTCGCCACCCCTGAGGTCGTGACTGCATCCATATAGTCGACAGCGAGACTCGCCGCGTCACGATACTGTGCTGGCTCAACAGGTCGCTGTTTCTTGAACGCAGTACCACCAAAGTACATGCCCGCCCAACCNGATGACTTTCTGGCTGCCACTATCGAGTCCGCTTCCGCTTGTTGCGATACTCGTTCGTCGATCCGGGCATCATCTGCCCAATAGGCATCAAGCAAGACGCCTTTGTCTGCTAACTGGCCGAGGATGGGAAAGGCGTCCGCCCCGGTCACTCCGAGAAAATTGACCCCAAGCCAAAAATCCGGATACGCCCGGCGGCATTCTTCGATGATAGGTAGGAACCGGCTTACCCCAAAATCATGGTTGATTAAAAACGCACCGGGAGCACCACANCTGATCACGACTGCCAGGTTGCGCCTCGCCTGCTCGTCATCAAGGACATGAATAACCGGAAGAACAACCGGCCCCATGGTTTTGAAATATTTACGAAATTCCCTTCGATTCATATCTCGATTCTATACTCCGATGAACCTGATACGTCATGAGCCCGCCAATCTTGAGGGACCGGCGAGTGAACTTGGCGTCTGAATATATCCGAGTCTTGTCTACAGTGATAATCTCTAGGCAGGCGGTGCCGAAAACTGGCCATGTAAGCCGCTTCAAGAAAAATAGTCTTAGGACACTCACCCTCGGAGAAGACTCAATGACGGATACCAAAAAGGATAAACCTCTTTCAGAAAAATCAGAAGCCAAAGTCGCAGGGCCTGATGCAGGTCGACGCAGAATCATAAAAGGTGCGGGCGCCGTGACTGCGGCAAGCGCGCTGAGCGTACCCATGATCTTGGTGCCGCCGCGAGCCAACGCCGCGACTGAGCTCAACATGATCGCCTGGTATGGACACGGCGAGCCTGACATGGTGGAAGAGTTCGAAGCTATGCATAACGTCAAAATCAAAGCAAAGTATTACGCAGGTGGAGACAACATGCTCGCCCTGATCTCTCAGTCACCTCCCGGCACCTATGATCTGGTTCTGTCTGACGGTGAGTTCGTTAAACTTCTTAAGGAGGCGGGCTACATCGAACCGATGGATCCCAATGAGTACAACATGGGTGATCTGTTCGATGAGTATTCCCATTTTGATGCGCACTGGATGGGAGACACGCTGTACTCGGTGATCGTGCGCTTCGGCTACCTGGGAGTATCGTTTAATACGGATATCATCAGCGCTGAAGAGGCGTCTGATTACAACATCCTCTGGGACTCGAAACTAAAAGGGAAAGTCGGCCATTTCGACTGGCATCTNCCTAATCTGGGATGTCTTAGCCTTCGCGACGGCAACAACAAACCTTCTCCATTCGATATCAATTCAAGCCAGTGGTCCAAACTTCAGGAGACGACCCTCTCTCTGAAACCTCAGGTGGGCGGCTACTTTGACTACGGCGGCACCTTCGCCTCGTTGAAGAACGGCGAAATTTACGCCATGTGCGGCATCGGCGACTGGATCACGGGCGTGGTNCGCAAAGACGGCTCCCCGGTCGATTCTGTTATTCCNAANCAAGGNGGCATCCANTGGACAGAGTCCTACTCCATCGGCAAAGGCTCCAAAAAACAGGATCTCGCCAAGGAATTTATTCGTTACATCACGTCTCCCAAAGGACAGGTACGCTCCATCCAGATGGCGGCGTATCCCGGCATGTCGCCATACAAGTCGGGCTGGACTGCGATTAACGAAGCCAATCCGGAAGAGGCCAAACGCCAACGTATGACCTTCGACGGACACAACTGTATCGATGATCTGCGTGAGGGCCGCATTCATTTCAGACAGACACCGGTCCAGCAATCGCTCGAGGACTGGAATGATTTCTGGTCTGAATACAAAAACGCGTAACGCGACGTAACCGAAACCGGCCCTTCGGGGCCGGTTTTTCTTTAGCGGCAGCATGACTGCGACTCTGAAGGGGAAACCCATTTGAGCGACAACGACAGGTTTTTTCCAGGTCGGCCGGCGCCTCACCGCCGGCAGGTCACCCTCTATGGACTGACCTGGTCGATGCCGATTGTGATCTGGCAGTTGATCTTTTTCGTCTTCCCTTTGATTTTTCTAGTAGTCCTGAGCTTTTGGCTAGTGAAGAACTATCGGATGGTTCCAGGCTTTGACACGATCAACTGGGTCAAGATGTTCTCCAAAGGTTACTTTTGGGATGCATACTGGCGGACGCTGGGGTATGCAGGCGTGGCAACGATTGTCACCAGCATCCTTGCGTTCCCCTGCGCTTATGCGCTCGCATTCAAGGTCTCGCCCAAAGTTCGCCGCTGGGCCCTGTTTTTCCTGATCGTGCCTTTCTTCACCAGCTACCTGGTCCGCACCTACTCTTGGCAGATCTTCCTCAACGACAACGGCATCTTCAATACCCTGTTCGCATTTGTGGGGTTAGGGCCCTTCCAGTTATTGAATAATTTCTTTGGCACCCTCGTAGGGTATCTCACCCTGTGCCTGCCACTCGTGGTGGTGCTGCAGTTGATTTCCCTTGCGAACGTAGACCGCACACTGATCGAAGCCGCCCACAATCTTGGCTGCGGACGTTTGCGGACAGTGTTCCAGGTCATTGTTCCCCTTGCCAAGATTGGCATCATCCTAGGCGCGGTTTTTACGTTTATTCTGACCTTCGGAGATTTTGTCAGCCCCTATTACCTTGGCGGCTCTAAACCGCCTACCCTGAGTATCCTGATCATTGATACCACCAAGTCAGGTCAACAATGGCCACGGGCCGCAGTTGTGGCAATCGTGATGATCGTGACATTGCTCACCATTATGTTTGCCTCTGTGGCCGCNGCCTACAGGAANCGATCATGANNCAAGGCGCNNCNAAAAGCCTGCTGCTGCGCGGCTACGTCGTGTTGGTCTTTATTTTTGTATTCACCCCGATCGTGACCAGCTTTATCTTTTCGGTAAATTCCGATCGATTTCCAACAATTCCCTTAGGCCACTTCACGACACATTGGTACGAAAAGATCTTCGCTGATCCGGATGTCTGGGACGCTTTTCGGACGAGTGGAATCGTTTCCATCACGGTAGCGACCCTTGCGACGTTTATTGGTTTTTGCACCGCCTATACCGACTATCGCTACAACTTTACCGGAAAGGCGCTCTATCTCTCGCTCGCCCTCCTGCCTCCGACGATCCCGCTTGTTATCATGGGATTGGCGATGCTTGCCCTGCTCGCGCGGATCAATATGTCAGGCGAGATTTACTCAATAGTGGTGAGTCATGTGGTGCTGTGCTCACCTTTCGCAATGGCGGTGATACGCATGCGGCTCGCTCAGATCAATCCCGACCTCGAATCCGCAGCATGGAATCTGGGTGCCTCCAACTGGCGGGCAATGCGGGAGGTCATCGTTCCGTTCTGTCGTCCGGCAATCGCTTCGGCTTTCTGCCTGACTGCTGCGGTGTCCTTTGATGAATTTGCGGTCGCCTGGTTCGTTTCGGGCCTCAACAAAACGGTACCGGTTATCATTCTGGAGATACTGCAAGGCAATACCGACCCGCAGATTAACGCCATCGGTTCCATTGTATTTATTACGTCTATGACCCTCGTTATCCTCGCGCAATTGATTCTGATGCGCAAAACCATCAATCAGACTGCTACCGGGATATAAGCATGAGCGACTCCTCTCCCTCACGCCCTTTGGTCACCTTTGACGGGGTATCCAAGAGGTACGGCAACGTCACCGCGGTTCATACAATGAACCTCGAGATATACGAAGGAGAGTTTTTGGCCATCATGGGCCCCTCGGGTTGCGGAAAGACCACATCCCTTCGGATGTTGGCCGGCCTCGAAGAGCCGAGCGATGGTGAAATCCGTCTCGATGGTCAGCGAATCAATGAAATCAGCAGTGTCGAAAGAGATACGCCAATGGTTTGGCAAAGCCTTGCGCTGTTTCCCTTTTTAAACGTACAGAAGAACGTCGAGTTCGGATTAAAGATGCGCCAGGTCCCGACGGAGGAGCGCCAACAGCGGGCGCGCAAGTGGCTGGAGCGAATGGAGATCCTCGAACTGGCTGAGCGGGATATCAGTCAACTCTCAGGGGGGCAAAAACAACGCGTGGCACTCGCGCGGTCTCTTGTGACCGAGCCCCGGATTCTCCTGCTGGACGAACCCTTAAGCGCACTGGATGCCAATCTCGTGATCCGAATGCAGGGCGTCCTTTCTCGGCTACAAAAAGAATTGGGCATTACCTTTGTCTATGTCACGCATAGTCAATCAGAAGCGTTCGCTATGTCTGACAGGGTTGTAATCATGAGTCAGGGACGCATTGAACAGCTCGGATCACCAAAAGAGATTTACCGAAGCCCGGCCTCACGGTTCGTTGCCGACTTTGTCGGAGCGAACAACATTCTGTCCGGAACCGTTTCTCGAGCGGGTGATGATCTCGAAATTGAGACCGCGCTGGGTGTGTTTCAGTGCGACACCAGCACCAAAGCCGCTCACCACGTTGGCGATTCGCTCGATATGGTGATCAGCGCGGATCTCGTCCAGATCTCTCTGGAGGATCCCAATACTCAGAACAGCCTGCAATGTCGCTTCATCAGCGAGGAATTTGTCGGATCGATTGTCACACTCTTCGCCGAACTGCAGGACGGGTCAGACTTCAAGATTCAAACCAGACAAAGGGATCTCGCCAAGATGTCGCTCGAGGAGGGAGATTCTTTCTTTGCCTCCTGGAACGCAACCGATGCGCACCTCATCAGTTCCGGAAGACCTTCGGATGCTTGATCTGATTGTCCGGAACGCGCGGCTGGCCGGTCAGAGCGGGACGGTCGATTTGGGGTGCCTCGATGGGAAGATTAAAGAACGGCAAGGCAGACTGGACCTGCCTGCCCGAGAGGAAATCGACGCTGCGGACTACCTCGTCTCCCCGCCATTTGTCGACAGCCACTTTCATATGGATTCCACCTTGACGTATGGAACACCTCGATACAACGAAAGCGGGACGCTCTACGAAGGTATCAGCCTCTGGGGCGAAATCAAACCCGACTTAACCGCAGAAGATGTTGAGAGAAGAGCGCTGCTGCTGTGCCGCTGGGCCGTGGCGAGAGGCAACCTTGCGATTCGCTCTCATGTCGACATTGGCGATCCTGCGCTTACGGCCGTGCACGCACTGCTTGAGGTCAGAAAGAAAGTCAGTCCATGGCTGGATCTACAACTGGTAGCCTTCCCACAGGACGGTTACTTTCGAGACCCGAATGCTATCCCCCTATTAGAGCGCGCGCTGGATCTTGGCGTTGATGTCGTAGGCGGAATCCCGCACTTTGAGCGAACCTACGATGACGGTCGACGCTCAGTGGAAGCGCTCTGTCGAATTGCCGCAGACCGGGGCTTGATGGTGGATATGCATTGTGACGAATCCGACGACCCCAATTCACACCATATCGAAACCTTGATCTCCATGACGGCGCAAATGGGCATGCAGGGCCGGGTGACCGGATCCCACCTCACCTCTATGCACTCCATGGACAACACTCTCGCCGACAAGCTGCTGGGGTTGATGCAGGAAACTGAGATCAATGCGATCGCCTGCCCGCTCATCAACATCACTCTTCAGGGACGCAAAGACACCTACCCAAAACGCCGTGGTCTGACAAGAATTAAGGAGATGATGCAGCGAGGCATCAACTACGCGGTCGCGCATGACTGCGTAATGGATCCCTGGTACGCCGGCGGTAGCCACGATATGCTAGAAGTCGCTCATATGGGGCTCCATATCGGTCAGATGACAGGCGTCCACGAAACCGCAGACATGTTTAACGCGGTCACAGTCAACCCCGCGCGTACCTTGCAACTCGACGGCTATGGCCTTGATATCGGCTGCAATGCAGACCTCGTCGTCCTCCAGGCAAAGGACCCCACTGAGGCTATCCGATTAAGGGCGAACCGATTGTTTGTCGTTCGCCGTGGAGAGGTCATCAGTCGAACCCCCCTGCTTGAGAGCGAAGTCCGTTTCATGGGGGAAGACGCCCTAACCCGTTTCTCAGTGGGCGAGTTTCAGTAACGGCAAAACCCCCGGTAGGGCTCTCTAGGCGTTGTCGGACGAAATGAAACGGTCAATCGCGCGCTCCAAGCGCTCAAGCCCTTCTGCGATGTCTTCTTCTGGAATAATCAGTGAGGGCGCGATGCGCAAGACACTCGCTCCTGCAACGAGCACAAAAACGCCTTCATCCTGGGCGGCCTGCATAAGATCGCGTGCTTTACCCTGCCAGCGTTCGGTCAACACGCATCCCATCAGAAGCCCTAACCCACGAACGTCAGAAAACACACCATACTTCTCTCCAAATTCACGAAGGCTTCTTTCGATACGACTCCGCCGATCCAGAACCCCCTGCAGGACTCCTGGTTCGCCCACAATATCGAGCACGGTGCTTGCTACCGCACATCCCATCGGATTCCCACCCCACGTACTTCCATGAGTGCCGACCTTTAAAGAGTCTGCGACGTGCGCCGTAGAGAGTGTGGCGGCCACGGGAAAACCTCCGCCAAGGCCTTTCGCTGTTGTNAGGATGTCCGGGGTGATGCCGAAGGATTCATACGCGTAAAGGGTCCCCACCCGGCCCACACCCGTCTGCACTTCATCGATGATCATCAGCGCATTATGCTGATCACAAAGCCGTCTGATCTCGTCGAGAAACTCCTTGTCGGCGGCGATCACGCCCCCTTCGCCCTGAACCGGCTCAACAATCACCGCGCAGACATCATCACCGAAAGCCCCGGTAAGCGCTTGAGTGTCGTTAAACGGGAGGTGCTCGATCGCGCCGGGCAAGGGCCCGAAGCCCTGACGATAATTGGCTTGCCCGCCAGCGCTGACGGTAAAGAGCGTCCGCCCATGAAACGCATTTTCAAAGGCCAGAATTCGGTCTTTTTCCTCGCCATGATGGTCGAAGGCATAGCGCCGAGCAAGCTTAAGGGCGGCCTCGTTGGCTTCTGCACCCGAGTTGCTGAAGAAAACCCGATCGGCAAAGGTTAACTCGACCAGCCGACGGGCCAACTGTAGGGCCGGTTCAGTAGCAAGGACGTTTGAGGTATGCCAAAGCCGGTTCGCCTGCTCCGTCAGGGCGGCGACTAACTCCGGATGCGCGTGACCCAAGGCATTCACCGCAATCCCACCGCCAAAATCAATGTACTCCCTGCCTTCCTGATCCCACATCCGNGAGCCCGAACCGCGCACGGGAATCATTGCTGCCGGCGCATAGTTCGGCATCATGTAGCGATCGTACCAATCACGCTCAACTTTTGACATTGTTCTTGAAATCCTTCGGGAATATTCAAGGGGTGAGTTTAGCTACCCCGCATCAAAATAACATCCCGACATGACTCGACCCTGAGCTCTGGGATTGATAGAGTCCGGGTCTCGGATCAGCACCCTTATGAAGAACACCCAACGCCCCAAGACCTCTGCCGATGCGACCCGGGCGATCACCAACGGTCGCACGTCGGCCGAACATCATGGAGCGGTTAACACGCCGGTCTATCATGCCTCCACGATACTTCATCCAGATGTTGAGTCGTTTGAAACAAGGCACGACCTCACCAGCAATCGGCGAAAAGTGATTTATGGGTTACTGGGAACTCCGACCAGTTTTGACCTGGAAGAAGTTCTCGCAGACCTCGAGGGTGGTCATGATGCCGTCCTTGTGCCCTCAGGGCTCGCTGCAATCAGCGTTGCACTGCTTTCTTTTCTAAAACCAGGTGATCATGCGCTAATTGCCGATACGGTTTACCCCCCGACGCGTTCTTTTTGCGACGAGCATCTCGCCAGCATGGACATCGCCGTGGACTATTACGATCCCCATCTAGGCGGGGCAATAGAGACCCTCATTAAACCCAACACTCGGGTGATTTTCCTGGAATCCCCCGGGTCTTTTACTTTCGAGATACAGGACATACCGGCCATCACCAGGGTCGCGCGAGACCGCGGAGTCATTACGATTCTCGACAACACCTGGNGCACGCCCCTATTTTTCAAATCATTCAGTCATGGCGTGGATGTTTCGGTCCACGCGGCCACAAAGTACCTTTCGGGACATAGCGATGTTGTGATGGGTGCCATCATCTGTGCAGAACACACCTGGAGCCCTGTCCGGCGCACCCACCGCCATCTCGGTCAGTGTGTTGGCCCGGATGACGCCTATGTGACGCTTCGCAGCATCAGAAACCTCTCTACTCGTCTAAACGCCCATCACAAGCAGGGACTCGCATTGGCGCATTGGCTTCATGAACGCGAAGAAGTGGCCGAGGTGTTGCACCCTGGGTTGCCTGGCCACCCTGACCATGCCATCTGGCAACGGGATTTTCTCGGCGCTTCGGGCCTATTCAGCATCGTACTGCATCAAAAGTCCCGTGAGGCCGTCCTCGATATGGTTAACGGCATGGAACTTTTCAGAATCGGCGCAAGTTGGGGCGGCTTTGAAAGTCTTATGATTCCGGTTTATCCCGAACAGTACCGAAGTGCGACCCATTGGGATCTGTCGAAGTTCACGCTCAGAATCCACGCCGGGTTGGAGGATTTTGACGACCTCATTGCGGATCTAAAGGCTGGGTTTAAGCGGCTCAACCGTGTTTCCTGCTAGCGCGCCATTCCGAAATTGTCTTCNATGGCTATAGGGTCCAACACGAAGTGATGCATCATCTCAGTTGAGGAAAGCCAAGTGGGTCTTGATACAAAGTTGCGGGGCGAGTGTGAAAAGTTCATCAGCGGCTTTGAGTCACTGTTGCTGTCCACCTTAAACCCTGATGGCTCTCCGGACCTCAGCTATACGCCGTTTGTTGATCACGACAAGCGGTTTTACATCCTCACAAGCCACCTGTCGACGCACACGGGGAATCTGATCAAAGATCCTCGCGCTGCNGTACTCTTTATCGAGAGTGAGGCGGCTGCCCAGCAAATCTATGCGCGCAAGAGGCTTCGCTTTCAATGCGAGGCAGAGCGGTTCTCCCGTCAGTCGCCGACCTGGGATGAACTGATCCCCAAATTCTCATCAAAATTTGGTGAACTCATCGATGTCTTGAGTGCGTTACCTGATTTCGAACTCTTCTCCCTGAAGCCGTTAGGGGGACAATGGGTCAAAGGGTTTGGAAAGGCGTTTGATTTTCGAGGTCGAATAGAATCGGACGCCACTCATCTGAATCCTAAAAAGGTCAGCACTCAGGAACGGTGACCGGATCTNGCCCGAGAGCAGGCGGCTTTTTTTGAGCGGGTGCCTCGCCGCGACTCTCCTTTCTGCTGCAAAAGCCGATCCCAATCGGGAGCCTTCGGTTCCAAAAAAGTTCCGGCGTTGTGATGGCGGTCCAGGCGGAATGGGCCGTAGCGGACCCGGATGAGGCGACTCACCGTGCAACCGATACTCTGCCACATGCGCCGTACTTCACGGTTGCGCCCTTCTTTCAGCACCACCTGGAACCACCGGTTTGCCCCAGAACCGCGGCCAGCCTCAATCGATTCAAAACGGCACACCTGACCACTCAGTCGAACACCAGCCAGAAGACGTTTGAACTCCCGCTCACCGGGGTTACCTCGCACCCGACAACGATACTCCCGCTCGATCCCGCTTGAGGGATGCATTAATCGATGCGCAAGCTCTCCATCCGTCGTAAACAAGAGCAGGCCCGACGTATTGATATCCAAGCGTCCGACCGATACCCAACGGCGACCCCGAAGACGGGGCAAAGCCTCAAACACCGTAGCCCTTCCCTGCGGATCGTCTCTCGAACAGATCTGGCCGACGGGCTTGTGATAGAGCAGGAGTCTTGCGGGGGCGGACGCTGTCGTCCTTCGAGGGATCGGCCGGCCATCCACCTCGAGGCGGGAGGAGTTTTCTATCTGCTGCCCAAGTTCCGCAAGGCGGCCATCAACGGTAACGCGACCGTCGCGGATCCAGCGCTCTACCTCACGCCGGGACCCGAGCCCCACTCGCGCAAGGACCTTTTGAATCCGTTCAGTCAAATTCCGAGGTCACGGCAGCCTTGGTGACCAGGTCAGCGTCAGGCTCCTGGATTTCAGCCTCATCGCCCCCAGGATTGCTCTCGGTAGATCCATCGGTCGATGACGGCTCGACTGTTTCGGCGACTGAAACGTGCTCACTCTCGCCAGGGTCCGACGTCTCGGTCTCAACGCTTTCACCCTCCGCTGGAGGAACCAGCCCCGATGCAAGCGACTCTGGCATCTCTATGCCTAATTCCTTTGCAATATCCGCAAGCTGACGCTCATCTTCCAGATCCGGCAACTGCTTTAGACATGTCAGGCCAAAGTACTCGAGAAAACCCGGAGTTGTGACATAAAGTGCTGGGTGGCCCGGAACCTCACGGGTACCTGACTGACGGATCCATTCTCGATCCAACAGAACCCGCATGATTTCTGTAGTCACAGTAACCCCCCGAATATCTTCGATGTCCCCGCGAGTCACGGGTTGGCGGTACGCGATGATTGCGAGCGTCTCCAAGAGAGCTCGGGAGTATCGTGGCGGACGACTCTCACGGAGGGCTCGCAGTGCAGGAGCATGGTCGACCTTTGTCTGGAAGCGAAACCCCCCCGCGACCTCGACGAGTTCAACCCCGCGATCAGCGTAGTGTGATTGGAGAGTCTCTAGCGCAGACAGGATATCCTTTTTGTCCACTTTCTGGGCAAACAGAGTCTGCAGATCCCGGGCATCCAATGGCCTTTCGGAAGAAAACAGTGCGGCTTCGATGGCGTTCTCGATCTCTTTCGAATTGCTCATGAAGATTTCGCCTTCACATGAATCTGGGAAAAGGCCTCATTTTGTGCAGCAGTCAAAATACCATCCCTAACCAACTCCAGAATTGCAATAAAGCTCACTACCAACCCTTTTCTCCCTTCTTCGCTTGTAAAAAAATCTCCCAGCGCTACATATTCTCCGCTACGAACCCGATCAAGGATCTGCGTCATGCGCTCCCTCACTGAGAAGGTCTCAGGCACCATCTGAAGATGCTGGCGCCTGGCCGCTGCCATCATTGCAGATCGCATTGCTGCAACCAGATCATCAAGATCAACCCTCGCCTCCGCTTTAGGGGGATCGGGGTCTTCCACCCGAGCATGGACAAGATAGAGATCGCGCTCCAGTCGAGGCCGGTCGTCGAGCGTCTCCGCCGCATTCCTGAACCGCTCGTACTCCTGAAGACGCTTGATCAAGGCCGCTCTTGGATCTTCTTCATCTTCCTCCTCGGGATCAGGGCGCGGCAACAACATGCGTGACTTGATCTCTGCGAGCATGGTCGCCATTACAAGATAATCGGCCGCGAGATCTAGTCGCATACGTTGCATCAGATCGATGTACTGCATGTACTGCCGGGTTATATTGGCAACAGGCAGATTCAGAATATCGATATTCTGTTTTCGGATCAGATAGAGCAGAAGATCCAGCGGGCCTTCAAAGCTCTCTAGAACCACCTCGAGCGCTTCTGGAGGAATATAAAGATCTGCCGGCCACTGCTCGAGTGTTTTTCCGGCTACCACAGCACGAATGCCGTCATCAGCGCTAGCTAGGTCCCGCGGGGTTATAGCGTCATCACTCACGTGTACAGAGTTCCCACCGCCGCTCTTACCTCGTCCAGCGTCTCCTCAGCCACTTCCCGCGCCCGGGCACATCCCGCCTCAACCACCTCCCGCGCCCGCACAGGATTCTTTTCGAAAGGTGCTGCTCTGTCACGCAAAACCGCCTGCTCTTCCAGCAAGGCGTCCAGGAGCGGTTTTTTACAGTCGATGCAGCCAATTCCGGCACTCTTGCAGCCCTCAGCCAATTCGGCCCTTTTCTCGCTTTCCGTATAAACCTGATGTAGATCCCAAACGGGACACTTTTCTGGATCTCCCGGATCATTGCGTCGCTGTCGGGCAGGGTCTGTTGGCATCGACATTAAACGCGCACTTACCCGCTCGGGATCGTCACGCATTTGAATTGTGTTGTTGTAAGACTTAGACATCTTCTGGCCGTCCAAACCAGGCATCTTGGCCGCCGGCGTCAGAAGCGCCTCGGGCTCAGGCAGAATGACCCGGCCCCCTCCATCCAGGAAGCCGCTTAGCCTTTCCCGGTCCTCGCTTGAGATATTGGCCGAGCCAGCAATCGCCGCATGGGCCGCCTCGCGGGATTCAGAATTGCCCTCCTGAAGCCACTCTGCCCGAGCCTTGGAGTACGCTTTAGCCGCCTTCTTTCCGAACCGTGAAAGCGCTTCTTTGGCTTTTTGCTCAAAAGCAGCGTCGCGTCCAAACACGTGATTGAACCTCCGGGCGACTTCCCGGGTCAGCTCCACGTGCGGCACCTGATCCTCACCAACAGGGACGCCAGTCGCTCGGTACATCAGGATGTCGGCACTCTGCAGTAACGGATATCCAAGAAAACCGTAGGTCGCAAGATCACGATCCTTAAGCTTCTGCTGCTGATCCTTGAAACTTGGCACCCGAAGCAGCCATCCCAGCGGAGTGATCATTGAAAGGAGCAAGTGCAGTTCAGCGTGCTGGGGGACCCTGGACTGGATAAAAAGTGTGGCCTTTTCCGGATCGATACCTGAAGCCATCCAATCGACCAGCATATCCCAGACATGGACATCCATGGCCGTTGGCTCTTCATAATGGGTGGTCAGAGCGTGCCAGTCGGCGACGAAGAAAAAGCACTCCGCCTCCTCTTGAAGTCGGACCCAGTTCTTCAGTACCCCATGATAATGCCCGAGATGAAGGCGGCCGGTCGGCCGCATTCCAGAGAGGATCCGCCGGGGACGGTGCTCAGCGGACATCGGAGAAATCAGGAGACACTGAGGGCATAGAGCGGGGTTTCGGGGAAAATCAACTTGTAAGAAATGATATCTGGAATTTTACCCGATACCTGAGGTTTCCTGAACGGCTACCCGCATCTAATCTGTGACTTTGACAGACTCATCGAGAGCTGCTGACTGATCGCGTGTCTGCGTCAGGTAGTAAGAGAGCTCACGACCTCCCGGCAGCTTCAAATCTCCTTCCAACTCGAACAGCGGTTCCAAAACGAACCGCCGAAGATGCATCCTCGGATGCGGTAAGGTCAGGTACGGGGTATCCATTTGAATATGGTCATAAAGCAAAAGATCCAGGTCGATCACACGAGGCCCGAATTGCTGCTCCGTCCTTACGCGGCCGAGGCGAGCTTCAATATTCAGAAGCTTTTCAAGAAGCCCTTGCGGTGCATCAGTCGTACGAACCCTCGCCACTGAGTTAATGAACTCGGGCTGGTCGGTGATGCCGATGGGCGCCGTACGGTAAAAAGCGGAAACAGCTTCGACATCGTTCCCACGGTCCTCATTCAACTGAGCGAGCGCACGGGAGATCGCTGATCGAGGCTCTCCGAGATTGCCGCCCAAGCCGATCCACGCCAGGACGGTTTCGGCAGGCGCGCTCATCAGACATTTCCGTTCGGGCTTTTGGAGCGTCTTGGGCGTTTACGACGCTTTCTTGGGGACCCGCTACTGCCCAGTTCCTTGATCATTTTTTGGCGACTCGGCTGATCGCACTCCTGAATATCGGTCCACCACGTAGCCAGTCGTGGGTCAAGCTCACCCGACTCCGAGCGCAACAACAGAAAGTCGTAAGCGGCGCGGAATCTGCGATGCTCCAGCAATTTCTCAATCATCCGGGGGCGTCGTGTTTCAAGCCGGCTCTGCATATCCCAGATCTCGACGACCACCGTGCTCACCCTTCTTGGAATCATGACCCGCTGAGTCTCCCGGCCCAGGACATCAAAGGCCGCCCTTTGCAGAATCTGCGGGTGGTTCCTTCGTTTCTCCTCCTGCTGATCGCACTGGAGTCTCACGGCTCGCCAAAAGACGCAAGCAAAAAGGAACGCTGCAATCACAGGCTTACGTTGAGAGATCCGCAAATCGGTATTATGAAGACCTTTCAGAACAATTCCGGTATTGGGGTCTAAATCCTTTTCCCCATAAGAGCGGGCAGCCTCCGGAAAAAGTTCCGCCAGGAGCCCGAACTCACGAAGCAGCCAGAAGGCTTCAACGCCGTGACCGCTATGAAAGAGCTTCAAGACCTCATCAAAAAGCCGCGCCGGCGGAACATGTCGGATCAGTCGGGCATGATTTCGACACAGATCTTCCAGATCCGAGTCCAATGACAAACCCAACTTGGCCTTGAACCGAACTGCTCTAAGCATCCTGACCGGATCCTCATTTATTCGGGTGAGAGGATCGCCAATAAATCGGAGCCTGCCCGCCTCGATATCGTCGAGTCCTCGCATATAGTCAACCACCGTGTTGGTGTTGATGTCGTAATAAAGCGCGTTGACGGTGAAATCGCGCCGGTGGACGTCCTGGTCGCGGGTGCCAAAGACATTGTCCCGAAGAATCCGCCCAAATTTGTTCTTCGCGGAATCTTCTCTTTCGGCCTCATCCTCATTGCCTGCCCGGTAGGTAGACACCTCTATCACTTCCCGCCCTGCTCGTACGTGAACTATCCGAAAACGTCGGCCCACTATCCGCGACCGGGGGAAGACCTGGCGCACCTCTTCCGGCGAGGCGTCGGTCACGACATCGAAATCTTTAGGGCGCTTGTCGAGGAACAGGTCTCGAACACAACCCCCGACGAGATCGGCACAATACCCTGCATCGGCAAGGGATTTGACAACCTGCCTGGCGCCTTTACTCACTTGGACCGGACTCAATCCATGCACTTCAGGACCGAGCAGACGTGGATCGACCGGATCAGCCCGCTGGGGACGACCTTTCGCAGCAAAAGACTTGAGAAGTTTCTTAATCAGGGGAATCTGGCACCCGCCGAACACTCCACACCGCGTCTTGGACAGGCTTAAACGGAGGGCGAACTGACTTGTCGAATTCTAACATCCTGCGATTGCTAGTCGGAGACCGGGCGTGATCTGCTAAGGTGCCCATCAAACTGTTTTCGCAATAAACAGTTTTTGATAGTCTCCTCCCAAAGCGACCTCCCCCAGAGCGTAGAAATGAAGAAAATCGATCCGAGTCGTACCGATCTTGCCCACGAGTTCAAGGCGCGACCCTATGGACCACACAGCCCAGGCCTCCAGAGGGTGCTTAGCGTTATGCGCTGGGCGGAGACTCCCGGGAAGTATGTGCTGGTGGAGACACCTGCCCCCAGCAAGTGGGTATTGGGGCGGCTGCCCGCAAGACGCGGTGAACCAGTTGAACTTTATGACCAANCTATCTTTGATNGCCANGAGGACGGCTTGTGGCATCTCTTCAAGATTAGATGGGAGGAACACACCGGGCAACCGCTGGACCCGCAATGAAACTCAATCAGCAAAAGGGACTCCTGGCGTACGCCGACGAGATCAGCCGCCAACCCGGCGAGGCTATTGAATTCAAGGTGAGTTCTTCCGCGCCGGGGGCGTTTGAACTCAACATTGTTCAGATCCAGTGCGGCGATGATGGGCCAGGTGGGCCAGGGCTTAGGCAAACGCCGGTTAACGCGTCGGTCAATGGGTCCTATCCCGCCCGGTTTCAGAAAACCCAAGTTGGATCCTTCGCAAGAATTCCCTCCAGTAAGGCATTCTCGCCAAGGGCATTCACCTTGCAGGCCATGATCTACCCGACGGCCCCCCACCTTGGCGAGCAAGTCATTGCGAGNCATTGGTGTCCCGCAAAAAAACAAGGATATGCACTACTTATCCAGGANCTTACGCTTACGTTTAAGGTGAGCGGGTCTGATGGAGTCCTGCACACCCTGACATCGGATCGGCCTCTTGTTGCAAGCCGTTGGTATCTCGTCGCGGTGTCGATCGACCCTGATGAAAAGCAACTGACGCTATACCAACTCATCAGGGAAAAGGGTTTCGAGCTTGAAAAGCAGAACTCAGTCGTCTCGTCCCGCATTGGCATGCCTCTTTCTAAACTGGACGCAGAATTCTTGATTGCCGGCTGCGCCACACTTGACGAAGACAACGACCCACTCGTTTCGCAGATCTATAACGGAAAGATAGACAGCGTCCAGCTTCATGATGCAGTAATGGATCTACCTTTAATCGAAGCATCGATACTGTCACCACAGCAAACAACCCTGATCGCCGCGTGGGACTTTAGCCAGAAAATTGAAAGTGATCAGGTCATCGATGCGAGTGGCAACAACCATCACGGTCGAACCCATAATCTTCCCACCAGAGCTGTTAAAGGCTGGCGTCACGACGGAACCGAGATGAACTGGGCGCACAAACCGGAACATTACGGTGCTATCCATTTTCACGATGACGATCTTTATGATTCACAATGGCAAACCGATCTGCGCTGGCAAGTCCCCGAGGATTTCTCAAGTGGCGTTTATGCAGCACACCTGCAACAGGGCTCAGAAGAGTTTTACGTCCCGTTTTATGTTCGACCCCCTCGCGGCAAACGCTCCGCACTCCTGTGTCTGCTCGTGCCCACTGCAAGTTACTACGCCTATGTGAATCACCACATGAACGTCGACTGGGGCTCACTTATCGAACAGTCTTCCACCTGTTTTGCCACCCTGACCATGGCAGATCTTTATCTGCAGAACCAAGGCCTTTTTGGCCTAAGTATGTACGACGACCATAGCGACGGATCTGGTGTCTGTTATGCATCGCGGCTCCGGCCGATGCTTCGAATGGGTCCGCACGAGGAGTTGTGGCAGTACAATGCAGACAGCCACATCACCGACTGGCTGGCGGAGAAAGGCTACGCGTTCGACGTGGTGACAGATGATGACCTTCACGCCGAAGGAGTGAGCCTCATTGAAGGATACGACTGCGTGATGACATGCACCCACCCCGAGTACTACTCGTTGCCGATGATGAACGGGCTGCTTTCCTACCAGCATCAGGGCGGACGGTTTATCTACATGGGGGGCAACGGGTTTTACTGGCGAGTCGCCTACAGCCCGGAATTTCCTGGCGCCATCGAAATGCGCCGGGCCGAAGATGGCATGCGCAGTTGGATCGCCGAACCCGGCGAATATCACATGAGCTTCTCGGGAGAACTGTCAGGGCTGTGGTCCCGATCCGGAATCGCACCCCATAGGCTAAGCGGCGTGGGGTTCTCTGCCCAAGGATTTAACTTCAGCCGGCCCTATCACCGAACCGCTGCCAGCCTCGATCCCCGATGCGTGTGGATGTTCGACGGCATCGATGAAGATGAGGCCATCGGGGATTTTGGGCTAGTTTTTGGTGGCGCAGCAGGCAGCGAGATTGACAGTGCGGATTTCCGAAAAGGGACCCCTTCTCACGCCCTGGTTGTTGCCACAGCAGACGATTTTGGGGCTGACTTTCACTGGGTGGTTGAGGATTATCATCACGCCCATTCGGCCGTCAACGGAGAGACTTGCCCGCATGTGCGCTGCGATATGGTCTTCTATGAAACAGAAAACGGAGGCGCTGTCTTTTCGACCGGATCAATTGCCTTTGCAGGCTCCCTATCGCACAATGATTACAACAACAATGTCAGTCGACTTCTTGAGAATGTTGTCAACCGGTTTCTCGATTCAGATCCTATCGGGTGAAGTGAACCATGCAAATCACTGCCCTACACCCTCTCTTTGGTGTCGAGATCTCAGGCGTCGCGGCTGAGAGTCTCTCCCAACCCGCCCTCGCCACCGAACTTCGGCAGAGAGTACATGAACACGGCTTCGTCTTGTTACGAGGAATTCGGCTGACCGCAGATAGCGCAATGACACTGGCCCAGCTGCTGGGCAATCCAGAAATCGGGTATCGCCCTGAATTCACTCATGACCAGTATCCCGAACTCGTTTTATTGGGAAATATGGGTGAAGTAGATGGCGGTGTAACCTATCTGAACACTCAGGGAGTCGAATGGCACACCGATGCGACTGGAAAAGGCCTCGCCCCCGGCGTGACGATGCTCTATTGCCTGAAGACGCCAATGGGGGCCGGGGATACCCTTTTTGCCAGCACCGATGCCGCTTACGCGGCCCTGGATGACAATCGGTTATCAACTTACCGAGATCTTGAAGTGGTACACAGCTTTAACGTCCATAATGATAAGGTCGCGTCGTTTGCTGGTACCAACGTCAGGGTGCAGCAGGAGACCCAGCGGAATCGCTACCCCGAGACCACCGATCCAGTGGTGACCATTCACCCCTTCACAAAAAGGCCCTGTTTCTTTATCAGTCACCAATTGGTCAGAGAAGTCGTAGGCTATAGCCAGAAAGAGGGAAACGACCTGGTGATGAACTTAGTGCGTTACATCACCGAAGAGCGGTTCGTCTTCCGGCATCGGTGGAACGAAGAGGACCTGATTATCTTTGATAATATCGCCTGTCTTCACAGTGCCACAGAGTATGATTACCAAGATCAGGATCGGCTTTTCTACCAGATCATCATTTCGGGCCAGAATAAAGCCCAGCACGGGACAAGAANTTGAGNGGAAAAATCTTGTAGATATTCCGCCAAATCCGGGTACCATAGCCGCGGAAAAAAAGATGCTCCGAACTATGCCTCTCAGCAGAGCTAAGCAACAGCTCGCTCCCTTCGTCTAGCGGTCAGGACGCTGGCCTCTCACGCCGGAAACAGGGGTTCGATTCCCCTAGGGAGCGCCATCTTTTCAGCGAATTATGATCGATCACATTTTTTGTAAATCGATTTACCTAAAATTTGCCTGAAATTATTGGACCGGCGCGCGACTTTTTTGCNTCGATCAGGTCAATACTTGTTGATATCGGAAGACCCCGTCCGGTTCTGAAGTCTCTTTATCGGTAAGTAGGCTATGGCAGAAATCAGAGCAGCGATGAACAATTGATTGATCAATGCTCCAGTCAATTCTGGCGACCAGACGATTATGATTAAGCCGGTTGCCAAAGCGCCGACACCAAACGTTACCCCGAGCGCTGCCAATCCGATTGCTGCCTCAATAGCCAGTAACACTAGACCCACAATAACCCAGGCGCCACCAGAGGAAATAATGTCCATCACTTTTTCAGAAATTCGCTGATCAATTCTAGATTCCCCAGGACTTTCGTCATATCGGAAGGCACAACGATAGTCTTTGAGTTTTCACTCGCAGCAACTTTAGAGATAGCATCCACCTGACTTTTCAGAATCTCGAATTGAATTGCCCCCTCGCCGCCCTCATTTATCGCACTAGCGATTACTCGGGTTTGTGCCGCGGTCGCGTCTGCCTCCACCTTTATCGCATAGGCTCTCGCATCTGCCTCAACTTTAACAGCTTCAGCTTGTTTTTCCGCTTCGTAGAGTCGGGCATCAGCCTCTAACTCGATCGACCGTTTCTCACCCTCCGCCTGGGCTACCGCCGCCCTTCTCTGCCGCTCCGCGTTCAGTTGCTGCCGCTGTGCCTCTTTTGTGGCTTCATCAACTCGAACGTCTGTGATCTCAGTACGGGTTATCTCGATACCCCACACTTCAGCTGCCAATCGCAGGTTACTCAGAATCTCCGCATTCATCTCCGACCGGGAAGACTGGAGTTCATCAAGATCAAGCTTACCGCCCGCGCTTCGCACGATTGATTCGGCAGTAGTTTGGATTGCCTTATCGATGTCGCGAATTCGATAAACAGATCGCGCCGGGTCCACTACCCGGTAAAAATTTGTAGCTTCAAGGACTACTTCTACGTTGTCTTTTGTAATTACACTTATCGAAAATTCATCCAACTGTCTCTCAAGAATTGAAATCTTGTGCGCGATCCGATCCAAAAAAGGCACAATAAAATTAATGCCCGCAGGTAACTTACGCGAGAATTTACCGAATCGTTCAACAACGTATTCTTCTGACTGAGGAACGATCTTAACCGCCAAAACGACGACGACTATTAAGAACGCAGTGAGGGCCATGGTGATTGATATTTCTGGCATTTTTCTTAATTCCTCTGCGGTTGAAACACCGGTTTAAACACAGGCTGAGCCCCTTATTCCAACGTTTTTGGAGATCAGTTGAAGGTCATTAGGTGGTTCGCGCTTTTATTTACGTACTTCCANTCAATATGGAGTTGTCTTAAAGGCAATGATCTTCCGACTCGAACATCAATTCCTTGCTACCTTGAAGGTACTATTTTGTCATGAAAAGTCTAGTTATTTATGCGAAAGCCTCGTCGCACCGGGCCTATAGTCCAACTTCGACTGCTGGGAGTAGTGGCTGGTGTGTTTACGCCGGAAACAGGAGTTCGATTCCCCTAAGGAGCACAAATTTTTAACGCAGTCCCACGCTATTTCAGAAGTAACTGTCGCCGCAATGGGAAGACGCTCACCAAGAGCAAGACTCCCAATAGCGCGAGCACAATCAGACTGCTGCTGAAGTGCCCATGAGCGTTAAAAAGGATGCCGATCAATACCGGCCCCGCGACTCCTCCGACTTCTGCCGCAGAAAAGAAAAATCCTCCCGCCGTGCCCGAACGTCTGGCTCCAACTCCAGGTACTTCGACCAGGGTGAGAACCAGCACAGTCATCATGGAGCCTGCCGCGATCCCCTCGACAACGAGCGTGACATAAAGCCAAATCCCGTGCGGCTGAGCAATCAGGGAAAGACTGGCTAAAGTAGAACACGCAAACAGCAGAGTGAGCACCGAGAATCGCCGGGATCCCACCGCAATCCGGGGTAGCGTCAACGCGCTTAAGACCCCGACAGCCACGGGTATCGTGGCGAGGGCACTGGCTTTGCTTGGACTGGCGCCAAGGTCTTTGAGCATCTCAACAAGCCAATTGCCCATCCCGTGGTTTATTGCGAATACGGCCACGCTCATCAACAAGATTAATCCGACTGCTGGAATCCTTACCACTTCCGCTAGATCTGACAGGCCGATCTTTCCCTCATTCGCAACCGGTGTCGGGGCGTCGTCCCGTGCCACCAACAGCCAGAAAACTCCCGAGGCAATGCATACCCAGCCCCAGATTTGAAGAAGCGCGCGCCAGTTCCCGTCCAGCAAAGGAAGAGCAACCGAGTGAGTGAGACCCAGAGCAGCGACGGCTCCGATACCCGGACCTGTAATGTAAATGCCCATCGCGAGTCCCCGATGAGCGCCTTCGAAATNCTCGCGAACAACTTTGGGTGCTCCTGCAGAAATCAGCGGGCCCCCAAGCCCAAACAGTGCTACGGCAGCCAGCAGTTCCAGGTATTCCCCGGCGAATCCCCTGAAAATGCCGGAAAGCCCCATAATCAGAGCGCCAATCGCTAATCCCCATCTGGCGCCNATACGATCCANAAGCATGCCNCANGGAATCGCAGCAAANATATAGACNAACTGCCANGCACCCATGANGGTNCCCATTGCGCNNTGNCTGAAACGNAGNTCNGCTTCNATCTCNNNNACCAGCGGTGCCANACTCGCCATGCTNAGCCCNAGAGCCATATAGCANAACCACAAGCCTGCCAGCATCCACCAGCGNCGAGNTNCGNATTCAGTCCGAGTCAACTATCCCNGCACCNGCGCCNAACTTTAAAGAATGCTCCGACTCNGGAACCAGCAACCGGTCTGANAAANNCTTCAGCTGAGCGATAATATCNGGGCTNGCGCAAAGCCCTTTGAGACGACAGANCTCATNAAACCGCGCCTCTTTCTCNNNATCNANCAGTACTGTNCCCGCGNCGTCNAACNNNGANNGTTCTGCCGACAGNNGGATCACNCNTTTNTCTACTCCCGTTAGGGGTTCGNTGCTNNGNCTCTTTNCTNACGCAGGTTATCTCTNCNCCNGGGCCAGAGATNAANACNTCGNCNGACGTCACTATCCTTAAAAAATNCNCTCGNCTAAGAAGNCGNTNGGAAANTGCCAGCGCCGCCGCNACCAGTCGCGGGCTTTCTGTTTCCGGCAGNAANNCTTCCTCACCNACTTCAGGCCANTCCAACTGAAGNNAATCNCAAGCCGCNGTGGCNAGGTACACCGCAGATNCNCTGNCCNNAGNAATNGCTTCATCTNNNTTCAGNAGNTCAGGAAAGCGCGCCTCNGTNCGCCCTTNATCGAGGGCGGAGAGCGCCGTGTNGAAGTCGTANTCTCCCGGGAATCCGCANGTCTGAAGCCANATAACAGGATCGATCAGNTCCTCCGCNAGNCCCANNGGGAGCCCAACGCCGCGACCGGCTTTAACCAGAAGTTGACTGAACTCCGTAGAGGACTGGCGCATCAGGCATTTTGTGGCGCAACCGAAAGCCACCAATCATCTGCCCAGGGCTGGTCGAGCTCGCTCATCAGCGGAGCGCCCTGAAACATTGTGATTCTCGTCCACAAAGATGATTTTGGATCAAATTTTGCCGCGCCAAAAAACGAAAGCTTGAAACGCAGGATATCAAGAGGAGAGCAGCCTTCACCGATCAGGTTATCTCGGATCTCACCATAAGGATATCGCCCAAGAACCTGGGCCCGGCGCGCGAGGTGGCGGTACTCCGGATGCTCCTGCAGGAACACCCTTAGACTCTGGTCTGGATCTGAACCTCGGAGCGCGTCACGAAACGCGACCATATCCCTAGCGATCGCGACTGGCATCTCCTGATCAGCCCCCGATTCCTCTGTCCTGCGGCCAAATCTGGGCTCGAGCTTATTCTCAGAGACATACCAAAAATGCGCATTTTGCTCTTCGACTGAAAAGTCCATGTCGTCCGTCCAATCATACTGGCGGTCCAATCTCTCCAGCGTCGCCCTGACCGTTTCTGTAATGTGCAGCGGCTCTGGATCATGGGAATGGAACATCTCGTCAAGCCCTTCTGATGTTTCTGGGTAGATCTCAATAAGCAGCGCGCACAACAATTCCTGCCCATCCAGGTCGAAACTGGTCTCCGCATGCCGAAAGAGTGCATCCCACAATCGAGCGGCACGCTGCTCCGCATCTGCGCGCTCAAGCCAATGCCGGAGTTCAAGAAGATCCTGCAGTAGTTTCTTGTTACGCTTTTGATAGTCTGCGTCGGATGTCTGCCACTCGCTAACGTGCTGGTAGGCCCGTTGCTGAAGCGCAAGGGCGCGCTTTACGTCATCCAGCGCAACATCCTCCATCGACCGAACCCTGGCGAGAGCGCTCTCGCGAGCATGGAACCAGTGATGCAAGAGTTCGGGGTGGCTCACAACAAAAGGCGCCATACCCAGGCCTGTTGCATTACCGATACCCAGAGATCTTTTCAGACTGGGCGCCAAGACAGCCGGCGCCCCTCCCGCGCGACAAGAAGCAATATGCTCGAGTTGATCGAAGGTAAACTGTCGGATTAGAAATACCGTCAACATCTCGGCCTGAAAAGAATTCTGCGTCTCTAGGCGAGACGAGATCCGGGAGCGGTCACTGATNCCGAACTTGCCGTTACCGTATACGGCTGTTGTCCGCATCAAATAGCCTACTTCATTAAGCCTGGTCGCTTTGGGCTGCTCGCCCCGGGCAAGACAGTCACACACATACTCAAAAAGGCGCAGGCTGCGGTTGGCTCGAGAGATAACGAGGTCTGTCGCCTCGAATCGCCCTGCTTCCTGCCGGGGCGCCTGTGCCCTGAGTCGATTAATGTCCGCTTGCGAGGGTATCCCGTCAAAGAGGACGAATGCCGCGTCCCAGGCCGAGGCAATGACGCGGTCGGTCCTGTCTTCATCTGCCAAAGGGTTNGCGAATGCGATCAGGGAGTAGGCCCGATCAGGAAGTTGCGCGGTGTACACGGCCGTTCCATAGCCATTCTCGTCAAGCTCAAACCGCCCCCGCTTCATTTGCCAATTCTCGTTGGACATCCGACGAAGCAACAACCGCATAAAACTGAGACGGGTCGGAAATGCAGCGCCCATCCGGTCCAGTTTGCATACCCGTTCTGGCGGTCGCAGTCCCGCGAGGGCCTCCGACTTATCCAGGAAAGTTTTGCCCTCGTGTGGGCTTATCCGATTAGGCGCGACTGACATCTCATTGCTATCTCTATTTTAGTGCTGATTAGATTAATTACTTCTCGCCGACATAACTTGACTCAGGGCAATATTTCGGCGCTCCCGCAGCAACAAACGATTCCTCAAAAAAGCGCAGCCAATTGTTACCCATTACCGCGGCAACCGATTGATCGTCAAAACCGACTTTCGCAAGACCTGCCGCAATATTTGGGAAGTCACGACTGTCTTCGAACCAGGGAGGCTGCCCCGGAAACCCAGGCTTATCTGCCGAGCCCTCACCAAAATCGCGCTCAGTCGTCCAACGACCATTACGCATCCATTCCACGACGCTGTCAGGCTGATCCTGACAAAGATCGGATCCGATACCCAGATGCTCTATCCCAAACCGATCTGCGGCCCTGGCGACCATCTCGCAGAAGCTCTGCAAGCTGCATTCACTGCCTTCGTGCAGGTGGTGCGGATAAAGTGAAAACCCGATCATGCCGCCTGTCTCTGACAATGCTTGAATCACCTCATCCGACTTGTTGCGCAGTGCCGGATGCCAGAAAGAAGGATTGGCATGGGTGATGGCAATAGGCCGCGAGGACGCTTCGATGGCCTCAAGCGTCGAACGCTCGGCAGAATGACTCATGTCGATCACAAGTCCCACTCGATTCATCTCCGCGATGACCTGCTTGCCCATACGGGTGATCCCGAGATCATCTGATTCATAACAACCTGTGGCAAGCAATGACTGGTTGTTGTAGGAAAGCTGCATAAACCGAGCGCCCAGCTGATGGCAGACTTCAACCAGTCCGACGTCTGCTTCAACCGGCGAGCAGTTCTGGAAACCGAGGAAGATGGCGGTACGGTTCGATTGCCGCGCGGCCAGAACATCCTCGGCAAAGCGCCCCGGCATAATCAGGTCACGGTACTCGAGAAATCGACGGTTCCAGTCCACCACATTGGCGGCTGTCTCACGAAAGTCCTCGTGATAGCAGATGGTCACATGGACTGCGTCCAGCCCGCCCTCGCGCATCTGCGAGAAGATCTTTCTTGACCAGTTGCAGTACTGCAGGCAGTCGACTCTCGCGTCTACCAGCGCCGCGGCGTTATCAGACATGTCATAACCAATCGGTTTCAAAAGGCAGGGTCGACATCCGCTCTACCCCATTTTCAGTAATGATAACCTGCTCTTCCAACTTGACGCCTTCACGCCCACCCTCAACACCGATAAAAGACTCTACGCATATCACCATGCCCGGNCTGAGCACACCCTCGTACCCCTTGGCTGCCAGATCCACCTCATGTTTGATGCTGGGATATTCATCTGCCAGCCCAACGCCGTGCATCAGTGAGGGATACCGGTTCGAAAGATGCTCCTGGGGAATTTTCCAGCAGCGCTCCGACACTTCATGGAGTGTGAGGCCAGCTCGCAAAACCGCAATATTGGTCTCGATCTGCTCATAAGCTGCCGAATAAAGACGGCGCTGCTCATCGCTTGGGCGGTCACCGCACAACCAGGATCGGGAAATGTCGGAGCAGTAACCATAGGGTCCGATCAGGTCGGTATCGAAACTCACCATATCGCCTTTCTCAATCGGACGCATAGAGCATTCGCGAAACCAGGGATTAGTGCGCGGACCCGACGACAGAAGGCGGGTTTCGACCCACTCGCCACCCATGCGGATGTTCATCTCATGCATCTTGGCCCACAACGCGTTTTCGGTAATGCCTGGCTCGAGTGCCTGACGCATGGAATCACAGGCCGCCTCACAAGCATCCATCGAGACCTGCATCAATGCCAGTTCATCCTGGGACTTAACGGCCCGTGCCCGCTCAGCTATGCCCTCCCCTTCAAGCAAAACCAGACCCTTCTCGCGCAGCGCGTCACAGGGCGTAAATGAGAGCCTATCGATACCCAGACGACGGTCATCGCCTCCATAAGTGTGCATCAGGTCATCAATTTCGTCTGCGAATTTACGGGCGCGGGCTTCGCAATGAGAGCCGGCAGAAAAAAAATAGAAAGACGGCATCACCCGGTACTCATCCACTCCCGGCAGGTCCTGAGCCAAATGCGGATGATTGGCATAGTCGTAGAGCACTACGGGACCCTCCAGTGCCACGAACACACAGCGGGTTTCATAGTGCGAGCACCAGACCTGCATGTTTGTGGCGTCGGTAGCATACCGCGTATTGATTTGGTCAAAGAGGAGCAGTCCAGCGACCCCCGCTCTTCTCATCTCGTCCCTGAGCCGGGCAAGTCGGTAAATCCGAACGCCGTCGAGATCCACCGGTGGCTCACTGAACTCCATTGCGCCGTGTTGGCGGGCAGCACTTGATTTGCTGCAAACTGATTCGATAGGCATGGTTCTTGAATTGCGGTTAGGTTCGTGCGCCTCTCCTGAGGGGCTCTAACGGTCTATCTTACGCAAGCACGAATCCGATAATACGTCCTAAAATGTACCCCGTACGACAGTCGCCAATTCAGATCTCAACCCCAATTGGGGGTTGTGTCCGGCCTCGTAACGCATCGCCCCGTAGGCGCCAAGTTCCAGTGATTTTGACCATTTAATGCGGTAGGTGATTTCGAGCGAAGTTTCAGACCCCGAAGGTGCCAGACCGATCCGCTCCTGATGACGAAGGACACGGCCGTCCGCGCCGACTCCATAAGGCACATCCAGATCTGCTGAGCCATCGGTTACCTTAAGCGGTTGAGACACCGTGAGGCTGGCTCCATCATTTTTTGAAAAGATACCCTTTGCCCCAAAACCTACCAACCAGGACTGGGCTGTTAGATCAGAAAAATCATCGAGTAACTTGTCCCTCGCCTCGGTCACTTCGGTCAATGCTCCCGAAAGGGCAGCGAGAACAGCGACGTGATCATTTATGCGCCTGTAGCCCGAGACACGAAAATATCGGGTTTCGGCCGACGCTACGCCCAGCGCACCACCAGGGGCGCTCCCGTACAGACTGCCCTCTTCGGTGAGAAGCCCACCCTCGAGCGAAGCCCCGAAGGTATCGTTCTGAAGATGAAGCGCCGAAGCCCATTGCTGGTTGCCCTGATCAAGTTCGTCATTGTCATGCGTATCGGTCAGCGAAACATCAAGCTGAACCATCTGGTTCAAGCGATAACTTGTCAGGCTGTGAAATCCCTCATCATGGCTACCTCCCGCGAGCATACGTCGCCATACGTTCGCCCCACCCGCGCCATCGTCGAAGTGAGGAATCCAACTGAGTGCGGCGTGTCCCGTTTCGGGACGCACACTGTATCCCAACTGGTAACGCACGATCTCGTCGGGTGAGACATCCAAATGCAATCTAGGTGCGCCGGTCGAGTCCGCTCGGGCGAATGAGGAAACCTGATACCCTGAGCCAACATCCAACAACGTACGGTCCGTATTCCTCCTCCAGGATTGAGCAACTTGCCGGGCGCGACCTCTGATATCGACCGCACTCGTCATCTTTGAAAGATCCAGATTGAAATCCCGCCCGTAGCGATCCAGGGCAAGTACCTGACGTAACACCGGCTGCGAAACAAGCGCCGCGTGCAGCGGCGTACCCACCTTCAGGCGTCGCAGCGAAAGTTCCTCGTCGACCGTGTCCTCTTTGGACGTCGTGTCCTTATCTGTCGATTCAGTTGTTGACGTCCCCGTTGGCGTTGCCAACGCTCCCAACGGCAAAAACGCACGGGCAGCGTTGATGCGGCCCCAGCCATACTTGTTATCAACCCCCGGCGCGCCCATATCGGTTGCCGACCGCTTGATGATGTCCGTTATTTCTTCCGCCTTCAGTGCCGGCCAGCGCTGGCGCAACTGTGCCGCCAAGGCGCTGACCCGAGGTGTTGCAAACGAGGTCCCCCAATAGTCCGCGAAGGCAGAAGCCCCCGTCGCGACCACATAGTATTGGGCGTAACCTCCGGCGCGGTTACTGAAACCCAACAGTTCACCGTCGGGACCCAGTCCTCCGACAATAATGCCCTTGCCACCGAGTCCCGGCGCATGACGGGCATCCCCGTTTGGGTTCGGCAGACGGTCATTGCCCGACCCCATTACGATCACCTGATCTGCGAGCGCTGCTGCAAGGATCGCCTCCCCAGGGACAATCGCCAGCGCGGCATTTGAGTGGTTAATGACGCGAATCGAGGGATCTGCGGCCGCGGTGCGCAAGGCCTGAGCGGCGGCACTCGCCGAAATTGAACGACTTCCCGTTGAGGTCTGGAGCGAGAGGATTCTGCTCCCAGGAGATAACGTCCGGATAATCTGGGCGACGGCAGTCCCGTGCGTTCCCTGCTCGGCATAATCCACAAGCGGATTTCTGCCAACAAAACTTGCACTACCCGGCAGCATGACCTCGGGTGTAATCGGCGCCACCGGTTCCACCCCCGTATCCAGCACTGCCACCCCGAATCCACCGACTGACACCGGGGCAGTCGTCGCAGTCGTTTGGGTGGTCGTAGTCGACTCGGAAGCACTTTGGACCTGCGTTTCTGCTGGCAACTCCCGGTCACCGCCGCCTTGACCAAATCCGGCAACAGGGGCCAACAACAGGCAAAGGCAAAGCAGTCTGCTTCTGCGCCCTAGCTGAACAGCAAAAGAGAGCGGACCCCCACGCCGAATCACTGTTGCGGAGCTTGGATTTCTCATAATCGGGATCGAGCCTGCTGACCGCAGCTCTTCGGGTTGGGACCACCGCTGTTGGGTCACGGAGACCGCAGAGTCGCCTCGGGCGGAGCCTGCAGCGCACTGCGCACTCCAGATCTACTCACTGCCCAGACTAACACAATACTCACCAGTATTGAAATGATGACCACTGAGAGTTGTGGGACATACTCAAGCTCAAGAACCCTGGTGGCCAATAGCCAGCCTGTCAGGGTCGCAGCCGCCGCCGCGATGACTCCTGCAACGACACCGATCACGATGAACTCGGTATTCAGGGCGCGAGTCAGTCGGAAGTAATCGCAGCCGAGGACTTTCAACATCGCAGCCTCCCTCACCCGAGCGTCATGACTGGATTGCATCACTGCAAACAATACTGCAGCCCCCGCGGCAAGGGTGAGCCCAAAAACGAGGTTCAACGCCACGCCGACGATCTCCATCAGGTGGCGTACCTGCCTCAGAATTGCTCCTATATCAACGATGTTCACCGTCGGAAACTGTCGGCTCAAATCCACCAAGGCATCCTGTTGTTCCGACTCAAGGCGAGCCGAACTCAAAAAACTACGGGGTGCGTCCTCAAACACACCTGGTGGAAATAGAACGAAGAAATTTGGGTTGAAACTTTCCCACTGAACTCTTCGAAGATTTGCGATTTTTGCATCAATGGTCTTCGAGCCCACACGGACGCCGATTCGATCTCCCACCTTTACCCTCAAGGGCTCCGCCCAGCTTTCAGCCAGCGACACAACTGGATCTTTGGTCCCGGGCCGCCACCAGTCTCCTGCGATGAGCGTGTTGTCGCGGGGAATCTCCTTGGCCCATGAAAAATTCAGATTGCCCTCGATTCGGGCCACGGTGCGCGGATCAGGATACGCCTCCGCGGTCGGCACGCGGCCGTTTATCGTAACAAGGCGTCCAGTGGCCATCGGAATAAATTCCAGACTTTGATCTAGGTTCTCCTGAAAAAACTCCGTTATTCCGGGTTGCTCATAATCCTGCACATTCGCGAGGAAAAAGTTTGGAGATCCGGAGGGGACTCGTGATTCCCAGCTGTCGAACAATTGGCCGCGGACCAACGAGAGCGTCACCAACACGGTAAGGCCCAATCCGATCGCCGCAATCTGAAAAGTCGTCGAGACGGGATCCCGATATAACCGGCCCAGACCAAAACGCCAGGATACGCCCACGCCTCGCGCGCTACGCTTTAGTAATCTGATAAGCCCAAAGCTCACTCCCATCATCAACACGAGCGCACAAACAATGCCTATCAATACATAGAACACCAACCGACTCTGTCCGGACTGCTGAACCGCGAGCAGGATTAGTACGAGTATCGGCACCAGATACCACAACGCATCTGAGATCAACGGTCTCTGGGTCTCGATCCTTCTGAGCACCTCCATTGGAGCGACTCTCATCAATTGGGCCAATTGGGGTCCTGAAAACCCGATCAACAGGATCAAACCGAGCAAAATACTGATTAAGACCGCGCCAAAACCGGCTTTGCCTGCGCCGAGCGAAAATACCTCTCCCAAAAGGCGAGTCATCACTTCCTGGGCGCCAAATCCTAAAACTGCTCCAAAAAAACCCCACACTACGCCCATCATGACTAGGGTTTGAAGATGTATCAGCAGGACTGTTGATCCGGTCGCCCCAAAACAGCGAAGCAACGCCGCCTGACGACGACGTCTATCGACATACCGTCGTGAGGCGACCAGGATCGCTATTCCCGCGATGAATAAAGTGCCCAGTGACGCCAACCCGATAAATTCCGTGGAAGCCCCCACCGTGGCCCCAACCTGCTGTTGGGCCGATTCCAGATCAACGATTCGGACTCCCTCGAACGCTTGCGCGTCCAGAAAATCTCGGAAGCGGAGCACCCGATCCGCAGGGCCGCTTGCGAGAAGCGCGTGAGTTGCGCGACTCGACGGCCCCAGCAGCCCAGAGGCTTCCACGTCTAACTGATGCACCAGAATCCTTGGACTAAAACTGAAAAATTGTCCACCCCGGTCGGGTTCATATTCGAGAACAGCTTCCAGATTCAGCGAAATCTGTCCAATATCCAGACGATCGCCCAAACGCAGACCCAAAGTGGTTAGAAGCCGTTTATCCACCCACGCCTGACCCCTATCTGGACCGTTCGCCACGCGCACCACTTCTTCCCGATCTGCATCGCCTCGCAAGCCCAGGGCTCCCCGAAGCGGGTACTCAGCAGTGACGCCCTTAATCGATGCGAGTAGGGTCTGGCCGTCAATAAAAAGAACCGTCGGAAAAACTACCGTCCTGGCAGTAGAAAGTCCTGCTGATCTGGCGTTTGTCTCAATCTCGTCTGGGACTCGCGCCCTCGCTGTTATCTTTATGTCCGAAGCGATCACTTCCCCTGCCCCGCGTTGGAGGCTACTCTCTACCCGATCAGAAAAGCTGCCCACGGCGCTGACTGCCGCAACGGCCGTCAGCAGCGCACCACCCAAGGCAAGCATCTCGCCTGAACGCCAGTCCCTCCAGAACTGACGACTGCCATGACGCAAAGAGAATTTCACAGATCAACTCCGATCACCTGCCCTCTCTCAAGGCGGAGATGATGGTCACAGCGCTGAGCCAAAGCCATATCGTGCGTCACCAGGACCAAAGCAGCCTGACGGGTACTACAGAGCGAGAACAACAATTCCGCCACCTGATCAGAAGACGCGTCGTCCAGGTTTCCAGTGGGCTCATCGGCAAAAAGAATCTGGGGCTCGATGGCAAAAGCGCGGGATAGCGCAACTCTTTGCTGTTCGCCCCCTGACAGTTGCTTGGGATAGTGGTCACGCCGATCTGACAGTCCAACCCGATCCAGCCAGTCGGCCGCTTTGTCGCGTGGAGCATCATCTCCCGCCAATTCCAGGGGCAGCATGACGTTTTCAAGCGCCGTCAGCGTATCTACGAGATAAAATGACTGAAAGACAAAACCTACCCGCCCCGCTCGAAGTCGCGCCCGACCGTCTTCATCCAGCACACCAAGATCACTCCCTACGAGCATAATCTCGCCGCCGGTGGCTTGATCCANTCCNGCCANNAGNGCAATCANNGTNGANTTNCCNGANCCGGANGGGCCNGTNACNGCCANNGCNTNNCCTNNGGCGACCTTTANCGAGACGTCATTTAAAATNGTNAGCGTNCCTGCCGGNCCNTCAACCTGNCGAGANACATNNNTGGCCTCCAANACAAANTCTNTCACNCGATTTTTGCTCCTTNCTTTNTTTCTGNTTGNGNCNTNCGNAAGCGCGNCGCCACCCANTNTTCTNNTNATNGGCGACAGNATNAGTGCCGCNTATGGCATGNCCGNNGANAAGGGNTGGGTCAGCCTGATNCATAAGCGTCTTCCAGCGGGAACCGAAATCGTGAATGCCGCTCAAAGTGGCAAAACCACCTCGGGGGCATTACGAATCCTCCCCGGACTGCTTGATCAACACCGGCCACAGGTTGTCATCCTCGAGATTGGCGCCAACGATGGTTTGAGAGGACATCCTCCCGACGTGATCAAAAGCAACATTGCCAGCATGATTACACAGTCGATGCAATCAGGTGCGCGTGTTCTCCTGACGGCCATAGATATACCTTCGAACTATGGATCCGCGTATCGAGATGCGTTTCGGTCGGTCTACACAAAACTCGCCGCGGATTATGACATCGCTTTTGTGCCTTCATTATTCGATGAGATCTTCTTGCGACCCGATTTGCTGCAGGGTGACGGACTCCATCCCAATGAGGCGGCGCAACATGTGATAGCAGACCGGATTATTTTAGAGCTTAAGACCCTAATCGAATAGGNATCCAGCACTTGTGAAAACCCAAGTAAATGAATGGTCGCTCTTGGGCGAGGGGGGACATGATTCCCCAGAGAGCGCTCAGGGTTCGTCGGTGCCGATTGCTTCCTTTCTCCTNGCTACATAGTCTTCCAGGGAGTCCTGTACCCCCGGATCGAGCACAGGCGATTCGTGCTCCGCGAGAATCGACTGCCAGAGTGAGGTGGCTCTTTCCGTCGCGCTTTTTGCTCCTGCGGCCTGCCAGTTCTCATTGTTCTGCCAGTCACTGACCAACGGCGCATAAAAAGCGGTTTCGTAACGGGCCATCGTGTGGTCAGTCCCGAAGAAATGCCCTCCGGGATCCACGTCCCGAATAGCCTGTACGCCCATCTCATCTTCAGAGCAATCAATGGGAGACAGCATGTGCGCGAGGTGCTGAAGTATCTCTATATCAAGAATGAACTTCTCATAGGACGCTACGAGCCCTCCTTCCAGCCACCCTGCAGCGTGGTACACGACGTTGCCATGACCCATAACCGCACCCCATAGCGCCATCTGAGTCTCATAGGTGCTCTGTGCATCTACCACGTTCGACGCATTACACGCGCTGGTTCGATACGGCAAGCCATAGCGTCTGGCCAATTGACCCCCGGCAAGGTTCGCTTTTGCGTTTTCCGGTGTGCCAAACGCGGGGGCGCCCGAGCGCATATCGACATTCGACGTAAATCCTCCGTAGACGACCGGGCTGCCGGGATAAAGCAACTGAATCATGGCGATTCCAAAAAGCGCCTCTGCATTTTGCTGAACAAGGCCNGCCGCCATGGTGACNGGCGTCATGGCGCCAAGCAGAGTAAACGGTGTCACGATGACNGCTTGGCCGAGTTCTGCTAACGCGAGCGCNCCATCGGACATCGCCTCGTCGAGCTTGCGAGGTGAATTCACGTTGATATTGCCGATGAGCCCGGGACTTGTCCGCATCTCATCCAGACTGAGGCCGCGGGCCAGGGCGAGCATCTCGGCCGCATCCTTGACCCGTCCTGCCCCAATTGGGATCGCCGAAAAGATCTTGTCTGTCAGGGAGAGGTTTGCAAGATAGCAGTCCAGATGCCGCGTTGTTGGGGGCAGATCGGTGGTCGCAACCGTCTGATTNCCGAATAGGCCGATCACATTAAAGTGCTGACCGAGACTGAGTAACTTCTTGTAGTCAGCAAAGTTGCCGGCGCGACGTCCGTTGACCCAATCATGCACGTTGGGAGGTCCTGACACCATCCCAAAATAGCTTTGATTGCCGCCTAACTTAAGCGCGCGCTGCGGGTTACGTGGAGTCAGGGTAAAAGTGCTTGGTGCGCGGCTCACCAACTCAACAATCATATCCGGATCGGTCAGTACTACTTCGCGATCCTCGAGCACCGTCGCACCTTCTTTTTCAAAGGCGTGGCGGACCCGCTCGCTCATAACCTCGATGCCGCCGTCACGCAAGAGGTCCAGTGAAGCCTGGTGAATGGCCTCGACTTGCTCTTCAGTCAACGGGTCAAGGGGAGGGTAAGAATTTATCAGCGGACCAAACGCTAATTGCGAAACCTGCGATGAGCCTGTCCGAGCGGCTTTACGATCCTCGCGGGCACGTTTGCGGCCACTGCGTCCCGATCTCGCCGGTGATGGAGCCTCAGACATGCTTCAATATGTTTTTCTGTCGAGAAAACACATGCCTTAAGCATTGCAAAGCCGCCGGCCGTAAGCCAGAGAGAAAGCGTCGAATGCAGTCCAATGAGCGACCCGGCCCGAGGCCCGGTCGCTCACCTTATATTTTCAAGGTTACCCAAGCACTGCCTTCGTAGCATCAGCCAGAATCTCCGGAATCTGATCCAGCGTGTCTTCGTCGGTGACGATGGGCGGGGCGACGCAGTACACGTCACCTCGAACACGGGAGAACATGCCTCGCTTTACCGTTTCATTATGAATCTTCGGACCAATGGTCTCACCCGCATCAAAAAGTGTCTTGGTTGCCTTGTCTTTGACGAACTCGACGCCACACATCATCCCGAGTCCGCGAACATCTCCGACATGCGGATGGTCGGCGAGCGCCTCCTTGAGTTTCACAAGCAGCCGTTGGCCTTTTGTCCTNGCTTGTTCAAGGAACGATTCACGCTCAATGATATCAAGCATAGCCAGAGCGACGGCACAGCCCACCGGATGGGAGCTGTAGGTATACGCATGCATCCACGGAGAACCACTTTCGTTCATCACATCGGCAATCTCATCACTGATTCCGATTCCGCCAAGAGGGAAATATCCTGACGTCACTGCCTTCGCGAACTGAATCAAATCAGGTTGGATGCCCCAATGTTCGAGTCCGAACATCTTGCCCGTGCGGCCGAAACCTGTGATGACCTCGTCCGAGACCAGCAGAACCTCGTACTTATCGCAGATCTCCCGGATACGGGGGAAGTAATCATCTTGCGGAACGATTACCCCGCCAGCGCCCTGTACGGGCTCCGCTAGAAACATGGCGACCGTTTCCGGCCCCTCTTCCAGGATTTTCTTCTCAAGTTCATTCGCTGCTGCAATCCCCTGACTCTGGGCTCCTTCTGGCGCCTCATACAAATACGGATAGGGACTGGGAATGTGGACAAATCCGGGAATGCGCGGCTCAAACATACCCCAATAGGGTGCGATCCCGGTCGCGCACATGGCCGCAAAGGTTACGCCNTGGTAGCCCCAGATCCTGGAAATAACTTTGGTTTTCTCCGGCTTGCCTTGTACTTTCCAGTAGTANCGAGCCATCTTGATATTGCTATCGGTNGACTCNCCGCCGCCCGATGTCAGATAGAAGTGATTGATATTTGGGTAGGTCACGCCTGCCAGACGTTCTGCAAGCTCAATCGCACGTGGATTCGTACTCCCGGTGTAGCCGGAGGCAAATCCCATCTCCCGCATCTGCTTTGAAGCTGCATCGGCAAGTTCATGTCGGCCATTACCTGCGGTGTTGTTCCAAAGGCCCGACAGGCAGTCGATAAAGCGATTGCCGTCGGCATCGATCAGATAGGCGCCTTCTCCCCCCGTCCAAACCCGCGCCGAAGCATGGGCAACTGGGTTGTGCAGGGGATGAACCAGATGCGTTGCATCGCGATCAACCCAGGCTTGCTGTTGCTGGTGATGCTGCTCTTGTTGCTGTGCCATTTTCTTTCCTTAAGTTTTTGGTTACTCTGACTGTTGCTTTGAACAGACAACTCGGTCACATCTGAACGGACCCTCAGGGGTCTGCGTTAGCCATCGGATTGTTGGGATGCCTGGTCCACTGCAGTTTCTCTGCGGGACTCACCCTCTGACCCGTACGCACATCCACTTCATTCTCCAATTTGCGTAACGTAAGGCAATTCTCCACAGGGCAGACGGTGACACAGAGATTGCAGCCGACACACTCCTCTTCGTTAACCTCGTAGCGCCTTTCGCCATTATGACGTGCGTGAATGGCCTGATGGGACGTATCCTCGCAGACTATATGACAACGACCGCACTTGATACACAATTCCTGATCAATTTGTGCCTTAACCGTATAGTTAAGATTCAAGTGCTGCCAATCTGTCAAAGAAGGAATGGCCTGCCCCACAATATCTGACACCGACGCAAAACCTTTTTCTTTCATAAACCGGCTCAGCCCGTCGATCATATCGTCGACGATCTTGAATCCGTGGGTCATCGCGGCCGTGCACACCTGGACATTGCCCGCTCCCAGCAATAGGAACTCAGCGGCGTCCCGCCAATTGCTGATGCCACCAATTGCTGAAATGGGCAGACCCTCACACTGCGGATCGCGCCCAATATCAGATACCATGTGAAGCGCGATGGGCTTGACCGCAGGCCCGCAGTAACCGCCGTGGGTGCCCATGGCATCAATCGTTGGATTAATGCTGAGCGAATCCAGATCCACCGACATCACGGAGTTAATGGTGTTGATCAGCGAAACCGCATCCGCACCCCCTTTTTTTGCCGCCTGAGCAGGTTGGCGAATATTGGTGACATTAGGGGTCAGTTTCACTATGACTGGAAGTCTTGAGTACTCTTTGCACCAGCCCGTCACCATCTCGACATAGTCGGGCACCTGGCCAACTGCCGCACCCATGCCCCGCTCAGACATCCCATGAGGACACCCGAAATTAAGCTCAAGTCCATCGGCCCCAGTGTCTTCCACCTGGGTCAGGATCGATTTCCAGGCAGTCTCCTGACAGGGGACCATTAATGACACCACCAGGGCCCGATCCGGCCAGTCTTTCTTGACTTGGGCGATCTCCTGAAGATTGAGCTGCAAAGGCCGATCCGTAATCAACTCGATATTGTTGAAACCGATCACACTGCGATCCTTGCCATGCAGAGCTTCATAGCGAGGCCCACTGACGTTGACAATCGGCGGGCCCTCTTCTCCGAGCGTTTTCCAGACCACACCGCCCCAACCGGCCTCAAAAGCACGATTGACGTTATAGGCCTTGTCTGTCGGCGGCGCGGAGGCCAGCCAGAATGGGTTCGGAGACTCGATTCCGGCAAAATTACTTTTGAGATCGTTCATGGTTATCTCCTCTTTTTTGAGATCACTCTTTGCTGTTCTCGTATTTCCCAAATGCGGCGGACTTGTCCGGGCTTTGTTCTAGAGCGCTCGGCAGGGTCAGCCGGCTTGAAGTGAAAGCGCCCGATGAATGCTATTGGCCGCCACCTTGCCGTCCTGAACTGCGCTGACGGTCAAATCATCACCGCCGGCGATACAGTCCCCGCCAGCCCAGATTCCAGAACAGGAAGTCCGGCGTTCCTGGTCCACCACAAGTCGTCCGCTCACCGCTTCAAACGAGCCTGCGGATTCGGCTCTTTCAAAATGCGAACCCTGACCTATTGCCTTCAACACCATATCTGCCGGTATCACGAACTTCTCTCCCGCGTCCGAATTACCAGTCGGTTGAAATTCAACGCCCACCACCCGGCCGTCTTCAAGGATCACGGCACCAGGCTGCGCCCAATACCGGATCAAGACGCCTCGGATCTTCGCGAACTCCTGCTCAACAATACTGGCCTTCATAGCGTCCGCCCCCCTGCGGTAAGCGATAGTGACCTCTTCCGCACCTAGTAGTTTGGCTTGGACTGCTGCATCAATGGCGGTCATTCCCCCTCCGATGACGACGACGCGCCGGCCGACCGGAACGGCGGACAAATGGTCTGCCTGCCGCAGTCCGTCTATGAATGCAACTGCGTCAGCAACACCCTCTGCTTCCTCTCCCGGAATCCCGAGCGAGTTGCCGCCACCCAGACCAATCCCCAAAAAAACGGCATCGTGACGCTTCTGGAGCTCCTGAACAGTGACATCCCTTCCTAAAATCGTGTCGTGGACAATCTCGATTCCCCCGAGCGACGTAATGAACTCTGCCTCCTTTTGGGCAAATCCATCCAGCATCTTGTACGCAGCAAGACCGTACTCGTTCAGACCGCCCGACTTCGCCCTGGCCTCATAGACCACGACATCATGTCCCAGCACCGCTAAGCGATGCGCGCAAGAAAAGCCCGCGGGCCCCGCCCCAACCACACCAACTGACTTGCCAGTCTGCTCACTGCGTGAAAAAAATCCTGTTCCCTCCTGAAGTGCCTCATCGACCGCAAAGCGCTGCAACAATCCAATGGTCACGGGGCGGTCATCGCCCTGATTGCGGACGCAGACCCCCTCACACAAGGTCTCTACCGGGCAGGCCCTCGCGCAGGTCCCGCCCATGATGTTCTCTTCGAGAATAAGGCCCGCGGCACCGACTGCGTTGCCGTTGGCAATCATGCGGATAAAACCCGGAATGTCGATCCCGGTCGGGCACGCCTCAGTGCACGGCGCGTCAAAGCAGAAATAACACCGCTCAGCTTCGACACGAGCCGCGTTCTCCTCAAGAGGCGTATGCATCTCACAAAAATTACTCTGGCACTCGGCTTCATTCAGCCGCTCGGCAGCGATGCCCGATGGCCCGTTATGCGCTGTGGTAATTAATTCCACTTTTTCATCCTCCCCGCTAATCGTTCCAACTAACCTCTGCTTCCTCAAAAACCCTACCGGCGGTGACCGCCGTTCCAGGCCAGCACAACTTCAAGCGGCGGCCCGTGCAATTGGGTATAGCAGGCTGGCCCCGGATTCGCGCGAATCCGGGGCCACTGCCTTTACCCAATAATAGCTAGAGCTTTACAGTAGGCCCGGCTTGACTTAAAAGGCCGCGTCCCAAACCACGTGGGACCATGCTCCCGAGGGCGCCTTTGAGATGACAGGGTCAGAACCGCCACTCATCAGGGTAGCTACGGTACGCTCGTAGTCGCCTTCAGCGAGCTTGCCGCCACCCGCCGTGAGCTTGTTGATCTCACCCATCATCCGGCGTTGGTGTTTTTCAGTCTGAGCGCCGGTCTCGTCGTTTTCCAGCACGATGTCCGCCGCCGCATCACTGTTCTCCCGAGCCCAGGTCCAGCCTTTCATAGAGGCCCGAACAAAACGCGCCATCTTATCGACGAACGCCGGGTCTTTGAGGTTGTCTTCCAGGACATACAGGCCATCCTCAAGCGTTGCGACACCTTGGTCTTCATATTTGAACGTGACCAACTCGTCGGCGTCTAATCCAGCATCGATAATCTGCCAGTACTCGTTGTAAGTCATGGTCGACACGCAGTCCGCTTGCTTCTGAAGAATAGGGTCAACGTTAAAGCCCTGCTTCAAGACGGTCACACCCTGTGAACTGCCATCAGTCGGGACGCCCAACTGACTCATCCAGCTCAGGAACGGATACTCATTTCCGTAAAACCATACCCCCAGGGTTCGCCCAGGAAAATCGGTGGGTGTTTTGACGCCGCTGTCCTTGCGGCAAGTCAGCATCATGCCGGAGCGCTTAAATGGCTGCGCGATATTCACCAGCGACAAACCTTTTTCACGCGATGCGAGAGCCGAAGGCATCCAGTCAATGATGACGTCCGCACCACCGCCCGCGATCACCTGCGGCGGTGCCACGTCTGGCCCACCGGGCTTGATCATGACATCAAGCCCTTCTTCTTTGTAAAAACCCTTGTCTTTCGCAACAAAGTAACCAGCGAACTGCGCCTGGGTTACCCACTTCAACTGCAGGGTGACCTTGTCGGCAGCCAAAGTCATGGAACTGGCCATGCCCACCGCTGCCGCCAGGATGAGGGTCGTAATATTGCGTCTCATAGTTAACCTCCTATATTTGGTTGAACGTGCCCCAAAGGGGGCGTTTTTACGACGGTTTCCGGAAGGAGGGGTGCCAAAATGTCGCCCGTCTTTCCGCAACCGCCAGTAAACCGTAGAACAGCGATCCAGACACAGCCGCCAAGGCGATCGATGCCCAAACCATCTCCATATTCATCCTCCCGACCTCGGTCGAAATTCGAAAACCCATCCCAACGATAGGTGTACCAAAAAACTCTGCGACGATCGCCCCGATCAGGGCCAGCGCCGAATTGATCTTGAGCGCATTGAAAATAAACGGCAGCGCGGTCGGCAATCTCACCTGCAGGAATGACTGCCAACGGCTCGCTCCAATCGCCCGCATCAAGTCCAACTCCATAGCCCCCGCGCCGCGAAGTCCACTCATGGTATTCACCAGCATCGGGAAAAAGGTCATGATGACGACGACCGCCGCTTTGGACTGCCAGTCGAACCCAAACCACATCACCATAATCGGCGCAATCCCGATAATCGGGATTGCGCTGACCAGGTTGCCAACCGGCAGCAAACCCCGCCCCAGAAATCCCCACCGGTCCGCGGCCACGGCGACAGCGAATCCAGCAAGATTGCCTATGACAAACCCGGGAATGACAGCGCGAACCACAGTCTGCTGGAAATCTGCAGCAAGAATGTTCAGCGATCCACCGATGGCATCACCNACGAGACCCGGAGANGGCAGCAATACCCGCGGGATNCCGAATCCGATAGTCGCCAGCTCCCACANGGCCAGAAACCAGACACCGAAGATCGCGGGCACGATGATGCGGAACATCACCTGTAGCCACGCTGCCTTGGGTTCAGTCTGACTGAATCGCTGCATCACATGCCAGACGGCGAAACCCAGAGAGGTAACCACGAGCCAGAATCCAAGCTGTGCAGATCCGCTGATCGACTCCAAATGTACAAGATCGAGCACACCTAAAAGCGCTGAGAACAATAGCACCAACTGAGCTACGCGACTCCATAACGATGACGTCGACCCCAAAAGGGACAACACAAGAACGCCAGCCAGCGAACCGGCTGTAACCCAGACTCCCACGACGTCAATCCATTTCACTTCCGGCGCAGGCGAACCAAAAAATGCCAGCAGNAGGAACAAGCCNCCCGCCAATACCGANCCNGGGCACCTTTCTTNAGNNNACGTTCACACCGCCACCGCCTGGCCGCCGTTCAGTCTGCGCAGCGCAATCCTTTCTAGACGCCCCACTGCCGTCACCAATAGCGCCGATACGACCGAGGCGACTACCAGCGCTGACCAGATCATCGTAATCTGACCATAGTAGGAGCCGGTGAGAAGACGGGCTCCCAGGCCTCCCTGTCCACCTGTGGGTAACTCGGCAACGATAGCGCCGACAACACTCAACGCGATGGCGACCTTGAGCGACGCAAACAGGAATGGTATTGAAGCCGGCAGACGCAGCTTGAAAAAGACTTGGGTCGAACTGGCCGAGTAGGTGCGCATCTGATCTATGAGTATGGGCTCGGGCGATCGAAGCCCCTTCACCATACCGACCACAACGGGGAAGAAGCACAAGTACATGGAGATCACCGATTTTGGAAAAAGTCCCGTGATCCCGATCGACCCNAGCACCACGATAATCATCGGTGCCAACGCCAGGATCGGCACCGTCTGAGAGGCAATAATCCAGGGCATCAGACTCCGGTCGAGCGTGGTGACGTAAACGATCCCGATAGCGAGGCNGATGCCGAGAAGCGTCCCGAGTGCGAAGCCCAAGAGCGACGAAGACAGTGTGATTCCGGCGTGATAGACCAAACTGCGTTTTGAAGTAACTCGCTTGTCGATCACGGTTTTTTTGAGCTCAACACCAACCTGGTGCGGAGCGGGTAACACGGGCCGCTCCATTTTCCAGGCATCTTGTGCCAGTCGGCTGATATCCCAATCGACTCCCTTTTTTTGGTAGCGGTCAATCAACTGCGTGCTATTGAGGTAAACCGCCCCCGCATACCAAATCACAATCAGGCTCACCACTACGGTGAGTACCGGCAAGAATGTCCCCTGATGGACGAGACGATTAACCATCGTCATAACTGTGCCCCGCCTTGAGGCCCTCGCGTACNCNGTGGGCAAGTTCTAGGAATTCAGGTGTCTCACGGATATCNAAGCTCCGCTCCTGGGGGAGATTGCACGAAATGTCGTCTATGACCTTTCCGGGTCTTGGAGACATGACCACCACCCGAGATGAGAGAAATACCGCCTCTGGAATGGAGTGGGTCACAAAAACGACCGTTTTACCTGTCTTTCGCCAAAGGTCCAGGAGTTGCTGATTCAGGTGATCTCTGGTGATTTCGTCCAGCGCCCCAAAAGGCTCATCCATCAGCAACAACTCCGGCTCGACGCTTAGAGCCCGTGCAATAGAGACCCGCTGCTGCATGCCGCCCGAGAGTTGCCAGGGATATTTATTCTCAAAGCCGCCAAGATTGACCAGATCAAGATATTGCGCGCACCGCGCTTCACGCTCCTGTCGTGAGACGCCCATGATCTCGAGCGGCAGCATCACGTTGCGACGAACCGTCCTCCACGGGTACAACGCTGGCGCCTGAAAGACATAGCCGTATGCCCTGCTCTCCCGGGCTTCGCGCGGACTGACGCCATTGACCTGAATCTCCCCGTCAGTATGTGTCTCAAGATCAGCAATCACCCTGAGCAGAGTCGTTTTGCCGCAGCCCGAGGGGCCAATCAGCGAGATAAATTCGCCCGGCGCAATGTCCAGGTTGATATTCGAAAGCGCGTGTACCGGCCCATCGTCCGTGCTGAATTCCAGCGACAGATTGGCGGTGTGTACGACCGCAGAGTCCGTATGCACTGTCGGAGTCATCAAAGCAGTCCGCTGTCCCGTCTAACCGTTAGCGTGGCCGGCTTTGGACAGCATGGCGCGGAACATGACGTTCGCCCCAGCNGTGGACCATNCCGGNTCAATATCTTCCACTTCGTTGTGACTGATGCCGTCGATACAGGGAATAAACACCATTGAAGTCGGCGCAGCATGGGCGATAAAACAGGCGTCATGGCCGGCACCGGTAACAATCTTTCGGGCGCTGTACCCACAGGACTGGGCTGCACCGTCCACGGCCTCGACGCAACCCTGATCAAACGGTACCGGCGCGTAATAAAAGATCTGCTCNAGATCAGACGATAAACCCCCTTCAGAGGCAATCCGTTCTACCCCGTCACGGATGGCCTGATCCATTGTTGACAGAACGGTATCGTCGGGATGCCGAATATCGATCGTCAGGAAGACCCGTCCTGGGATAACATTCCGCGAGTTCGGGTGAACATTCNCCATGCCGACTGTTGCACAAGCCAATGGGGCGTGCGCAAGGCCGGTCTCGTTGACGAGGCTGATAACTCTCGCCGCCCCCAATAACGCGTCCTGGCGACGATCCATCGGCGTTGGCCCTGCGTGCGATTCCTTCCCCGTCAGTTCGAGTTCATACCATCGTTGCCCCTGAGCATCGGTCACGACACCGATCTCAATGCCCTCCTCCACGAGGATAGGCCCCTGCTCAATGTGGGCTTCAAAATAGGCATGTAGTGGCCGGCCCATGGGTTCATCGCCGGCATAACCGATGCGTTCCAACTCCTCCCCCATGGTCTTGCCTTCCTCGTCCGCACGAGACAGACCATACTCCAGGTCATAAATACCAGCGAAAACACCTGACGCCACCATGGCTGGCGCGAAACGGCTACCTTCCTCGTTGGTCCAACACGCTGCCTCGACCGGATGTCGGGTCTGAATTCCATGATCATTCAGGCTTCGAATCACCTCCAGCCCGGTCAGTACCCCATAAACCCCNTCAAACCGTCCGCCAGTCGGCTGAGTATCAAGGTGACTGCCCGCAACAACCGGCGGCAAATTCGGATCGGTGCCTGGCCGGCGCGCAAAAATATTGCCCATCTTATCGACAGAAATAGTGCAGCCTGCATCGCGGCACCACTCGACAAAAAGATCCCGCGCCTCGCGGTCGAGATCCGTCAAGGCCAGCCGGCAAGAACCCCCTTTATCGGTAGGGCCTATTTTGGCTATCTCCATTATCGAATCCCACAGGCGCCCTCCGTTAATCATCGGCTCATCACCCATGCTTCTTTTCTCCTCTGTCTATTTCTTTTGATTGTTGATTGAGTTATTGGTCAATTTAAATCCGTTAAAGGCCCATAGGTTTCTGGCCGACGGTCGCGGAAAAACTGCCAGGTATCTCTGACTTGTCGCACCATATCCATATCCATCTCATGGATCAGAAGTTCGTCCTGATCCGGGCTTGCCTGGGCTTCGATCTGGCCTCTTGGATTAACAAAGTAACTTGAGCCGTAAAACTCCCCGATATTCCAAGGGGCTTCAGTCCCGACCCGGTTAACCGCCGCAATAAAAACGCCATTCGCCGCCGCCGAAGCCGGCTGCTCTAACTCCCAGAGATACTGCGATACGCCGGCTACTGTTGCCGACGGGTTGTAGATGATCTCCGCCCCCGCGAGCGCCAACGCGCGCCACCCCTCGGGAAAATGCCGGTCATAGCAGATATAAACGCCGATCCGGCCATAGGCGGTATTGAATACGGGCCAATCGGAGGCGCCCGGCTTGAAGAAGAATTTTTCCCAGAAACCAGCGACATGCGGAAGGTGTGTCTTGCGGTACTTGCCAAGATAGCTGCCATCTGCGTCAATGACTGCCGCCGTGTTGTAGTAGACCCCTGTCATCGCCTCCTCATAAATCGGCACAATGATCACCATATTGTGCTTCCTGGCATATTCCTTCATCAAAGACACGGTGTGCCCATCTGGGATCGGCTCCGCAGCGGCATACCACTTCGCATCCTGGCTCGGGCAGAAATAGGGTTGCGTGAATACTTCCTGAAAACACAACACCTGCACGCCTTCAGCGCCCGCCTTGTCGATCAGGGGCAGGTGCGCCTCAAGCATGGCATCACGAATTTTTTCCGGCGTATCCTCCGTCGAACCTTTAAGGCTCATCTGGATCAAGCCTGATTTCAACTTGCTCATCGTCTACTCCCTAAGTTATCTATAACCCGCCCAATATGTCGCTGACTATCGTGCTCCGATCTAAACCTTCAAGGCTAAGCGGACTGCAAGGAACATCCCTGATCACGTTTTAAACCCAGACCCCGCACAAGCACATCGACAACCTCCCCTGCCGCGTCCGAGTAGATCTCCTGATCNTAATCCTTGGCTCCTGTCACCGCCTGGATTTGGGCCTCGAAGTCGGCATAGGTTTGCGTAACCGCCCAGATCATAAAAAAAGCGTGGGCCGGATCAATCTTTGCCATCAGGCCGTCTTCTTGCCATTTCCTGAAGGCCCTCCCTTTCTCCTCAACCCAACGCCGAAGTTCACCGCTCAGGTGATCGCCAATGATGGGAGCCCCGCTGATTACCTCTATCGCAAAAAGTCGCGAGGCTTCTGGATGGTTCCTGGATAAAGCCAATTTTCGGTTGACATACTGGCGGATGGCCTCTTCAGGGTTACCCTCCTCCGCAACATTACCTAACGCCTCAAGCCACAGACTAAGCACCTGTTTAATAACGATCCGGTAAAGGGCTTTTTTCGACTTGAAGTAATAGAGCACATTACCCTTGGGTATGCCGGCCTTCTGCGCGATTGCCTCCACCCGGGCGCCGTCGTAGCCTTTTCGGGAAAAAACGACCGTTGCCGCTCGCAGGATCTTCTCCCGTTTGCGTTCCCCTACACCTTGGTTGCTGGTGGTGGTCCCAATCCGGTCTAACCGAGAGAATTCATTGGCATGAGGCGCTTCCATAACCAAAGCATTCTGAACCTGAATTGACCGAACGGTCAACTTTAACTGCTGCTCTGCTAAAGCAGACCACCGAGTCAGCTAGGTGAGTCAGGTTTCCTATCATCCTGACGAAAACGCCCCACCGCGTGAACAAAGAGCACCGAAATGACGACAACACCTCCCACAATAGAGCGCATACCCGGATCTTCCCCAATCACGAGCCAGACCCAAAATGGCCCCAAAACCGTTTCAAGCAGACCGAGCATCGCCGCTTCGGGAGCCGGAAGATATCGTGGGCCTATCGTNATCAACGCAACGGCCAGAGGCAGCAAAACGGCACCGCCGGCAACAAGCGCGCCCCACTGCACCGCATCCATCTCAGGAAACTCTGCAAAAAAGGCGCCGATGGTTCCCGCCACCAGCAGTCCTAACACTACCGCTGGAATCATATTGAACTGACGACGGCCGCGCACAATGGCAAAACTCAGACCAAGTATCGCCGCATTGGCTAGCGCCAGGAGATCACCGATCCATTGGCCGCTCTGAAGGCTTCCGCTGGCAACAATAATCAGCCCGCCGGTAACGCAGAGAATCGCGATCTGAGTCGAACGCGAAACCACCTCTCCGAAAAGAATTCTCGAGAACACAGCAGCGAGCAGTGGTGTGCAGGCAAAAATCACGAGTACATTCGCTACGCTGGTATAAGAAAAAGAAGCGTAGAAGGTTAAAGACGCGCATGCCTGCAGTCCTGCAAAAAAAATCCCCCACCCCCCCAGGAGTCTTAGTGCTCTGGCGAACCCACCAGAAACACAAATCCTATAGCCCAGAAGCAGAACTGCGCCCGCCATCAGTCCACGGCCGCAAGCCAGGGTAAAGGGATCAACTGCACTCAATCGAATCAGTAACGCATCCGGCGTAAACGCGAGCACCCCGGCCAGGGTTAACCAGAAACCTTTTCGGTAATCATCCGTCAACAGGACACNCCCCTCACGGTATGGCGGTTCCGTTTACCCGGCACACCCTCAACCACGGACCTCTTCCTGANCCTTGATAAATGCCTCGACACCTTCAGGGGATACCGGACCTGCCTGTACTGCTTTAAGCCTTCCGCCCGGAGCATAAAGCAGAAAAGTGGGCGTGCCCCTAAGCGCTTGACCAGTCTGCTGATAAAAGAACTGAGCGACATCCTCTCCCTCGCCCAACAGATTTGGAAAAGCCGCCCCGTGTTCCTCGGCAAAAGCCCAGGCCTCCAGGACAGCGGCTGATCCATCTAGTGAGATACCGAGCACTGTCAGTTGTCCGCCCTGATGGCGATCATGCAGGCGGGCATATCCGGGCATTTCACTCGCACAGATCGGGCAGGTCCACGACCAAATCATCACCGCCAACCAACGATCCTCTGGCAGATAGTCGGAAAAGTGTGCTGGTTCTCCTTCGAGATCTGTAAAGCGGTCATCGGCCAGTGCCCTTTGACTCAGCCCCATCAGGACAACCAGACCCAGTACAGCGCGAACGATCCCCACCCACGACGCCCTCATGCTGGCTCAACCTCATTTCTGTCTGTGTTGCTCCGATCATGTTTAACCAGCAGGATCCCCAAGACCACCAAGCCCATTCCAATAACGGAGTTAAAAGTCAGAGTTTCACCAAAGAGAGGCCACGCGATCAGGGCCGTGACAGGTGGAACCAGAAAGAAAAGGCTGGCGACCTGAGTCGCTGCCTGCGCACGCACCAAGAGCCACAACAGCGTCATTGCCCCCAGCGACAGCGCGATCACCAGCCAACCCAGGGCAAAAATGAATTCTCCAGTCCAGTCGATATGTCCATCTTCCAGCGCACCGGCGATCAGGACCATAAATAAGGCTGCCGCCAGAAACTGNATGCAGGATCCTGTCAACAGATTCATCTGTGCACAGTACCTCTTCTGATAGATCGTCCCGAGACTCATCCCCATCACCGCCACCACACAAAGGGTCACGCCGGTCAGCGTGCTGTTAAGATCATCGATATAACGCCATGAGACGAGCGTCACTCCTGCGGTACCGATCACGAAGCCACTCCATTGCCGGGCCCGCACGGTTTCCCCAAGAACCGGGCCCACCAACACAGCGGTCAATACCGGCTGCATACCAACGATCAGGGCGCTATCTCCCGCTGTCACTCCAAGGCTGATTCCCCCAAAAATTCCGCCCAGATAAATCCCGTGCACCAACAGACCCACCGCAGCTATGCGGGCTTTGTCTTTTTGATTGTCCGGCCATGGGGCGCCAGTGATCCATGCAACCACCGCCAGTATCGTTGCCACTGCAAAGAATCGAATGGCAAGGAAGGTGGCTGGCTCCGCATAAGGCAACCCCATCTTGGCTCCAATAAATCCGGTACTCCAAAGCACGACGAACAACGCAGGCGCACCGATAAACAGGAGGTTTGCGGGCGTTGCGGAAAAGATTTTCTTTGCAGACAAAAACAGGGTTTCGATAGAATCAAGCAGTGCGTAGTCTATTGCAAGATCTGCCTACTCGCAGATCGTCACCTCTTACCACTACCGATGGCGTCGTTTTTTCGGCGTTGCCCATGATCACCGGAATCTTCGAATGAGCGATAACCCGTTTGTCAGCGTCGTAACGCAGCACACTTTTTCTGATCANGTAATTGAAANTTCCAAGACCACGCCAGTGTTGGTGGATTTCTGGGCGGAATGGTGCGGACCCTGCAAGATGCTGATGCCAATTCTGGAGAAACTTGCGCTGGAGTATGAGGGGAAGTTTCGCGTCGCCAAGGTGGATACGGAGACGGAACAGGAACTCGCGGCCACTCACAGCATCCGCAGTCTCCCCACCGTCCGCATGTTTCGGGATGGTGTCGCGGTGGATGAATTTATGGGCGCCCTGCCGGAAAGCGGCGTCCGGGAATTTGTTGAACGCCATCTTCCCAGGGCGGCAGATGGTCACTTGATTGATGCAGCGGCGCTCGCCGGCGAAGGAGACCTGCCCGGCGCAATCGCACTGCTGGAAGAATCGCTTGAGGCCGACCCTGACTACCTCAAGCTCCGGCTCGCACTCGCATCCTATCTGCTCGAAGTCAAAGAGGCTACGGGCGCCGCGAAATTACTCCGGAGTATTCCACTGGCCGCCGCCCAGGATCCCCAAACCAAACAGCTTCGTGCACGCATCGAACTTGCCCTAAGCCTTGATTCGGCTATTGACATCCAAAGCCTCAAAAATCGTGTTGAACAGACGCCAGATGACTTTGAGGCCAGAATCACCCTGGCGCAAAGCGCATTGCAGGACCCGGATCAACTTGAATCTGCAATGACTCAGTTTTTGGATATCATCCGGCTCGATCGAGGTGGCGAATCCGCCCAGAAGGCGCGGGCGACCTTATTACAAGTATTTCAAACTCTCGACCCGCAAGATGACCGGGTTAAAAGATGCCGACGGGAACTTGCGCAGGCTCTTAACTAAATTTGAGATCTGACTATCCTCTTGGGTGATGACTGCTGTGCAGTGTCTGCAGTCTTGCCTTGGCGACATGGGTATAGATTTGGGTGGTCGACAGATCAGCATGGCCCAGCAGCATTTGCACGCTCCGAAGATCTGCCCCATGGTTTAGTAGGTGGGTCGCAAACGCATGGCGCAGCGAATGCGGGGAGAGGGACGAATCAATTCCTGCAGCTGAGCTGTATCGCTTAATCAGTTGCCAAAACGCTTGCCGCGTCATCGGCTGACCTCGCCGGGTCAGAAATACCGCGCCGCTTTTGTNCTCCCCGAGCAACGAAGGCCGGGCGCCTTTGAGATAGTCGCCAAGTCGACTCATCGCCTCGTCGCCCAGGGGCACAATTCGCTCTTTGCCGCCTTTCCCGGTCACGCGGACCAATCCTGTCGTGAGGTCCAATTCGTTCAGCGCAAGCTCCACCAACTCTGACACCCTCAGACCGCTCGCATACATGGTCTCCAGCATTGCCCGGTCACGTAAGCCCAGGGTCGTATCAGGAGGCGCAGCTAGAAGTTTTTCTACACTGGCTTCGGTGATGGATTTCGGCAANGGCCGACCCAGGCTCGGTGAACTGACATCCGCCGTCGGGTCCTCCTGAATCAATCCTTCACGAAGAAGATAGCGATAAAACCGGCGCAAGGTAGAAAGCCGCCGAGCAGACGATCTGGGACTGAGCCCCTGACGGACATTCGCCGCCAGGTAACCGAGCAATTCCGCCCTGGTCACCGCCTCGAGGGGTAGGTTCTTTTTATCTAACCATCCTTCCAACGCTGCCAGGTCAGTCCGGTAAGCATTCAGTGTATTTTCACTCAGTCCGGACTCCAGCCAAACCGCGTCCAGAAACTGCTCGGACAGGAGGGAAGCTGTCTTTTTTTTAGTGTTCACGGCGAGAAGTCGCGCTTTCGCTGGTGCTCGATCTGGGCCAGGCGATATCGTAGTTTTGCCTGCATTTTAGGGTCTGGAGAACTTCCCAGCAGCCTGTTGTATACGTTCGCGGCATCATCATAGAACGAGGCTGACTCGAGCGCCTGAGCGGCCTGGTACAACGCGCTTTTTTCCCAAAAAGGGTTACGCTCACCCGCGAGACGGGCCGACTCCAGATAGTAGGCGGCCGAGAGAGCAAAATCACCGACTTCATAAAAAGACTGTGCCGTCCAGAAAAACAATTCCCGGCGGTGCCCTTCTGTTTGCGCCAGCGGCGCCGCGATCTCGAAGAGCTCCAACGCCAGACGGTGCTCGCCGATAAACTGCAGATCGAACATGATTTGCATTACCCGGTCCAAACTGTCCGGAGTGATCTGCTGAATGCCAGACAACCACTTTCCAAGCTGGTGCGCTCCCCGAACCGCTTCCCCCCCCAGAATCAATATCCGGGCAGTACGCACCGTCCATGCACCATAATCGACGCCCACTGGGGGTCCGTCCATCAACGACTGCAAACGTGCAGCCAATGGCAAGTCATTCACCCGCAGCGTTTCGTCCACGAGGAGCATGACTGCCTCGGGATGAAGTTGCTCCAGATCAACACCCAGGGCACCGTCGATAAAGAAAAATGTCATCAACCGATTCAGGCCCTGCTCAATGAGGTGATGAATCAGCCAAAGCGTTATAGCATCTGACGAAGTGCCGTCACGCGCCAAACGCAACAGACTCACAGCGACGGCACGGCGCCTGACATCACTTTGGGAACCTGGCCGATTCAAGTACGCCGTAATCNCCTCTGGGTGATCCAGCGATAGCTCTGCTTCACCAAGCAGAGGCTCAGCGAGCGCCCAGTANGTCTCGATGAGCCGGCGCGGCGCATCAATCTGAACGAGTGTCGGGAGTTCAACCACGCTTTGAACCAGCGCCTCNAGACCGAGTCCTCGGGTATCTGCAAATTCTGGAGCATTGGCGATTTTCGCGATCATGGCCGAACGCAAGGCCGCGACACGACTGTCGTCGGCGGGAATTTTGATTTCGCCGATTTCGAGTAGGGCCGCCCCCGAAGAGAGCGTTTTATTCACCCACCTGGCATACACCTCCCACACCCTTCCTTCAACAGAAAACAACTCACTCAGCACCGTGGCGGCCTCTCCAGACTGGCCTGAGGCCAACAAAACCAAGCCAAGAAGCTGTCGCCAGGAGGGCTGATCTGGAGAGTATTGGATATCTACAGCGCGTGCGGTGAGTAACGCTTCCGGATAACGGCCTTCACGAAAGTCGGAACGTACGATTCTTTCGAGAATCTGCTGGTGGATACCCGTATCCTCAGCCACCTCCTGGGCCAGAGTCTCAAACACGGTTCGCGCTTCATGAGGCTTATTGGTGCGAAGCAGGAGGTCGCCAAGCCGAAGCCCAAGTTCGACGCGAAGCGCCCCTTGCGCTTTCCCGAAGGCGCCTGCGATCTCGTTTCGCAGTTGGTCCAGCTGAGCCTGGCGTTCCAGCAGGTACCAACGTCTGCGCTGCCGTTCCCTCGGATCGGATTCGGGAACAAGCAGGGGGTCTGTCAAAAGATAGAGTCCCAGTTCATCAAGTTTCTGATGCTTCAATTCAATAATCGTTTGTTCGCNGAGTCGCAGCAGGAACTCCGGTTCGGTCCGCCGGGATTCTTCCGAATTCAACCCTGTCAGGGGCTGCAGGGCGTCTTCCCTTTTAAGGAANGTATCGAAGTTAAGATTTAACGAAGGAGTGGAACGGGTGTCCGTCTCAATAGCGGCAGGNGTGGGNGGAACATCTGAGGNCGGGACCAACTGAGAATCGGCCGCATCGAGCAAAAGCGGGGATAACAGCGCTACTGCAACCACGAAGCATGGAATTCTTCGGAGAAGACTGCAAAAAGCCGCCCCGGCGCTTGCCGGAAATAGCCGGGACAAACCCGGCCCGGCCGATTCAGTGCGCTGACAGATAGTCACCGGCGGTTAAGGGATACACCCCCAGGTTTACGGATTACATTCGGCCCGCGAGAACAGGCGTAAATGCACACCCCNCGATAGAGTCAGGCAATCTTTTCTCGAATTCGAGCAGATTTTCCGGTTCGGCCGCGAAGGTAGTAAAGCTTGGCCCGGCGGACAGCCCCACGACGACGGACTTCTATATCAGCGACCAGAGGACTATGGGTCTGGAAGACTCGCTCAACCCCCTCCCCATAGGAAATTTTTCTAACGGTGAAAGATGAGTTCAGGCCCCGATTCTTGCGGGCAATAACAACCCCCTCAAAAGCCTGAAGCCGCTCACGCGAACCCTCTTTCACCTTGACCTGCACACGAACTGTATCGCCCGGTCCAAAGTCGGGAATATCGGTCTTGATCTGCTCGTTCTCGAGCTGCTCGATAATGTTAGTCATCACGAACTCTCCTGTCCTTTTAATTGCAATTGTGCCTTAAATTCCTCTAGAAGAAGACCCTCTTCTTCACTAAGTTCCCTTTTTTCCAGCAAGTCTCGCCGACGAAGCCAGGTCTGACCCAGAGACTGCTTCAGTCGCCAGAGACGGATCGCCTCATGATTTCCACCTAAAAGTGTTTTTGGCACCTTGTGCCCTTCAAACTCTTCCGGCCGAGTGTAGTGTGGCCAATCCAGTAAGCCGGCTCCAAAAGAATCCTGCTGGGCCGATGCCTCGTTCCCCAAGACACCCGGTAAATACCTCACCAACGCTTCAATCAATACCATTGCGGGCAACTCCCCACCCGCTACAACATAATCTCCAATCGACACTTCCTCATCGACTTCGGCGTCGAGGAGTCGCTGATCGATCCCCTCGTACCTTCCCGCCAAGAGCACCAGGGCTGGCTCTCNCGCGAGCCGTTCTACNGTTGCCTGATTCAGGGGCTCCCCTTGTGGACTCAGGCCGATGACCCTGCCCTCAGAGGCCTGTCGGGCTTCGCGGATTGCCGCCGCCAGCGGCGGCGCCTGCATCACCATCCCCGGTCCTCCCCCATAGGGTCGATCATCTACGCGGCGATAACTATCTTCACAGTAATCCCGCGGATTCCAGAGATGAAGTTCCAGAATCGAACGCTCCCGTGCAATTCTGGCAACCCCAAACTCCCCNACGGCCGAAACCAAGTCCGGAAAAATGGTGATGATGTCTATTCGCATAACTCATCTACCAGTCTTCACCAGTATCCACCACACNTCCCAACCCATCCGTCTATTTCCTCTATTCCTCTATTCCTCTATTTCTCAAGATTCTCGCGAGCTCGCACCAATCCGAAAAAACANCCTCCGTCAGAACGCGACATCCCAGTCAACGATGATCTGGCCCTTTTCAAGATCCACTTCATGAATCCTTTCCGGCACATATGGGATTAGGCGATCTCTTTCGGATTTAACTACCAAGACGTCGTTTGCACCGGTTTCCAGCAAATGATTCACGGTGCCCAAACGCTCACCTTCAAGATTGAGAACGGTCAAACCCTCGAGTTGAAACCAATAAAACTCTCCATCGTTTGGTGGACCCAGCCACTCAGGTTTTACAGCTATCTCTAGCCCAACCCACAAAAGCGCCTGGTCGCGGTCGCCGCACTGCTCGAGTTGTGCGATCACCCCTTTTCCGTGACGCTGCCCCGCTATCAGCGCAACCTCTCTCCAACTGCCCGATCGACCTACCAGCCAACGCGGATGGTCGAGAATGCCGCCCCGCTCGCGGGAGTAGTCAAATACNTTGACCCATCCTTTGACTCCGAACACTCCATTAATCTGGCCCAGAACCACCGGACAGATTTTCAGATCAGGCATGGCGTCCTAGCAGCGTGCCATCCACAAGTGAGGGATTCGACCGCCTTTCCTCCCTGATAGCCCAAAAGGAGCCGAGGACTCTACTGTTTAAGGAAAGAGGCGACCCGCTCTGAAGGCTGCGCACCCTGGCTGATCCAGTACTCCGCACGGTCTCGATCCAGCCTCAGGGACTCTTCGCCCTTAGCCGCCATCGGATTAAAAAACCCGATTCGCTCGATAAACCTGCCTCGCGGCTGCCGCCGCCGGTCGGAGACAACAATGGAATAAAAGGGCCGCTTTTTCGAGCCGCCTCGGGCAAGCCGAATGGTTACCATCTATACAATCCTCTAAAGATTCGTCAAACCGCTCAATTTTAGCATAGAAAGTGGGTCTTCAATCCTGCAAGAGGGTTTATTGAAGCATGGGGGGCCCGCCACCCGGGAACCCTCCTCCCTTCATCTGCGCCATCAACTTTGACATTCCCCCTTTGCCTTTCATTTTTTTCATCATTTTCTGCATCTGGGCAAATTGCTTAAGCAGTCGGTTAACCTCCTGCACCTGGGTACCGGACCCCGCAGCAATCCGCCGCTTTCGAGACCCCTTGATAACCGCTGGAAATGACCGCTCCCCTGGGGTCATTGAATTAACAATCGCAATAAGCCGTGCCGTCTCGCCGCCCCCCATCTGTGCCCGCGCCGCTTGGGGCAAGGACGCCATGCCGGGTATCTTTTCCATCAAGCCACCAAGCCCGCCCATCTTCTCTACTTCCTGGAGCTGGCTCCTGAAGTCTTCCAGATCGAACCCTTTGCCTTTTTTGAGCTTTTGGGAAATCTTTNGGGCTTTCTCTTGATCGACNCTACGCTGCACCTCCTCAACCAGGCCCACCACATCGCCCATCCCAAGAATTCGGGACACGACCCGGTCTGCATGAAACACCTCGAGCGCTGACGCGTCCTCACCGACTCCGAGGAACTTAATCGGCTTGCCGGTGACCTCCCGCACTGAAAGCGCCGCCCCGCCTCTGGCGTCACCATCAGTCTTCGTCAAGATCACGCCGGTCAACTCAAGAGCCTCGTTGAATGCGGCTGCGCTCTTGACAGCATCCTGGCCTGTCATGCTGTCCACCACAAANAGTGTCTCAATTGGATCAACTACATCGTGCACGGCTTTGAGCTCAGTCATCATTTCTCCATCGACATGAAGACGGCCTGCTGTGTCCACGATGACCACATCGTCCGAACGCACCCGCGCCTGTGACAACGCATGTTGTACGATGCCGACAGGGTCTGTCCCTTCTGAGACAAAACCTACGCCGTTTTGATGCGCCAGCTGGGAGAGCTGTTCAATGGCTGCGGGCCGGTACACGTCAACACTGCACAGTAGTACCTGCTTCTTTTCGCGTTCTTTCAAGAAACGGGCNAGTTTGGCAGCGGTNGTGGTTTTTCCCGCGCCTTGCAATCCCGCAAGNAGAATGACTGCCGGCGGGGTTACCGAAAGATTCAATCCCTCAGTCTCTGCGCCCATCAGGGCGACCAGTTCATCATTAACCACTTTGATGACGGCCTTACCGGGACTGAGACTCCCCAGCACGGCCTGTCCTACTGCTTTTTCACGAACACGATCAAGAAAACTCCGCACTACCGGCAGTGCCACATCGGCCTCCAGCAATGCAATACGCACTTCGCGCAGTGCGTCTTTTATGTTCTCTTCGCTAAGACGGCCACGACCGGTTAACTCCTTGAAAGTGGCTTGTAGCCGATCTCCTAACTGGGTAAACATGTTTCTCGTTGAGCAATAAGTGATGGACTTGCGGTTAACGCCTGCCGGTACCTGAAGACAGCCGCGATTAGGCTAAAATCACTTCCTGAAAAACCGACGGTGTGATTTTACACGCTGGTTCTCTCTTACGCTTGGCGTCACCTGACCCTTACACCCCACGTTACCTGACTATGATCCCAGTTTTCAGTCTGACGGCCATATTTTTGTATGCTGGCGCCTGGGCGACTCTGCTAAGGTCCCTCACGGCCGATCCCGCGAGAGTGCAAAACAAAAGATTAGACGTCCTGCTGGCTTATCTTGCCGCAATGGCTCACGGCCTCTTGTTAGCGCCGACGCTGGTGTTTACCACCCAAGCCAATCTGGCACTTGGCAGCACCCTCTCCCTGATTACCCTGATCATCGCGCTTTTGTTTCTGGCTGCACGATTGTTCCAGCCGGTGCAGGGCTTGGGAATTCTGATTTATCCATCGGCTTTCGTAGGCGTCGGATTAGGTTGGCTGCTGCCAGGGCCCATCTATGCCTCTAACCTTGAAGGAGTAAGCGGTCTTTTTCACATCATTGGCGCAGGCCTGGCATACGCATTGCTGAGCCTCGCACTTGCCCAGGCGATCCTTCTGCACTTTTACGATCGAGACCTCAAGCAAAAACGCAGTGCGGGGCTCTTTCGATCTTTTCCTCCGATTCTGACCATGGAAAAGATTCTTTTTCAGTTGGTCTATCTGGGCTTTGGTTTGCTTACGCTCACCCTATTAAGCGGCGCATTATCTTCCGGGCAGATGTTTGGACAGGCGTTTATGTTTAATCACCATACCGTCCTCTCTTTTTTAGCCTGGATCAGCCTCGCAGCACTAGTACTTGGTCGATTGTTTCTGGGTTGGCGCGGAAGAACCGCTGTGCTTTGGACGGGAGTCGGCTTCTTTCTACTCGGCGTGGGATATTTCGGAACCCGCTTTGTGCTGGAGGTATTGCTCGCCTCTTGATGAATTGATTGGTGTCCTCGCCCTTAGATTCCGATCCGATCGAGAAATCCATACCACCCGACTGAGGCGGAGAGGAACCAAGGTTTCCCGTAATACAGCGGTCGTGTTCGAAACGGCAGATCAGAAAGAACACTTCGACCCTCATCGAGTCCAAGCACTTGTTGGCCCAGCCGGGTGCCGAAATAACTGGCGAGGGCTACGCCTGATCCGCAGTACCCCATTGAGTACCAGATTCCGTCATGACAGCCCAAATGGGGCATGTGTTGAAAAGTCCATCCAACAAACCCCATCCATGAGTGACTGACTTTTGCGTCGCGTAACTGCGGAAAAATAGTCGTCACGTGTTCATGAAGGCGTGGGGCACTGATCCGTGGATTAGTTTCATTCAGCGATACCCGGCCCCCAAAAAGTAATCGCCGACCATCGGGTGACAAACGGTAGTACACGACGATCCTTCGCGTGTCAACAATCATCCGGTCACCCGGGATCAAAGAGCGCGCCACCGCTTCGCCGAGATCCTCTGTGGCGATCATGTAAGTGCCGATCGGGAAGACGCGGCGTTGCTGCCAAGGCGTCAGCCGACTGGTGTATCCACTCGTCGCAACGACCACCTCTCCTGCTCGAACACGGCCGCGATCTGTGTCAACGACGAAACCCGCGCCATCGCGACTTCGCTCGATGCGTGTAGCCCGGGTATGACCGACGACGCTTGCGTCGCTTTCAAGAACGCGGTTAAGAATTCCCTGATGATAGGCCGCAGGATCCAAAGCGGCATGCTGACTCTGAATCAGTCCGCCGTGATAAAACTCGGTGTCAATCTCAGCCGACTGCTCCGAACGCGGCACCAAAAACGCCTCCATCTCGAGCCCGCGGGGCTGTGTTGCCATTTTCTGGGCGAGCTTGTCGTAGTGGCGTGCGGTGTGTGCGCCAAAAAATCTTCCGCAGACACGGTAGTCGCAATCGATCGACTCATGTTGTATGAAATCGCCAATCCACGACAGAGCCCGCTGCCCCTCGCGATGCACTTCAAGAGCNGTTTCACGCCCGAACTCTTTTTCAAGGGAGGCGTAATCGGGCTTGATGCCTGTCGACACCTGCCCCCCATTTCTGGAACTGCAACCCCAGCCTGGCTCGGCTGAATCAATCACCAGTGTCGCTCGACCACCGCGGGCTGTCTGAAGGGCCGCACACAACCCCGTGTACCCTGAGCCAACGACCAGCACATCAACCGATGTTGGCAGAGGCGCAGGCGCACCCACCGGTCTAGGCGTTTGCTCCCACCAAAACGGTTGCTCACGGTAGTCCGCAGAAAACAGGCAACTGGAGTCGTTATTCATGAGCCGATTCCTGATTCAAGAAAGATCAGCCAGATTACTGACCTGATAGTCTGCCCCGTCAAGCCACTCCGACGCGATCTCGATTCCCCAGCCGGGGCTGTCGCTCACATAGACCTGCCCATCACTTACAGTAAACGGTGACTCGACAAAAAGGCCATCCTGCCAGGGATAATAATCCAGGCCCTCAATTGAGAATTCAAGATATTTGCCGGCATTGGGAATCGCGCGTAAGAGATGCATGGTGAACAGCGTAACCAAAGAGAGATTCGCGCAATGTGGGGTACACGACAGGCCTTTCGCGGCCGCCATCTCAGCCACCTTCATAGCGCGAAGCATTCCCCCCACGTAGCAGACGTCCGGCTGCACAATATCCACCGCCCGCATCTCAATCATCCGCCGCCAGGTGGAAAGATCACAATCCTGCTCACCACCCGTGACATCCACAGAGAGGGCCTCAGTAACTCTGCGCGTTTGTTCAAGCTCCCAGTACGGGCAGGGTTCTTCAAAGTGCTCAACGCCCCACTTTTCCAGCAAATGGCCGACCGCAATCGCCCTTTTTGGCGAAAAACCGCTATTGGCATCAACCAGAAGCGAGACCTCATCTCCGAGTTGACGTCTCACCGCAGGCACAATAGTTTCGGTTCGCCCTGGCCATTCATCGATGTCGTGTCCACATTCAGCCCCNACGCGAAACTTGAATGCATCAAATCCCCACTCATCGCGCAACTGACTGAATCGTTCAGCCTCCGCTTCGGGTGTGATGTCACGACGCATGCTGGAGCCGTACGCCCGCAGAGCGCCCGGTGAGCCCCCCAACAGTTCGCACACACTCTTTTCGCAAACCCGGCCATTCCGATCCCAAAGCGCGGTTTCGATCCCGGCTAACGCCCGTCGAAGATAAGACCCGGGGAACTTATGTTCACGTTCCAGAATATCTCTTACCAACTCAGCGATGTCGCCAGCCGATTTCCCAAGAGACCAGGGCGCCACCTGGCGATGCAGCACCAGCGCTGTAATGTCGGCGTTATAAGGAGATACCTGCCCCCATCCAATACTGCCGTCGCGGCAGGTCGTTCGGACGAACGCTAGGTACTCTCGGCTGAAGGTCTCTACGCGTTCAATAATTGCGCCATCATTCAGTTGCGTCATAGGGCGGCCAGTCGGCTAAAGCTAATTCACTCATCCGCTATTTTCGCCCAAAGTGCCGGTATTGCCCAACAAGTCAACTTCAGACTGAAGCGGGTTCGGCAGGGATCAGGAAGCGCCGAATAAAGCAATCTAAAATAGCCATAGCGTTACCAGCTTGCGCTGCCCACGGCAAGCGATGTCAATTCCACAGAGACCGTACTGAGTTTTCCTCTTGAACAACATTGATCGAGACAGCCCGCAACAGCGGTTCGCCGGAGTCCTTCTCCTTTTAATGATCTTCGCGTCTGTTTTATCAGGTTTCGGGCTGACAGACTTTCTCTGGGTATCCGGCTTGTGCGCTCTGGCAGCTCTGGTGCTGCTATGGCCTCGCAGTCGGCGGGCACAGCGCATTCAATGCGTTATTTTTATCGCGATCGGATTGATGTGCCTTGCTTTCACCTGGGCCAGGGGTCACGGAGAACTTCCCATCCGACAAATGCTGACCCAAAACCACCTCCTGATCAGTTTACTCTGTGCCGTGAGCTTCCTGCGCCTCATTACCGACACCCGCGCGGCCTCTGGAAAAACACCGAAAACAGGAGAGGCAGCGTTTTTGCAGACCATTTCAGGACTTCATTGTTTTTCCTCCGTAATCAATCTGTCGGCACTCATCATTTTTGCAGATGCCCTGTCTAAGGATCAGAAACTGGGCCGCACAGCCGCCACGAGCCTACAGCGCGGATTTTCTCTGGCGGCACTGTGGTCGCCCTTCTTTGCGGCGATGGGAACCTGTCTCTTATATGCGCCAGGCACGCGTCTGCCAGATCTATGGATGCTGTCTGTCCCGCTTTGCGTTTTCGGGCTGATATTTACTTGGGCTGAGCACCGTTTTCGAAGTGCTGGCGGGCTCGGCACATTCGAAGGCTATCCGGTTAACTTCCGGGCCTTGTGGGTTCCCTCTCTGATGGTGGTCTGTGTGCTAGGCGCGAATTCCCTTTTCCCTGAAGTATCCGTTTTGGTACTAGTGTCGGCGCTCTCCGTGCTGGTCACCGCGATGGTAATTGCGGCTCAAGAATCCTTGTCACAAGCAATCGCAACGGTGCGCAAATTCAGCTACCGCCGATTACCTGATATGTACGGCGAGTTGATACTATTCTTCAGCACGGGAATCATGGCTACCGGAATTTCCGCCTTGGTCGCCGTCACCCAACCTGCGTTGAACGTGGTCGGATTTACGCCCGGCATTGCGATCAGCTTGCTGGCTATCCTGCTATTCCTCGCTGTCGTGGGCGTGCACGCCATCGTCAGCATCGTCGCAGCATCCGCCATCATCGCACCACTTAACCCCGAGCCGGCGATACTCGCGCTGATCTTCCTCGTTAGCTGGTCGGTTGGAGCGACCGGAGGTCCAATATCCGGTCTTAATCTGGCCATGCAAAGTCGCTATGGGGTAACGATGCGTCAGTGCTTTACCTGGAACCTGCGATACACGCTCACCATGTTTATCGGCACCAGTATCATTCTTCTGATAGCGATGGATTGAGCAGGAGCGCCTTTTACTCGGGAGAGAGATACCAGCTGAATTCGAGCGGCGTAAATTCCTTATGAAACGAATCCAACTCAAACTGCTTGCACTCTCGGTAAAGGTCCAGATACGATGCGCCCAAGTACTCTCTTAGGATCGACCCGCTCCCCAGATGATCCAGTGCCCCTTGCCAGGTAAAGGGGACGGCGGGATCCAACTCCCCTCCGGCGTTGTCTGTGCGTGGTTCAGACGGATCTAATCTTTGGGTGAGGCCATGATGAATTCCTGAAAGAATCGCCGCCAGGACCAGGTAGGGATTGGCATCTGCGCCAGCCATCCTGTGCTCCAGCCGGCGGGCCTTCGCATCTCCGACCGGCACCCGAACTGATACTGAGCGATTGTTGTANCCCCANGTCCTGCCGGTNGGCACNTANAGATTGGGTCCAAATCGCCGAAATGAGTTCACATTAGGCGCGAAAATTCCCATCGATTCCGGCAGCAACGCGAGTAAACCGGCAATCGCCTGGCGCAGTAACTCACTCCCCTGATCAGACCCATCATCAAATATATTCTGGCCCGCATCGTCAAAAATGCTGACATGCGCATGCAGGCCATTACCTGCACTGTCCGGATAAGGCTTGGCCATAAAGGTAGCTGCCACACCATGTTTACGGGCAATTCCCCTAACCGCCCGCTGTAACAAAATGGCATGATCTGCGGCCAGNACCGGATCATTGACGTGCTCTAGGTTGATCTCAAACTGCCCCGCGGCATATTCGGAACTGGCTCCTCCTAACGGTACACTCTGCGCAGCGCAGACTGACTCCATCTCCGCAAGAAAACCGCTTACGCCATCAAGGTCCGCAAGGCTGTAGACCTGTGTGCGCTCGGCTAGCCTGCCCGTCTCAGGGAGTATCGGCGGCTGCGCTTTACCCGAATCCGCTCTCTCAGCGTCGAGCAGATAAAACTCCAGCTCCAGGGCAACGACTGGATAAATGCCGTCGCTCGCAAGCCTTGCGACCACGTTGCGGAGCACGTGTCTTGGATCGACAGCGCAGGGGCTTCCATCTAATTCGTAAAGGAGTCCCAACACTTGTGCCGCACCGGATCCCGCCCAAGGAACAGGCGCAAGAGATCCGGGAACCGGAAGCACAGTCACATCGGGATCCCCGTCTGAGAATCCCCGCCCTCCGGCATTTGTCCCTACGCCGTTTACATCCAACAGGAACGTAGAGCTGGGCAACAGGATGCCTTCGTCATAAAGCTTGCCAAAATGCTTTCGGCTCACCCGTTTTCCCCGAATAACGTTGCAAAGATCCGGCAACAATACATCGACGAATTCCGTCGTTGGGTGGGCAGCAAGAAACGGCTCTAGTTCCGCTCTGAGGTCGTTCATATCGTTGGATCTGAAAAAAGGGTTAGGCAGATCATTTCGGGTCGGAGTGTTGGCGGGCGTGAGTTTCCCGAGTTAACACAATGGCGACAATGGCAATCGCCAACCAGGCCAGCATGAGTAAAAAACCAAGACGATAACTGCCAAAACTATAAACCCTGATTCCTTCAGCGCCCACATTACCGCGCCACAATCGATCCAGCAACCAGCCAATCAACGGCTGCAGCAACATGGGGCCGCACATGACCCCCATATTGACCACGCCCGACACCGTGCCGGCCAGCGCCATGGGCACAGACTCTTTGGCTTGAGTGAACCCAAGGATCATTCCACCAGAAAAGAAACCGGCACCAAGTAACAACGCCACTAGAAAACTTTGCGGCAGATCCGGTATCAAAATCACAGCAGACCAACACCCCGCCGCAAGACAGGTCCCAACCAGATAGGGCCGCCGGCGCAATCCGATCCTCTCAGAAAGTAAACCGAAAACCGGTCCGCTAAACGCCCAGGCCAACATGATGCCAGAGCAGACGGTCGCCGCAATCGCTGAGGACATCCCGTAAACATTTGTCAAAAACGGTATTCCCCAAAGCCCGGAGAAGGCGAGCACCGAGCCGACGATGCCTCCGGGCGCCAGAGCAAGTAACGCGGTGTTCCGATAAGAAAAAACCCGTTTCAATTTTTGCCACTCGGTTTCGCCCGACGCCTTTGTATGGGTCGTACTCACATAACCTAAGTATCCCCGATCAGTCGGATCATCCCGCACGATGATCCAGACTGCGCCAGCCAAAATCAGACCGACAATTCCTGCCACAACGGTGACGATGCGCCAGCCGAATGCCTCACTTGCCAGATGCAGTGGCACACCCGCGAACACAGCGCCTGTCATTCCGGCGACGAGCAGTAATCCAGCGGCCAGTGCGAAACGCTCAGGCGCCAACCAGTGTGTCGCAAGTTTCAGCGTACAGACAAACCCTACAGCGACAAACGCACCGATCAGCAATCGTCCAACACCTGCCCAGAACAGGGACGGCGCCAAGGCAAAAATCACCGCACCGAGGGTGCTGAGCACAAGACCTGCCGTCAGCAAGCGGCGGGGTCCGTATCGATCAGCGAGGAGTCCCGTCGGAATCTGCATTGCAACATAAGAATAGAAGTACAACGCTGACAGACTCCCTAGGGAGGCGGCGCTTAGCCCGAAGTCCAGACTGAGTTCCCGATGAAGCACAGCCGGTGCCACCCGATGGAAAAACCCCAAAAGAAATAGACCTGCCCCCAAAGACCACACGGCCCAAGCGAGCATAGCCGGTGGAGTTGGTTTGAGATTGGGCGTACCGAGCATCTTTTGTGGCGCGTTTAGTTATCGACTTTGCATAAATTTCGGTTTTAAATTGGCCCTGTCCAATTTAGGATCACACTACTACCATCTCAGACCGATCCAACGATTAGATGCCTGGATGCTACTCTCAGCGCACCGAGTAAGTCCTTATCCGGAGCGACAACTCGCCCATTGCTCCAGAGGGGGCGCAGGCAAGTGTAGGCTGGATTTTGCGGGTGTGACGCAATCGCCTGCAACTTATTCCGAATCATCATAATCAAGCCATGAAACCCTATTCCGCCTGGAAAGTCTTCGTAAACGGCCTCACGGGTCAGAAAGGTTGGGATCGCGCCTGGCGTGACCCCGAGCCAAAAGCCGAGTATGACGTGGTCATTGTTGGTGCCGGACTGCACGGACTGGCCACCGCTTATTACCTTGCCAAGAATCACGATATCAAAAATATCGCCGTGGTTGAAAAAGGCTGGCTCGGGGGAGGTAATGGCGGCAGGAACACCACGATCGTCAGATCCAACTACATGCTTCCTGGGAACCGGGAGTTTTACGAACATTCTCTGAAGCTTTGGGAGAACCTCAGCCACGATCTGAACTACAACGTTATGTTCAGCCAACGGGCTCACGTCACCCTGCTGCACTCCCCCGCTGCACGCGACGGCGCAGCACGGAGGTACAACACGATGCGCCTGACAGGTTCTGACGGCGAACTCTGGGATCTTGAGACCCTAAAACGGAACATCCCCCACCTCAATTACTCAGCCGATGCCCGCTTCCCGATCATCGGTGCGATGGCACAGCCGCGTGCCGGCACCGCCCGACATGACGCCGTCGCGTGGGGCTACGCTCGGGGGGCAGACCAGCAGGGGATCGACATTCTTCAGAACTGTGAAGTCACAGGCGTCGAGCGCAACGGAAGCACTGTCACAGGTCTGCAAACGAGTCGAGGAGTGATTCGGGCGAAAAAGGTCGGATTCGCGGTCGCGGGAAACACCTCGAGGCTCTGGCGTATGGCAGAGCTCGGCAAACTGCCCATTGAATCCCACAAGCTGCAGGCATTCGTATCCGAGCCGCTGAAACCACTACTTGATCATGTGGTGGTGTTTGGAGTCGGCGGCGCGCATTTTTATATCTCGCAATCGGATAAAGGCGGGATGGTGTTCGGTGGCGATATCGACTGGTATAAATCATACGCTCAGCGCGGCAATCTTCCGATTGTCCAGGATGTGGCTGAGTGCGCCACCTCGATCCTGCCCTGCCTCGGCCGTGTCCGACTGCTGCGCCATTGGTCCGGCGTCATGGACATGTCGATGGATGGCTCCCCGTTTATTTGCAAGACCCCGCTCGATAACCTCTATCTCAACGCCGGTTGGAACTACGGCGGGTTCAAGGCAAGTCCGGCTTCCGGATGGTATTTCGCAGATCTTATTGCGAATAATCGGCCCGACCCGGTTATTGCGGATCACACCCTGGATCGATTTGCCCGCGGCATCAACATCGATGAGCGCGGCGCGGGTCCTGACCCGAAACTGCACGGATAGTCCGTTATGCTCAGAATCTCCTGTCCCTTTTGCGGTGTTCGAGACCACAGTGAGTTCAGTTACGGCGGAGATGCGTCCGTCGAGTATCCAGCCCTGGATGCATCAGAATCCGAATGGGTCGAAGCGGTGTTTCAACGGGAGAACCTCGATGGTGTGCAGTTCGAAACCTGGCAGCATATTCAGGGGTGCAGGATGTGGATTGTGGTCGAACGGGATACTCGTACCCACGCTATCCACTCAGTACGGCCCGCTCATGACGGCATCGCCCAGGCTCTGAACGCGGAACAAGACGGCGTGGGCACATCATGACAGCACAGCGCCTCCGAAAAGGCGGTCATATCGATCGTACTCGTCCCCTAACCTTCCGTTGGGACGGGACCTCTATGAGTGGTTACGCCGGCGATAGCCTCGCCTCAGCTCTCATGGCTAATGGCGAACAGATTCTGGGTCGAAGCTTCAAATACCACCGGCCGCGCGGGATCATGTCAGCCGGCGTGGAGGAATCCGGAGCCCTGGTCACGGTCGGTCAGGGTGCGAAACAGGATGCGAATGTTAGAGCCACCACCCAACCTCTCTACGAAGGGCTTATCGCCCGCGGCCAAAACGCTTGGCCAAGTGTCCGTCTTGATTTTGGCGCCATAAACAGTCTTTTCGGCCGATTCTTCGCCGCAGGGTTCTATTACAAGACTTTCATGGGCCTGCCGCCATTTGAATGGGGGCGTGGCACAGGGATGTGGATGCGGTATGAAAAGATCATCCGCAAAGCCGCCGGGATGGGCACGGCCTCCCGGGAGCCAGACCCGGATCGCTATGAGCACGCACATGGCTATTGCGATCTGCTCATCGTCGGCAGTGGCCCTGCGGGCCGCGCTGCGGCGCATTGTGCCGCAAAAGCCGGCTGTGATGTGATCCTGGTGGAGCAGGACGCGGCACTGGGAGGCGATACTCTCAGCCAGCCAGGCAACACCAGTACCCTGCAAGGAGAACTTTCCGCGCTAAGGGCTTGCGGCGTGCGGCTAATGACGTCTACAACCGCATTCGGTCTTTACGATAACGGCGTTGCCGGACTGCTGGAACGGGTCACGGATCACTTGGCTGATTCGCCGTCTTGGCTGCCGCGCCAACGATTTTGGACAGTGCGTGCGCGCGCCACGCTGATCGCCGCTGGAGCGCTGGAGCGGCATATTGCTTTTGGCGACAACGATCGGCCTGGCGTGATGACCGTCAATGCCGGGCGCACCTACCTCAATCGCTTTGCCATCCAGGCCGGCGAAAATATCGTCATCGCCACCAACAACGACTCTGCATACACCACAGCGTCTGATCTCGCAGATTCCGGAGCGAGCGTCACGATGCTTGACTCTCGGCACGAAATCTCCCGCTCATTGCAGTCGCAATGCGATGCCGCAGGCATCGGGATCAAACTCGAGGCAGCTCCAATGAAGGCATTAGGTGGTAAAGCCGTCTCAGGCCTGACGGCTGCCATCAGAAAAGGAAACAGTTGGCGTACGGACGGAAATATCGATTGTGATCTATTGCTGGTTTCCGGAGGTTGGTCACCGGTTGTCAATCTCCTGTCACACAGGGGTATCAAACCTGTCTGGAACCCTGAACTGGCGTGCTTTCTGGCCCCAGCCTCTGACGAGCCGATTGTGGCTGCCGGCAGCGCAGCGGGAGTATGGGACGACTCTGCATGCCGCGCGTCTGGGGAAAAAGCTGCCCTGGAAGCGTTGGAACTCATCCGGAATCCTGCACACCGCGCAGCCGCGCAGACCCCGGGCGATTGGGAATGCCCCATTGACCCCCTCTACGAGGTTCGCCCAGTCAAGCAGAAACTCAAGTCCTTCGTGGACCCTCAACACGACGTTACGACCGACGATATTCGACTCGCCCATCATGAGGGCTTCGTGTCAGTAGAACATCTCAAGCGATACACGACGCTCGGAATGGCGACCGATCAAGGCAAGATGGGCAATATCATTGGGATCGCCTTGATGGCCGACGCGCTGGGAAAGGAAATCCCCCAGGTCGGCACAACGACCTTCCGTCCGCCTTACACACCGGTCAGTATCGGCGCGTTGAAGGGCCGAAATGTCGGGCCGCATTTCAGACCCCTGCGAAGGACCCCGATGCACGACTGGAATCTGGATGCAGGCGGCACCATGACGATGGCCGGACTTTGGCACCGGCCCTGGTTTTTCGCGCGCAGCGGGGAAACCATCAGCGAGGCCTATGTCCGGGAAGCAGAAACGGTCCGCCGCACAGTGGGGCTTTGTGATGTGACCTCACTGGGCAAGATCGCAATTCAAGGCCCTGACGCCACGGAGTTGCTGAACCGCGTCTACAGCAATCCCTTTGCAAAACTCCCAATCGGCAAAACCCGTTACGGCATTATGCTGCGAGATGACGGTTTGGTCATGGATGACGGCACGACCTGGCGTCTTGCTGAGAACGAGTACTTCATGACCACCACAACTGCTCATGCGGCCAAGGTGATGGCGTTTCTGGAAGAACTGCTTCAGACGCGATGGACCGACCTGAAGGTTCACCTCACCTCGGTGTCAGAACAATGGGCAGGGGTCGCCGTAGCAGGACCATTATCGAGGGAAGTGCTGGCAGCCTGTGTCGAACAGCCGACGCGGGTAGCCGACGAGACCCTTCCCTTCATGGGCGTGGTGGAGACCACTATGCGCGAAGGGATCCCTGCCCGGATTGCGAGAATCAGCTTCTCCGGAGAGCGGGCTTTCGAGGTGTACGTACCGTCAGATTTTGGGCCCGCCGTAATGCAGAGCCTATGGGATGCTGCCCGACCCATGGATGGCTGCCTGTACGGTCTGGAGGCACTGGGGGCACTGCGAATTGAAAAAGGCCATGTGACCGGCGCTGAACTCGATGGCCGCGTCACCATTGAAGACGCCGGCCTTGGGCGAATGGCGTCCGACAAGAAAACCTATGTCGGCAGTGCGCTTCGCAAACGCCCTGAAATGGTGAGGAAGAACCGCCCGCGCCTTGTGGGAATCTTCCCGAAAGACCGACGGGAGATCTTTAACGCGGGGTCCATTCTCTGCGCTGCAGACAACATTGCCGGATACGGTGAAGGATGGATCACTGCCGTGACCCACTCCCCGGCCCTTGGCCACTGGATTGGACTGGGCTTTATTAAAGGTGGTCACGAGGCCTGGCAGGGCCAAGACGTCGTTTGTGCTGATCCCGTACGCAAGGGAAATACCTCCGTAGAGATCGTCTCACCGCATATGTATGACCCCCAGGGAGAGCGGATGTATGGTTAAAAGACAATCCGCACTCGCATCGGTTTACCATCGTGGGATGTATGGCCGGCCTGGTGAACCCGGCATTCGGCTACAGGAAGTGGCGGGCCTCAACCTCGCTCAGGTAGCGGCCTGGCCTGACAACTTGGAACCTGCGGCAAAAGACGTCGCACAGGCGATCGGGGCTGACAAGGCTCCCGGCCCCGGTTATGCAGTTTCGACTGAGCAAGGAACCGTGCTACGTGTAGAAGCGCTCAAATGGTGGCTGCTGGACTGTGGCTTGCCGACTCTTGATTCAGAAACAACCGTTTCCCTAGACCTGTCTCACTCAAGAACGCGAATCTTAGTGTCAGGCCCAGAGGCTTCCGTGTGTCTTAACCGACTGCTTCCGCTTGACTTGCGTCCCGATCGGTTCGGGGTTGATAAAGTCGCTAATGCAGGCATTCATCATGTGGGCGTCACGCTGTGGCACAGTGACGCGGGCTACGAACTCTTCATCCCCCGAGGGTTTGCCGTGTCTCTATGGGAACTTCTGGTGGAAACCTCTGAGCAATTCGGTCTGGAAATCGTCTAGTCTGCTTCTACCGCACACCGGCGAGGTCTCAGCCTAGGACCGAAAAACTGCTATCTGGATTGATCTGCCGCCGGCGAGACATACTCGCTGTATCCAATTCATAGTCGATATGCTCCAACTTGAGCCGGAAAGCCTCTTTGTCGTGGTCGCCTCCTGATTCGCAATATTCAATCAGACCGGCTATCAAGCGGCCGGCGGCCGGCGCATTTTTAAATTGGTTTCCGCTTGATCCGCACGCCATATAGAAGCCGTCTATCGTAGATCGGTCATAAATCGGCAGCCAGTCTTCGGTCACGTCATAGAGGTCAACCACCCCACGCATCCGATTGGGCAGTTTTAGTCCGCCCATGCGTTGAGCCAGACGCAGCGCCTGCGTAGTTGCCTGATCTGAGAAATCGCGATTGAAACCATCAGGGTCTGCCCAGTCATGCGGATCACAAGGAGGATCTTCACTGCCAGCAAGAACATAATTGCCGGTCTCCGGACGACAATACACGCCGATGTCGTTATCCGACACCACCAGTCCGGCGCCTTCGAAATCCAGCCCCTCCGGTGCCGGCACGTGCGCTACCTCTTGGCGCAGAGCACGGGTGGTAATCTTCATATCGGCAGTCACACCCGCCAGTTCGTTGATCTTGGATGAGTGAGGACCCGCCACATTGACGACCACCGGCGCGTTGACACGGGTGCCGTCTTCTAACACCACACCCTGCACCCGGCCCCCCGCCGAGGGAATCTCGCTGACCCCTCGGTTAAAAAGAAAACGCCCCCCCGCAGCCTCAGCCGCAAACTGGATGTTCTGTGAAGCCAACTGCGGATCGCTGATATAACCCGCGGTCGGGAAAAATACCCCTCCTTCAATTCGCCCTCCTCCAGGCTCTCCGAAAGAGGGATCGTCCATTCGTTTTGCGGGTGCATAGCACCGAAGATCGTAGCCGGGCAATCGTCCCGTAATCTCATCCTCATTCCATTCTTCGTACGGAATAGAGAGCGAACGCGCGTTATCAAGGATTTTGGTGAGATGGCCGTTTCCTTGTGTTTTCATGACTAGGCATCCGGTTTTCTGAAACCGGGCCTTGTCTAATTCCTTTGCCGATGCTGCCCCCAGATATCCTGACCAATCTTCCCAGTCATGATAAGCGTCAAAAGCGAAAGCCGTTCCTTCCAATGTCGAGTAATGCACTCGAATGATTGCGCAGGAACTTGATGTCGAGCCGTAACCTGCTTTGGGCGCGCGATCTACCGAAATCGTGCGCCGACCCGATTTTGCGAGCTCATAAGCGACTGCCGTGCCGATAATTCCGGCTCCAATAACAACAGCATCCGCGAATAAAGGGTTCTTCATATTGAATCGGGATCCTCTTGGCTCAAGGAAAGATTGTGTCAGTTCGCAATCGTCCCAAGTGTGGTGATCGTTCCTGTCAGGAAGTGGTGAAACTTGAACAATCCTGCGGGTGTGCCGAGATAGCCGTCGACACCCCAGTTATTGTTCAGACTGATGTCCGCAAAAGAAAAATTCTCGCTATCGAATCT
>PAUU01000009.1 GCA_002713825.1 Acidiferrobacteraceae bacterium | reverse complement strand
ATCTTTTTCTGGATATGGAGACGCTGCTTGAAACCTCCGACTTCATTTCCCTGCACCTCCCCCTCAACGACGAAACTCAGGGAATGTTGGGCAACCCGGAAATAAGCAGGATCAAGGCAGGCGCCATTCTTATCAACACCGCACGAGGCGGACTGCTCAATGAGACAGCACTCATCGAAGCGCTCCGCAGCGGCCAGCTTAAGGGTGCCGGGCTCGATGTTTTCGCAGAAGAACCTCTGGGAGACAATCACCCTTTACTGAGTTTTGAAAATGTCGTTTTAAGCCCTCATGTGGCCTACAACACACCTGAGGCCGTGAAGGCCATTTTCGACATCACCGTTCAAAACATCTGCAGCTATTTTGACGGCGAACCGATCAACGTGGTGGCTGCGCCCTGAGCAAGTTGATCCGTCAATCTCAATAGCCATCTTCAATCTCACGCTTGCACCGCAGGACCTCTACCCTTTAAAAGATTTGAGTTTATTTTGTGATACGGTAANCCTTACGCTATCACCCACAGGGGCGCAATAATGAATCTCTGCATAGTATCTGAGTTCAACTGCACGTTTGATGACTTTGCGGCCATGGTCGAAAAAAGCCGCGACGAAGCCGAGGCGTTCATGTGCGTAATGTCGGCCCCAAGCGGCATAGCGCATACACAGACGAACTCGCGCATGTAACTATCGAAGTGCAGTAAAGGCTGATTAAGCAGCCCTGGTTACAGGGTCTCTTTTCGTTTCTGACCCGTTAACGCCAGCTCAGAGTGCTAATTTGACGTCTGCTCTCTGAGCGCGTTGGCGGGGATTCGTTTGCCTGCCCAGCGCTTCCAGATCGGAGGGATAAGGCACGGCCACCAGCAGGCGTAATATCCACCAGGCAGTTCAGGCGCTGCCGGATGCGGGCGAAGCTGCCAAAAAGGTGTGCTTGCCCGTAGGTGGTGACCAGAGTGGCGTGTCAACTCAAGCAGAGACCACCGGGACCATCTTGCCTCGGTATTCCAGGAATGCATTTCGGTCTGGCGCTCGTCCCTTCCCCGCCTAAGCCCCCAGTGGCGGATGTAGTTGACGTACTCAAGGGTCAAAATCGCGATTCCCGATAACCCGAGCCAACCGATCGCCATGATGTGTCCATGCGGAAGGGAGAATAAATAGAGCAATACTGAAAATTGCGCAGCCAGCCACTGATATGACGAATTGCGTAGACCGGTCCGCCCTTTTCTTGCGTTTACTCTAACCGACGAAACAAACTGACCTGGAATAGTTCTGGCCCAGAATGACCATAAACCCTCTTCTTTTTGGGCGCTTGCCGGATCATGCTCGGTGGCGACCCACTTGTGGTGGTTGTGATTATGTTCGGTGGTGAAGTGTGAGTAGTTCACGCTGAACATAATCAACCGGGCTAACTTATGGGCCAGACTTCTTGGCTTCCGGTGCCCCATCTCATGGGCGGTTACGATTGCAGAGGCCGCCGCCGAAAGACCGGTCGACAATACCGCAGTAAGAAGCCAAAAAGATAGTGAGGCCTCAAGGTAAGCAAACCTGAAAAAAGATACGAGCACCAGAAGATGCATCAGGCCATGCATCCATAGCAATACCTTAAAGGGCAATCCTGATGGTCTTGCTGGGCGAGGATTTCTGGACTCACCCACAATAATGTCCAACACGGGGCCCACGAACCAAACGAACACCACGCCCATCCCAGTGTATGCACCACCCAGCAAGTTTCCCGCGATGACAAGAAGCGGAGTGATGAATCCCAGAAGATGCAGCGCCCAAGGTTCAGGCATAAGGTCGGTCGGCTGACTCATCTTCTGAATCAATGTATTAACCGCTTCAGTTACAGGCGTGCGTCTGTGGCCGACTGTCATCACAGACGGTCACCTGCTTTAAAAACGCCATCGACTGGTTCACGATCGAATCATCTATCTCGTCCGCCTGCAGCGCGTAGGCCAACTGAACCGTATAGAAATTTTCGTTTCCCGAGANCCCCTTTACGTATGTGAATTCCGGTTTATTCGTCATCGGATTGTTCGGGCATCGCAGTAGCCATATGGCTACCGGATAGTTGTTTTCACGCCCTTCATGCACCAGCATTCCGCCATATTCGGGACAGGCCTCTTCCCAGCCATCTGCCATGTGATTGAAAAATTCGACCGGGTTCAAATTAGCCGCATCCTGCAAAGTCAAAGTCAACATCTCGCTCCAGTTGTCGACCGTTTCACCCTTCGGCACCCACTCCTTAAGAAAAAAGGATTCGTCGCCATCCTCAAAGCCCTCCTCGAAGCCGGGTGGCAGGTCAAAATAAATGTTTTCCGAATTGTTCTGGGCGTGCACAACACAAGTGAGCGAGAATGTGGCGAGAAGAGTCAAACCCAACGTTGGTTTTCTAAAACCAGATAAAGCGTTATTCATAATGAAGTCCTTCACAACTGACAGCCATCGCATCTAACCGATTGGTCAGGCAGGTTTCGGTTAGCCCTTCCGGGTTTGGGCGCCCCAGGACAAATACGACCTGCTTCTTTCGAGACCACATTATCTCCCAACGGCGTGGACTGGTGCTTGATCCTAATATCTCGGCGAGACGATTATGGATCGTCGGCGAGCGCGAAAAACTGTGTGCTTGCACTCGCGCCAGAGCTATCAACGTGTTCGAAAATGAACGAAACCCATCAGGAAAAACNGACTCAGCGCGACTCACCATTCCTACCGTGAGTGGCGCTTTCGATACCGAGAGTCCTGTAAGCTTCNTCAAGGACTCCGAAGTCAATCGATGTTCTTTCGGCGACAAGGGCTTCGAGTGCGGTTAAGACGCATCGATAGTAGTTTTCTTGATCATCGGCTTCTCCTTGAACCTGGGACTGCTCTAGTATCTGGCCCAAGGTCTCAGACCATATCGAGGCGCTGAAAACACCATTGGCCACCAAGCTGTCGGCGATTGCGAGTGCTTGCGCTTGCCATGGTTCCGTAAACAAAGGATCATCATCTGCATTGGCCAAAGGACTCGGCAACACCGACTGACTGCTCACCATACCTACGCCTCCGTCAAGTAAGATTCCCAAAGATCCAAGAACACTTTGTCTTTGCTGTTTTGAGTCTCCGGCCAAAGATCCACACAAGCAAATACGACCGAGTAAAGATGTTGATGAGTTGTCTTACCTTGCGCCGAGAGGTCCGGAAAGACATGGGCTCCATGATAAGCATTGATAGCGCCGTTAATGCCTCTTGCATATCGCGGCAGACGCGTATGACCAAAAACGCCCTCTTTGTTTGTAACGATTTTCTGTCCTTCTGAAAACAAGGGCTGAGACTCCACCACCTTATGATATCGAACTGCATGATTTCGCTCCTCTTTCAAGATATCTTCGACTGAGGTAATGGAGGGAAGGTTGAGAGGCTCATCAACCCCAATCAGTGAACCTTGATGATCAACTTCTTCTAGCGAGATCCAACCCGCTTCAATATAGGTTGCAAAGTCTGTTTGCGCCCATGAATCGAGATAAGGTCGGGTTAAATAATCCTCCGGGAGAATTAATTCCCGGCAATGACGCCACCAATCGATTGTTATATCTGGAGTTAATGCGCACTGTGCCATCCCCCACTCTCGCCCTTCCCACTCTTCGTTAAAAGGCTCACTGACAGAGTCGACCTCAATAGGTCCGAATCCCTGCTGACCGCCAAGATCATGGGCGCCTTCCATCAATCTTCTCCTAGCGCGGTGACTTTAAGGTCGCGGTCAGTTCCTATCATAGAATTACGCGTTACGAGATTTGCCAATGCGTCCTGATCGAAATGCTCCGTCCCATCTGGACGCTGAGGAAGAACCAAATAGCGTAATTCTGCTGTGCTATCCCAGACTCGGACTTCAATGTCATCGCTGATCTCAACACCGAATTCCTCGAGAACTCCCCGAGGATTACGCACCGCCCGGGAGCGATACGCAGCGACCTTATACCAAGCGGGCGCCATCCCTAAAATTGAAAACGGGTAACATGAACATAAGGTACAGACGACCAAGTTATGTACCGTAGTTGTATTCTCTACTGCCTTGAGATGCCCCGTCGCCCGGCCTAAATAACCCAACTCATCAATAGTCGCTGGCGCATCCACCATAAGACGCTGCTTAAACTCCGCGTCACTCCAGGCTCTAGCAACCACATGGGCGCCGCGCTTTGGGCCGATATGATCTTGATAGGCTTCTACCCAAGCATCAATGCCCTGAGGATCAACGAGCCCTTTCTCCGTCAGGATCTTTTCTAGAGCCTCCACCCTGGAAGCTGGATCCCGTGGAAGACGCTCCCGCAGTTCCTGGTGTATTCGCGCTACTTCTTGCGCATCGTAATTCGTCATTTTTTTACCGAAACGGGAAGTGTGGACGTGGTCCTGAAAAAGCCCAGAAGGCCAGCAATCGATGTTTAGGCAGATACAAAGACATTTACTTACATCAATTTTAACGCTCTCTTGCCTGAGAAGGCCCCATTTGCTCACATAAAAACCTCAAAGACGCGGATACATCATGAATCGAGTAGTTGACAACACCTCTAATCCATCCCGCAATCTCGCCTAGAATACAGCGCGCCGACAAGGAAAAAGAGAGATCTGACAAGACAGTGATGCCTTCAAGCGCCCTTCGGGGAATCATCCTCATCATGGCTAGCATGACCATTGCGGCATTCGCGGGCGCCATCATGAAACTGCTCGGCGAGCAGATTCCGGCCTATCTGGTAGCCTGGTTTCGATTTCTGGGAATGAGCCTGCTGTTGCTGCCCTATTTGCTGTGGCGCTTTGGCATCCGCGGACTGAAACCTGCCCGGCCCGGGATGCAGCTGATTCGCGGTCTGTCCATGGCCGGTGCGACAACCCTCTTTGTTCTTGGGTCGCAGACTGTGGATTATGCGGATGCGATTGCGATTCTCTACGCCTATCCTTTTCTTCTGGTGATCATTGCCATTCTATTTCTAAACGAGCGGGCGGGCTGGCCGGTGTGGATTGGCGTCACTGTCGGATTCTCAGGAGTCATGCTGGTCATCCGACCGGAGTTTGAGGAGATCAATACGGGCGCGGCTCTGATATTCCTCTGCGCTGTGGTCCTCAGTATCCAACTTGCGCTGAGTCGTCGACTCGGTGCTGTCTCACCGCCGCTCATCACGGCATTCGTTGGGGCCGTCTGCGCGACCGCTGTCTTAACACCCTTTCTGCCTGGCAGCTGGCAGGCGATTCCGGATTCCGCCTGGCCCTATATCTGGATCCTCATCCTTTCTGGCACAGCAAATCAGGTTCTGCTGGTATATGCCTTTGCCGATTCTGATGCGTCCACCCTCGCGCCGTTTACCTATATCGAGATTGTGGCGGCAGTTGCCTTTGGCTATTTTTTCTTCAGCACACTGCCGTCTTTTCTTTCCTGGATTGGGATCGGGTTGATTGCGGCGAGCGGCATCTTTGTCGCCCGCGCCCGGCAAATCACGATTTTCCCTCGTCGGGCCTCAAAGCTATGAGCTTTTAGCTGTAAGCGAAACCAAAGCAACACCCTGGAAAATACTGACCGTCCCTAGGTTCAGGGAGTTATCGCGACACCTCGACTACCAGTTTTCCGAAGTTCTTTCCCTTCAAGAGACCGATAAACGCCTGCGGAGCTGCCTCAAGGCCGCTGACAAAATCTTCTCGATACTTCAACCGTCCCTGTGAAATCCATTGGGAAAGCTGCTCGATCGCTTCGGCCTCCTGAGCTGCATAATCGAAAACTAGAAAACCTCTTATCGTTAATCGTTTAACCAATGCACTGCGAAGAATAAGCGAGGTCCAATCCGGCCCATCTGGCAAAGCAGTATCGTTATAGTGAGCGATCACTCCACAGACTGGCACCCGTGCAAAAGGATTTAACAACCGAAGCACTGCCTTAAACACCGGACCTCCGACATTCTCAAAATAGACATCAATCCCATCCGGGCAGACCTGTCGTAGTTTCTCCTCAAAATCGGGATCCGTATGATTAATGCAATCGTCGAATCCCAGCTCGTCGACAACAAACCGGCATTTCTCACCAGAACCCGCGATACCGACAGCCCGGGCACCTTGAATCTTTGCAATCTGTCCGACGACCGACCCCACGGCGCCAGACGCTGCCGCCACCGCTACAGTTTCTCCGGGCTGTGGCTTCCCTATATTCTTGAGTCCCACATAGGCGGTCATCCCAGGCATACCGAGCACACCCAACGCAGTTGAGGCTGATTCCCGGTCAAGATCGAGCTTTCGCACTGAGGCACCGGGAAGCGTAAAGTATTCCTGCCAACCGCCTAACCCGACAACGAGATCGCCACGCTTGATTCCGTCGAAGGAAGAGTCCGTTACCTCACCCACCACTCCACCTTCCATTACCTCGCCGACTTCAACAGGTTCTACGTAGGATTTGGCCGCGCTCATGCGGCCCCGCATATAAGGATCAAGAGACAGATAGATGGTTCGGCACAGAACCTCTCCCGCCTCCGGCTGCCGAGCCACACCCTCGACAAGGTTGAAGTTGGTGGTTTTTGGCTCTCCCTCTGGGCGGGAGGCTAGGACAATCTGGCGGTTCACTTGTGTCATGGAAAGATCTTCTTAGGTTCCGATTATTAAAGCAGGCGCCAGCGACCGAGTAAGAACTGGCAAGCCTGATCGCAGCTCTGCCCGTGAAAACTGACCAGTAGCGATTGCATCCCGGACGTTATCAATTGTATCTCTTGTACCCGGTTTTCCCGAAAGGATGGTCAACGGGTGTTAAAAAAACTACAGTATCTATCTCTAACTGGAGAAGAACCTTGACCCCAACCCCCGGCTCTACCGACCCCTTGCTGATGCCATTCAAGCTCGGTAACCGAACCGTGAAAAACCGCATCTTCAGTTCCGGTCATGCCCTGAGTCACGCTGTCCACGGTCGCGCAACGGAAACCACTCTTCGCTACCAAAAGGAAAAGGCCAAGGGCGGGATAGGGCTCTCTTTCGTGGGCGGCTCCGGAACGGTCTCGATTGATACCGCCCCTGTGTTCGACCAGTTGATCATCGATGACGACATCATTCCCTTTTTCTTGGAGCTTTCAGATTTTTATCATCAGCATGATGCACTCCTGATGACTCAAATCACTCATCTCGGTAGGCGCACCAACGCAAATGCCGGCGAATGGGTACCGATCGTGGCGCCCTCGGCGACTCGAGAGATCCTGCATCGGGGATTCCCCCGAGCAATGGATGAAGAAGATATTAAACGGATCGTCAGAGATTTTTCCGCCGCTGCCATGCGCTGTAAAACCGGCGGCCTTGATGGACTCGAGGTCATTGCCTCNGGNCATCTNATTGANCAGTTCTGGTCCCCCACGACCAANCATCGNACNGACAANTANGGNGGCANNCTCGAGAACCGNATGCGTTTNGGNCGGATGGTTTTTGAGGCGATGCGTGAGGCCGTTGGGGACGGCTTTTTGCTGGGTGTACGGATGACGATGACCGAGCACGACTACGATACCTCAGGGCTTTCGTTCGAAGACAACATCGGAATTGCCCAACGGCTTCAGGATGACGGGGTTCTTGATTTTCTGAACCTAGTCTCCGGCCGAATTGATTCGACGCCGAGGCTCACCAACTACATGCCGGGGATGGCTGCGCCCCTTGCTCCCTTTCTTCAACAGGTGGCAATGTTCAAAAAAGAAGTCGCCATGCCAATATTTCACGCGACCCGGATAAACGACCTCGCGACTGCGAGATATGCCATCACCGAAAACATTGTAGACATGATTGGCATGACCCGAGGTCACATTGCGGACCCTTATATTGTCGATAAACTCATGCGGGGCGAAGAAGACCGCATCCGTTCCTGCGTTGGCGCAACGTACTGCTCTAACTTCAAACACTGTATTCAGAATCCCGCCACAGCGCGAGAGTCAACGCTCCCTCATCGGATCTCAGAGAATACTGAGCGCAAGAAAAGGGTCGTGGTAGTGGGCGCTGGGCCGGGCGGTCTTGAGGCAGCTCGGGTTTGTGCCGCGAGAGGCCATGAGGTGATCGTCTTTGAAGCGGCAGACAAGGTGGGCGGCCAGGTTCTTCTCGCCGGAAAAGTCCGCTGGCGAACCGACTTCAATACAATTATCGACTGGCTGGAAAGGGAATGTGCCATTCTCGGTGTCGACATCCGCTTTAACCAGCTTGCGGGTCCGGAGGATGTACTCGCCCAAGACCCAGACATCGTTATTATCGCCACCGGAGGCTTGCCCAATGTCGACTGGATCGAAGGAAATGGAACAGTAGTCAACTCCTGGGATGCACTCTCTGGAATAACATCACTCAATGGCAACGTCTTCGTCCATGATCTGACCGGGCGCAACACTGCCCTGGCCGTGACGGACTTCCTCTCTGAGCAGGGCGCTAGGGTCACCCTGAATACACAGGATGGTCATATCGGCGCAGAAGCCATGGTTCTTGAAGTATCCCCCTTTATGAAGCGGTTCTACGAAAGGGGTGTACAGATGACAGTGGACCAGGAACTTATCTCGGCGCACGCAGAAGACAAGCAGACCCGCGTAACAATCCGGAACATGCATACCACCCAAATTTCCGAGCGATTTGTTGATCATCTCGTGATAGAGGGCGGCACCTTGCCGAATGATGCGCTCTTCTACGAACTGAAACCCCAAGCCGCCAATAATGGCGTTATGGACCTTAATCTTTTTTCGAAGGGTTTAGGGCAACCCGATCATGGGTCGGGGTTTCACCTATATCGTGTAGGCGACGCGTCCGGGAGCCGGGACATTCACTGCGCCATGCTTGACTCGCTTCGCCTTTGCAACGGTATCTAACGGCAAAGGGCGTTTGCACTCTTCCCAGGTTGGAGAGCCGAACAAAATCAGGGATAGAACAGAAAAGACTCTCCGGTCACGGGATCAAAGACCACCAGATCTCCTGAGCTGACTGCTCTTCCCGTTACGGCCGATATGGTTACGAAGTGCGTCACCATCAGGATCGGTGCATCACCGGACTCCACCTCAAATAACATCTCTTCCAGCGTCGGGAGTAATTCATCCCGAGAAAAGTGATGCTCATAAAATGAGTTCAATGCTCGCAACGGTGTGACCTCACCTATATTGAGCAGTTGGGCGGTCTCCCTGCACCGACACCATTCGCTTGAGTAGATTTGCGCGAACTCGACTTTACGATCCCTCAACTTTTTCCCAATACGCTTTGCCTGCTGCCTGCCCTCTTCATCCAGATTTCGCTGGGTCGCACAACTGTCTAGATTAAAGTTATTGGGATCACCGTTCCCTGGCGCAAGGGCATGCCGCATAAAGACGACCTTCCCTGTTAAATCCATTGCCAGNGNNGGGNAACTNANTCCANCNCAANTCAGGNTGATNNTAAGCTTTACCCATACGGCTCGCCGGCAGCAGTGACTTTTGATGCGGTCTATCACAACACTGTCTCAGCGATTCTTTTAGGCCCGGTACTCGAGCTCACCACGGCACCTCTGACCCATCATAAGCAAAGACTTTTCCCGTATCCTCCGGCACCAGCTTTTCGATGACCGCGAGCAGTTTAGTCGCGGCATCTTCTGGCGAGAACAGTTGTTCAGGATCTACTCGGCTGGAAAAAGGGGCAGAGAGTTCGGTAGCGACTGTACCGGGATGCAACCCCACACAGATCATCTCCGGATGGGTTCTTTTGAGCTCTATCGACAGCGTCTTAGTCATCATGTTTTGTGCCGACTTGCTCGCCCGGTATCCGTACCAACCCCCCAATCGATTATCACTAATACTTCCCACACGAGCGGACAGGTTCGCAATAATTGTCCTCCCCCGCCGGGTCATGAGAGGGACTAAATATTTTGCCACCATCAACGGACCGAAGGTATTGATCCGGAAGTACTGCTCCAGGTTATTCAGACAAACATCCTGCAGCCGTTTTTCAGGACGAAGGCCCTCTGGACTATGTAACGCTCCCGCACAATTGATAAGCAGGTCAATCGGAATGCCAGAGGCGGAAACCGTATCTGCAACTGCTTCAAGTGAATCAATATCTGTTACATCGAGCCGGAGCAGCGTGACTCGCTCCGGGTGTGATTCAACGAGTTCCCGCAGTACCGCGGCCGAGTTGGGATCTCGGCAGGTGGCAATGACTTTTGAGGAAGCGGACTGTTCAATTAGGCGCTTAACGAACGCCAGGCCCAAACCTCGGCTTGCTCCCTGCACCAGGACTACGTCCGGCATATTGAATCCCCGTGTTTAATCGACAGCTTACGAGTCTAGCGGTGGCATGCCTTCTGAATGTCTACACAAAGTGAACCTGGGACCTACGCCCGCCTTAGAGTCGCGGTGGTCCATAGACACTCCCTGAACCGTTCTTTATGAGCAAGCGATCCATAACTATCTGGCTTGTCCGAGACACTTGTCGCGTAGATGATAATCCCAGCCTCAATTTGGCTCTGGAAACGGCAGGGCAGTCCAGCACTGACTGCATCGCTCTCGCCTGCCTGGAACCCCGACGATGGGAGCATCACCAGTTCGGACTCGCCCGGACGGGTTGTGCCTGGAAATGCTTCAGGGTCAATACCTTGATCCGATTGCGCACTGAACTCCTAAAGCATGGCATTTCTCTTTGGATAGGTGCTGGCGAACCTTCAACACTGGTTGGACAGATCAGGGAGCGGTTCACCATCTCTGCCATTATCACGGACTTGCCTCTCGCTACTGAGGAGGCAGTAGAGAATCGCAGACTCCAAAACCTTGGGGTTAAGGTCCTCACCACTCAAAGTGATGAACTCTTTCAGGCAGCAAACATCAACTCCGCGCTTGAACAACTTCCCTGCAGTTTTACACGATTCCGTAAAACCATTGAGAAAGATGAGTCGGTTGTTCCCGCCCACCCGGTTAAGTTCTCCGGGCTGGGTTCCCCTGTCGCACAAATATGGCTTGATCCGCCAGAACTTTATGAAGCAAGGTATTTTGAAAAACAGTGTTATGAGCAGCCACGCTGGCAGCAGTACCTCGAAAGCGGTGCATTATCAACCTATAAGAAAACCCGCAATGCCCTCGAGGGGGCAAATATGTCTAGTCGACTTTCCGCCTGGCTGGCCCACGGATGTCTGTCAGTCAGACAGGTCTGGCACGACACCTTGGAATATGAAGAGAGCTATGGAGTCAATGAGTCAACTTATTGGTTACGATTTGAATTGTTATGGCGAGAATTTTTTCGATGGTACAGCCGCCTAATCGGCTCCATCCTTTTTACTAAAACCGGTAAAAATGGCGGCTATGAGGTTATCAACTCCGAATCTGTGCTTTTTGGAAACTGGTGTTCAGGCAACACCGGCGTCGACATTATTGACGCTGCCATGCGTGAGTTAAGGCAAACGGGTTGGCTGAGTAATCGGGGACGCCAGCTAGTGGCCAGCCATCTTATTTACGAATACGATCTTGATTGGCGGTTAGGTGCCGCCTGGTTTGAGAGTCAGCTGGTAGATTTCGACGTAGCCAGCAATTGGGGAAACTGGGCCTACATCGCAGGCGTTGGGGCAGACCCGCGTGGTGGTCGGATTTTTAATCTCGAATCGCAGGCCGAACGGTACGATCCCAAAAAGACCTATCGAGACCGCTGGTTGGGACCCAGTCCACGAATATTTGAACACTGATTGCTGTCAATTCGACAGCGTTCATGCTTGACCAAGCATACCCTGAATCTCATCTGGGGTATAGCCTAGCTCTGAAAGAATCTCGCTCGTATGTTGCCCGAGAGTCGGCGCAGCAGATTCGGCATCATCTGGATCCGCAATAGGATTTCTGACAAAGCGCATCTCGCCTCCGCCTGGCGTATTCACTGATGAGAATGCATCATATTCCGCACTAATGGGATTGCTGGCCACACTTTCAACGTTCTCGATGGCTGAGCAGGGAATCTCATTTTCAATCAGCAAGGTGAGCCAATGAGCCGACGGCTTTTGCTTGAAGTGTTGACCCAATATTTTGTCGAGCAGATCCCGATGCGTCAGTCGGACTTCATCCTCCGCGAATCGCGGATCATCACTTAATTCGGGCAGGCCGATGGTTTCACAGAAATTGGGCCAGTCCTGTCCGCTGCCAAGACCGATCACAATTTCCTGATCAGCGGTAGGATACGGCTCGAAGGGTGTCATCGAGGGATGGCGTGATCCGATTGGGCCGGCCACGATGCCGGCATTGAGGTAGCGCGCAAACGCATTTTCCAGGCACGTCCACTGGCAAGCCAGCATTGAGACATCCAGAGTCGAGCCCGAGCCATTACCGGTCGCGTCACGCTCATAAAGACGTTGAAGAATGCCAATCGTCGTAAAAAGCGCAGCGGAGATGTCTCCGACCGAGTAACCCACCCGAGTAGGAGGTCCACCTAGGGGACCGTTAACACTCATCATGCCGCTCATCGCCTGAACGACGATGTCATAGGCCGGACGTTTTGAAAGCGAACCCTTTTGCCCAAACCCGCTAATAGAGGCGCAAATCAGATTTGGATTGATTTTTTTCAGATCATCGTCACTGCATCCCAGCCGGTCCCGAACACCCGGACGCATGTTTTCAACCAGCACGTCGGCTGTCTCCAGCAACCGATGCAAAGCACGTCTGCCCCCTTCGCTCTTTAGATCGAGCACAATAGAACGCTTGTTGCGGTTAAGGGATGCAAAGTAAAGACTGACACCGTCTTCGAAAGGAGGTGTCCCCCGAGCCAGATCCCCTTTTGGGCTCTCTACCTTGATGACCTCTGCCCCAAGCGTTGATAAGAGCCATGTGCAAAAGGGGCCTGATAGGACACTCGTCAGATCAATGACTCGGATACTCTTCATCGTGCTTGGACCCTATTCAGGCAATCGAATACGTTAGGTTACTTCAGTGCGAGGATCTTTTTCATTGCGGTGTTAGGAAAGAACAGTTTCTTGACAGCCGGTTATTGAATCACAGAATTCCGGGCCGAGCGAGCTCACTGTCGCAACCGACTTCACATAGAGGGGAGGCCTTCGTTTCAACACAACAGATGGGAATGTCGACTCGCCGTCGACAAGTCAGAAAGGCGGTTAAAAGAACAGATAAAAGCCTGAAAGAGCGCCAATGCAGAGCGCCGCCGATATCAGAGGAGTCAACAGCCAGCCCAAACCTATTTCGCCAAGAACCCCCCAACGGATTCCGTGTCTCCCGCGAATAAGTCCGATTCCCAACACGGCTCCGATTACGGCTTGTGAACTCGATACAGGCACGAGGGGCATCTGCGGAAGGCCGACACCATTCAACCAGTCTGAAAGCCCTTTTGATGCAAACAGAAACAACACGATGGAGTGCGCCATAATCACTACCCATCCGGCCACGGGCGAAAGGTTGTACAGATCTCTGCTCACCGTGAACATCACCCGGCGAGAGTACGTAAAAACTCCTATGCTGATCGCGACGCCGCCCAGCAAGAATAACTGCTGAAGCGGGTTAAGTGAGAATAAACCATAAAAGTCGACTGAGCTGAATTGCACCACGCCGACAAAAGGACCCATCACGTTTGCAATATTGTTGGCACCCAAACTATAGGCGCCAAACACACCAGCCAGAATCAGAGCATAGCGCGTCAAGGCATCCTGGCGAAAAAGATGCATCCGTGAAGCACGCAAGGCAAGCCCTGTTAGTGGCAGGAGAATTGCCGCGATAACTGCAGCGAGAATCGGACAGAGCGCCCACGTCATGACAATTTTTGTCACGACCTGGGTATCGGTCGAGATCCCATTCCAGGTATTCCAGCCAATCAGGGCTCCAACCACCGCTTGACTGGTGGATACCGGCAGTCCCCGCCAGGTCATCAAAAAGACCGTTAATCCAGCGCAGGCGCTTGCGATACCGGCATCCGACAGCGCATCGATTGACGCTAGTTTATTCAGGGTTTCGGTTGGTCCGGCGCCACTGACTACAGCGCCGAAAATAACTCCGACGCTGCAAAGGGCAGCAGCAACGCCAAAGCGAAGCATCCGGGTGCCAACAGCGGTACCGAATACATTAGCCGAGTCGTTTGCCCCCAACGCCCATCCAAGAAACAGCCCTCCGCAGAGGAAAATCAGAAACGAGATTTCCACCTGGAATAACTAGATCCGGCGCTTGATTGCGCTTATCGCCAGCTGATCTGCAACATCCTCGGCCTGATTGGCCACTTCATCCAATTTCTCTACGAAGTAACGCAATTGGACCTTGTGTGCCAGCTCGAGATCACTCTCGAAGATTCGCCGTTGCAAGGGTGTGCTGACCTCATCTGCTTGTGTCTCAAGCTCTGCAACATGCTTCGCTCCGGCCCGAACCGCATGATGGTCGGTGAAAAAAGAGCGGGTTGTATCAATCACCGCCTCTGCACAGCTAACCGCAAGACGGGTGAGCTCTCGGTAATCCTCGTGAAAGGTCTTGGGAATCTCCGGATTCTGGATAGATAGCCGAAACAGGTTGGCTTTGTAGAGATTGGTCAACTTGTCGATATTCTCGACCAGACTCAGCACATCACTTCGAAGGTCAGGGATAAGGGTTCTGGTGTAAAGCTCAGTTTCAATCTCGCGACGCAGATCATCTCCTTGGCGTTCGAGCTCCCTGATTTCATCGGCCAGAGCCTGAAAATCTGTCGAGGCCCCTTCCGACAGGTAAGCGTCGAACGCTTTGGAAAAGATCTGTCCCGAGTCCACCACGGTTGATAAAAAACTCTCAACCTGTGCTTCGACCGCTTTGCTGGTTCGAAGCAAACTACCGGCCGGTTTGAAACTGCTGAAAAAGCTCGATCTGCTCATGTGGCTGAATGAACCGTACTTGACTCTGCAAGGGCCTGCGCATCATCACCGGGGGAATCGGCTTCACTGACGATTTCTTTAAAAAAGTCACTCAGCGTGCGAACTTCGCCATCAGAGAGATTCAATCCCTCTTTTGTGCGTCTCCACAAGATATCTTCAACCGACATCGCCCATTCACGCTCCATCAGATACCTCACCTCATTCTCATAAAGATTACCACCAAAAAAACGACCCAACTCCCGATAAGTCATCGCATTACCCAGAATCTCCCTCGATAACGAACCATAAAGGCGCATCAAACGATGAGCATGGGGATAAGAGAGAAACGGATAGTCTTGCTGTAGTTGCTCAACCTCATTATCAAATCGAAGAAAATCAAACGAACCCCCTGGCAGAGGGCTGGATCCGGTCCACCCCTCGTTTTTGACTCCCAAAGCTTGATTCACCTCGGACAGAACATCCTCAGCAAGCTTTCGATAGGTCGTAATCTTTCCACCCAACACGCTAATGAGCGGCGCGCCCGTCCCATCGATTTCAGACGTAATCCGGTAGTCCCGTGTTATCGACTTTGCGTCTGCATTACCGTCATCAAATAACGGCCGAACAGCGGAGTAGGACCAGACAATATCCTCGAGCGTAATTGACGAGTGGAAATAGTCATTGACTGATGCACACAGATATTGCGCTTCGTCTTCACTGATGATGACCTGTTTGAGGCTTTCCTCATGCTCACGGTCGGTAGTGCCGATCAGAGAAAACTTCTCTTCGTACGGAATAACAAAAACGATTCGATCGTCTGAATTCTGTAACAGGTAGCAACGATTATGCGCGTAGAGTTTGGGCACAACAATATGACTCCCGCGAATAAGACGCATCCTGCGACTGATCGCGCCATCGATCACGGAGTCCGTTAAATTCGACACCCAGGGACCCGCAGCGTTCACCAGCACTCGTGACTGAAATCGTTGTTTCTTTGAGTCTCGATCGCGGGTTTCAATTACCCAAGCCCCATTCTCCCCACGGACCGAAATCACNTCATGGCGTGGCAATACNTTTGCGCCCNTNNCTGCNGCATCTTGCGCGTTCAGGATGACAAGGCGGGCATCATCNACCCAGCAGTCNGAATACTCAAANCCAATCTTGTAGTCCGNCTTTAATGGCNCNCCNGNCTNATCTGATGCNANGGAAACCTTGCGNGATNTNGGNAATGCCNTTCGNCCNCCCAGNTGGTCATAGANNAATAANCCNAGCCTNAGAAGCCAACTNGGNCGCAGGCCNNNATGATGCGGCAATACAAATCGCAGGGGATAGATAATGTGTGGAGCCAGGCTCCAGAGCCGCTCTCGCTCAATTAAGGCCTTTCGGACCAGATTGAATTCATAATGCTCAAGATAACGCAGTCCCCCATGAATCAGTTTGGTTGAGCCAGAGGACGTCTTACCTCCCAGATCATCTTTCTCAGCCAGGCATACNGAAAGCCCTCTTCCTGCCGCATCCCTTGCGATCCCGCAGCCATTGATCCCGCCCCCGACGACAAATACATCAAACATCCTTCGATTACACCTCTGAACCACCCCGGGCATTGATCAATAATTCTGAAAACTCAACAAATCCTGAACCGCCATGACCATGAGTAACGTAACGCGGTGGCGCCTTGAGTTGACTCTCAAACGCGCGGATATTGGCCACCCCCGCAGAGTGCTCAAAAAACTCGAACATCGGCGCATCGTTGGGTGAGTCTCCGATAAATATTGACGCCGACCCGTCCTTATCTAGATCAAGATTCAGACAATGAGCTGCAAAACACTTCGCCATCGAGAGCTTGTCGTACTGCCCGAACCAACCGTTCACATGAATGGAACTGACCTTCGCGGTTGCACCGGCTTCTTCAAACAATGAGACGATGTGTCGTATCTCTTTATCGTCCAAACGCGGGACATCTTCAGCAAAATCGATTGCCAAATCGGTCTCACGGTAAGACTGATCCGCAGAAACCGCACAGGACGGCACTTGCTCAATAATCTTTATCGCAAGCTCGGCTAATTTGTTTTTCTTCTCTTGGCGTTGAGATTCCGAATCGACATAAAAACGTTCCATCCGAGTCTCTTGTCGCTGATAGCGAAAATAGAACGCACCGTTTTCCCCCACCACGCCCCTAACAGGCCAGAATCTCGCAATGAGATCGCACCACCCTGCGGGCCGTCCAGTAATGGGGACAACCCCAATGCCAGCATTATCCAAGGCCTCTATCGCACTGTAGGCGCTCGCNCGAAGAGATCCGCTATCGGTTAAGGTGTCATCGATATCGGTAAACACATATCGAATTTCTTTTAAGACAGATCGCGAGACCTCAGAAATAAACTTCATCATCACCTCCGAGTCCTTTGTTCAACCTGGTGCTCTTTCAAAAATGCCTCGCTTGTCATGCCAACTCGATCATCACAGGCTGATGATCCGAGGCGATCGTTTCTGTGTTGACCGTCACCCCCCGAAGATGATCCTTGCATTGGCCTGCGACGAAGAAATAGTCTCTACAATGTGGTCCTTGAGGCCATTGACTGCGATCATGGATGCCGCAGGTCGCCTCATGCGGTGAATCCGGAAATACTAAGCTCCAGGCGTCGGATAGATGCATAGCACGCTGGGCTAGTGGGGCGAGCATAGCGTCGTACTCCTCAGAGCCCGGCAGCATGTTGAAGTCCCCACACATGACTACGTCAACCGGCCGGGGTACTAATTGGTATGGCCCCTCATCTGAGCACTCGGGCGGCATGATTTGTTCTTGCACCGCCTCCTCATGCAACTCCCGAAGATGCATAACTTGGGCCAGTCGTTGCCGATGGCTATGAAACTCCAGGTGAGTAGAGATCACTCTGCAGGGACCATGCTTTGTGTCAATAACAATCTCTGTCGCTTGCCGGTTCATTTGCTTCTTGTTGTCATCTCCCGGGCGAGGCAACAGGTGGGAGGCCGAGGTCAGCACGGGTAAGCGGGAAAATATCGCATTGCCATACTGCCACCGACCCGAAGCCGACCACCTATCGATCGCCGNACCGAAGANACNCTCATATCCCTCAAGGAGTNCGGATANTTGGGNCATTTGGTCGGGTCTTTCAGGGTCATTAAAGATATCCAGACCTCGCGATATCTCCTGAAGGCAGATGACATCTGGNTTCTCCNATGGCTTCGATCTCACGAACGATCCGCAAAAGCGATACCTGATCGTCACACCCTTTGCCATTTTGAATATTCCAGGAGAGTATCCGCATTACTTGATTCCAGAATGCATGAAGGACTGGATAAATTGACGCTGGAACAGCAAGAACGCGACCAGNAATGGCGCGACGGATAACAACGTTGCCGCCGAGATAATAGACCAGTCAACGCCCGACTCAGGCGCACCAAAAATCCCAAGACCAACGGTCAACGGTCTTGTCTCGACAGAGTTTGTAACAATCAATGGCCACAGGAAGTTATTCCAGTGATGGCTGATGGAAACAAGCCCATACGCCAGATAGGTTGGCCGGGCCAGAGGCACATACACCCGCCATAAGGTTCCCCAGAGACCACAACCCTCAAGCCTTGCGGCCTCTTCTAGTTCTTTGGGTGTCGATTTAAATGCCTGACGAAGCAGAAAGATACCGAAAGCACTCGCCATATATGGCAGCCCGATACCCGTAATCGTATCTATGAATCCCAGTTTGGCCAGAGTGCTGTAGTTCTCAACAATCAAGATCTCCGGCGCGATCATCAGCTGAACCAAAACAAGGGCAAAAGCGATATTGCTGCCCGCGAAATCGAATCGCGCGAACGCATAAGCTGCCAAGGTACAGACGACTAACTGAGAGAACAGCAGCATCGTTACCAGAATAAACGTATTTATTCCATACCGGATAAAAGGGGCCTGAGATAGAGCCTCCTCGAAATTCTCCAACGTCAATGGGGCGAACAGTTCGAAATGAATCGCGTATTCATTTGCATGAAATGCTGCCCAGATTGCGTAAAGCAGTGGCGAGACCCACAGGATCGCGAGTACCCAGGCGGCGATGGTTTCAAGGCTCCACGATACCCATGAGGAGCGGCTCGGAAGTGCTAATGCGCTCATCGGTAGTGAATCCGCCGGTCGAGCAGGAAAAACTGAACCAATGACATTACCGCTAGAATGCCAAGCAGGACCACGGTCAATGTGGCTGCATAGTTCGTATCAAAATAGGAAAAAGCATTCTCGTAGATGTAATAAAGAAGAAGATTGCTCGCGTTGTTCGGTCCCCCCTTAGTTAAAACGAAGAGATGGTCGACCAACTTGAAGGAATTCAGCACCGCATTGATGAGCACAAACAAGGTGGTCGGCATCAATAAGGGAAACACCACTCGCCAGAAGAAATACCACCGTGATGCGCCTTCTAACCGAGCCGCCTCCTCTAATTCAGGAGAAAGATTTTGCAATGCGGCCAGATAAAAGATCATGAAGAATCCGGCTTCTTTCCAGACTGTCATGACGATAATTGCGGGCAGCACTGTACCTGGATCCCCCAACCAGTTGTGGCCTGCGAACCCAAAAACCGAAAGAATCTGATCGATCAGTCCAATATCAGGGGAGTAAAAAAATAGCCAAATATTGGCTACCGCAATCATGGGCAATATGGTTGGCGTAAAGTACGCAAGTCGAAGGAACGGGCGACCGGGTAGCGCTCGGTTTACGAGAAGCGCCATCACGATTGCAAGCGCGATCGACGTGGGAATCGTTCCGACTGCAAACCAAAAGTTGTTGACAAGGACTTTCCAAAATATCGGGTCCTCCATCATGAATTCATAATTGCCCGCGCCGATAAATCTTGAGGGCCGAACGATGTTGCCCTTGGAAAACGTGCTTTCGAATATTGTCGATAAGGTTGGGAAATGCGTAAACGCAATAAGTAGTATGGCTGCAGGTGTGAGCAGCAACCATCCATAGACGTGACGCATTGCAGGGCGCATGGCAGTGCAGGAAATAGAAATTCTCGGAAAGACTAGCGGCAGCGTAGGGTGACGCCACCGCTAGTGCAATTTCCTTGCTTACTTATAAGGCTTCAAGAGGCGATTCGCTTCAGCCTGGGCATCACCCAGAGCATCCGAAGCACTCTTTGATCCAGTTAATGCAGCCTGAATTGCGTCATCCAGTGCCTTACGGACCCGNCCTGTCTGAAANGTCGACAGCTCTGCNGTCGCNAATTCGAGCTGATCNCGCGCNACCGCTGCATAAGGNAACCCTTTGACGTAATCCTGCAACTTCTGGGTCTCATACGCTGCCGGGCTCACACCCATATAGCCGGTTTTCATGGACCACTCTCCAGAACGGGCTGGATTAGTCATGAACTTGATCAGTTTCATTGCCGCCACTCGCTCTTCCGGGGAGGTTTTCTTGAAGATATAGAAGTTGCCGCCACCCGTTGGGGTACCTCTGCGCTTATTGGCCGGCAACATGGCAACACCAAAGTCGAATTTGGCATTCTTCTTGACAGTCGTCAGGTTCCCTGTGGAATGCCACATGATGGCCGTTCTTTCTTCAAGGAAGTTCTTACGAAGGGTGCCCCATTCGATCGTGCCCTCGGGCATGATCTTATGCTTTGAGCCGAGATCCTTCCAGAACTGAAGCGCCTCGACCGTGGCCGGTGCATCAAAGTATGTCGTATCGCCCGCGTTGTTCATCAGAACCTGATCGTTCTGCATCGACAGCGCACCGAACATCCAATAGGGATATCCGGTGGAAGGAATCATTGCTCCCCACTGGGAACCATCGGCTTTGGTCAACTTCTTGCCTGCATCCACAAGCTCCGCCCAGGTCGCTGGTGGGCTTTCCGGATCCAGGCCTGCGGCCCGAAACGCGTCCTTGTTGTAATACATCACAATGGTAGAACGCTGAAAAGGAATTCCCCAGGTCTTCCCAGCAGTGCGACCGTTTTCCATGAGCGTCGGATAGAAGGAATTTAGCCAGGCCTTCTCTTCCGCAGTGCTCACGATGTCATCGAATGCCACGATGGCATCTTGTTCAATCAATTCATAGATATCGATAGAAAACATCACCGAGAGCTGAGCTGGTTGACCGGCATTCAATGCGGCCAAAGCCTTGACTCGCGCATCGTTGTAGTTGCCTGCATAGATCGCTTTAACGTCGATGTCTGGATTCTCTTTCATAAAGTCTGCAACGAGTCCATCGACGATCTTGGTCAGCGGCCCACCAACAGCCACCGGGTAGTACATCGTCAGCTCGGTTTTTGCGTGAGCAATCACGGCTGACAAACTAAGGCACATTGCAGCGACGAACTGTATCAATGCGCGTCTGGTCTTCACTAACATTTTGCTGCCTCCGTTTTGGCTTTAAACCTTTTTTGGGACTTTCGTTAAACAGAAATAAGCAAAGACAGTCCCTCTCCTCTGCTCATTAGAAACCTTTTTTACTTATCGTTTGCTTCTTGTCTTTCTCGCTTGGGCAATGAAGTTCAGATGCTGATTCGCACCCCTGCTTGATCAAAAAGATGCATGTCTTTTGGGTCCCACTCAACGCAAAGACGATCACCTTTTGATAAATCGGGGCGACCCTCTGCTCTTGCCAGAAGAGAACTTCGGCCGTGCTGCAGCCTGACGATCGTTTCGGCGCCCATGTAATCGATTGCTGAGACTTCTACCGCTAAACCCGAATTGGAAAAGCGAATTTTTTCCGGCCGAATTCCAATAAACTTCGCTGAGGGTTGCTGGGTGAACTGAACCTCAAGGTCTGCCCCTTCAAGTACATTCATTGGCGGAGTCCCGATAAACTGGGCAGCAAAATTGGTGGCGGGTTCCTCATAAAGCTGAAGAGGAGTGCCAATTTGGACAATCTTGCCTTTGCGAAGAAGGATCACCTGATCAGCAAGAGACATCGCTTCAGTTTGGTCATGGGTAACGTAGATCATCGTGAGATTCAGGCTTCTCTGAAGTAACTGAATCTCGTCTCGCATTTCTGCNCGCAGTTTGGCGTCCAGGTTCGAAAGAGGCTCATCCATAAGACAGATGGGCTGTTTTGATACGATGGTTCTCGCTAGTGCGACTCGCTGCCGTTGACCTCCCGACAATTGGGAGGGTTTGCGTCCCAGAAGGTCCTGCAGTCCCACCATCGCGGCCGCTTCTGTGAGTCGTTTTTCTCTCTCCACTGCAGTGACCCGCCTCACCTTAAGGCCAAAGAGGATGTTCTCTCTTACATCCAAGTGCGGGAACAGTGCATAGGACTGAAATACCATGGAAACTCCTCGTCGGGCAGGGTCTTCTCGCGTGACCTCCTGCCCATCAATCCAGATCTTGCCTTCTTCGACGGACTCCAGTCCCGCGACCATGCGAAGAATTGTCGACTTGCCACATCCAGAAGGACCCAACAGCACGGTTAGGGTCCCAGCTTTTGCCAAGAATGAGACATTGTCGACCGCTCTCGTCGCGCCCCAATCCTTGACAAGGTTATCGATTTGTAGGTCGGTCACTTAGCCCCCTCCTTCTCCACAAATTACTAACTCGGCGTCAGAGTCCTCGATTCGGCTGACGATCTCCGGAGAAGGCATTCGATCAGTGAAGACTTTCGTCACTTGGGTGATTTGGCCACCTCGAACATGGGCGGCCCGGCCAAATTTGGTGTGATCCAACACGAGGAAGGTCGAGCGACTGTTTTCATGAATCAACTGACGAGCACGGACCTCACGTTCACTGAAGTCCAGCAACGTGCCATCGCTCTCAACTCCAGCAACGCCGTAGATGCCGTAGTCAAATAAATAAGAGGAAAGGAAAGACTCGAGACCTAATCCAAGAACATCCCCATCACTGTTTCTCACCCTGCCGCCGGCAACATTCACCTCAAACGACGGGTTCGCGCAGGCGAGCAAAGCGATGTTCAAGTTATTGGTAAATACCTTGAGACCTTCATGTTGAAGAAGGCCTGCGGCAACCGATTCGGGTGTCGTGCCGATACTGAAAGCGACTGATGCTTTGTTCGGAATTAATGGNGCNACNGCTCTGGCGATGGCCTGCTTTTCTCCNCGAAGCAGGACCTGACGTGANCCATANGCNATNTTTCCNNTGGGNAATGGCTTTTCGATCCCGCCNTGACGCCGACGCGCCAATCCCGCCTGGCAGAGCGCGTTTAGGTCACGCCGAATCGTCTGAGCCGTTACGGCGTACCTTTCAGCAAGATCGTCGACTGAGAGAAATTCTCCTTCGATCAGTAGCGTCGCTATCTCTGCTTGCCTGGATGACAGGTCCAACATGTTTGAGTTCCGGTAGAAAATCCACTAGCTCTTTCTCATGAACACAATTCTATGTTCGTTCGAACATTATTGTACAGTTTTTTCTTTCGTTCGAGCGTTCGATCGGAAATAAAACCTCTAACTGCCTGTTTTTTTTAGTTTTCTGGTTATTAGTCAGCCTTGACTGGCAATTACTCTCATACCGCTCTTCATTAACTTCTAAGACCTTCCAAATTACCGAACTCTTTCATGACCACATGCCAGCCAGTCGTTAGACTGGTCCCGAAACGTTAACCCACAGAAGCCGTGCTCAGTATGGATATCTCTACACGATTAGCCGGGAACGAAGTCGTCATAATCGATGGCGCAATGGGCACCGAACTGCAACGCCGCGAGGTGCCTCTAAATTTCGAAATATGGAGTGCATCTGCCCTACTGACGCACCCGGAGGTCATCCGGGATATCCATGTTGACTATCTTCGGGCTGGCGCAGAAATTCAGATTGCGGCAACCTACAACACTGCCCCGCACGTCATCAATCCCTCAAGCTTTAAGACCAGTAGCCAGGAATTGACGAAAACGGCATTTCGGTTAGTTCAAGAGGGTATCGATGAAGTTGAGCCGGCCCACCCGGTATGGGTCGCCGGCTCGATATCAACAACGGTGGAATCGCGTCGAAAAGAAATGCTCGACGTTCTGATGCTTCGCGACAGTTATACGGAACACGCACAAACCCTGGCAGAACAAGGCTGTGATCTGTTGATGCTGGAAATGATGCTGACCCATGATTTCGCCATGGACCTTGATTTTCAATGCGAGATCGCCTCCATTGCCAAACAGACCGGTTTGCCTGTGTGGGCAGGAATTGCGTTGACGAGGTCCGCATCCGGAACANTGCATCTTCAGGACGGCCCAGAAGAGTCCAACGACTCCCTCAAGGCAGGCATCAAAGCCCTGTTGTCTGAAGGTGTCGACGTCGCAGGGATCATGCATAGCGAAGTCGAAACCACTTTGCCCGCGCTTGATCTTCTTGAGAATTACTGGTCAGGTCCCGTTGCCGTCTATCCGAACAGCGGTCGTTATAAACGCCCCCACTGGTATTTCGACTCGCTAATTGAGCCAGAGCAATTTGCTACCGCTGCAAGGCAATGGGCGCAGCGTGGGGTTAAGGCGATCGGCGGTTGCTGTGGTCTTGGACCAGAACATATTTCCGAATTGTCGAAAACCCTCGGTCGGTTGCCCTGATTCGTATCGGTCAAGTTAGGCCTGAACTGGCACTCAAATCTTGGCAAAGCCGAGGGATTTATCGATCCGATTGAGTAGTTCGCGGCCGTCCTGGAACCGCTCGAAATTTTCCAGAAAGATCCCGGCCATCGCTTCCTGGTGCCCTCGATAGTCGCCCGAGATGTGCGGCGACACGATGACGTTATCAAGGTCCCACAATGGACTCTCGGTCGGCAGCGGTTCCGTGCAAAAAACATCAAGCCCCGCGCCCGCAATCTGACCGCCTTGAAGCGCTTCAAGGAGTGCGCCTTCATCGACTAGCTCGCCTCGCCCAAGGTTAATAAAACGTGCCGAAGATTTCATGGCAGAGAACTGCTCAGCTCCGAAAAGCCCACGGGTTTCAGGAGTCAGGGGGGTAATGAGTACAACGTAGTCAGCCTCTGGCAGAAAAGTGTTCAGATCACTGACGCCGTGGATATCGCCAAAATCCGGGTCAGCGCCGCGTGCCGAGCGACCTACTCCCGACACAACGAAATCCATCCGCTTGAGCGTCCGCGCGATCTCTCGGCCGATACTGCCGACGCCCACCACCACAACTGACCGGCCAGCCATAAGCTCCGTCAGCCGATACGACCATCGATGTTCNCGCTGTGCTGTATAGGTTTCGAAGAAGTCCTTGCCAAAACTAAGGATCAGCCCGAGCGTGTACTCAGCCATGGCCCGGTCGAAGACCCCCCGGGCATTGGTCAGTTGAACGTCACTGGCAACAAGCTCGGGGAACAAGACGGCGTCCACACCTGCTCCACCCCATTGAATCCAACGTAACCGATTCACAAGCGGCCAGGCTTGTTGGAGTTCGGTCGCCCGGAAATTCCAGCCGAGCAGTGCATCCGCTTCAGGCANATGGTGTTGAAGACTGGCAAGATCCGGTGCACAGAGGATCCGGGTATCTGCACTGATCCGGTCGATGCAAGGTATTTGCTCGGCTGTCTCAACCCCGTGGATCACGAGCGTAATGTTGTCAGACATTGGTATCCTCCAGAACGTGTCTCGCGACGCTAGGGCAATCAATTACGGGTACTTTTCGCAATGATTTTCAAGCCTATCATGTTAAAAGCGCCGGATGGCTGAAGATGGAGCCCGCAGTCGGATTCGAACCAACGACCTGCTGATTACAAATCAGCTGCTCTGCCAACTGAGCTATGCGGGCATATGAGAAAACCGCAAAGCGGATTTTACTTGTCTCAGACCTAAACCGCAGTGGGTAGCAAAGTCCTAAGGGTTTTGGGCATTGTCATAACGGTGATTTTGTTTAATGATCTGGCTCAANTGTCGGGAACAGAATCAGGAATACCGAGGAGCACTGCATGGCAGAACAAGAACGGCAAACAGGCAGCCCCATGGCCCGTGACCTAACCCAAGCTATGCTGCGGTTGGTCTTGGCGCTCGGCCTTTTCTGGATCTGCGCAAAAATCTTCTCCCCGTTTGCAACGATTATGTTGTGGGCGCTGATTCTCGCGGTTACGTTATATCCGCTTCAATTAAAGATTCGGGCTTCACTTGGCTGGCGCGAAGGATTCATCGCAGCACTTATCGTCTCACTTGGCCTGCTATTGCTGGGTGTACCCCTTGCGCTATTGGGCATATCGTTNGTTGAGCAGGGCAGTGCCTTGGTNTCTCAATGGCAGGACGGCAAACNCTTTATATCTCCNCCAGCAGAATCCGTAAAAACGTGGCCNTTTATNGGGGAGNGNCTTCATGAACTCTGGTTGGCCGCCTCGAGCAATCTCGAGTCGCTATTGGTCGAGCATAGTGATCAGGTCATCACTGTTGTCAAAGGAGCGCTAGGGGGAACCGCAAGTTTTCTCTCCACCACCGGCATTTTTCTGGGAGCTCTTGTGATCGCGGGTTTTATGATGGCCTATGGTGAATCGGGTCAGAAAGCCCTTCAGCGTATTGCGGTGACATTGGCAGGCGGCGCGAGAGGAGCGCAGTTGCAGACCCTGTCAGTCGCCACCATGCGCTCTGTAGCAACTGGCGTGATCGGCGTAGCCGCGATTCAGGCGCTCCTGCTCGGATTGGGATTCTTATGGGCTGACGTACCTGGCGCTGCTCTGCTGGCGGTGCTGGCACTGCTCCTGGGCATCACGCAACTTCCTGCCCTGCTGGTTATCCTGCCGGTGCTGGCCTGGCTATGGTTGTCTGGAGATGGCTCAGCAGTAATGAATGGAGTCATTACTGCTTATCTGATGCTTGCAGGACTTGCGGACAACATTCTCAAGCCGGTGCTACTAGGTCGCGGTGTTGATGTCCCGATGCCGGTTATCCTGATTGGCGCACTAGGCGGGATGGTCGGCATGGGCCTCATCGGCTTGTTTCTGGGATCCGTCATTCTTGCAGTCGGCTATCGCCTCTTGTGGGCGTGGGTTGACCAGGAGAACCCCTGAGTTACCAGCCGCAATTTGGGGGGCGAGCGACAGAGATGACGAAAAAAATGGAGCCCGCAGTCGGATTCGAACCATCGGCCTGCTGACTACAGATCAGACGGGGCCTCTTTTACTATCAATAATTTACCGTGTTCTCACTCTTCGGGGTAACAGTAGGGGTAACAGTCGCTACTGTTAGCGAGCACTAAACACCGTCAAACTTATTTCCAATAGCGCCAAGATTCACCGGCCGGCAAAATCAGAGTCCAGCCAGCAGTCCTTTAATATACCCTGCAGAAAAAGCCGCGGATTGACGCCCAATAAATGAGTCGCCGTTTGTGCGGACCACATGATCATAATCAAGGGCTCTGTCGTACCCAATCTTATGCAGGGCTCGCACGACATCCATCATGTTCAAATCGCCATCGTCGGGAAGTCTTTCCTCATACCCGCCGTCTGTGAGGAGGTTGCCACGTACGTTGCGCAAATGGACATGAAATATTTTTCCCTGAGCACCGAAACGCCGTATGCCGTCGAACACGTCTTCGCCTGACTCATATCGTGTCCCCACGCAGAAAGTCATGCCATTGTTAGGGCTCGGTACTTCCCTAAACAATCGCTCAAAATCTGCAAAGTTGATTAAGATCTGAGGAGTTCCTCTTAATGGAGTGATGGGGGGATCGGCACCGTGCTGCGCTATTAAAACTCCAGCACTTTCCGCAACAGACATGAGAGCTTTATAGATCTTCAGTAACTCCTCCCATAACAGCTGGACGCCTTCGCTATATTCTCCCCCCCTCTCATCGTTTAGGGTCGCCGAATGACGGTACGCTGGAAAAGCGTATCCGCCGCGGCCGGTGCGCTCCTCCCATCCCGATATTTCCGAATCAATCAATTGGCCTGAGTATTGACCCTGGAAATATCCCGCGCCCTGGGTTGAGCTAAGTTGGTTAGTTTTTTCGAACTCCGGAGGCAAAGGAAGCATCACCGGGATACCAGCCGCACCTACCATCTCCGTTACCTTGCATAACTTGTCTAATTCTTCTGTTTGATCCAATTCGGGATCCCGCTCCCTTCTAATCGCCCTTCCGTGTGCGGTAACGCGTTCAATTTTCAGCCCTGCCTTATCGAGTCTATCGACTAATTTGTTGAGATCATTTTGCTCAAAAATACCTGTTTCCCTATACCCTCCTATGAGGGACAGGCTAGCATCTACATGATCGATACCGATCTGTTTCAGATAGTGCAGATCCTGATCGCTTTTACTTTCAAACCATCTTGGATGGATATATGCCGAAACGTACATACATGCGCACCTCCATGCGCTCTCGCTAAGAAATTCCTATTCGCGGCCGCTGATTACTTGGCAGCGGAAGGAATCGGAAGTTGGTATCCCTTAGCTTTAATTCTGACTTTCCGGTCAATCACTTCGTGGCTGTTTGACGATCTCACATAGAGATCGCTGTAATCTGTAGTCGGACTGAAGTCCCAATTTACCAACTGGCCTTCTTTCATTGCGTCCCTGACGACCATTCTATTCTTCTGGCTAAACCGAACTCTCCGCCCTAGATCATCCAAGTCCCATATCTCGGAGACTCGTCGCCTGAATACTTCGATAACCGACTCAAATGGCTTCTCATGTGCGAGATTGCTGAGCTCATTAGGGTCCGATTTCAAATCGAACAACAATTCCGGATCATTCTGTGCGGCGATGTACTTGTATTGGCCATAACGGATCATCACCACAGGCTCCCTCGCGGCATCAGCAGCGTATTCCGCCAATACCTCATCTCCCCAATTTTCCTCATTATTATTTAGCAATCCCAAAAGACTTTGACCATTCATATCCCGACGGAAATTGCTCAAATCTATATTTGCTAAATCCAAGAAAGTTGGAAGAAGATCTATGAGAGAACAATTTTCCAAAACCTCTAAAGGAGTTTTTTGATCGGGAAGCTTCGCGACCAAGGGAACCTTCATCGCAGACTCAAAAAAACAATCCTTTGCCCAAAGTCCACGCTCGCCAAGCATCTCACCGTGGTCAGCTGTAACAAATATAGCGGTATTTTCTCCAAATCCTGCCATATCAAGCGCATCAAGAATCTGTCCAAGCTTGGCATCGAAATACGAGATCGAGCCGTAATACGCATGCCGAGCCTCGGCAGCTTGCTTTTCAGATACGTCCTCATTATCAAGTCCAATCATTTGCCGACACCGCAGGCTGTGCGGATCAAGTTCCTCGTTTGGTAAGCGCCCTACAACCGGTCCGGGAATCTCATCGTCTGAATACATCTCCCAAAATTCTGGGAGTGTCAGAAATGGATGGTGTGGATGGCTAAGCGATACAAATAGAAAGAATGGGTTGTCGTCCGGGTCTCGTGAAAAGTCATAGAGCTTGTGAATGGCTCTTTGCGTTGCTTCCTCATCAAAAGCAATCTGCATATTCCAGGCACAAACCCCCGCATTCTCGATCGTGTTACGCATCGGTTCGAAACCTTTCTCGCCCGTCTCCCAATCGGGTAGCCACGCAANATCTGCCGGATAGATATCGGTAGTAAGGCGTTCCTCAAATCCATGCAGCTGATCCGGCCCAATAAAATGCATCTTTCCGCTGAGGCATGTCCGATAGCCGTTATGCCGTAGAAAATGTGCGACCGTGGGTTCTGAAGCTCGCAGCTCTGCAGCGTTGTCATATACACCAACTCTTGAGGCGATCTTTCCGGTCAGCATTGATCCACGGGATGGGCCACATAACGGATAGTTGCAATAAAAATTCTTAAAAACAGTGCCTGAAGCGGCTAGGTTATCGAGATGCGGTGTCTTTGCTTTTCCGCCGTAACTTCGCAGGAGTGGTGCCGCAAGCTGATCCGCTTGAATTACGAGTATGTTCTGTCGAGCTGAAGTCATGGTGTTGGATAGATGAAGCCCACAGTCGGATTCGAACCATCGACCTGCTGATTACAAATAAGACGGGGTCTTTTTAGCTATCAATAGGTTACCGGATTTTCAGACTTACGGGTAACACTTGGGGTAACAGTCACATTTAGCAGGTATTAACCTTTAACAAACTAGCCAACACAATAAGGATGCGGGTCAGAATGAAAGGATAAGTCAAAAAGAATCAGTTGGCCGCGAGTGATTCTCCTTCGAGCATAGCAACCCTTGCTAGAAGTGCCTGCATTTGCTCGGCCATGATGGTTTTAAGTTGGGTGTTTTCTTTTTCAAGAGAGGCAATCTGGTCTTGCTGAGTAGTCATCTGACCTTGCTGNTCCTTTATTGCCTCAATAAGGATTGTAGTGAGTTTGGCGTAAGCAATAGCCTTAAAGCCATTTTCATCCTCGGTCACCAGCTCCGGAATGACCTTCTCCACATCCTGGGCAATAAGACCGATATGAGTCTCCTGCGATAGAGATTCATCACTCCACTTAAAAGTTTTCCCTTCCAGTTGCAAAACAGCGTCAAGCCCAAGGGTAATAGGATCAATATCTTTCTTCAGCCGGACATCAGAGGATTCGGAGATGCCTTGGGTCGAGTTTAGGCTGCCGTTAATCGTAACGCCGCGACTCGAGAAGTCTCCAGTGATTAAATGAGACTGCGGGCTGTTGCTTATGTAGAGCTTGTTGTTTTCTGTTTTCCGTTTGTTAGGTCCTGCATAAGCGCCGATATAAACATTACCACTACCCAGGCTATTGTTATAGCCCGCCTTGAAACCAACAGCGGTGTTGCTATTTCCCCGTTTGATTTTTCCAAGCGCCTGGCTCCCCATCGCAGTATTNCCTTCATTGAAGCCCGGTTTTTGAGAATCAGCCATCCGCATGGAGAGCGCACCAATGACCGTGTTGTCATTTCCGGACGAGGTTTTGGTTAGACTTTGGGATCCGACAGTCGTGTTTCGTGCTCCCAAAGAGTTCGCGCTCATGGCAAGGGCGCCCACGATAGTGTTGTGGTCTTCATTAAGGCTGTATCCGGCATCTGCGCCCACGACTGTGTTGTAGTTACCCTCGCGGTTACTTGCTCCCGCCCGATAGCCAAAAACTGTTACGTATTCAACGCACCCTTTTCGCTTTGTTTTTTTGCAGTTGCCTATTGCTGCTCCGAACGTTCGCGCGCCAAACCCCGTATTGGTGCTATCCCAATTGTTCCGTATCGCTGGATAGATATCGCAGCGATCTCCTATCAGTTGATTAAAGTCTGAGTCGAGTTGGCCAGGATTTGGCCGGACCGAGCAGTTATCCTCCACATCTGGGACCCCGTCACGATCTTGGTCTAAATTCATATCCGTTATACAACCATTAAGCAAACACACTCGACCGAATGAACAATCTGAATCCCTATTGCACTCATTAACCACACATTCCCTCCGTGCGCGTTCGCAATTAAACCCTTCGGCGCAATCCCAACCACTCCCACAGCTCGATCCTGCAACGCCACTTCCTCTCGGTATTTCGAGCACACATTGGCTATCTAAGCACACGCCGGCGCGGTTGCCTTCGGACGGGCATTGCGAGTCCTGAGTACACGCTCTAAAACCAGTAGCATAAACCCCGGCGCTCATAAACAAGAGTAAAGCCAGCGTCAAACTAAATTTTTGTAGGCCAGAAAATATCCACATTGATGATTCTCCTTAATTTCTCTAAGTTACAATTTGCGGGAAGTATTGGTTCAGACAAGCCGTTCTGTCTTATCCCATTTAATAAAACGTCAGCGTCAGGAAGTGTCACGCTGCAAACCTGAAGCAGACACTCTTAAAAAGCCGTCAAACAAAGCAGCAATTTCTCATCAATCGGTTTATTTAAGCTGACATTGGGGCTTTAGACAATCTAGGAGCGGTCCGGTAACAGACCGTGTAGCTTGGCCTTCCCCATAATGGCCTGAACAGCAGCCGCTGCATTACCAGAATCCATCGCCAGGCTTCTTGCCTTTTTCTAGCTCCCAGGTGAGGTCATCTATCGTTACCTTGTATCGATGCCGATGCTCTGCCTGTAGATCAGTTCGGACGCTCTGGGACAGCTTAGGATGGAGCCCGCAGACGGATTCGAACCATCGACCTGCTGATTACAAATAAGACGGGGTCTTTTTAGCTATCAATAGGTTACCGGATTTTCAGACTTACGGGTAACACT
>PAUU01000008.1 GCA_002713825.1 Acidiferrobacteraceae bacterium | reverse complement strand
CAGAAGCCAGTTGCGGCACTGCGCGAGCGCCTGTTCGTGCCCCGCGACCTCGAGGGGTGTATCCTGAAGCCCAGAAGTAAGGAGGCAATGCTTCACTCGAAGTTCCACTTCGTTGCAAACCTGAAGGGGAGTGTCTACCAGCAGGTCAAGCGTCGCGTTTACGCCCCCTTCGGAGGAGTTTTCCACCGGGACGACACCGAACTGGGCATCCCCCACTTCGGTTAGACGAAACACCTCTTTGATACTGCCCGCTTCGACAAGAGTGATCTGCCGGCCGAACACTTTGTACGCGGCCTGCTCACTGAATGTTCCCCTTGGGCCGAGCGCCGCCACACGGATCGGCTCTTCAGCGCTCCGGGCGCAGGACACGATCTCTGTGAAAATAGTGCGCACGCCCTCGCCACTCACGGGGCCTTCGTTGCGCTCGAGCAACCGGCCGAATATCTCTGCTTCCCTTTCCGGTCGGTACACCGCCTCTCCCCGGGATGCTTTGTCGGCCCCAATCTCAACTGCCGTCCGTACGCGCTCGTTAATTAACTCGAGCAGTTGGTCGTCAATTTGATCGATACGCGTGCGAAGCGACTCAAGATGTTTCTGGTCGGTCATGATTTTTAGATCGAAAAACGCCTCTTCGGCTTTTCGGTTCGGAGCCCTGTCAATTCCCCGCTGAATTATCGCTTACCGATTCCGATTCTTCCTCTGCCGACTCATCATCGGCTTCGATCACTTTGCCGAGACTTACCAATCTCTCATCCTCTGCAAGTCTAATTAACCTCACGCCCTGGGTATTCCGGCCCACAACGGGGATCTCTCCCGTCCGGATTCGCACAAGACGCCCGCCACCGGTAATTAACATCAGTTCATCCCCATCAGCGACTTCATCCGCTCCGACAACGCGTCCGTTACGGCCGTTGACCTTGATGGCAATAACACCCTGCCCTCCTCGGTTCTTAAGCGGAAAATCAGAAAACGAAGTCTGCTTACCATAGCCATTTTCTGTCGCGACCAGTACCTTACTATCCTCGCCATTGGGTCTGCGGATCAACATGGCAATAACAGACTGGTCTGGCTTCATATTGAGCGCGCGCACACCACGGGCGCTGCGGCCCATCGGGCGGACCTGTTTTTCCGAAAATCGGATCGCCTTCCCTGCAGAACTGAAAATCAGGATATCCGATTGACCATCAGTCAAGCTGACCTCGACGAGTTCATCTCCCTCAATCAGGTTAACCGCAATCAGGCCCACTGATCTTGGGCGCGCAAAACTCTCGAGAAGTGATTTCTTGATGACACCCTGCCGCGTTACCATGCAAACATACTGGCCTGGATTATCCTGCCCAAGGGGGAGCACAGCTGTGACCCGTTCGCCGTCGCTTAGTGGAAGCAGATTGACCAACGGCTTTCCGCGTGCCTGCCGACCTGCTAAAGGCAGTTGGTAGACCTTCAGCCAGTAAACCTTACCGAGGTTCGTGAAGCACATTACCGTGTCGTGTGTATTCGCTACAAACACAGTTTTAACGAAATCTTCTTCCTTGGTCCGGGTGGCGACCCGGCCCTTCCCTCCCCGTCGCTGGGCCTGATAATCCGCCACCGGCTGAGACTTCGCATAACCCTCATGAGACAACGTCACTACCCTGTCCTCCGGTGTAATAAGATCTTCGCTTTCAAGATCTTCGTGACGCTCGTGTATTTCGGTCCGGCGATCATCTCCATACTGGTCCCGCACCGAAGTCAGTTCCTCCCTGATGACCTGCATCAACCGATCTGGATCGCCCAAGATTTCCAGATACTCACGAATTCGGTCGAGAACTTCCAGGTATTCGTTGCGAATCTTGTCTTGTTCCAGACCTGTTAGCCGATGCAAACGTAGATCGAGGATTGCCTGCACCTGGCTTTCTGAAAGCCGGTAACCCTCCTCTGTGGGCCCGCATCCGGGCTCGACCTCGCCGAGTGCCCCGTCTTCCAGGTCTGAAGCTTCCAGCATCCGGCTAACGACCGCCGACTCCCAGGCTTGGGCCAACAGTCCCGCGCGAGCCTCAGCCGGACTCGCTGCCTGCTTGATTAGCGCGATCACTGCGTCAATATTCTCCAATGCAACCGCCAATCCTTCGAGTAGATGCGCGCGCGCTCTGGCTTTCTTAAGATCAAACAGTGTCCTTCGGGTCACCACTTCCCGTCGATGCCGAATGAAATCCTCGAGGAGTTCGATCAGGGTAAACAGTCGCGGCTGGTTATTTCGCAGTGCGACCAAATTGATGCCAAAAACGGTCTGCATCTGGGTGTGTTGATATAGGTTGTTGAGAATTACCTCAGGGTTCTCGCCCTTCTTGAGTTCGACCACAACCCGCATCCCGGATTTATCGGACTCATCACGTAGACCGGAAATCCCCTCGAGTTTCTTGTCGCGAACCAACTCGGCAATCTTTTCAAGCAATCTCGCCTTATTGACCTGATAAGGAAGTTCAGTAGCGACGAGCGCTTCTCTGTCGCTTCCCCCGATCTTCTCAACCTCGACACGCGCTCGAATATGCACACGCCCCCGTCCTGTCTGGTAGGCGTCTCTGATCCCTCGATTCCCGTTGATGATCCCGCTGGTCGGAAAATCAGGGCCGGGAATTATGCTCAGCAATTGTTCCAGAGAGACCTTTGGATCGTCGATGACAGCAAGGCAAGCGTTGATGGTTTCGGTAAGATTGTGAGGCGGAATATTGGTTGCCATACCTACCGCAATACCCGCTGACCCATTCACCAGCAGGTTCGGGAACCGGGCCGGCAATACTGCCGGCTGTTGCTCAGTTTCATCATAGTTGGGAACAAAGTCGACAGTCTCGCGGTCGAGATCGTTCAGCAGTTCATGGGCTATGCGATCGAGGCGGATCTCTGTATACCGCATAGCAGCAGGCGCATCCCCATCAACTGAGCCGAAGTTCCCCTGCCCGTCGACAAGGGGGTAGCGAAGAGAGAATGGCTGGGCCAACCTGACAATCGCATCGTACACGGCGGTGTCGCCATGCGGGTGATATTTACCGATGACATCGCCCACGACGCGTGCTGACTTTTTATACGGCTTGTTCCAATCGTTATTCAGCACCGACATCGCATACAAGACCCGTCGATGCACAGGCTTAAGCCCGTCTCGGACATCCGGCAGCGCGCGACCCACGATTACGCTCATCGCGTAGTCGAGGTAGGACTGGCGCATCTCCTGCTCTAGATTCGCGGGCAGGGTTTCCTTAGCTATCTCATCCATAGGGCTCTCCCGCCTCAACACGGGCGGGTAACAGGCATAAAGTTGGGTCGCACCCCGCCGAATTGGGGCGCGAGGGCAGGGTCTCTTAGAGTGGTAATTTTACCACGCCGGAGCGTGTGTTCGCACCGCAATTGTCGGGAAAACTCGGAACTCCAAGGTNACCGACCGGCGCCGGGAGAGGCCTCAAGACAACCCAAAACCCATCAGGGATTTGCCAATGAAATCGATTACTTCGCCAATCCAGGGAGTAACGGCAACGAGACCGATCGCGTTAACCGTTAACACCCACTTCATGCTCCGCCGATACCCATGCGCAGAGATAGTGAGTACTCCCTCTTCGGCGTCATCGAAGTACATCAACTTCACGATACGAAGGTAGTAAAAAGCCCCAACCACCGCAAGAATAACCGCCGCTACAACCACGGCCACAAAACCCGCTTCCAGTGCTGCCTGCAGAACCATGAGTTTGGCGAAGAAGCCTGCGGTAGGCGGAATGCCCGCGAGTGAAAACATGACGATCAGCATAAGCAGAGCAAGCCACGGATTCCGCTTATTAAGTCCCCTGAAATCATCAAGGCTGTCCGATTCAAATCCTGATCGGCTGAGCGCAAGAATGACGCTAAAGGCCGCCAAGGTCGTCACCATATAGATCACGGCATAGAACATTGCGGCGGCGTATCCGGCATGCGTGCCTGCAAAGAACCCAAGCAGCAAGAAACCCATATTGGAGATAGTCGAGTAGGCCAGCATCCGCTTGATGTTGCTTTGAGCGATCGCAACGACATTACCCAAAGCGATCGACAGGAGCGCGGCCACCAACAACATGTCCTGCCAGATCTCGATCCACCCCTCGAGTCCCGTAGACAATAAACGCAGCAGAATCGCAAAAGCGGCAAGCTTTGGCACAGCGGATAGATATAGCGTCGTGGATGTAGCAGAACCGTCATAAACGTCGGGGACCCACATATGGAAAGGCACCGCCCCGAGCTTGAACAATAGCCCAACAACCAGCATTGAAATAGCCAGCATCAGCGGGAGGCTGCTCACTTCTAGAGTGCCAGTGGCTCCTGACACTGCCTGCAGCGACAATGATCCGGTAAGGCCGTACAACAATGACATGCCATAGAGCAGCACCCCGGATGCAAGAGCGCCGAGAATGAAATATTTCATCGCGGCTTCTGCGGCCCGAACCGAATCACGCTCCATCGCAATCATGCCGTAGAGACAAAGCGCGAGGAGTTCGATACCCACATATAAAGTGAGCAGGTGTGCTGCCCCGATCATCGCCATCATTCCCACGACACCAAACAGCGCCAGTACCAGATATTCGCCGCGCCACAAACCGCGTGCGGCTGCATAATCACGGGCGTAGAACAGGACTGCTGCGGTGCCAAAGCACGTGCCTGATTTAAGAAGCGCGGAGACACTATCCCGCATAACAAGGCCATTCAAGACCGTTTGCGTCGGCTCGAAGAGGCCATCGAGGCAGAGCAGTCCTGCAGAGACCAGCGTGGCGATGGTGAGCGGGTAGGCAGCCGCACACGGCCTGACCGAACGTACATAAAGATCAATCACCAGAATGACACAAGCCAGCGTCGCCACATAAATTTCCGGCGCAACAGCCCAGAAGTCGTGCGCACTTAGGACGGTCATAGTTTTGACACCGCCAGATGTGCCAGCAACTGATCCACGCTTGCCTCCATGATCTCCAACAGAGGCGCCGGCCAGACACCGATAATCAGGACACCCGCGGCCACCCCTAACAGAACACCAAACTCACGGCGATCAAGATCCTTAAGTTCATTCACCTTTGGATTTTTGATCTCACCAAANACCACCCGCTTTACCATCCACAACGTGTAGGCGGCCCCAACGATCAGGGTCAGAGCAGCAATGGCGGCATACCACGCATTGACGGAAAACGTGCCAAGTATTACCAGGAACTCCCCCACAAAACCCGATGTGCCAGGCAGTCCGGCGTTCGCCATCGCAAAAAATACTATGAAAAAAGCAAACACGGGCATGACCTTAATCACACCACCATAGGTGGAAATCTCCCGCGAATGCAGTCGGTCATAAAGGACCCCAACGCAAAGAAAAAGCGCACCCGAAACAAATCCATGGGAAATCATCTGAACGATGGCGCCCTCTATTGCCCGGGTCTCAAATACGAAGAATCCGAGGGTGACAAAACCCATATGAGAGATCGAAGAGTAAGCGATAAGTTTTTTCATGTCCTGTTGTACAAGTGCGATCAACGCGATATACACCACCGCCAACAAAGACAGGCCAATAACTAGGGGTGCGAGCTGTTGCGCCGCATCGGGAGCGATTGGCATGGCAATCCGAAGAAAGCCGTACGCACCCATCTTCAAGGTGATGGCAGCCAGAATAACCGAGCCGCCTGTAGGCGCCTCAACGTGAGCATCCGGCAACCAGGTATGCACCGGCACCATCGGAATCTTGACGGCGAACGCCGCAAAAAACGCCAGGAATACCAGTGTCTGCACCCCACCCGTCAGGGGCAGATGATGGAAGGTCAGCAAATCAAATGATCCCTCCGAGGCCTGATAAAGGTAGAGGAGTGCCACCAGCATGAGTAGCGACCCAAGCAGGGTATAGAGGAAAAACTTGATTGCGGCATACACCCGATTGGGTCCACCCCACACCCCAACGATCAGAAACATCGGGATTAGCATCGCCTCCCAGAAAAGGTAAAACAGGATCCCATCGAGCGCACAGAACACCCCGATCATTAACCCTTCCATGATCAGAAAGGCAGCGAAATACTGGGCAACACGAGTCTGGATGACTTTCCAACCCGCGACCACCACAACAATTGTCAAGATTGTGGTCAGGAGAACCAGCGGGACGGAAATGCCGTCTACGCCTAGAAAGTATTCAATATGAAACCGTTCGATCCAGGGAAACCGCTCAACAAACTGCATATCCGCCGTAGACCGGTTAAAGCCTGTCCAGAGGGATACGCTGAGGGCAAAAGTGATGACCGAGACACCCAACGCGAGCCATCTCGCCGTCATGGCACGCCGGTCTCCACCCGTTGTGAGCACCAGCATCCCGCCAACGACCGGAAACCAGATCAGCAAAGACAGCAGATGTTCATTAAAGAGGCTCATTAATCTGGCCTAGCGAAACAGAAACCATGACATCAGCGCCACCAAACCGATGATCATCACGAAGGCGTAGTGATACACCAGTCCGCTCTGGACGTGCCGAACCAAACTCGCGGTGCGCACAACTACCCTGGCAGCGCCGTTCACCAGCCATCCATCAATCAGGCGTCGATCGCCCCACTCCGAAAGTACGTCACCCAGACCCCGCGCGCCATCCGCAAACACGCGCTGGTAAAACTCGTCGAATCCATACTTCTTTTCAAGGACACGATAGAGGCCACCCCATTGTTGCGCAACCTTGCCAGGGAGCTCAGGCTTCCACAGGTAGCAGACCCAGGCGCCAGCGATGCCCAGAATTGCCAGCCAAAAAGGAGCAGCAAACGGGGCGTGGGCGAGCATGCCGCCAGCGGTCATATCTATATCTCCAGGAACCCCGCCAGGAACAATGCTATTGCCGAAGAGACTGCCGTCCATCGTAACGTTGATGAACAGCAGACCTGCCAGAACCGAAGGCACAGCCAGAGCGATCAATGGAAACGTTACTACCTTAGGTGACTCATGCAGATGGGCCCGGGTTTTTGAATCCATGCGTCCCTCCCCATGAAAGGTCATGAACACCAATCGGAAGGAGTAAAACGCCGTCAGGATTACGCCGATCAACACGGCCACATATGCAAATCCCGCCCCGGGCGTTGCAGAATAATGGACCGCTTCGATAATGGCATCCTTTGAGAAAAATCCTGCAAACGGCGGAATTCCCGCCAGAGCAAGGCTTCCGATGACACAGGTGACGTATGTCACGGGCATGACCTTGCGCAATCCGCCCATGCGCCGCATATCCTGCTCATGGTGCATCGCGATAATCACTGAGCCGGCCGCCAAAAATAGCAGTGCCTTGAAAAATGCGTGGGTGGCAAGATGAAAAATCGCGACAGAGTAGGCCGACGCTCCAAGCGCCACCGTCATATATCCTAGTTGCGACAGGGTCGAGTAGGCGACGACCCGTTTGATATCCGTTTGAATCAGAGCAACAAAGGCCATTAGCAACGCGGTTAGCGCACCCACGATCAAGACAACCGAAAGAGCAGTCAAAGACAGCTCGAATAATGGAGACATCCGGGCTACCAGAAAGATTCCCGCCGTGACCATGGTCGCCGCGTGAATCAGGGCTGAGATCGGAGTCGGACCTTCCATGGAATCCGGAAGCCAAACATGAAGAGGCACCTGCGCAGATTTGCCCATCGCACCGACAAACAGTAACAAGCAAATTAGCGTTAGCCAGTGCCACTCAGACCCGAATGGGCCTTGGGTAGTGCGGTCTGCGAGCGCTGGGGCCGCGTCGAACACGCTCTGGTAATCCAGGCTGCCGAAGAGCGCGAGAACGGCGCCAATTCCCAGAATGAACCCGAAGTCTCCCACGCGATTGACCAGGAACGCTTTCATATTGGCCCGAATCGCGCTATCGCGCTCGTACCAGAACCCAATCAGCAGGTAAGACACCAACCCGACCGCTTCCCAGCCGAAGAATAACTGGAGAAAGTTGTTCGACATCACCAACATGAGCATCGCAAAAGTGAAGAGCGCGATGTAACTGAAAAACCGGGTATATCCCGGATCCTCGGCCATATAGCCAATCGTATAGATATGAACCATGAGTGAGACGAAAGTGACGATCACCATCATCACTGCCGAGAGAGGGTCAATCAGAAAGCCAATCACAAAATGGGTTCCCCCACTGATGGCCCAGGTATAGATCGTCCCGTTGAAATGGTTCCCTGCGAAAACATCCCAGGCGACAACGCATGACAGAGCGAACGCCAACCCTACGCCCCCGATTGCCGCACGATGTGCATTCACTCTGCCGATCCTCGACCCCAAGAAGCCCGCAACCAGTGCCGCTACCAGGCAGGAAAGCGGAATGAGCAGGTAAAGCAGTTCTCGACTCATATTTCTTTATCCAAGATCCCGGCGATCAGCCCTTGAGGTGATCCAAATCCTGAACATTGATAGAGCGGCGGGTCCGGAACAGCACGATCAGGATCGCGAGCCCGATTGCAGCCTCAGCGGCGGCCACCGTCAACACAAAAAACACGAACACCTGACCCGAAAGATTGCCGAGATAATGCGAAAACGCGACAAAGTTCATGTTTGCTGCAAGCAGAAGCAGCTCAATCGCCATCAGAATAATGACGAGATTTTTCCGATTCAGGAAAATGCCGACCACACTTATAGCAAAAAGCAGGGCGCCCACAATCAGGTAATGAGACAGAGGGATCACGGTCTTTTTTCCGGCCTGCGCGGCAGCTTTACAATACGGAGACGATCCTTCTTTCGCACCTTCACTTGTTCTTCGGGCGCCTGATATCGTGTCTCGGGCCGGCGACGCAGCGTCAAGGAAATAGCAGCAATGATTGCCACGAGAAGAATCACCGCAGCTAACTCAAAGGTATAGACGTAATCTGTATAAACCAATCTTCCCAGCGCTGCGGTGTTGCTGTAGTCGGCGCTATGACCTGCCGGGCGAGGCAGCTCTGCATCGCCGAACTCACCTGAAAGCATAACCAGAGTCAATTCACCGGCCATAATGATCGCGACAATTAGCCCTAATGGCAGATAGTTCGCAAAACCCGCCCGCATTTGGGCGATATCGATATCCAGCATCATGATCACGAAAAGGAACAGCACCATCACCGCCCCGACATAAACTAAGACGAGAGTGATGGCCAAGAACTCGGCCTCAAGAGTTAGCCACAGGCAGGCGGCACTAAAAAAGGCCAGCACCAAAAAGAGTGCCGCCCGAACCGGGTTACGCACGGTTACCACTAATAAGCTGGACACGACCAGAATAGCCGCGAAGACGTAGAAAATCATCTGAAGAAAAGTCATAAGCTAGCGGTACGGCGCATCGGCCCGTCGGGCTGCAGCGATCGACCCCTCATGGACGTCGCCAATCCGAAGCAGATCTTCCTTGCTGATAGTTCCAGAGGCACCCGTCTCAAAATGGTATTCATGCAGGTCCGTCAGCACGATGGAATCGACCGGACACGCCTCCTCACAATAGCCGCAGTAGATACATTTAAAGAGATCAATATCGTATCGCGTGGTGCGACGCGTGCCGTCATCACGCTCCTCGGACTCTATCGTGATCGCCAGCGCTGGGCAGACGGCTTCGCACAATTTACAGGCAATACACCGTTCTTCTCCATTGGGATAACGCCGCAACGCATGCAGTCCACGGAACCGTGGGGATTTGGGGGTCTTTTCCTCGGGATACTGAACCGTAAACTTCTTCCGGAAGAAGTAACCCCCGGTTACAGAGAGACCGCGAAGCAGTTCCGCCAACGACCAGGTTTTTAGGAATCTAGTCAACATATTCTTCTAGCCAAACCAATGCCCAATTGGGGTAAAAAATTTCGCGACGCCGATTACGGTTATCCATACCAGGGTAACCGGAATAAACACTTTCCACCCCAAGCGCATGATCTGGTCATAGCGGTACCGCGGGAATGTCGCGCGAAACCAGAGAAACAAGAACGCCACCGCCGCCAGCTTTCCAAAAAACCAAAAGATCCCCGGAATCCAGGTGAACGGTGCGATCTCAAACGGTGCGTGCCATCCTCCTAGAAACATGATGACGGTCAATGCCGAAATCAGAATCATGTTTGCGTATTCCGCAAGGAAAAAGACTGCGAAACCCATTCCCGAATAATCGACATGAAAACCCGCAACGATCTCCGACTCGCCCTCAGCCACGTCAAAAGGAGAACGATTGGTCTCAGCGACGCCACTGATCAGATAGACCAGGAAAAGCGGAAACAGCGGCAGAAAGAACCACTCGTGTATCCCTCCCAACTGGGCCACTACAATCTCCCGTAAGTTCAAGGAGCCCGCAGCCATCAGGACCCCAACGAGGGCAAACCCCATAGCGATCTCATAAGCAACGATCTGTGCGGCGGACCGCATCGCTCCGAGAAACGCGTACTTCGAGTTGGAGGCCCAGCCAGCGATCACCACGCCATACACGCCCATTGACGTAAGCGCGAGGACGTACAGCAAGCTCGCATCGATATCGGCCAGCACGAGGGTATCGGTGAAAGGAACGACGGCCCACGCCCCCAACGCCGGAGCGAGAGCCAGGACGGGGGCTATCAGAAACAGGTACCGATCCGCATTAGTCGGAATGATCATTTCTTTGAACATCAACTTGACCGCATCGGCAATCGGCTGAAGCAGTCCTTTCGGTCCCACGCGATTGGGCCCCACTCTCACATGCATATAGGCGATTACTTTGCGCTCAGCAAGGGTGTAGTACGCCACCATTCCGAGCAGCGGCAGAATGATCGCCCCAATCTTGAGGCCCAACTGCAAGAACANAGGCAGACCGCTCCAGAGGGTGATCAACGCTTCGGTCACGTTACATCACCGGCCTGATTCTGACGGCCGAATCCCCACCAAATCCGGCAGTGGTGACTGAACCCGATAAAACAAACACGGAGCCGCGAACAACCCCCCTATCTGCGGTAACCCGCAGGGTGGCCTGGTGATGTTCCCCTACCACCAGTACTCGCGATACTCCGGCCAGACCCGCCGCTTCCATGTCATCAGGATGAAGACGGCAAAACGCCTCAGACAAACCATCGTGCGTACTGGCAAGCGCGCGGGAACGCCGGACGATCGGATCTGCTTGATAAATGGAACGCTCGGCGACAAGAGAAAACAGCCCGTTAGCGTGGGTGGGCACCATATCGCTGTGTCCTGAAATTGAAATCTCCGCTGCAACGGCCCGCATTGAGACCTCAGGAGGATGGCCGAGTTCGGTGGCGACCTGCGCCACATCGTCATAGTCGAAATCAGGCAAAGACAAGAAGTTCCCCAGGACGCGCAAGACCTTCCACCCCGGGCGAGAATTACCCCGTGGGGTCAGCGCTGGACTGGAAACCTGGACAATACCGTTACAGTTGAGATAGCTGCCAGAGCATTCCGTATAGGGGGAGATAGGCAGCACAATGTCTGCTTGATCAGGCACCGCGGATCGAAACGCCGTGAAGGCGACCACTGTTTGCGCTCGATCAAGCATGCCCTGCAATCGGATCGGGTCGGAGTGATCAATCAAAGGCTCCACGCCGTACAGTAAAACCGTCTTCAAGTTCAGGTCCGCGATCTGGGATGCGTTGGCGCCTGCCGTCTTCGCGGGCTTCCCTTGTGCATTTCTATGCGGTACCGCACCCGCCCACCATGCACCGGCACTGTTTGCTGGGGCTAAAGCACCAAGCTTCATGTCTGTCTGTTGTGCAAGACGCGCCGCTAGCGTCCGAATCGTTCCGGCATCACGATGATCGAGTGCCCCCTGCCCAAGCAGGATCATTCCACTGTCTCCGACCTCACTGAGCAACCTGGACCACGCATCGCCCTCAAACGACCTTGTTGCAGGATCTAATTCTCCCCCGCTCCTCGCGAGACCGTGCAACACATTGGGAAGCTCTGCCGGCGTAACGCAATGAAAGGCGGAGAGCGAAAAATTCAAATCCGGCGCATACGAGCCAAGCAACCCGACCAGGCCCCCCTGCTCGACCATCTTGCGTATTCGCAGAGCGAGTAACGGCGCCTCCTTGCGGGGATTACATCCGATCAGCAGGATGCCTTTCAGAGACTCGATATCAGACAGCGCAGCCTCAAGGCCAGGATAAATTGGTGCGACGGCGTCGTCGGAAAAGTCCCGTTGAAGCAAGCGATGGTCAATCTGGTCAGACCCGAGTCCGCGCAACACTCTTTGTAGGAGGAAGGATTCCTCCATCGAACTCATCGGATGAACCAGCGCGGCTAGTTGGGAGCCGTCTTGCTCAGTGGCCTGACGCATCGCTGCAGCGGCTTCGCCAAGCGCCTCTTCCCAGGAAGTCTCAACCAGGCTCTCCTTTCGTCGAATCATCGGCTGAGTCAACCGATCATCGGACTCTGCCCCTTCATAGGCGAATCTGTCCCGATCTGAGATCCAGCACTCGTTGATCTTCTCGTTGTTTCTGGGAACCACACGTTTCACTGACTGGTGAGCCGTCTGTAACGTGATATTGGTGCCAAGGCTATCGTGCGGACTGATACCTTCATGGCTGAATAATTCCCAGGGTCGCGCAGTGAACCGGTAGGGTTTTGAAGTCAATGCCCCAACCGGACACAGATCAATAATATTTCCTGAGACCTCGCTGTCGACGGAGCCATCAAGGTAGGTTTCTATCGTCATGTCCTCGCCGCGCCCCGTGGCACCCAACTCCATCGTGCCAGCAATCTCTCGACCAAATCGCACGCATCGCGTGCAGTGAATNCAGCGTGTCATTGCCGTGGCGACTAGGGGGCCAAGATCCAACGCCGGCTTGGACCTTTTTTCTTCTTCATATCGGGATGAATCCTGACCGTATCCCATGGCCTGATCCTGAAGCGGACACTCTCCGCCTTGATCACATACGGGGCAGTCGAGCGGATGGTTAATCAGCAGGAATTCCATCGTCCCCTGCTGCGCCTCGACCGCAGTGGGTGAGCGCGTTTGAACGACCATTCCGTCGGCNACAGGAGTGGCGCACGCCGGCAATGGTTTCGNAGCNTTTTCTACCTCGACCAGACACATNCGACAANTTGCCGCAATTGACAGTTNTGGGTGATAACAAAAGCGCGGGATGTAAATATTGGCCGCGTCCGCGGCTTCAATAATCATGCTTCCAGGCTGGGTCTGAACTTCACGGCCATTGATAACGACCGTTACGGTAGTCGGCGCATCCATCAGGCCACCTCCTCGCGAGGGATCATGGCTTCAAACTCGTGCCGGAAGTGTTTCAGGAAGCTCTGCACGGGCCACGCAGCCGCGTCACCCAGCGCACAGATCGTGCGACCCTCGATCCGATCGGCAACTGATTTCAGGCGGTCCAGATCTGCGGGCGTCCCTTCTCCAGTACGGATCCGCCGGATCATGCGATACAACCACCCAGTTCCCTCGCGACAGGGTGTGCACTGCCCGCACGACTCCACAAAGTAGAAATACGAGATACGCTCCAGCACCTCCACCATGCAGGTGGTTTCGTCCATGACAATCACAGAACCAGCTCCGAGTGCGGACCCGACCTGCGAAAGCCCGTCATAGTCCATGGTGCACCCCATGATGGCATCTGCTGGAACAACAGGCACCGAAGAACCTCCTGGAATGACCGCTTTCAGAGCGCGGCCGTCCTGAACTCCGCCCGCCATCTCCAGCAGATCACGGAAGGGCATTCCCATGGGCACCTCATAGTTTCCTGGCCGGTTAACATGGCCCGAAACAGAGTAAATCTTGGTGCCCCCACTGTTCTCGACCCCNATGCTGGAAAACCATTNTGCACCGTTTCGAATAATCGGAGGAATTGACGCAAGAGTTTCAGTATTGTTGATTGTGGTGGGTTTGCCAAAGGCGCCTACCTGGGCAGGAAATGGCGGCTTGAAACGCGGCTGTCCTTTTTTTCCCTCCAGCGACTCCAGCAAAGCGGTCTCCTCACCGCAGATATATGCCCCCGCGCCGCGCTGACTGTGCAGTTCAAATGCGATTTCTGATCCCATTAGATTCTCACCTAACAGACCGGCTTGCCTTGCTTCAACCAGGGCGGCCTCNAAGCGCTGCCAGGGCTCGTAATACTCGCCGCGTATGTAATTGAAGCCGATGGTGGCGCCGATGGCATATCCGGCAAGTGCCATACCTTCGATCACCTGATGCGGATTAAACCGAAGAATGTCACGATCCTTGAATGTTCCAGGTTCGCTCTCATCCGAATTACAAACAATGTACTTCTGGCCCTGCGCATCCCGCGGCATGAAACTCAGTTTCAGGCCGGTCGGAAACCCGGCTCCACCGCGGCCTCGTAAACCCGAGGATTTCAAGGTCTCAATAATCTCTTCGCGGGGTGTCTGATTTTTTAGGACCTTCTCCCAGGCCTGATAGCCTCCTCGCTCTCGATAGGATGCCAGGGTCCACGGACTCGCTACGTCGTGGGGCGGCAGGCAGACGCGGATCTCTGAAGGATCACTCATCGATACCCCTTCAGCACCTTGTCCAATTCATCTGCCCTGAGATCTTCATGATAGTCATCCCCCACAGCCATCATGGGTGCTCCGCCGCAGGCACCAAGGCACTCAGCGGCAAACACCGTAAATCGACCGTCTGCTGTCGTCTCTCCCTCCTCAACTCCCAAACGCTGACATAACGACTCCATGATCCCATCAGCGCCGCGCAGCAAACAGGAGATATTGGTGCAAACGCGCACCGGAAATTTGCCGACGGGTCGCGTATAAAACATGTCATAAAAAGTTGCGACTTCGAATACCTCGATACGCTCTAGGCCCAGGACCTCCGCAACCGCTTTAACCACGTCTTCGCTTATCCAGCCAAATTCGGCCTGGGCGTAGCGCAAGGCTGACTTCACTGCGGCTCTACGCGTTGGATACTTGCCTGCTTCCGCCTCAATCTTCTGGAGGATTGCCTCGGTAAGTATNGTCCCGGCTTGCTCCATTAACGGTCCACCTCACCGAAAACGATGTCCTGAGTGCCGATAATGGCGACCACGTCGGCCAGCATATGGCCTCGGGCCATTTCGTCCAGGGAGGCAAGATGCGCAAAGCCGGGTGCCCGAATCTTGAGCCGGAAAGGCTTGTTCGCCCCATCCGAGACTAGGTAAATACCAAACTCTCCTTTAGGCGCCTCGACAGCTTGATACACCTGCCCCGGCGGCGTGCTGTACCCCTCGGTGAACAATTTAAAATGATGGATAAGCGACTCCATGTCTTCTTTCATGTCGCTGCGCTCTGGCGGGGCAAGCTTGTGATCGTCAGTCATCACCGGACCCGGGTTCTGACGGAGCCAGTCAATACACTGACGAACGACATGATTAGACTGACGCATCTCTTCAACCCGTACCAGGTAACGGTCGTAACAATCCCCCGTAACACCCACCGGGATGTCGAACTCCAGCTCGGGGTAGATCTCATAAGGTTGCTTGCGCCGAAGATCCCATTCCACGCCTGAGCCCCTCAACATTGGACCGGTGAATCCCAGCTGCATCGCCCGTTCCGGCGTAACGATCCCAATATCGACTGTCCGTTGCTTCCAGATACGGTTATCGGTCAGGAGATTTTCGTATTCATCGACACAACCGGGAAATCGCTCAACAAAGGACTCAATAAAATCCAGCACCGAGCCTTCACGATTGATATTCTTCTGTCGGACTTCGTCCTCCGAATGCACCCGGGATACCTCATACTGAGGCATTCGATCAGGCAGATCACGGTATACCCCTCCCGGCCGGAAGTAGGCTGCGTGCAGTCGCGCTCCAGAGGTCGCCTCGTAAACATCACACAAGTCCTCCCGCTCTCGGAACGCATAGAGGAAAACCGCCATTGCGCCGATGTCGAGTCCATGCGCCGCAATCCACAGCAAGTGGTTTCGGATTCGGGTAATTTCAGAGAACATGACCCGGATGTACTGAGCTCGAATCGGAGGCACAACCCCAAGCAGTTTTTCTATTGCCAGAACATAAGCATGCTCATTACACATCATTGATACGTAATCGAGCCGATCCATGTAACCAATACTGTGGTTATACGGCTTGCTCTCCGCGAGTTTCTCTGTGCCGCGATGCAGGAGTCCAATATGAGGGTCGATCCGCTCGACCACTTCGCCGTCCATCTCCATGACCAGACGAAGCACTCCGTGGGCTGCGGGATGCTGAGGCCCGAAGTTCATGGTGTAGTTGCGAATCTCGCTCACTCGGTGGACTCCTGGCGGATGACGCGCGGCACGGTCACCCTTGGATCAATAGAGACAGGCTCATACACAACACGTCCTTTTTTCTCGTCAAACCGCATTTCAACATGGCCACTTAAGGGGAAATCCTTACGCATCGGATGTCCGATGAACCCGTAATCCGTGAGGAGGCGGCGAAGATCAGGATGACCGTCAAACAGGATACCGAATAAATCGAAGGCTTCCCTCTCGTACCAGTTGGCGCACGCCCAGATGCCCACCACGCTCTTGATACGAGGGTTGTCCTCCGGCAGATAGGCGACTACTCGCAGCCGATCGTTTCGCGACACGGACAACAGGTGATATACCACGGCAAAGCGCTCTGGATGGCCACGCAGTGCTCCACTGTCGTTGGCGTAATCGACACCACACAGATCAATGAGCTGTTCGAACCGGGTAGCGGAGCTATCCCACAACGACCGCAGGAGTGCGAACGCCTCACCCCGATCAACGATCAACGTGCGCTCGTGAAAATCCGAAATAACGGTAGCGCCAAACGATGTCGCCAATGCGGTGAGCACATCCTCGCCGGACCGCTTTTGGTCTTCCCTGTCCGACTGATCAGCGGGCGATAGTGTCGTCACGCTTAATCTTCTTTTGGAGCTGAATGATTCCGTACATCAGAGCTTCCGGAGTGGGCGGGCAGCCAGGAACATAGACATCCACCGGAACGATCCGATCACAACCCCGAACCACCGAGTATGAGTAGTGATAGTACCCGCCGCCGTTAGCGCAGGAACCCATGGATATCACCCAACGGGGCTCGGGCATCTGGTCATACACACGCCTCAGCGCTGGCGCCATTTTATTGGTCAGGGTCCCGGCTACGATCATCACGTCTGACTGCCGCGGGCTCGGCCTGAATATCATGCCGAATCGGTCGAGGTCGTAGCGAGACGCCCCCGCGTGCATCATCTCAACCGCGCAACAGGCAAGACCAAAGGTCATCGGCCACATGGACCCGGTCCGCGCCCAATTGATCAGATCATCCAGGCGGGCCGTTGCCCAGCCCTGGGACATCACTCCTTCAAGTGCCATCGGGTCTTACTCCCACTCCAAGGCTCCCTTCATCCACTCGTAAACAAAGCCGACGACAAGGATTGCAAGGAATATCATCATTGCCCAAAAACCGAATACCCCTATCTCATCCAAAACAATGGCCCAAGGGAAAAGAAATGCGATCTCGAGATCGAAAATAATGAAGAGAATTGCCACCAGGTAATACCGAACGTCGAATTTCATTCTCGCGTCTTCGAACGCCTCAAAGCCGCATTCATACGTTGATAACTTGGCGGGATAAGGATTCCGGGGACTCAATACCCGCCCCGCCGCAAGGGCGACGATGCCAATCACTATCCCTGTTACCAGGAACAAGAGTACGGGAAGATAATTTGCGAGCACTCGACTGGAGAACGCTATTAAAAGCGGCCGAATTTGGAAGCCCAAATTCTAGTCTTACCTATGTAGACGGTCAATCAACATAGCGACAACAGACGTCGCTCTCTTGACTCTTAAGATCCCCAGTAAAGGTGGGCCTCCACCCGCTCAAGGCTGAGGTGAGAAGGTAGTCCAAGCGGTACCAGATCAATAACTACCCAAGGATCATTTCCCTGAATTATCAAAATGACCCCGTCTTCAGCCGGTTTGATTTCTAACTGATTGCAGGCATCGACTCCAGCGCGCTTCAAAACCGGCATCAAATCGACGCCAGACGAATCCTGAGCTTCAAAAAGAAGCATCGACTCGAGCTTGACCGTTGCAGTCTTTGATCCCGTGTCTTGATCTGAAGGATCAAAACGCAGACGCATATCGGCCCGCACCGATTTTGGCAAACTGAAAGTCAGGATTTCCCTGCCCTGACCAAACGAGCGATGCACAGATTTTCGCTCCTCGGAAAATACTTCCCCCGAGGCCCAATAAATCGCTGCTTCAAGGTTCCCCAAAAAGGCAACTGCATCGGCCGAAGAATTGGTGAGGCAATGAAGGATCTGCTGTTTTAGGTCTGTAACCCCTTCCCAGGATCCGAGATTGGCCAGGAACTCAATATCTGATTGGGCGAAATCAAAGAATCCATCCAACACGGAGGCTGCCCACAATCGGTTATCTGTTGCGCCGGGAAGACCGCACTCAGAGGGCCACGGGAATATTTCGGACACCAGCTCTCCTGCCTCGTTGGCCATCAAGCACCACCCGGGCGGTCGAATACCAGTCTGGACNCCAAGCCTAAGATGCCCTGCCACGAGCTTTGAGAATTCGTCCTGAGTCGCACCTGAAACCGCACATTTTAGCCAATACTGATAGAGCGGCTCTCCTTGAGGCAGGCTTATTGGCTGATCATTTTCGCTGAAAGGGGTGAATGTGCTCGCCGTACTTGCCCCGCTCTTGATGCACAGACCCATATCCGTGGGGCCCGCGCTGGCACCAAAAACAATCCAGTCGTGCGGCATCAGCCCGTGAAGTCCCTCATCGGAACAGGAAACCACAATCCCGAACGAGTCCGCACAGGATGAGAGCAGCCCCGCCCGATACAGCGCATTCTGTTGAAACCTTGCCGGAGCCAAGGCCGCAGGCGCCAGCGTCCGATTCACGGAGACATATCGCCCATAGATAGCGCTAGCCCCCGGCGCATCATGTCCGTCCTCACTAATGAATGCTTCGGGCAACTTGTAATCTGGTAGCGGGAAGAAACAACGGTGTTTAAGCTGCAGTTCCCTGAAAATCTTGTCCCATTCTAATTTGTCGAAGGTTCGTATACCGGCGTCGGCTGGGCTACCGGTCGGATATCCAGCGACTCCTGACCAGGGCATCCCGAGGTGATCTTCAGGCCATCCCGAGAGATATTTCGCTCCAAGACGATTTTCAATCGCAATGATAATTTTCCCGTCTGCCGAAAGAGCTTGCGTCGCCTGAGTCAGCATCCGGATTACGGCCTCGCGGGACGACAATCCATCTGGCGCAAACCTTTGGGCATATTCCAGCACCCCAATAAACAGGACCAGATCGTAGCTTTGTTTTGGGAATTGCAGTCGGTGAAAGTCGGCGGAGATGATGGAAACGTTGTCTAGCCCAGTGCAGCGTGCATAGGCTAAACGGGCCCGACTCGCGCTTCCCTCAACAGCATCTACCCTAAAACCATGGTCACCAAGAAAGCGTGTCACGGCACCACAACCTGCTCCCACCTCAAGAACCCGACCCGCTTCTGGAAGTCTTACGCCCCGTAGCAGATTGGCGCGCAAGGGAGACAAGTGGTATTCCTGCGCCCAACTACGGTAAGGGCCTGCGAATTCAGGTGAGTTCCAGGCTAAATTATTCGCCTCGGCCAGGGTTTCATACAGAATGGACTCTTCTTCGTGCCCATCACTGTAATCGATACCGGAGGCCTGCGAGGCTTGTCTCCAAACACCGTCGACGCAGACCAGTTCGTTGGAGGTGCCAAGCATAGGCAGGCGGGCTGTATTTTCAGAGCGCATGGGTCAACCACTCCGGAATGTTTTAGGAACCTTGGAAGAGTGCACGTCGCACTCAACCGGTTCTTTCTGATCTTGGTGCCGAAGGCCGGACTCGAACCGGCACGGCTTGCGCCACCGCCCCCTCAAGACGGCGTGTCTACCAGTTCCACCACTTCGGCAAATTGATCAGCCACATCAGGATATCGCCCTATTTTATCTCTCGAATCCTAATTCGTGTTTGGGGCAGAGGGGATGTCCGACTCAGTACCCCCGTCCTTTCTCATTACATCCCCTGTCCCGACGCTCGGAACATCTGAAGACTGCTGAGTACTTTCGCCAGCCATCACGCTCCGTGGCACAGCACTTTGCTGGGTATAGATATAGGCAAGACTAAGTCCGGTAATGAAAAAGACCGCCGCCAGACCTGCGGTCACCCTACTTAAGAAGCTCGCTGAGCCCCGACTGCCAAACACCGAACTGGAAGATCCTCCGCCAAAAGCGGCGCCCATATCCGCTCCCTTGCCCTGCTGAAGCAGAACAAGGACCACGATCGCAATAGCTGCGACGAGATGGACGACGGTAAAAATACTGGTAAGCAGGTTCATGGGATAGCAGCCTCAATGATACCAAGAAAGTCGGCAGCCTTTAGCGAGGCGCCGCCAATTAAGCCTCCATCAATATCTGATTGCGAAAACAGCCCGGCCGCATTGTCTGGCTTGACGCTGCCGCCATATAGTATCCGGGTGTCCTCAGCCGTCTGTCCACTGGCTTTGGCAATTCTCTGCCGAATCAGGCCATGGACTTCCTGTGCCTGCTCGTCGGTCGCGGTCAGCCCAGTGCCGATTGCCCAGACAGGCTCGTAGGCAACTAACGCTTTAGGAAAAATGCCAATTCCTGCTCCGTCGATCACCGCATCCAACTGCCGATAAACCACATCTGCTGTCACATTACTTTCCCGCTCTTCTTGAGTCTCGCCGACGCAAATAATCGGGGTCAGACCCTTCGCTGTCGCCACGGAGGCTTTCGCACCAACGTCGGCATCACTCTCCCCATAAAGACTGCGGCGTTCCGAATGCCCCAAAATGACGAAATCGCAACCTATATCGACAAGCATGTCTGCAGCAATGGCGCCTGTGAAGGCTCCTGGCTCGTGAATATCCAGATCCTGCGCACCCAAGGCGATGGGCGTCTCACCTGCCACTGCTGAACATAAATCGAGATAAACATAGGGCGGACAAACCACTACGTCCACCGCATCATTTTCTGGAAGGGCCGAGCCGATGGCCGAGACGAGCGTCTCGGCCATCTCTCGATTTCCGTTCATCTTCCAGTTTCCAGCAACCAGCGGCCTTCTCATAGATATGCTCCGATACCGACTCTAGGTCTGCAGCGCGGTTTTCTCAGGCAAAAAAGGCCGTGAATGTTAACGGCCGGCAGGTAGCGACGCAAGCGCCACATCAGAGGCCCTGACGCCGCTCAGGCCACGAAGCTAATCTGATCCGCGAGTTCTCTTGCCAGCTCACCCACCCTGACTGCATCCTCTCCCTCCACCATCACCCGAATGAGGGGTTCCGTCCCCGAGGCTCGCAAAACCACCCGTCCCCGTAACCCCAACTGCTTCTTGCAGGCTTTTACAGCCTCAGTCACGCGGGACTGGTCCAGCAATTCGGCAGGTCGCCCGTGCTCTGTCGAGACATTCACGAGTTTCTGCGGAAGTATTTGCAAGTCCTCTACAAGGTCTGCCAGGGATTTTCCGGTTTTTTGCATTACCTCCAGGACGGCAAGGGCGGCTACCAGCCCATCTCCGGTCGTGCTTCGATCCAAGGACAGAATATGTCCGGAGGTCTCTCCTCCCAACGTCCAATTTCGGCTGACGAGTTCTTCCAGGACAAAACGATCGCCTACCTGGGCACGGACAAATTGGATTCCCCGCGCCTCGCACGCCATCTCAACACCCAGGTTAGTCATCAAGGTGCCGACAACACCTTCGCAACCCCCCCGCTGGTGGCGATACTGACTCAGAATAAAGAGGATGCCGTCCCCATCAACAAGACGGCCTTGGGCGTCGGCCAGAACCACCCGATCGGCGTCCCCATCGAATGCAATCCCCACATCTGCCCCGCACTCCTTCACGAGATTGCAGATTGTCTGCGGATAAGTCGACCCGGATTCCCGATTAATATTGAACCCGTCCGGCTCAATGCCGATGCCGGTGACCTCAGCGCCCAACTCCCGCAATACGAGCGGCCCCACCTGGTAAGCGGCGCCATTAGCGCAATCGACGGCTACCTTGAGTCCATCCAATCTAACTCCGGGCGGCAGCGTGTTGCGGCAATGTTCCGCATAGCGAGGCAGCGCATCAATCAGGCGCTCTGCTTTGCCAAGCGCCTCCGGCCCGACCGTGCTCATCGGCTCTGACATCAGAGCCTCAATTGATTCTTCTGTCTCATCATCCAGTTTTTTACCGGATTCTGAAAAAAACTTGATACCGTTGTCGTGATAGGGATTGTGCGAAGCGCTGATCACGACCCCTCCGCAGGCACCCACCTGCCGAGTCAGGTAGGCAATGCCGGGAGTAGGCAGGGGGCCAGTGAGGGCGATATCAACTCCAGCGGCGCTAAGACCCGCCTCCAGCGCTGACTCTAGAAGGTATCCCGATATGCGGGTGTCCTTGCCAATAATTACTCGACCCCGCGCGTGGCCAGCACCAAGAACCCGGCCTGCTGCCCATCCCAGATGCAGGACTTCCGCAGGGGTAATGGGTGAGGTTCCCACCCTTCCGCGGACTCCGTCCGTACCGAAATAACGACGCTTGGCCATAAGCTCAGTTTACCGGTGACCGAGGGACTGGCACCAGCCCATGAGCCTGACCCAGCAATTGTCGGGTAACGTCAACATTATGAACACGGACAAACCGCGCGCCCTGCTCAACAGCCATCAGGGCCAGTAGTGCACTCACTCTATCTAAAGTCTGTCTGGACGCTACCTGCGCAAGCGAGCGAACAAACTTCTTACGCGAGACGCCGATCAGTACCGGGACCCCCATCTGGGTAAACCATCCCAACTGCCCAATAAGCGTGTGGTTATGTTGACGGGTCTTGCCAAACCCAAATCCAGGATCAATGACGATTTGCTCACGATCGACCCCGGCAAGACCACAAGCGTGAATCCGAGACTGTAAAAATTCTCTAATCTCCCGGCCGATATTTTCGTAGCGGGGTGCATTCTGCATCGTGGCCGGAGTGCCCTGCATATGCATAAGACAAACCGGCACATCCAAACGTGCGACCGTTGCGAGGGCTCCCGGTCTTCTTAACGCATAGATATCGTTGATCATGCAGGCCCCAGCAGCAACGGCGGCTTCCATAACTTCAGGTTTGCTCGTATCGACCGACACCTTTATGCCGTCTTTCACGAGAGCTTCAATAACCGGCAGCACCCGTGCTATCTCCATTTCCTCACTGACTGTTGCTGCGCCCGGACGAGTTGACTCGCCACCCACATCAATCACGTGCGCCCCGTCTGCGGCGAGCTTGCGGCCCTGATCGATGGCCGCGGCATGAGAAGAGAACTCTCCGCCGTCAGAAAAGGAATCAGGCGTCACGTTGACGATTCCCATAATCTGGGGATCGTCACTCGGACCAAGAGCAGGCATTCGGCCTCGCTCAGGCGATTTCCCTGCGCTGAAGCTCAGGCAGAATCGCCTGCGGGAGAATCCATATTGGGCTTGATATCCGGACGATCAGACTGCTGGCTTCCATCACCACTTGAATGATTGCCGCCGTCGCTTTCACTAGAAGATGGGGGACGCGGAGTTTCCCCTTTCATTATCTGATCGATCTGATCCGCTTCAAGAGTTTCCCAATCCATCAGCGCGTGCGCCATGACTTCAATCACCTCTTTTCGGTTTTCAATGATGTCTCGAGCACGAGCATACTGCTCCTCGATGATGCGGCTGATCTCTTGATCTACCTGCTCGGCGGTTGCGTTACTGAGATTTTTATGGGTTGTCATATCCCGACCCAGAAACACCTCCGATTCATTATCGCCATAGACTCTCGGGCCGAGATGATCACTCATCCCCCACCGCTGAACCATTTTTTGAGCCAAACCGGTAGCCTGTTCAAAATCATTGGCNGCNCCGGTCGTCATTTGNTCCATGAANACTTCTTCAGCAATNCGCCCGCCCATCAGNACNGCNATACGTGCCANCAGATGTTCGCGNTTGTGGCTGTAGCGATCTTCCTCCGGCAGCTGCATCGTCACGCCNAANGCNCGACCGCGGGGAATAATGGTGACCTTGTGTACAGGATCGGTTTGGTCCGAAAGCACTTTAGCAACAACAGCGTGGCCTGACTCGTGATACGCGGTGTTCAATCGTTCCTCTTCCGGCATAACGATTGAGCGCCTCTCGACACCCATGATGACCTTGTCTTTGGCCAGTTCGAACTGCTCCATCGACACCTTTCGCCGGCTGGCCCGAGCCGCAAACAAGGCAGCTTCATTGACAAGGTTGGCAAGATCCGCACCAGAAAAGCCCGGCGTTCCGCGCGCAATAATCGCCGCATCCACATCATTATCGATCGGGACTTTCCGCATATGCACTTTCAGGATCGCTTCGCGACCGCGGATATCGGGCAGAGGAACATGCACCTGGCGATCAAATCGGCCCGGACGCAGCAGTGCAGGATCCAGAACATCCGGTCGGTTCGTTGCGGCAATCACGATAATCCCTTCGTTGCCCTCAAATCCGTCCATCTCCACAAGCAACTGATTAAGAGTTTGCTCACGCTCGTCATGGCCTCCACCAAGGCCTGCACCGCGTTGGCGCCCTACGGCGTCGATCTCATCGATAAAGATGATGCAGGGCGCGTTCTTCTTGGCCTGCTCAAACATGTCCCGCACGCGGGAGGCGCCGACGCCCACGAACATTTCGACAAAATCTGAACCCGAGATAGTGAAAAATGGTACCTTGGCTTCCCCAGCGATCGCTCGCGCGAGGAGCGTTTTTCCCGTTCCCGGACTTCCTGTCATCAGTACGCCACGAGGAATCCTTCCACCCAACTTCTGGAAACGCGAGGGGTCCTGGAGAAACTCCACCAATTCCCCAACTTCTTCCTTGGCCTCATCGACCCCTGCCACATCCTCAAAGGTGACATTATTCTTATCCTCAGTCAGCATGCGAGCTTTGCTCTTACCGAAACTTAATGCGCCCCGCCCACCTCCACCTTGCATCTGACGCATAAAGAATATCCAGACACCGATCAGCAGAAGCAAGGGGAACCAACTGATAAAGATCTGCATCAGCAGTGACGGCTCTTCTTCCCTCTGCGCCTTGATCACGATATCGGCTTTAAGAAGGTCGTTAACCAAACCAGGATCGCCAGGCGAATAGGTGACGTATTTCTCCCCGTTGCGGCCCCTGATGTAAATCGCCGCCCCGTCAATAGTGACCTGCTCCACTGACCCCCGTTCCACCTCGTCCAGGAACGCCGAGTAATCGATCTCCTGACCCGCCCGGTTCTGCTCCGGCGCGAAATTATTAAATACCGCCATCAGAACCATTGCGATGACGAGCCAGAGGACCAAATTCTTGGTTAAATTATTCATAAGCCTTCGATGATCAAACTTAAGTCAACAATNAGATGTTCAGAAACCCGCAGTGCTACCGGCGAACCTAAGATTTTGAGAGTTTTTCCTACGAAACACAAACCTTGCCCCCGCCGAGGGGATATCTAGCNACAAAATAGGCCTCGGCACTTTTCGCGCGTGAAGCGTCCGGCTTCCGAACCCGAACCACAGAAAATGCTTCTTCCAATTTATGTCGCAAGGCATCAGCCTGCTCTCCTTCAAAAAACTTCCCAATGAATACCCCTTTTGGACCCAGATGCCGCAACGCAAACCGAACTGCCGCGAGCACCAAATCTTTCATCGCCGCCTGATCAACACTAGATATCCCGGTTAAATTGGGGGCTAAATCAGAAATTACAAGGTCTGCCGACCGCTTGCCGAGCACCTCACTTACCTTTTTTACCACTGCATCATCAAGAAAATCGCCCTTGATTCCCATAACCCCAGAGATCTTCCCTATGTCGAGTCGATCTACCGCAACCACAGTCCCAGTCGTGCCAACCTTCGCCACCGCATATTGACTCCAACTGCCCGGCGCCGCCCCGAGATCAACGACTGACATCCCTTCACACAGGAGCCGCTCCTTTTCATCCAGCTGTTGCAGTTTGTAGGCAGCTCGTGAACGATAGTCACTTTCCCTAGCTTTCTTGACGTAGGGATCCCGATTCTGTCGTGCCGCCCAGTTGCGGGATCTTGAAGAGTGCTTAGAACCCATTTTGCGTCAGTGTTATCCTGTGACCCGATCGCCAACTAATTTATCGAGACCCTCATGAAACTGGGCGGAAAACAACTCAACCACCTGCGCTCCCTGGCTCACCACCTCAAGCCTATAGTCACCGTGGGCGCCGCGGGCGTCACGCCTGCGGTCGCTTCGGAACTCGAAGGTGCTCTCACCAGTCATGAGCTGGTCAAAATCCGATTGCCCTCTCTGGGAAAAAGCAAAAAACGTGAGCTGCTTGAACGCCTATGCACGATGACTGGGTCTTCTCCTGTGCAACTGATTGGCCGCATCGGGGTTGCGTTTCGAACTTCGCCCAATCAACTGATTCATCTTCCCTGAAGATTCTAACCACCCTCTGTCTGAGCTATGTGTTTTGTCGCCGTTGCGCTCGGTATCCGCAAGAACTTCCCTTTAATTCTCGCGGCTAACCGGGATGAGGTTTTCTCACGACCGACTGAACCCATGACGCGGTGGACCGAGAGTCCTTCAATCATCGCGGGTCGGGACCTCAGTGCCGGCGGTACCTGGCTTGGACTGTCCCAAGAGGGCCGCTTTGCGGCGCTAACAAACTGCGGGACGGCCACCGTTTCCAAAAAATCTGGAACGCTGTCGCGGGGGATGATCGTAAAAGATTTTTTGCTGGGGCAAGATGACATTCTGCGCGATATCGAGAGCGGTGCGCTCGCAGATCGATCTGGTTACGGTGGTTTCAACCTGATCGCTGGCACTCCCTCGAAAGTCTCTATTTTGAGTAATGTGTCATCTTTCCATAAATTGGAAACCTCGGGTGTGTTCGTTTTGAGCAATTGCCCACCTCATATTCAATGGCCTAAAACCCGCATCGGAGCAATAAGGTTTTCGGAGGTTCTTAGGCTCTTGGACGAATCCGGAGGCAAAGAAGAGTTGAAGAATTCCCTCTTCGATTTTCTTGTTGATTCCACACCGACAGAGTCTTCTGCAGAGGCGCGTGACGACGATACTTTGTCCAGCCGATTAGAGCGAGTAGTGTTCGTCAGGGGAACCTACTATGGCACGAGGGCAAGCAGCGTCATCATCGTAGATCAACACGGGCAGGCCACATTCTGCGAACGAACCTTTGATGATGTCGGTCAGCTGGTTAGTGAAAACGAGGAGCGCATAACGCTCAGCATTTAGCACGGGCCAACAACCCATGTATACAGTTTGATGCCCGTCCTTTTAATACGCATCCAATAGTCGACGCGCCGAGTTAGCCAGCTTTTTTCGTCCGAGAAGTATCTGCCACTTTCGGCCACCCAGCTCATGAAAAAGATACGCGGCACGCACACCAGCCAACAATACTGCCCGCACCTTGAGAACAATGGTTTCATCTCTCAAATGCTGCTCGCTGCCCCGGATGATGATCTTCGGTGTAAGCAGGCTAACTGTTTTTGAATAAATTCCCGCAAAGGCGGCAATCCCCTCAGGCGAGACCGGGTCCTCGATCGTTTTTGCATCGCGAATTTCTTCCAATTCGGAGCGTAGCCTTGATGCGGCCGTGGTGTCGCGCCTTAGACGCTTCTGGATGTCAATCATGGCGTTCGCATATCGCAATCGTTCTACCGCCGAGGGGTCAGGATTTTTTCGTGCGAGGTCGGGCAAACCCGCGTAGACGCCGTGAACTCCGCCCAGTGCAGCCTCGGTATCGATTTGATTCAAGGACAGAATGCTATCAAGCGCACAGCGCAAGGGTTCCTGCTGAGCGCGGCCCCGCCGGGCGAACTCCTGCGCCAGCAGAGCACACTGACAGACTCCCGCGAGGGCCAACACGCGCTGTTCGTCTAGGGAGGGTTCCCGATCACTCATGCTCTCGCGCTTAGCAAAAATCCGCCCCCGGAACAGTGGTCAAAGCGAATGCAACGACTCATCGATACGTTGGCGGACTTCGTGTGCCACCTGCAGCGCCCGCACACCCGTCTCGCCGTCGACAACAGGGTCTCGACCACTCCTGACGCAGTCAACGAAATCCTCGAGTTCTGCATCCAGCGGAGGCCGCGGCGTCACTTGGATTGATTCACTGATGATCGGCGCAAAACCCCCCTCTTGCGGACGCATCCCTGGACGCGCCACATCGATCTGTTGGTCATCGAAATTAAGAGCGAGGTAGCAAGACTCCGCGAAAACACGGATTCTGCGGAATTTCTTGGACGACACGCGGCTCGCCGTCACATTGACGACCGCGCCATCTTCGAACTCCAATCGGGCATTGGCAATGTCGACATGATCCGTAATCACACGCGCTCCGACTGCAGAGATATAACGAAGTTCTGAAGGCACGAGCGAAAGCGCAATGTCGATGTCATGGATCATCAAGTCTGTAACGACATCGACATCAGTGGCTCGAGCCACAAATTNTCCGAGGCGGTGCACCTCCATGAACCGTGGCCGATCCAATTCCTCAGCGAGCCGAACCACCCCGGCATTGAACCTCTCAAGATGACCAATCTGCAGCAGGGTTCTGCTTTGCTTTGCGAGATTCACAATTGCCCTTGCATCTTCCAGAGTGTGAGCTACCGGTTTTTCCAGCAGCACTGGGATTCCTTTATCCAGAAACGGCTCAGCAATCTCGCGATGAAGGGAGGTGGGCACTACGATGCTTACCGCATCCACACTGTCCAGCAAGCGATCCAGATCCTGCAAGAAACTGCAGTCGCACTCCCGGGCGACCTGGCTCCCCTGATCAGCATTCGTATCCATGACCGCCACCAGATCGACATTTGCCATCTTCTGGTAGATCTGGGCATGAATGGAACCAAGATAGCCTACCCCAACCACACCCACTCTTAACGGTCTTTCAGTCATGATCAGAAGCGGTCAAATCCACAAAAACACGTGTCGTAATCTGGCAGATTTGAATCAAACTTTCTCTCCCAGGCTCGTTGGAGTGTGGCACAATAATTTAATAGACAGATTGACGGCGCAATCGCTTTTTCACTGGAGCGCCGACATTACCCCTCAATATCCACCTCGGCAAGCCCCAAAACCATTCTTTCTATGAGCAAAATTATCGACTTTCGCAGCGACACAGTGACTAGACCTTCATCAGGGATGCGCCAGGCCATGGCCGATGCGCCTGTAGGAGACGATGTCTACGGTGATGATCCGACAGCGAATCGCCTCGAAGCAAAGGCCGCAGAAATGCTCGGGCAGGAATCCGGCCTTTTTGTGACGAGCGGTACTCAAGGCAATTTGCTAGCGATCCTGACCCACTGCCAGCGGGGCGAAGAGTACATTGCCGGCACGAAAGCGCATGCCTACCTCGAGGAAGGCGGTGGGGGAGCAGTACTGGCAAGCGTTCAACCACAGCCCATCGAGAACCGGCCTGGCGGTACACTTGATCTTGAAGCGGTCCGGACCGCCATCAAGCCGGATGACTTTCACCTCGCGATTACGAGGCTGTTCTGTCTCGAGAATACCTTCTTTGGTACGCCCTTACCCATGGATTACCTGTCTGAAGCCAAAGCGTTGGCTGCAGAACACAACTTGCAGTTCCACCTGGATGGAGCGCGGGTTTTTAACGCAGCAGTCAGTGGCGGAATCGCTCCGGACGCTATCGGCAGATTGTTTGACTCGGTCTCCGCTTGCCTGTCCAAAGGCCTTGGTGCACCGATCGGTAGCGTATTGACAGGCTCGCGGGATTTTATCCAACGGGCTCGGCGCTGGCGAAAGATGCTGGGTGGTGGTACCCGACAAGTGGGCATCCTTGCTGCTGCCGGTCTGTACGCCCTGGAACATAACGTAGAACGCCTGGCGCAAGACCATGACCATGCTGCGCTGCTGGCTGAGGGGCTAGGAAAAATTGAAGAAATAGAAGTTGAGCCCACCGATCAGCGTACCAATATGGTCTTTGTTTCAGTATCAAAGTCAAAGGGAGAGCATCTCTCCGGTTTTATGCGTGAACGCGGAATACTCCTGACGGTGGAAGAAAATCCTATTCGCCTCGTGACCCACTTGGATATTGGACGCAAAGATGTTGACGAGACAGTCGGCGCCTTCAAGGATTACTTTAGCCAGGCAGCCTGATCACCCACACGTCCCAGTTTTACCTCTTCTAGGTCCAACTCGCGACCTCTGCGCTCAGGAATGCGGGCCGACCACTTCCCCGGCGCAAACCGTTCGGGCGGCTTATTGGTTTTCTCCGTGAGTTGAGCGAAGCGCTGATTCCAGCCGCTCAATCTCTCTCCTTGCTTGCTGAAAGGCTTCTGCGCGTACCGGGCCAAAGCCTCGAACCTGCATGGGCCATTCGATCAATCGGAGCGCATCGTCAATATTGCTCGATGTCACAGGCGTCTCACCGAACGCATTAATCGTTCTTTGAAAATCGGATTGAATCTTTTGTTGCAACGCCCTTTCCTCTCCAAAGCGAAAAGGATCGAACCACTTCCCCCGTACCCAACGCAACGCGCTCATTACCTTAAAAACAGTAAACACCCAAGGACCAAAACTTCGCATCCGGGGTCGACCGGAATCAGGATCAGTCCTCGACATTAGCGGCGGTGCAAGGTGCACCCGCAGCTTGAAGCGTCCCCCAAACTCCTCGGAAAGCGATTCACGGAACTTCGGCTGACTGTAAAGCCGCGCCACTTCGTACTCATCCTTTTGATAGAGCACCCGAAACGCGCTTTCGACTAGCGGCGGAATCAACACGTCGTGATAACAAGCATCAATGCTCTGTCGAGCCTGGCCGACCCAATCTGAAAGTTGGGCAGACACTTTTGCCCCGTGCGATTCGCGCAGCAGACCTTGCCGACGTGTCAGCAATTCGTCCTCCAACTGCTTCGGTGAAACATCAGGGTCAGCTCTCGACTTCCCCATCAAGATATTTGCTTTTGCAGGATCGGCCGCTGTTTCTCGCCCAAGACGGAAAGCCGCGAGATTAGTGTCTACGTCACGTCCGTTGAGCTCAATCGCCTTCTCGATAGCTTCATAAGGAATCGGCAACACTTCGCACTGATAGGCGTACCCGAGCATGATCAAATTAGCGGTCAACGTCTCACCAAAGACCCCTTTTGCGAACTTAGTCGCCGGTACGGCATACATCCGCCCAGAGGAGTTACGAATGTCTTCAAGCAACGCCTCCAAAGGGAATTTTTGATCCCGCTCCCGCGTAAAGTCTCCCGTCATCATTTTGTGCGTATTAACAACTGATGTGGTCTCGCTACTCAACTTGATGCGCGTTTCCTGTGCAGCCGCGCTAACCACATCGCAGCCCAGCAGCAGGTCCGATCCGCCGTCTGCAATATGCGTCGCCGTCACCTCATCAGGTTGGGGGGTCAGGATAATGTGACTGGTGACCGCCCCCCCTTTTTGCGCGAGTCCTGCCATATCAAGCACTGAACAACCCATTCGCGCCACATGGGCAGCCATGCCAATAATGGCCCCGATCGTGACCACACCCGTTCCACCAACTCCTGTCAGGATGATGGAGTAAGGTTTGTCGATGGTGATCTGAACGGATTCAAGAGTCTTGTTTGTTTCAGGGGTAACTGGATTCGCGGATGGGAGGGGCGTCTTTTTTTCGCCTCCAATAACCGATACAAAACTCGGACAAAATCCTTTGTTGCAGGAATAGTCCAGGTTGCATACCGACTGGTCTATGGCTCTTTTGCGCCCAAGATCCGTTTCCACCGGAACCAGTGCAACACAATTTGACTGCGTCCCGCAGTCTCCACATCCCTCACAGACCGCCTCATTGATAAAAAGCCGCTCGTTGGGCGTTTCCATCAATCCGCGCCGGCGGCGGCGGCGCTTTTCCGCGGCGCAGGTTTGATCGTAAATGATGACGGACGTGCCCAGTACCTCGCGCATCTCCTTTTGGACACGGGTGAGTAGGTCACGATGATAGATCCTGACGCCGGGGGCCCAGTCCACGTCAGAGGGATACTTCTGGGGGTCATCAGTAACCACTACGATCTGTGAAACACCTTCTGCATGGACCTGTCTCGAGATCCGCATGACATCCATGGGGCCATCCACCGACTGGCCGCCCGTCATGGCAACTGCATCGTTATACAGAATCTTGTAAGTGATATTGACTTGAGCTCCCACACAGGCCCTGATGGCAAGCAATCCCGAATGAAAATAGGTCCCATCCCCAATGTTCTGGAAAACATGGCTGGTAGAGCTGAACGGGGCTTCTCCGATCCAACTCGCTCCTTCCCCGCCCATTTGAGTAAAGGTGTCAGTTTCACGATCCATCCACTGGGCCATATAGTGGCAGCCGATTCCGGCAAGTGCCCGGGACCCCTCCGGCACCTGCGTCGAAGTGTTGTGAGGACAGCCCGCACAGAAGTAAGGCGTCCTGCGCATTGCGGCATCCTTGAGCGCTGAATGATCTGTACGATCAGCAAGCCGCTTGAGGGCTCCGGCCAGCGCCTCATCACCCGTAAGTTGGAGAAGACGCTCACCAATCGCCTGCCCAATCTGCGCCGCATCAAGCCGCCCGTGCGCCTGGAAAAGCACTGCCCCNGACTCATCGGCTTTACCGACAACTTCCGGCGGATTGGCTACTCCATACAAGATGCTCCGGACCTGATCTTCTATCAGCGCGCGTTTTTCTTCGACCACCACCAGCTTGCGCGTCCCGCTTGCGAATGCCTTGAGGCCGTCGGGCTCAAGGGGCCAAGGCATCCCGACTTTGTAGAGTTTCAATCCCAAGCTTTTTGACCGGACCTCGTCAATGCCGAGCTCCAGGAGCGCTCTCCTCACGTCGAGATAGGATTTCCCCGTAGAGATGATTCCCAACTGACCGTGGGTATCGCCGAGCACCTGACGGTCAATGGGGTTCTGTCTCAAAAAAGCTGACACCGCGGGTAGCTTAAATTGATGCAGCCTCGCCTCCTGCGCCTGGGGCGTATCAGGCCAGCGGAAGTTGACCCCACCCTCTGGCATGACAAAATTCTCTGGGGCAGTTAATGACATCCAGCCAGGGCGCCCAATAACGGATGCAGAGGCTTCGACCGTGTCATGCACGCTCTTAAGACCGACCCAACACCCGGAGTACCGGGACAGGGCCCAGCCATAGAGTCCGAAATCAAGGATGTCCTGCACNCCGGCAGGATTCAGTACAGGGATCAAAGTATTGACGAGAGAATATTCGCTTTGATGAGCGGTCGTTGAAGACTCACACACGTGATCGTCTCCCATCAGGATCAGGACGCCGCCGTGGGCGCTGGTGCCTGCAAGATTGCCGTGCCGAAGCGGATCACCCGACCTATCCACCCCTGGACCCTTGGCGTACCACATCGAGAAAACCCCGTCGTAAAGGCCGTCGCCTCTCCATCCCGCTTGCTGGGTTCCCCAGACCGCCGTCGCTGCAAGGTCCTCATTAACGGCGGGCAAAAACTTGATGTCGAAGGCTTCAAGCTGGGGCTTAGCAAGTGCCAACTGTTGATCGAGCGCACCCAAAGGCGAGCCTCGATATCCGGTCACATACCCCGCTGTATGAAGTCCGGCCCGACGATCTACATCGCTCTGCATCATGGGCAGACGCACCAGTGCCTGTATTCCAGTCACAAAAATCTGATCTGACTTAAGGAGGTACTTATCCTCAAGTGAGACTTGTCTCAGTTTGGTCATGGTCGGGCTATGGCGGGGTGGATCACTCTAGGAAGCAGACCTTTGAGGATTTCAGAATCGGTGTAAACCTTCCTCAGTTGGGAGCATAAGCATTCCTATAATGGAACTTGCCGGCCTATTTTTGCAAAATTTTTCGGCGTGAAAGAACTCAGTGGAAGTGGGTCATGCTATCAGACTCTGGGACACAGTTCGCAGACATTGTTGTATAGCGGGGAAAATAAAAAATCTGTGTATCCGCTTGGGTTTGATGGTGGTATATTCCGGCGCAATAACCGGGGGGTAAGTATGGACAGACCAGGCTATCAGATCCATTCGACCGCAGTTCGCCGTTTTGGCTTTCTCCTGCTTCGCGATTTTACAATGATGGCGTTTTCTGCCGCTGTCGAGCCTTTGCGTACCGCGAACCGTGCCGCAGAAACAGAACTGTATCAGTTCCCGCTCTTTACCCTCGACGGCCAACCCGGGCAGGCAAGCAACGGGCTCATTGTCAGTCCGGTTCGTCAACTCACTGGGAAAGAACCTCTGGATGCCCTCTTTGTCTGTGCAGGAGCAGATCTCCACTCGGTCAACCCAGAATCTCTGTTGGAAAAACTCAAGCCCTTCATTAAGCGAGGCGTGGCAATCGGCGGTATTTGCACAGCGAGTTATCAACTGGCTCGTGCGGGTATTCTCGACGGCTATCGATGCACATTGCATTGGGAAAATATTCCCGACATGCACGATGAGTTTCCCCATCTTGTGGTGTCCTCTGGCCTGTTCGAGCTCGATCGCGACCGTTACACGTGCTCAGGAGGAACGGCTCCCATAGACATGATGCTTACCCTCATTGCGCAGGAGCGCGGTCGTGCGCTTTCCGACCGGATCTCTGAGGGTATGCTGTGCGAGCGAATTCGAGACAGCTCTGATCGGCAGAGAATGCCTTTACGCATGCGTTTGGGGTCTAGCCAACCAAAACTGGTCGAAGCCGTTGAGCTCATGGAGTCCAATATCGAAGAGCCGATGACTCTGGACGAACTTGCAACGCACGTTGGAATTTCCCGTCGTCAACTCGAGCGCCTCTTCCAGAAACACTTGCAATGCGTGCCCACTCGATATTATTTGGAAATCCGGCTTCGCCGGGCGCGATCATTACTGTTGCGCAGTTCGAGATCTATCGTCGATATCGCATTCGCCTGTGGATTTGTATCTGCCCCTCATTTCAGCAAATGCTATCGGGACTTCTTCGGCATTCCTCCCCGGGAAGAGCGTCTCCCTCGAAACAAGCCTGCGGCATCATCCCTGGCGGAACTGATGCAAGGCGAAGGGAGTCCTGATCCGATTTCAACCATCGAGGACGCGACTCAGAAGCCGTCAGAGCTTGCGTCCTGACTGCCGGCGCGCAATTCAATAAAAAACCGGTCAAGCAACTCAGCGCATTCGTCTCCCAGCACACCCGCCGTGACCTGACATTGGTGATTTGCAAGCGGAGACTGCAGCAAATTGGCTGTGCTGCCGACTGCGCCTGCTTTTTCGTCGAACGCCCCAAAAACAACGCGCTCAACCCGCGCCTGAATGATCGCGCCCGCACACATCAGGCAAGGCTCAAGAGTGACATATAGCGTTGTACCGACAAGACGGTAGTTCCCAAGACGCCGTGCCGCGTCTCTTAAGGCAACAATCTCGGCATGGGCAGTTGGATCGTGCGTCCCAACGGACTGGTTATATCCCTCGCCGATAACTTCATCGCCCAAAACCACCACCGCGCCCACCGGCACCTCATTGTGCTCAGCCGCGTGGTTCGCCTGGACTACGGCGTGGCGCATCCAGCGCTCATTGATCTCCACTGTATTAATCGCTCAACCCTTATTAAACCGAAGCAGCCATCCCAGCACGCCTTCAGGATGCCTTCAGGCTCAACGCAACCATAAAAGCCACGGTCACCCCCAAACCTATGAGGGTGCGTATCCAATTGAAACGCATCCATCGAGCTTCAAATAAGAAACGTTCCTTACGCAAGGCGCTTGCATCCCGCTCACCGACGTTTACCCGTTGGATACGTCTATTCAGCGGCAAATGAACCAAAACCGTAAGTCCTTGTACCCCCAACAGACACACAAAGCCCGTAATAATTACCAATCCTGTCGCGACCGCGTACGGGTCCATGAGTGAGACGATTATGGTGCCCATAACCGAAATCGTAGACCCTATCCAGACGATCATGAAATCGGCTGATTGTTTTGAATTACCTTATCGGTAACCTGAAACGCCCGGATGAATTCCTTATCGGCAAGCTTCGCCAGGCCAGGCATGAAAATAACAGCGTAGGTAAGCACAAAACCGGTGGCCAGGGCGCATAACAGTGTGGAGGTCAATAAAAGCTCCGCAGACAACGTCATCATTTCCTCCGGCAGTTATACAACCTTATTCCCACTCAATCGTCGCCGGGGGTTTTCCCGAGATATCATAGACCACCCGGGAGATGCCTTTGACCTCGTTAATGATCCTGCGACTCACACGATCAAGGAACTCATAAGGCAGCTCTGCCCACTTGGCTGTCATGAAGTCAACCGTTTCCACTGCACGAAGGGCAACAACATAATCATAGGCGCGGTTATCTCCCACCACGCCAACCGACTTGACCGGAAGAAAGACCGCGAAAGCCTGGCTGACTTTGTCGTAGAGATCCTCGCGCCGAAGCTCTGAAATAAAGATCGCGTCGGCTTGTTGCAATATATCCGCATAAGACTTCTTGACCTCTCCCAGGATGCGAACACCCAGCCCCGGGCCAGGGAACGGATGACGGAAAATCATCTCTTCAGGCAATCCCAACTCCAGACCGATTGTGCGCACCTCATCCTTGAAAAGGTCTCGAAGCGGCTCCACCAAACTCAGCGCCATATCCTCCGGGAGACCGCCAACATTATGATGAGATTTGATCACCTTTGCCTTGCCGGAGGAGTCGCCAGCGGATTCGATGACGTCCGGATAGATGGTTCCCTGCGCAAGCCACTTCACATCCGAGATCTTCCTGGCTTCCTGGTCAAAAACATCAATAAATGCGTGACCAATCCTTTTACGTTTTTCTTCCGGATCAGTCACGCCTTTGAGATCCTCTAGGAAGCGGTCCTCGGCGTTTACCCGCACGACCTTCACCCCCATATTCTTTGAGAAAGTCCGCATGACATCGTCGCCTTCATCAAGGCGCAGCAGGCCGGTATCGACAAACACGCAGGTCAACTGCTCTCCAACAGCACGATTAAGCAACGCTGCGGCAACAGAGGAGTCCACTCCGCCAGACAACCCCAGGAGCACGTTATCCGATCCCACTTTCTGGCGGATATCTTGAATTGCTGAATCGATAATCCGATCCGAGGTCCATTCCCGACCGCAACCGCAGATCTCATGCACAAAGCGCTCGATAATCTGACGACCCTGAGAGGTATGCGTCACCTCAGGGTGGAACTGCAATCCATAGAAGCGGCGATCCTCATCTGCCATACCCGCAAGAGGTGCACTGGGTGTCTCGGCAATGACTCGAAAGCGTGGTGGCAGGGACTCAACCCGATCGCCGTGACTCATCCAGACATCCAAGAGCCCGTATCCCTCGGGCGTCCGATGATCTTCGATGTCCCGCAATAGTCTCGAATGGCCGCGTGCCCGGACCTGCGCGTAACCGTATTCACGATGGCTGGCAGGTACGACTACGCCGCCAAGTTGGCCTGCCATGGTCTGCATTCCATAACAGATTCCCAGCACTGGGACCCCTAACGAAAACACCTCTTCGGGCGCCTTGGGCGCATCCGCGCCATGAACGCTCTCCGGCCCACCGGAAAGAATGACCCCGCTCGCCCGAAAATCAATAACGGTTTCGGATGAGATATCCCAGGGAAGCAGTTCGGAATATACGCCTGCCTCTCGGACCCGCCGGGCGATCAGTTGACTGTACTGGGATCCGAAATCAAGGATCAGGATTCGATTCTGATTCGAACCTGCCGCTGCGCCGGGTGGTGACAAGCTCAACTGCCTCGTTGATAGTTTGGCGCTTCCTTAACAACAGTCACGTCATGAACGTGACTTTCTGTGTACCCAGAATGCGTGATCTGGACAAACCGGCAATGTGATCTCATTTCACCAATCGTGGCGCAACCCGTATACCCCATACTGGCCCTGAGCCCGCCGGTGAGTTGATGAATAATCTGCGACATCGGCCCCTTAAACGGAACCCGTCCCTCAATACCCTCGGGGACGAGTTTCCCAGGATCGCTCTGCCCTTCCTGAAAGTATCGATCCTTAGAACCTTCTTGCATTGCACCAAGCGAACCCATCCCGCGGTAGCTCTTGTAGGATCTGCCCTGAAAGAGTTCGATCTCGCCCGGCGCCTCCTCAGTTCCTGCGAGCAAGCCCCCAACCATTACCGCGTTTGCTCCTGCCGCAATGGCCTTGGCGATGTCCCCTGAAAAACGAATTCCTCCATCGGCTATCACAGGAATAGCGGACTCTCTAAGTGCCGCGGCTGTATCTGAAATTGCTGTGATTTGAGGGACACCCACCCCTGCAATTACCCGCGTAGTGCAAATGGAGCCTGGCCCAATGCCAACCTTCACGCCATCGGCGCCCACATCGGCCAGGGCCCGAGCCGCATCGGCGGTAGCGATATTTCCCGCAACGACTTCGACGTTGCCGAATGACTTTTTGATTTCACGAACGCGCTCAAGCACTCCTCGTGAATGACCATGCGCGGTATCGACCACGATGGCATCTACTCCGGCCTCCACCAACCGCTCACAACGCTCTGCCGAATCTCCCCCGGTACCAACCGCGGCCGCAACACGGAGCCGCCCCTCGTCATCTTTGCACGCATCAGGAAACTCGGTCTGTTTCTGTATATCCTTGACAGTGACAAGCCCTTTCAAATTAAAAGCCTCGTCCACAAGCAGAACCTTCTCTATCCGGTGCTCATGAAGCAACCCGCGGATATCTTCCCGCGTGGCTTTTTCCGGTGCAGTCACCAAGCGTTCGCGGGGAGTCATCACCGCTGTCACCGCCTGGTCAAAACGATCCTCGAAGCGGATATCCCGACTGGTAACGATGCCGGTAAGTCGTCTGTTTTCATCCAGCACCGGTACCCCAGAAAAGTTCTTCTCCCGTATGAGGGCTACCACTTCGCCGACCGTTGCGGAACTGGGGACGCAGACTGGATCTTTAATGATCCCGCTTTCATACTTCTTGACCTTGCTGACCTCCTCAGCCTGCTCAGTTGGCGTCATATTGCGATGTATCACCCCAAGCCCACCAGACTGGGCCAAACAAATGGCCGCCCGTGCTTCAGTCACGGTGTCCATTGCCGCAGAAATAAGAGGTATATTGAGGGTGATATTGCGCGAAAAGGCGCTGGTCAGGTCGACTTCGTGAGGGAGCACATCCGACCGATCAGGGACCAACAGCACGTCGTCAAAGGTAAGTGCAAGATCAGGATGTTCCATCGACGGATTATACGGTTTGACTTGGACGCGGTAAACTTGTAGTGTGTTGTAAGGCGGTAAGTGACTGTTATTTTTTAATAAATCACACGAATGTAATTCGGAGGAAACCTTATGAAAAGACTGTCTACCTGGGCCTCATTGCTCGCGGGAGCGGGCATAGTGGTGTCTATTTCTACCTCTCACGCCGGAGCCGCCTCCGAGGCAATCGCGCAAGCTGAAGCAGATCTTGCCGCAGCCCATCAGGCCAGTGCCGTCTGGCGCCTTCTTGATCCGGCGACGGGTGGAGCTGCTGTCCCGCTAGGCAAACTTTTGAAGACGGCGCAGGTGAAACTCGAAGCAAACGAGGAATCCGAAGCTATTCGAATCGCTGAAAAGATTTCTTGGGCCGCTCAAGCAGGTATCGCGCAGTCCGAGGCGCAGAAAAGCGCATCGCCCTTCTACTTTTAAACTATTTCAACTCCAAAAAAGCCGGACATTGTCCGGCTTTTTTTACGCCTCGTCTCAACGGCCTGATTTAATCCGCGATTGGCGCTTATCGCGGAATTTGGCTGTAGGCATAATACCTCGATGAGCCGAACGATTCTTCAGGTCAGTGAGTTCACCCGGGAAGCCCGCGATCTCCTTGAAGAGCATTTCGGGACAGTCTGGCTCACTGGTGAGATCTCAAATCTCGCGACGCCCGCCTCAGGGCATCTATATTTTTCATTGAAGGACGAGCGCGCCCAGATCCGCTGCGCGATGTTTCGCAATCGCCGCTCACCCTACCGAGGCACCCTTGAGAACGGTACTGAGGTTCTGTTGAGCGGAAACGTCTCAATTTACGAAGCCCGGGGCGATTTTCAACTCATCGTTGAATACATTGAACCTGCAGGTGAAGGCGAACTGCGACAGCGGTTCGAGGAGTTAAAACGCAAGCTGACTGTTGAAGGGCTGTTTGATCCCGGGAAGCGACGCAAGATTCCTGAGCGTCCCGGCCGAATCGGTATCATTACCTCGAAACACGGCGCAGCGCTTCAGGATATGTTGGCGACTCTGACCCGCCGATTCCCTTTAAGTGACGCATTGGTGCTGCCTGTCATGGTCCAGGGAGAGCACGCGGCTCCCCAGATTGCTGACGCACTGAACATGCTGGGTCCTCGCCAATGCGACGTCGTTCTGCTTGCTCGAGGCGGGGGCTCGCTTGAGGATTTGTGGGCTTTTAACGAAGAGATTGTGGTCCGGGCAATCCGACGGTGCAAACTGCCGGTCGTCTCAGGCGTGGGGCATGAAACCGATACGACTCTGGCGGACTTCGCCGCAGATTTGCGTTGCGCAACACCCACTGCTGCCGCGGAGGCTGTCACTCCCGAAATCGAGAGCCTGACCAACTCGATTGACGGGCAGATTTTTCGACTTGGATCAGCGCTTGATCGCCAACTGCAGACGTCGGACCAACGGCTCGATAACGCAATGGCACGGCTCCGGCACCCCAGCGATCGTCTTGCCTATCAAGCGGAGAAGCTGTTGTCTTTAGGGGAACGACTTAAGACAGGATGGCGCCTCGAGTATCAGAGCAAGCATGGGCGCCTGACCCGATGTGCCCGGGAACTTCAGATGCGCTCCCCTCAAACTCAGGTTGCCGAAATATCTGCAAGGATCGAGACGGCGCGCACGCGTCTTTTAGACCGGCTAAATCAGGGTCTGACGCAGCAACATCACCGACTGGCACAGGCCGCAGCACAACTGAAGGCGCTGAGTCCATCCGCCACTTTGGACCGCGGCTTCGCCATCGTCCAGGTTGCGGGAAAAGAAGCTGTCGTCCGCTCCGCGACGACCCTAAAACCCGGTGATGCTATCGTCACCCGCTTCGCAAACGGAACCGCGAACGCAGAAGTCACGTCGACCGAACCAGGGGATGATTAACATCAGGACCGGCGGCGGGCACAAGCTAGCCGTTTCCATTACCCTCTCCCCTTGCGGGACGCCTTCTTTTTGTCATACGGATTTTCCGCATTGCGCAGTTCAAATCGAATCCGCGTGCCCGTCAACTTGAAAGTCCCCGCAAGCGTTTTCCCGAGATACCGGAGGTAACTCGCGGGCAGTTTGTGCAGGGTGTTGCCATGAAGCACCACGGTTGGGGGATTTCTCCCTCCCTGGTGCGCATACTTCGGCTTTATCGTGCGATTGTTGACCATAGGCGCACGATGGTGCTCGACCGCCTTGGCCAGAGCCCGATTGAGGCGGCTGGTCCCCATCTCTGCCATCGCGCTGGCCCGAGCTCGCCGAATCGCTTTGGTCAGCTCCGCAATTCCAGAACCATGCATCGCCGAGATAAAAACGCTGTCATGCTCAGGTAAGAAATCCAGTTTACGGGAAAGTTCGCGGCGTATCGCATTCTTGTCTCTTCTCTCGAGGCCATCCCATTTATTCACGGCAATCACAATCGAACGACCTGTCTCAACAATCAAGCCGGCTATGGTCGCATCCTGGTCACTGACACCTTCTCTTGCATCGAGGACCAGCACTGCCCCCTCGGCAGATGCCAAGGCTTGCAATGTCTTCACCACGGAGAACTTCTCAAGGGTCTCGCGCACCCGGGATTTTCTGCGCACCCCCGCAGTATCCAGCAACACCAGGGTCTCTCCATCGCGCTCAACCGGCACTGCAACACTATCCCGCGTTGTCCCCGGAAGATCTGCGACGATCATTCTGGGTTCACCCGCCAGGCAGTTGACAAGAGTAGATTTGCCGACGTTAGGCCTGCCGACTATGGCGATTCGATTAGCCTCTGCAGTAATCTCTTCAGATTCCGAGTCAGGCACGATGCTGGTAATTGCATCCAACAACACCCCAACGCCTTGTCCCGTTTTGGCCGAAACGACCTGAGGCGTACCGAGCGACAGCTCAAAGAATTCACTGGCGGTGATATCGCGATCCAGGCCCTCCGCCTTATTGACTGCCACCAAGACTGGGGTTTCGTCCCTGCGTAAATCTGAGGCGATGTCTCGATCTGAAGCTGATAATCCATCACGCCCATCAAGCAAAAAAACGACAGCGTCGGCCTCTGACAGCGCCTGGACGACCTGTTCCCGGACCGCGGCACTCAGCACATCTCCGTCATCCGAGAGTCCCCCAGTATCAATTAGGAGCAAACGTCGATCCTGGTGTGAGACTTCGCCGTAGAGTCGATCACGGGTGACGCCAGGTTGGTCATCGACAAGCGCCTCGCGCGAGCGCGTCAGTCGATTAAACAATGTCGACTTGCCGACGTTGGGCCTGCCGACAATAGCGACAACGGGAATCATAGTGCGAAAAGACGCCGATAAGGTTTAGAAGTTCAGGGTCACTCACCAACCGCCCAAACGGTCAGCGACCCATTCTCCGACAGGGTGATGAAGCGGTTCTGATCGCCTGAACCGTAAATCCCCAGTACCGCGCCACCGCCTCCCTTCTTACGCCCCACGAGTTCCCCCGAGGCAGCATCAAGCAGGTAGAGCAACCCTTTGTAGTCCCCAACGACCGCGAAACCAAGCGGCTCCAGACCAAAGGGCCCACTCACCCCTCTGCCCTGAAGAGCGTCTATCTCCCAGATCTGTGTGCCGCTCTGGATATCCAGGCCAGAAACTGCTCCATCGTCCGTTGTCACCAGCAGCACGTCCCCTACGGAACTCACGGGACGCAAGGTAGAGTAATCTGCATCCCACTCGATGCGTCTTGTCTTCAAAGAAACCGCACTGATTTGAGCTTGGAAACCGGCAATAATCAGGCGTTCGCCCATCTGATATGGGTCCGAGTCAATATCCACCAGGCGATTGACTTCATTACTGCCGCGCGCTCGAAAAATACGCGCACTCCAGAGCTCAGCCCCTGATTCGACATCGATGCCTGACAGTCTCCCGCTGGCAAAGCCGATTAACGCCACGTTATCGAGAACCAGCGGGGCGGAAAGCCCTCGCACCGTGAGCGCTGGCACCGATCGACGAACGCGCCAGAGAATTTCGCCGGACTCAAGGTCTGCACCAATGACCTGGCCATCGCCCGATCGAAGTAGCACTTGCTTTTCCGTAAGCACCGGACGCGCAAGAACTTCCGTACCCATTTTACGTCGCCAACGCAGGCTGCCATTCTCAGCATCGAGCGACACCACCTCTCCCTCGCGGGTCACTACAATTGCTTGCCTGGTATCTACCCCTATCCCGGCGGCCAGGGACTCTTCCAAGTCCTGCTTCCAGATGATCTTGCCCGACTCAGCGTCAAGGGCATAAATTCGCCCTTCCGGTTCTGCGGCATACAGCCGGGCTGCCTGCAAAGAGGGTGTCAGAAGAAAGTTGCTGTTCTCATATCCTGCTCCAAGATCACGACGCCAGAGTTTTCGGAAGTTAACTGTCTGCTCTACCTTTGGGATCTGGGCGACGGGCCCTCCCTCCCGCATAAAGTGGATGGCGTTCTTTCCGCATCCCAACAAGGGCAGCATCATCGCGGCCAGCAGTACAAGACGCACCGTCATCAGGCATCACCCATCATCACCCTTTCGGGTCATGTTCATTTTTGCCGTAATCAATCGCCCTGCTTGAGAATCTGCCGTAACCCCCTTCAGCGCCTCTTGATACGCCTGTCGCGCCCCCTCTAGGTCACCCCTCGCTACCAGCGCATCGCCGAGAAGTTCCTGAAAATGCGAACTAAACCCATCGCCGCCTTCCGCGCGGGCCAGATTGCGGATCTCTTCAGGGTCTCCCTCCTTCAGCGCGATCACCGCAAGCCGAACCCGCGCTACCTGGCGCATCACCGGATCGGAGGTTGACGCAATCAGCTCATTCAACGCGGTCTTGGCATTCGCCGTATCTCCTTCCTCTAGCGCCAGTCGTGCCAGCATCAACTGCGCCAGGTCCGCATAGCCACTTCCAGAATGCTTTGAGACCAATGCCTCGGCCGCGGCACTCGCCGCCTCCGAGCGTTCTGTGGCCGACGCCCTCAACATCTCCTCGTACAAAACTGAGGATTTGCCCGCCTGACTGTCCTCATACATTCGCCATCCTTGAATACCCCCGACACCACCGATACCAATCACCACGCCGGCAATGATTCCAGTACCGTTGCGCTTCCACCACTCCCGCAGTTTCTCGGTCTCATCGTCATGGGCTACGTGGAGCTGTGTCTCAGGTCGTTCTCGCTTCATGCGTTATTCCGTTTAATCTGATAAGCCTGTTATCGAACGAACAGTCGCCAGCAGCTCCGCCGCCGGCACTGTACCTTGTTCACCCTGTCCACGCAGTGGTTTGATTTTGACCGTTGAAGTATCGACCGACTCGTCGTCAATAATCACAGCCACTTGCGCACCGCTATTGTCTGCCCGCCGCAATTGCTTCTTCAGATTGCCTTGGCCACAATTTACCTGGGCATCAATTCCGGCATCCCGAAGACTCTCCGCGTGCCGAATCGCCTCCAGTTCCGGGATATCCCCTAGTGAAGCAACGAATACGCGGGGCGATTGTATCGGAGTCTCCTCTCCTTGCAGCGCAACCAGTTCGATCAATCTTTCAAGGCCGCAGGCGAAACCTGTCGCCGGCACGGCACGCCCTCCCAATTGCTCGACGAGGCCATCGTACCGACCCCCCGCACAGATCGCGCTTTGCGCCCCCAGTTGATCAGTCGTCCATTCAAACACCAGGCCCGTGTAGTAATCGAGTCCGCGGACCAGGCGAGTATTCACCGAGAAGGTGATATTCACAGTCGTCAACAAGCGTTGGAGCCGCTCGAAATTTTCCTCTTCAGCCTTTTCGAGAAAATCGGAAAGACTGGGCGCACTATCAAGCACTTCCTGCGTGCCTTCATCCTTGCTGTCCAGAATTCTCAGCGGATTGCGTTCGAGACGTCTTTGACTATCAGTGTCCAGCGCATCTACGTGATCCGAGAGATAAGTTTTCAGGGCATCTCGGAAATTGGCGCGCGCTGCTACCGAACCGAGTGAATTAATCTCGAGAGTCAGGTCCTTGATTCCGAGGCTACGCCATAGCCGCTCCCCCGCCGCGATAACCTCTGCTTCGATATCCGATCCCGCCCAACCCAAGGCTTCAATTCCAAACTGATGAAACTGTCGATAACGACCTTTTTGCGGACGTTCATGTCGAAACATCGGCCCGACATACCAAAGCCGCTGTGTCTGGTTGTGAAGCAGGCCGTGCTGATTTCCTGCGCGGACACAACTGGCAGTCGCTTCGGGCCGTAACGTGAGGCTGTCGCCGTTGTTGTCAGTGAAGGTATACATCTCCTTTTCGACAATGTCGGTTTGCTCCCCGATGGATCTACGGAAAAGCTCAGTCCGCTCAACGATAGGTGTTCGAATCTCCCGGTACCCGTAGCGACAGCATACTTCTCGCACGGCAGATTCTACCCGTTGCCAGGTTTCAATCTGCCCCGGCAAAAGGTCATTCATCCCCCTGATGGACTGAACGCTCTTCTCTCCCACCATGATGTCAGAGTCCGACCCGCACCTTCGCATTACGGCCTGATTTTCCAGCGGGGATCCTGAACTCCCGCCCACCATAGACCACTTTAGCACCTTCGGGATAACTGACCAGCAATGTGAATGGAGGCTTGCCGGCCAGACTCACCACTTTCCCCCCTTCGACATATCGTCGGAGAAGTTCGACGTTGTCGCGATCCCATACGACGACGTGTGTACTCTCTTTAACCTTTAGCGTAATACTGCGACTGTCTGCAGTCAGTGGACGGGTGATTCCGCTGGTCTGTGACAGCGAAGTCGAGACCTCAGGATTCAGAGTTTGACGTTGAGACGCAGCGGCGGCCGATGCCTGGGTTTGGGAACCCGTCTGCTTGTCTCCTTTTTTTGCAGTTTTTGTGGAAGAACTCCTCACCGTTTTTGTACTCCCGGATGCAGATGATTTTTTCTGGGTCTTCTTTTTCGAGTCTGTATTTGCAGAGCCTGTGGCCACTCTTCCAGAATCTGATTTCTTCTTCTCGCTCTCTTGATTTTTAGAAGACTTTTCGGGGCGTTCTTTTTTTGCGGCTGATGCTTTCACCTGATCGTTTTTGGCTGAGTCCGTTGACCTGGCTTCTGATTGACCCGATTGCGCTGCTTGCTCTTCCGAGGACGGTGTTACTGGCACGCTTTCAGACGCGCTACCAACCGAGGCGATCACGCCTGTCCCTGTAGCTTTGGCGGTTGGTATGGTCTCTAACTCCGATGACTCTGCCTGGCCGCTCGCATTACTTGCAATTCCATTTCTGGATTCTGAATCCCCACCTTCATTCGTCGGGGTCAACGTCACCGCCAGTTCGGGTTTTGGTTCGTCGGCAACACTTTCCTCCGTGGCGGCCACAGGTTCATCGCCCGATGCCGCTGCCGACTGCGAGCGTGTCTCTTCCGCAATGTCGAGACGTAAGCGTTCAACGTCACTCGCGCGGTTCAAGAACGCGGCGTAGAGTCCTCCAACCACCAGCAACAGGACTCCCGCCGTGACCACCCATCGGTATTGAATCGGAATCGGTTGTGGTCGACTGGTCGCGGTCTCCGTCATGGTTCCCGGGCCATCCGCTTTGGGCGGCAGGAGCTCTTGGCGATCGGTGATGGCCTGCTCTATCGAGACACCCGCGAGACGCGCATAGTTGCGCAAATATCCAACGGCATAGGTCCATCCCGCTATGTGACTGTAATCATCCGCCTCAAGCGCCTCTACGACATGAGGCAGCAGATTTAACTCTGCGGCCACCTCCTCAAGGCTCCAGCCATATAGCTCTCGGGCACCCCGGAGAATCTCACCAGGGCTGGTATTGCGCGTCTCAGCAGACTCAGCCATTGCCACTCTTGCTCATCAAGACATTCAACTGTTGGACCTGTTCGCTACCTGGATAAGCGCTTCTCAACCGAGCGGCATATTCCTTTGCAAGATCATCTGCGCCAAGTTTGCGCTCAGTACGAACCGCAAGCAAGAGGCTATCCGCAGTAACGCCCCCTGCGCCGAACATACGCTCAAGGAAGGCTCGGGCGCTGAGATATTCCTCCAACTGGAAACTCGCCCGTGCTGACTGGTAAAGCACCGCAGTGCTCTCGGGCTCTGCGACCAATGCCGCACGAAACTGGTCCTGGGCAGCTCTGAAGCGCCCCGCTCCCACCAGGCAAACCCCAAGGCCATATTGGCTGACATAAGACTCTGTATTGAAAGGGTCGTCGCGGGCTGCCTCAAACTGTTTTGCTCCGTCTGCCCATTTGCCTTGCTCACAAAGATAGCCCCCATAGTCGTTACGGGCGCCCACATTGCCGGGGTCACTGACCAACGCCCGATCAAAATGCGTCTCGGCGTCGGGCTTTTCTCCCAGACGCAGTTTAAGCAGAGCCATCGCATGATTTGCCGTGGAGTCATCGGGCGCAATGGCGAGCGCGTCATTCATCGCTTCGAGTGCAGAGGCTAGGCGATTCTGGGCCATGTACTCCAATCCCAATCGGGTATACAACTCGACCCGCTGCTCCGAATCCCAACCGGGTTCATCCTCCCATATCGGTGCACAGCCATTGATCACGAGGATCAGCAAAAGACTGGCAAGGTGCTTCGTTCTCACGACACGGTCTTGGCGAGCTTCGCACTGCGGTGGGTTCGATCCTGAACCGCGCCGGCAAGTTGTCCGCATGCCGCGGCGATATCCGCGCCACGAGTCTTTCGGGTAATGGTGGTCAGTCCGCTGGAAATCAGGCGCTGTCGGAAACGGTGGATCGCATCTGGATCCGAGCAGAGGTACTTGACGCCGGGAACAGGATTGAACGGAATAAGGTTGATCTTGGAGGGAATTCCGCGGAGCAGGGATACCAGCGTCTGAGCATCTTCCTCGGAATCATTTACCCCTGACAGCATTACATACTCAAAGGTAATGCGCCGACGACTGTCATTACGAAGAAATCTCCGACAAGCCTCCAAAAGCGCATCAATAGGGTATTTGCGGTTTAAGGGCACCAATTCATCCCGCACCGCATCGCGCACAGCGTGCAAAGAGACTGCCAGACTGACGGGGCAGTCCTCAGACAGTTTGTCCATGGCAGGAACAACGCCTGCGGTACTGAGTGTCACGCGCCGGCGCGATAGCCCAAAGGAAAGATCATCCAGCATAAGCCGCATGGCGCTGACGACGGCATCATAGTTGAGCAGTGGCTCTCCCATACCCATCATCACCACATTGGAAATGGGTCGCTCTCCCCAACCTTCCTGCTTAAGCAATCGATCCGCAAGCAGCAACTGACCGATAATCTCTCCGGCTGACAAATTCCGGCTGAAACCCTGTCGGGCGGTTGCGCAAAAACTACAGGTCAACATGCACCCTGCTTGCGAGGAGATACATAACGTACCCCGGTCTTCCTCGGGAATGAATACCGTCTCGATGGAGTTTCCATCTGGCAGACAGAGTAACCATTTGCGTGTACCGTCCTGCGAATGCTGAGCCCGAGACACTTCGGGCAATGCGATCACCGCGTTCGCAGACAGCGTCTGCCTTAAAGACAGGCGCAAATCCGTCATTTCCGAGAAATCAGTAACCCCCCTCTGGTAGACCCACTGGAGCAACTGGCGGGCATGGAATGCTTTCTCGCCTAGAGATGCAAAGTAGTCTTGCAGCGCGTACCGATCCAATCCCACAAGGTTCTTGGGCGCTGACACAACGATTCTGACTGCCTCAGTCAGCCCTCGGACAAAGGTCCGCATCGTCGAAGAAGAAGGCAATCTCCTGCCGCGCAGTATCTGGCCCATCCGAACCATGGACGGCGTTGGCCTCAACGGATTCTGCAAAATCTGCACGGATCGTGCCAGGCGCCGCATCAGCCGGGTTGGTCGCGCCCATAATCTCCCGATTGCGGGCAATCGCGTTCTCCCCTTCGAGTACCTGAACCATGACAGGGCCGGAGATCATGTATTCCACAAGATCATTGTAGAAAGGCCGTTCTCGGTGCACACCGTAGAACTCCTGCGCCTGGGCGCGGGTCAGGTGAATCATGCGCGCCGCCAGAAGTTGCAAGCCCCCTGACTCAAAACGTTCGTAAATTTTTCCGATGAGGTTTCTTCGGACAGCGTCGGGCTTGACGATCGAAAATGTTCTTTCGATACTCATTCAGGTTCTCCAGGTTCAGGGATAAAGGTCTTACTGGGGATCCGCTTGCCCGCTATGACAGCGTGGCTGCTGCTTCACAAGATCTAGTCGCAACTCAAGCCACCAAGATCCCCGGGTGAGGGCCGATTTTATTCCGAGGCGGAGACACGGGCAACGAGAACCTCGTCGCTAACCCCGTGAATCTCCACTCCCACCTCGTTCTCAGAGGCATTTTCCAGATCCACGAGCCTTACCGGCATGTAGTTCGCCAACCGCCCATGATAAGCATTGCTCTTCGGAGGCACATCAAAACGTTCAACAATCAGCCGCCCTGCACTGCCTATCATTTGGCGAAGAGCCAGCCGGCGATTAGCCTCCCCGACGGTACGCAGCGCAGCGGCGCGTCTGCGCCGCTCCTCCTTCGGGACCTGTCTGGGAATTCGAGCTGCGGGCGTACCTGGCCGGGCCGAAAATGAGAACACATGAGGATAGATTACCTGGGCGCGATCAATGATATCGACGGTGTCGGCGAAATCCTGCTCGGATTCAGTAGGAAAACCCGCCATTACATCTGCTCCGAGAACTAACCCGTTAATGTGTTGCCTGGCGGACTCCAAACGGTCTATGAGGAACTCGCGGTCATAGCGACGTTTCATGCGCTTCAGGATCAAGGTACTTCCACTCTGGATTGACACGTGGAGGTAGGGACAAAACCGCTCTGGATCCGAGAGCACAGCCAACAGGTCATCGGTAAGGTGGACGGGATCTACAGAGCTCAGTCGAATCCGGAAGGCTCCGGGCAAATCCGCGACCTTCTTGAGTAGTGAGGCCAACGCCAGTCGGGATTCATTTTCAGTGCCTGAGCTTTCATAACTGCCAAGATCCACTCCACAGATTACGACCTCAGAAAACCCGCCGCTGACAAAGTTGCTGATCTGCCGCAGGATATGCGCTTCATCAAAAGACCAACTCGGCCCTCGTGCACGGTGAATGACGCAAAATGTGCAGGACTGGTCACATCCCTGCTGCACTTGGACGAAGGCCCTCGAGCGAGATTCAAAGCCCTCCAAAAGGGCTGGAGGAAGCCCCGTCAAGCGATCTATCTGGATTGCGGCCCCAGAGACTCGGACCGAGTTTTTTAGGTTCCGGACAAACTTTGCCACGGCAAACTTGTGATCATTACCCAGCACCAGGGAAACGCCCGGGATCTCGGCGCAGGCATCCGCCTGGTTCTGAGCATAGCAGCCGGTCACGATGACATGGGCCTTTGGGTTCTGGCGAAGCGCGCGCCGGACGGCTTGCCGGGTTTGGCGATCGGCCTCAGCCGTGACCGTGCAGGAGTTGATGACATAGACATCTGCAAATTCAGTTGGGTCAACGAGCCTCCATTCATCTCTTTCGAGATCCTGGCCCATCGCGGCCGACTCAAAACTGTTTATCTTGCAGCCAAGCGTGGTGATTGCGGCAAAGCCGGGGGGATTTGCGGCAGGAGGTGCCGCAGAAATGGGCGAGCCGGTTCCCGGAAACGACACCTAGGAAGGGTCTACGGTAAAACTTTCGCCGCAACCGCACTCATCTGCCACGTTGGGGTTCTTGAAACGGAATGCGGTTGAAAAACCATCGGAAGCAAAATCGATTTCCGTACCGTCGATGTACTTGATGCTATCTCCATCAACAATCACTTTTACTCCCTGGCTGGTGAACACCTGATCTTCAGCGCTAATCTCGTCAGCAAAGTCGACAACATAAGCGAGTCCCGAGCAGCCGGTCGTCTTGACGCCAAGCCGCAACCCCTCGCCGTGCCCTCGCGATTCCAGATGGTCTGCGACGCGCTGTGCTGCTGCTTCTGTCAGGGTGATTGCCATATGCGATCTGCCTACGGTTCAGTTAGGTAAAAAGACGANCATTTTTCACATTTTATCACGTACGTGTATTGCTGTTGTCTTGTGCTGTCTTTTGCTCTGCCCTTTGCGTCCTCTTTTGCGGCTGCTTGTCAGAGATGCCCAATGCATACTCCAGAGAAGTCAGCACACCTCGAAGAATATTGACCTCTTGGGTTGATTTCACACCCTGAAGCAAAAGACGGCGGATTTTGCGNAGCAATTTGGTCTTGGGGCCCGAGAAGAACGCAGTGTTGCTAAGCACTGTTTCCATGTGGGTCATTAGATGGTCGAAGTCGCCCATGGTCATTGGAGTCTCCCCTTCCGCTCTTTGCGCAGCAGACTCCAACACCCCAAGGCCTGACTGCTTCCGGAACTCGTATGCCATCACTGCAACAGCGGTTGCCACATTGAGAGAGGGAAAGGCTTCGTTCACATCAATCCGAAGATGGGCATGACAAAGATCCAGATGCGCGTTGGATAATCCACTAGCTTCCGGACCAAAGATCAGCGCACAGTTTGTCACTTGTTGCTCAACCGTCAATCGGGCCGCCGCCTGTTCCGCGTCCAATAGAGGCCACGCGAGTGAGCGCCTNCGCGCGGTTGCACCAATAACGCACCCGCAATCACTCACCGCCGCCTCCAGGGAATCAAACATCCTCGCTTGCTCGAGAATATAGTCCGCACCCACAGCCCGAGCGGTTGCTGCTGGATCTGGAAAACTGCGTGGGCGCACCAGACACAACTGGGTGAGGCCCATATTGGCCATCACCCGGGCCGTCGCGCCAATATTCCCGGAATGGGTCGTCTCTACCATGACAATCCGTACACTCACCTCTCAACTCTCCCATCTTCTTCTTGTGCCACGCAAACCTGGCGGACTCTCATTGGGCTACAATCCGCACCCGCAAGACACTGCTCGATCCTGACCGGTGAGGTTGATTGAAACGCGCCTTCACTCAAAGGAAAGATCCAAGATCGCCCTGGCCCACTCAGGGGATCCCCACACCTTGAATCCGGAGCGTCCTCCTTAACATGCACCCGATGCTGCATACCGCCGTGCGATCCGTCCGAGAAGGTGGGCGTGTCATTTTAATGTACTTCAGTCAACTGGATCGTTTGGAGTATTCCTCCAAGGGTCGAAACGACTTTGTCAGTCAGGCGGATATCGAAGCCGAACGTGCGGTTCTGGACGTTCTAACTCACGCCTATCCGGAACATGGCGTTCTCGCTGAAGAGAGCGGTCTGCAAGAAGGCTCCGAATATACCTGGGTAATTGATCCCCTCGACGGCACTACCAACTTTCTGCACGGTTTTCCGATGTTTGCAGTTTCAGTCGCAGCTATGCGCAACGGGATCATCGAACACGGCGTCGTCTACGATCCGCTCCGCGATGAAATGTTTACCGCCAGTCGCGGCGAAGGCGCACAACTGAACGGGAAACGGCTCCGTGTGAGTTCGACCCGGCAACTGACGCCGGCACTGCTGGGAACAGGCTTCCCATCCCGGGACCTCAGTATTATGGAACCCTGGATGCGCAGTTTTCAGAGCCTCGTCCCGAAGACCGCGGGAATTCGCCGCGCGGGCGCTGCTGCGCTGGACCTTGCCTACGTTGCAGCCGGAAGATTGGATGGGTTCTGGGAGTTCGGCCTGAAGCCCTGGGATGTGGCGGCAGGAGCCCTTTTGATCCGCGAAGCCGGGGGGCTGATCTCTGATGTTTCAGGAGAACAGGGGTTTATTGAGAGCGGCAATCTCGTCGCCGCCACTCCACACATTTTTGAGGATTTCAGGAAGATTGTGGCCCGAAGCGGGCTGTAATCATTTACCGCGATGCCGACTTTGCCTAAAATCTATTGTTCCGTTCGCGATAGTTTTTTCGGAGACGTCTGGAGACAATAGATGACTTACGTAGTAAGCGACTCATGCATCCGCTGCAAATACACTGACTGTGTGGAGGTCTGTCCCGTAGACTGCTTCCATGAAGGCCCTAACTTTTTGGTGATTGATCCCGAGGAATGTATCGACTGTAGCCTCTGCGAGCCAGAGTGCCCTGTAAATGCTATTTATGCTGAAGAAGATCTTCCCGAGGATCAGCAGGAGTTTTTGGCAATTAATGCAGAACTCTCGCTGCAATGGCCGGTCTTNACGGAGATGAAACCTGCTCCCGAAGATGCGGACGACTGGAAGGAAGTCTCGGGCAAACTGGAGCACCTGCAGCGCTGATCTCCGCTCCCCACCTCCTCGCCAGCCCCAATACTGATTCCGCTACACATTCACTCCGAGGACGCGGAACAGCAACTGAAGCACAAGATTGGTGCCGATCCCGGCGAGGACGTCGTCCAGTACGATGCCCAACCCCCCTTTGACTTGGCGATCTGCAGTTGAAATAGGCGGGGGTTTCGCGATATCCAAAATCCTAAATACGCAAAAGCCAACGACTAACGCGAGCCCGCTGGGCGGCACCAGAACGAACGCCACCAGTACACCGGCAATCTCGTCGATTACGATACGCGGATCATCAGCAACCCCAAGACTTTCCGCGCTCCGCCCGGCAATCCAAACCGCAAACAGAGTAACGACAGCCGTCAGGACCAGGTAAATTCCGTCTCCCCCCTCCCAAAATACCCATACGAGCAAGAGGCCGGGGAGCGTCCCCACCGTACCCGGGGCGAACGGAATACGACCTAGCCCGAAGCCTTGACCCAAAAACAGTATGACCTGATCAGATCGACGCTGCTCACTCATAATTTTGATCTCGACCATGCGTGCTGGTAGCCCGGCGACACCGCATCAAGATCCATCTCGCTCCCGAGGATACGACAACCGCCGTGCTCTGTGATCTGTCCGATCTGAAAAAACTCCTGACCCAACCGATGTCCCGTCTCGAGTATCTCCTGATGCCTGTTCTTTGGGGCAGTAAAGCAGAGCTCGTAATCGTCGCCGCCCCCAAGTGCGAGCTCGAGCGCCGACTGACGCCCCAATAAGGCCACCGCGGATTCAAACAAAGGCAAACTGTCTGCCTCCAGATCAGCGCCAAGTCCCCCGCTCGCATTAAGGATATGACCCAGATCTGCCAGCAGNCCGTCAGAAACATCAACAGCACTGTGCGCAATACCCCCAAGAGCGCTCCCTAGCTCCGTCCGCGGCTCTGGCCAACACAAAGCGTGATGAAGAAGTGGATCCGCATACCCCTCGGCTGAAGACAGTGCCGCGGCCGCGCCTCCGATTCTTCCGCTCAGGTAAACGAAGTCGCCGGGTTGCGCCCCGGCTCGCCGAAGAACCCCTTCGGGCTCAACTTCACCGCCTACTGTCACACAGACTGCCAACGGACCCGCGGTAGTGTCTCCTCCGATCAGAGCGACTTCGTGCCGGCCNGCCAACTCGAAGAATCCATCGGCNAAACCATTCAGCCAGTTCTCATTCACNTCAGACAGGGTAAGGCTTAAAGTCGCCCAACGCGGCACTGCGCCCATGGCGGCGATGTCACTCAAATTCACCGCGAGCGCGCGATGGCCAATTGAGCTGGCGGATTGCGACTCAAGGAAATGCACATCAGCAACCAGCGTATCCATTACGACGACAGCCTGTTTGCCGGCTGTCACGTTGATGACGGCGCCATCATCCCCNATACCGATGGCGACCTGCGAGGCAGAACCTTCCGGACGATGGAAGATCTGATCAATCAGCTCAAACTCGTCCATGGGGCTATTAGAGGCTAGATCTCTCTGGGCTCACCAGCCAGACGATCCAGAACTCCGTTCACGAATTTGAAACTGTCGGTCGCACCAAAAAGATGCGCCATCTCAATGGCCTCATTAATGGCAACTCCGTTAGGAATATCCGGACGAAATAAGATCTCGTAAGCCCCTATCAGGAGAATTGCCCGCTCTACCGGATCCAACTGACTTAAGGGGCGCTCAATCATCCCGTNGAGGCGTTGTTCGAGCATCTCACGCCTTTCCGGCACTGCCTCGATGAGATGCCTGAAGTAGGAAATATCCGAATCGCTTAGTCCATCATCACTGATGAAAGCGGCTTCGATTTCTGCCGTGGGCTGCCCCGTCAGCATCCATTGATACAGGGCCTGAGCGGCAAAACGCCGGGCAAGATGGCGACTAACTGAAGCCAACTCAGTCCGCTCGAGGACCTGGAAGATACTCGAGCACCTCCAAGCCAAACCCGGAGAGTGCATGGGTCCGAAGCGGAGTTCCCAGAACCCGGACTTTGCCGGCACCAAGGTCCGACAGTATCTGACTGCCTGCACCGAGCATACGCAATTCACGCTCTTTCCCATCAGTCGCCGACTCGCCGCGGACCCGGCGATCCAACTGAACCGCATCTTCCGAGTAAGTCAAAAGAACCAAAACACCGCAAGGTGACTGCGCGATTCTTTTCAGTGCCGAATCCACGCTCCAGCTTTGAGCCTCGCGGACTTCTGCGAGCATGTCAAAAGCGCCCCGGTGCGGGTGAACACGAACCACAGCTGGTGCCCGAGGCTCAATCGTTCCGTGCACCAGTGCCATATGAACCTGTCGCAATTCGCCGTCTTCATAGATTACCGCCCGAAAGTCGCCATGGCGGGTATTGACGATATTCTCCGAGATTCGCCAGACAGTCGGCTCAGTGCGCATACGATAACGGATGAGATCTGCGATGGTGCCCAGCTTCAGTCCGTGAACACGAGCGAATTCAAGCAAGTCCGGGAGTCGGGCCATAGTTCCGTCCGGATTCAGGATCTCACAGATGACGCTGGCTGGTTCGATCCCCGCCAGACGTGCAAGATCCACCCCTGCTTCAGTGTGGCCTGCCCGGGTCAGTACTCCTCCCGGCTGCGCCATGATGGGGAAAACATGGCCGGGGCTCACGATATCCTCTCCGGTGGCATTCTCACTGACCGCAGTACGAATGGTATGGGCCCGATCTGCGGCGGAGATGCCGGTACTCACTCCATCGGCTGCCTCGATTGATACGGTAAAGTTGGTCGAGTAGCGCGCGTTATTGTCGTTGACCATCAAGGGTAATTTCAGGTGACGGCAGCGCTCTTCAGTCAGCGTCAGGCAGATCAGTCCCCGGCCCTCGGCCGCCATGAAATTGATGTGCTCAGCCGTCACAAATCCTGCGCCGATGACGAGATCGCCTTCATTCTCGCGATCTTCATCATCAACAAGGATGACCATCTTGCCGTCCCGATAATCCTGAAGCACTTCCTCAATCGGGCTGACACGATGTCTATCGTCCGTCTCGCTCATTATTGAACCTTATCTCTGTCGGACAAGTCTAGCCGTCGGACTCCTATCCTCGAAAGAGCCAAACTCGGCCGCAATCCGTTTTTTCCTCAACTGCATTCCTGCATGCGTTTCAGGTAACGGGCGACCATGTCTACCTCAAGATGAACACTGTCTCCTGTTGTTAGCCGGCCAAGTGTTGTGACGCCGAGAGTATGCGGAACAAGATTTACCTCAAATATTACTTCCGCTGGAGTGTCCTTCACGTTATTCACAGTCAGGCTGACACCGTCCAGGGTGACAGAGCCCTTTTCCGCGATAAAGGCCGCCACATCACGTGCTCCGGAAAACCGCAACCGGGTTGACCGAGCTGAGGCTGTCGACTCAATCAGGGTAGACAATCCATCAACATGCCCGCTGACCAAATGTCCCCCGAACCGATCCTGGGCACCCATTGCCAATTCAAGATTGACGCCGTCACCCAGTTTCCAGTTTCCGAGCAATGTCCTGGATAACGTCTCTTTTGACACATCAAAAGAAAGACAACCCGATGTAATACCCACGGCGGTCAGGCAAACACCCGCTACAGCAATACTGTCACCAAGTTTCACGAGGGTCGTATCGAGAGCGTTCGGCCGGATGCCGATGACGAGATCGCCCGCATGAGGTTCTAAAGACTCGATCTTCCCAATATCCTGAATGATCCCAGTAAACATCGCCTACCCCTCTTTTGACGGACTATAAATGAGCCGCAAGTCCCGTCCAATTCTCGAAACGTCCTTCAGCTCAAACTTGACGCGATCCCCTATGGACCGAATTCCTCGCATGACGAACATACCTCTGCCGCCCGAGCCGAGCATATCAGGCGACTGGTACACCCAAATTTCATCTACCAAGCCACGAGAAACAAAAGCACCTGCCACACCGGCCCCCGCTTCGACTAAAACCTCGTTACAAGCGCGCTCCGCGAGCATATCCAGAACCCCGGCAACATCCACCCGACCATCTTCTCCAGTCAGGCATAACTTTTCGGTTCTCGCATCAAATCCGTAGCCTTCATCATCTTCACGGCTCGTGACAATCAATACGTCTCCAGGCTCGGAAAACAGACGAGCGCTCGGATCCACTTGACCATTCCCATCCAGAACTACCCGCAGGGGCTGCACAACGTCTTCGTCGACACGAGCATTCAGGCGCGGATCGTCCTCCCTGACCGTCCCGATCCCTGTCACAATTGCACAGCTTCTCGCCCTTAACTGATGCACCTCTGCCCGTGCAGCCTCTCCCGTAATCCATTGACTGCTTCCATCATTAGCAGCAGTTCGGCCGTCCATCGTGGCCGCCACCTTGAGCCTGACGAGAGGGCGACCACTTGTCATCCTTTTGCAAAAACCTGCATTGAGCTCGACCGCGCCGCAGTCTTGTTGCGATATCTCCGCCGCAATACCCTCGGTTCGAAGCATCTCAATTCCCCGACCGGCAACTTGCGGGTTGGGATCAATCATCGCTGCCATAACTCTGCTGACCCCAGCATCCAAGAGGGCTTGGGCACAGGGCCCTGTGCGCCCGGCGTGCGCGCACGGTTCGAGACTGACAAAGACCTCGCTTCCCTTCGCCCGCTCACCAGCGACAGAAAGCGCGTGGATTTCCGCATGAGGCTCACCCGCCCGTTCATGCCAACCTTCGCCGACAATCTCTTCACCCTGGACGACCACGCAGCCTACGCGCGGGTTTGGCTTCGTTGTATACAAGCCCCTTTTGGCAAGTTCCACCGCGCGGGCGATAAATCGATGGTCTCGGTCCAACTGATCAGTGGTATTCATTTCTTCCGACCTGATTTGGGCTCTGCTAGCAGTGACAACTGGGCAACGTTGCTCGGAGCGTGTTGATCCTTTCGCAGCCGGTCAATCTCTTTGCTGAAAGCCGCCACATCCTCGAAACTCCGATAAACCGACGCATAACGGACATAGGCAATTTCATCAATCTGGGGGAGAAGACTCATCACAATTTCCCCGATCGCAGCAGATCGTACCTCCAGCTCACCGCTTAACTGAATCTGACGGCTGACGTCGTTGATCAGCGCATCCACCTGATCAAGGCCTACCGGCCGCTTCTCTAGAGCACGAAGCAATCCCCGGCGAAGTTTCTCTTCATCCCAGGTTTCCCGCCTGCCGTCACTCTTGACGACTCTCGGCTGTTCACGCTCAAAACGTTCAAATGTCGTGAAGCGATGGCTGCAGGCCTGACACTCTCGACGCCGCCGTACGCTCGCACCAGCGTCACCCAATCGCGAGTCAATAACCCGGGTATCGTCGCTGGAACAGGCGGGGCAACGCATAGCAGGCCTCTCAGGCGCCGCAACAGGCCTAAGGAGCCGGGTCGCCCTCCGCTTCCGCGCCTTCCTTGGCCACTGGGAGCATATCCTCGCGGGAGATGCCCAGGACCAATACGGCGGGACTGGCGACGAAAATTGAAGAATAAGTTCCAATCAATACACCGATCAAGAGCGCAATAGCGAACCCTTTGATGATCTCACCGCCGGCCAGCAGGAGGGTCAACACCACCAGCAGGGTGGTCACAGAAGTCAGCACGGTACGCGGCAAGGTTTCATTGACCGAGCGATTCATTATCTGAAGGACCGAGCCTTTACGCATTTTCCGGAAGTTATCCCTTATACGGTCAAACACAACGATCGTGTCATTCAGTGAATAACCGATGACTGCCAGGACAGCCGCGAGAACCGGTAGTGAAAACTCGATTGCCAGAACAGAAAACACGCCCAGCGTGATCAGGACATCGTGAACCAGGGCGATAACCGCGCCGACGGCAAAACGCCATTCAAACCTGAACGCAACGTAGATGAGAATACCGATCAACGCATATAGCATTGCGAGTCCGCCCTTCTCGGTCAGTTCGTCGCCTACCTGCGGACCCACAAACTCGACTCGGCGCATTTGGACCTGACAATCCTTCACCCCTCCTCCGGTGCCGACACATTGCTGCAAGCCGCCTTGCGCACCCTCTGTCAAGGTCTCTGCAGCTGCAATCCTGAGAGCGCCGACGACATCGCTGCTCTGTTCAGATGCCGCCTTATCGGCACTCACCGGAAGCCGGACGAGAATATCTCTTGAAGTGCCGAAGTACTGGACAATGGCATTCTCAATCCCGGCTTCTTTTAGCGTTGATCGAACCGCTACCGGATCTGTCGACTGCAAATACTCCAGTTCGACCAAAGTGCCGCCTGTGAAATCGATCCCGAAATTCAGGCCGCGAACGCCGAGCGAGCCAATACTGACTGCGAGAAGCACGGCGGACAATATCCATGCCGTCCGGCGCCTGCCAAGAAAATCGAACTGGGTGACTTTTTTAAAGATCCGCATTGCTTCAGCCGCTAGATTGCCAGGGACTTGACGCGCTTGCCGCCATAGAGATAGTTCACCAACGCGCGAGTTACCACGATCGCCGTAAACATTGACGTGATGATCCCGATGCTCAAGGTGACCGCGAATCCCTTGATGGGGCCGGTTCCAAAATTAAACAGTACGATGGCCGCTATCAGGGTAGTAATGTTTGCATCGACAATAGTTGAAAGTGCCCGCTCGTACCCGGTATGGATGCTCGCCTGAGGCGTCGAGCCATTTTGAAGCTCTTCCCTGATGCGTTCGAAGATCAGGACGTTCGCGTCCACCGCCATTCCCACCGTAAGCACAATACCCGCGACACCTGGAAGCGTCAGCGTGGCCTGCAACATGGACAGCACCGCGACGATCAGAACAAGGTTGAGCGCGAGGGCGACATTTGCAAATACCCCAAAGACCCGGTAGTAAATCATCATGAAGATGAGTACAAGAATGAAGCCGACCAGCACTGATCTGAATCCCTGATCAATATTGGCCTGACCCAGGCTGGGGCCCACGGTCCGCTCCTCAATAATTTCTACCGGAGCTGCAAGCGAACCTGCACGCAGCATCAGAGCCAGATCACGGGCCTCGTCCACGCTATCAAGCCCTTCGATCTGGAATCGCTTGCCTAACTGGTCCCGAATGACAGGTGCGGTGATCACTTCCTCAATTCGCTGTTGGGTACGTAGGACACGTCCCTGATCGTCTTTCACCGGCCGGCCATCCGCATCAGTCCGAATCGTTGACCGATTCTCGATATACAGCACGGCCATCCGTTTGCCGATGTTTTTGCCGGTTATCTTCTGATTAATTCGCGCCCCAATCGCGTCCAGGGTAATGCTCGCGATCGGACCGCCACTTTGCGTGTCGATACTTGCCGCCGCATCGACAATGTTCTCTCCAGAGTAGATGACGCGCTTCTCAAGCAATATGGGGCGGTCATCACGAAATCGGTAAATTTTTGATCCCGGCGGCACCTTGCCGCCCAGAGCGGCCTCCAGGCTATGCTCTTCATCGACCATCATCATCTCAAGGGTAGCGGTCCGGCCGAGGATACGTTTGGCGCGGGCGGTATCCTGAACCCCCGGCAGTTGCACGACGATCCGCCGATCCCCCTGCCGCTGGACAACGGGCTCGGCCACTCCGAGTTCGTCGACCCGGTTTCGTAAAGCAGTCACATTCTGCTCAAGCGCAAATTTGAACAGTTGATCAATCTCTGTTTCTGCCAGGCTGGCGCTGAGGACTTCATCTGAGCCCGTATCGTCCGCGGTCACCACCAGTCCGGGCAGCTCTTTGCGGATCTTTTTGAGCGCGTCTTCCGCCGTATCGGCAGAGCGAAGCGTAATCTTGATGCCGCCCGTGCCGTCACGGGCAATACCACGATATCGGATTTTGGCCTCTCGCAGTGTCGCTCGAAGATCTGCGACATACCGATCCTCCGCGCGCCTCTGCGCAGTCGCCATATCNACCTCGAGCAGGAAATGCACGCCTCCGCGAAGGTCCAGACCAAGATACATTGGCAGAGCCCCTGCGTTTGAGAGCCATTGGGGCGCTGCGGGCAGAAGCGACAGCGCGATGGTAAACCCGGCCGGTAGGCCCGCCTCCAGCATGTCTCTCGCCTGAAGCTGTGCATCCGTTGTATTGAACCGGATTCGGATACCCGAATCGTCTAAGGATACAGAGTCATAAGCGAGACCGGCCTCATCCAATACCGTCTGAACCTCTTGGAACTGTTCTGGGCCAAGAGTGCCACCACGCGTCCCACGCAGCTGAATGCCGGGATCGTCGCCGAAAATATTGGGCAACGCATAGAACGCGCCAGGCACGATAACGACCGCGATGATCAGCCACTTCCACCACGGTGTGTGATTACGCATAGGCTTAGTAAGTACCTTTTGGCATTACTTGGGAGACCGCTTGCCTTTGAACCTTAACGGTCAGTCCACTGGAGATTTCCAGGGAAATAAAGTTGTCATCGACGTCAGTCACTTTTCCCAGAAGACCGCCATTGGTTACCACCTCTTCGCCCTTGGAGAGGGCCGCGACCATTTCTTTGTGTTGTTTGGCCCGCTTTTGCTGAGGACGGATCAATAGGAAATAAAACAGCACGAAAATAACAACCAGCGGCAGGAGACTGAACAGGCTGCCACCCGCTTCTCCCCCAGCTTGTGCGAAGGCGTCGGAAATCAGGAAATCCATTCTGGTACCTCACGAATCGGGACATGGAAAGGCGCGCGATTATACGACATCATCGGTTTGACCGCCGAAAATCGCCATAAATTCATCCGCAAAGGCGGAGAAACGCTTACTGGCGATCGCCTCCCGAATATCAGCCATCAGCGTCTGAAAAAAGACGAGATTATGCAGGGTGCAGAGCCGCGGTCCGAGCAACTCGCCGGTCACGTGCAGATGACGCAGATAGGCGCGGCTGAATTGTGTACAGGCGGGGCATGGGCAGTCGGGATCGATCGGTTGGGTGTCTGTACGGTTGACAGCATTCTTCAACCGAACGATACCCCGACGGGTGTACAACCACCCGTTACGCGCGTTTCGGGTAGGCAGCACGCAATCAAACATATCGATTCCTGCTGCAACACCCGCTATCAAATCCTCGGGCTTCCCGACACCCATCAAATATCTCGGTCGGTCGGCAGGCATTGTGCTCGTCACAGCATGCAGGATCCGTAACATGTCTTCCTTGGGTTCTCCAACCGATAGGCCCCCAAGGGCGTAGCCATCGAACCCAATTGACTGCAGGCGGTCCAGAGCCTCAAACCTTAGCGTTTCATGCATCCCCCCTTGGGCAATCCCGAAGAGCGATTGTTCCGCCGACAAGGGATAATCCCTGCATCGCTCCGCCCAGCGCAGTGAGAGTTCCATAGACTGACGCGCTTCATCCATGGTTGCCGGATAGGTCGTGCACTCATCAAAGCACATGACAATGTCCGATCCCAAAGCCTTTTGCACCTTCATTGAGATCTCTGGATCAAGAAACACCGTGGAGCCATCTACCGGCGAACGGAAGGTCACACCCTCTTCCCGAATGTCCTTTTTTTTGGCAAGGCTCCAGACCTGAAATCCACCTGAGTCCGTCAGGATCGGGCCGCTCCACCCCATAAAGTCATGAAGACTTCCGTGCAGGTTAATGATTTCGGTGCCCGGTCTGAGCATCAGGTGAAAGGTGTTCCCCAGAATGATCTGAGCACCCGTCCCGGCCACCTCCTGTGGACTGACCGAGCGAACTGACCCCACCGTCCCAACCGGCATGAATGCGGGGGTATCGATCACTCCTCGGGGGTTTTCTATTTGCCCCCTCCGCGCTTTCCCATCGGTATGGAATAGTGTGTATTTCACAGCACACTCCTGGATTCCAGCAGCATGGCATCCCCATAACTGAAAAAGCGGTAACGATGNTCCACCGCATGCTGGTAGGCCTCACGNATCCGCTCGACACCCGCAAAAGCGCTNACNAGGACAATCAAGGTCGACCGGGGCAGATGAAAGTTTGTGATCAACATATCCACGACAGTAAAACGAAAACCCGGACGAATAAAGAGCTTCGTGGGCCCCTGCATGGGCGCCAAACCTCCGTGCTGAGCGGCTGACTCCAGCGCCCGCACGACAGTCGTACCAACGGCAACCACCCGCCCTCCGCGATCCCGCGCCTGGCATACGGCCTCCACCATGTCCTCATCAACTACGATCTCCTCTGCATGCATCTCGTGTTGATCCAGGATTTCGGATTTCATGGGGGAAAAGGTACCTGCCCCTACGTGCAAAGTGAGCCTGGCAAGTCGAACCCCTTTCGCAGCAAGATTCTCAAAGAGTCGCTTATCAAAGTGCAGGCCGGCCGTCGGCGCGGCCACAGCGCCCGGGTGTCTTGCATAAACTGTCTGATAGCGTTCGTCGTCTGCCCCCTCTACCGGGCGCTCAATGTAGGGGGGCAACGGCGTCTCACCTTCCCGGTACAGCAATTCCTCAAATTGCTCCCCAGGGTTACAGGCAACAACGAAGAACATTCCATTCCTGCCCAGCACTCGGAGAGGCGTGCCTCCTGCGGTCGTAAGTTCTGTGCCGACACCTGGTGACTTGCTTGCCCTGAGCTGAACCAACGCGGTGCGCTCATCCAGCAAGCGCTCAAGCATCAATTCCACTTTCCCACCGGTNTGGGATTTCTGAGCATACAGACGCGCAGGCAACACCTTGGTCTCATTGACGACTAGCAAGTCGCCCGGCCGAAGCCGGTCATCGAGATCAGAAAAAGTGCTATCTACCAGGACACCGTTGTCCGGAGGAACGATCAATAACCGACTGTCCGCACGCTCGGCCAGAGGCGACTGGGCGATCAATTGCTCCGGCAAGTCATAATCAAAGTCGATGCTGTACTTCATCCAATCAAAAAACGCCTAGCGGCCTCCTGGGCTTCTTACTAAACCCTGGATTCTATCGGGTCAGACTTACAGGAGGGATCATTCAGAAACGCCGTTTTAGGTTTAAACCAGGTATTGACAGGGTTTAATGCTTCTTTCATAATGTTTGTATTACAAACTAGTTTGTGTCAAAGAGCCTCATGTTTCCAGAAGAACTGAATGTCCGCAAAGCCATTGCTGACGTTGAACTCATCCGTCGGGTTCTCGATCAAGCGGAGCACAACGACAGGCCCGCACAGACCACGGGGTTGTTCGGCGTTACGTTAACGGCAAATCTGATTCTCCAGGGGCTTGCGCTCGGTGTGTCTGCCCTTTTGCTTTTGATCGAAACGCTGAGCGGGGGCGCTCTGACTAAGATGCTGATGTTGGGGGCGGCCTTCCCGGATATCCGCCTGGTCGGTATCGGACTCATCGCAGGCATCCTGATTGGGCTCGTTATCCTTCTTTATTTTGTTATTTGGCGTGCCGCCCGCAACAGTGGCGAAGAACTGAACGCCTATATTGTTCGCAACTTTCGTTACGCCCGACTCCTGTCTTACCTCTCCGACCTTTTACTCAAGTTCGCGGCTGTCGCCCTCGTCATGCTGGCCGGGCGCCCGGAATGGATCCCTCCCCTGTTGCTCGCTTTTACCGGTGATTATCTGGTGCAGGGTCGACTCTTTACGTTGCCGACGCGATTAGCCGTACTGCTAGGCGCCTTGTGCATTGCGACTGGGCTTTACCAGTTTCTTACGCAGAGTCAAACCTTGCTGATGCCCTTAGCCGCATTCAGCTTGGTCGCACTTATTTCAATGGCCAGACTGATTCGACTGCATCGCGGTCAGGTTGACGCGGCCGTTTAGCGCAACCGGTGTTATGGCTTCAAGCGAGCTTCTCAACGTTCATCCGGCGTTATTCGATCGGGTCCGCCTGGGAATCATGGCGCACTTGTCACTTGCCAAGGGTGCAGTTGACTTCAACACGTTGCTCGCAGAGCTTGAGCTCACGCGGGGCAATCTATCGACACATATGAAAAAACTTGAGGACGACGGTCTGGTCAACATTAAAAAGGCCTTCATCGGTAGAAAAACCCGAACCACCTATCACTGTACGGGTAAGGGAAAAAAAGCGGTTCAAACCTATCTTTCGGCAGTGGAGACGGTTCTTAAATCCTCGCTGTAAACAAAGGTAACCGGAGAGCACAAAATCCAATGAAATGTCCACCCGGGGGTGGGTTAGCGGTGCACGGTGGCACCGATACGGCGGGGGCAACTCCCGGGTACTCCTCCAGTGCCCTCGCCGAACCACCGATTCTCAGGGGAAGTGTTAAGCGAAAAACTTAAGCGGTGTGCGGCGGCATCGTTACGATGGAAGCCTTCCTCTTTGTCTCCTTCCTTCAACTTCCATTGGCCCGCCGCTTCCTTTTGTCGCCGAGCCCCGAGAGTGGTGCCACCCCAGGGGCTTGACTGCTCTTTTAGCTGGGTGGCTGATACACGTCCAGAACGGCTTTTGCTTTCTTCATGCCCTCTACGGCTGTAGGCATATCGAGAAGCTTGGTGGTTTTGCCCCCCTCGATCGCGCCAGTCGCAGACACCGCTAGTGCGACACCCGCCATGGATGCATCATCCGGCATATCTGCAACCACCACCAGGTCGTCACTCCCAAAAGCCATCCACGCTCCGATCATCGTGCCCCCGTTTGCTTCAATTGCTGCTTTGGCTGGTCCAGTCCGATCCTGCGGATTGCCAACCAGAGTCTTAATTGCGGCGCCGGTATAAGACGCCTGATAAAGATAGCACGGCATAACATTCTCCTCCTTGATTACCGCGGCTGGCCCAATGCCCACCGCAATCCAAACAATTTAATCCTGCAGGTGACTATCGCTTATTGCCGATCCTATGAGGTCTTCACATGGTCGCAAGCATTCCACCGTCGACTGCCAATACGTGTCCTGTGACATAGGATGAAGCATCCGATGCCAAAAACACCGCGGGCCCAATAAGCTCTTCCGGATCACCCCAGCGTCCTAGAGCACTGCGATGTGAAAGCCACTGAGCAATACCGGGGGTCGTCGGCCGCCTCGGCATTCATCTCCGTAGCAAACCAGCCCGGTGCGATCGCATTGACGGTGATTCCAGATTTGCCAAGTTCCACCGCCAGCGCGCGGGTCATCGCCTCAAGCCCTCCTTTCGACGCGGTGTAAAGCGTATCGCCGCTTCCCGCAATAGGCCCCGCAACTGAGGTGATATTAATGATTCTGCCCTATTGGCGACGCGCCATTGCTCTTCCAAGACCGCGTCCAGACCCCATGACCAACGCGACCTGGCTTTTTAGGCTAAAGCAGTTCACAAGGATGAACTCACGATTAACGTGACGCCTCTCATTCGGTCAGATCAGATCCTTTCAGCACTTTCTCAAGATATATCCGCGCGCACCGACATCACGGCCAGGAAGGTGTGGACCATATTCCTTTACAGCATGACGGCACCCTCTTTCTGGAATTGAATCCGGTTGCGCAAGGTCGACACGAAAAAGTTCCCGATAGCAGTCTTTTTTGCGGGCGAACGCGCCCTCAGAACAATCGTAGCCGTCAATCTCTTTAAAACCAACCCGGGGCAATGCTTCCCCCGAGAGCCCCAAGCCGCAACCAAGATCAAGGATGGGTGAGGAAAGAATCGGATCGGCACTCGCCAGGGCTCTTGCACATCGCTCCGGAGCCGCGTAGCCGACCGCCCGGAGATCCGCTTCATATTCCTCTGCCCAGTTGTCGTAAAGCTCTGCTGCATCAGTGACGGCACCCTCCGTATATACCGCATCTAATGGATTATGTTTAGTTGACATGACGGATTCTCCTGCTTACGAAACCTGGTAACTCCTCTTATGATACTCGCCAGTACTCAAGAGTGAGAAAAGACTGGATGGTGGGTTTTTCAAGTTCTATCGTCTTAAACTCACGCCTTAAAGATCAGGATACAAGATCGAGAGAGTTCATCGACTGTGCTGAAAAAAGAAGCGGATTTCATTATCGTCGGCGCCGGCTCAGCAGGTTGTGTTTTGGCGGACAGGCTAAGCGCCGACGGCAAGCACCAGGTCATTCTGCTCGAAGCAGGTCCCTCGGACAACCGCTTCTGGATTCGCACACCGATCGGCTATGGCATCACCTACACCGACCCTAAGGTGAACTGGTGCTACTCCGCAGAGCCTGACCCGGCAATCGCAAACCGTCAGCTCTTTTGGCCTCGCGGCAAAGTGCTGGGAGGCTCTAGCTCCATTAACGCCATGGTTTATCACCGGGGTCAGGCGGAAGACTATGAAGATTGGGAAAGAGCTGGAAATCCGGGATGGGGTTACAGTGACGTCGCACAGGTCTACGAGAGCTTCGAGGAATTCTCTGCGAAGTCTGGCGCATCGCGGACCACAAACTCCCATCCCCGATGGGGCAATCGGCTAACGATTCACGATGCGTCAGCAGACTATCATTCACTGAAGCACGAGTTCGCCGACGCATTTCTACAAGCCGGTCTGACTTCTCCTGACGACTTATGCCTTGAAGGCGAAGGAGTCGGCCCTTATCTGATCACGACGCGAGCCGGAAAAAGATGCTCTTCAGCCACCGCATTTCTGCATCCGGTGACTCATCGATCGAACCTAGACATCCTCACAAGCGCGACAGTAACCAGGATCGATATAAAGGGGCGTGCTGCAATTGGCGTCACGGGTCAATTGGGCAATCAGTTCATCGAAATAAGGGCGAGAAAGGAAGTCTTGCTATGCGCAGGAGCAGTCAACTCACCGCAACTGCTGCAACTCTCCGGAATTGGGCCCGGCGGCCTCCTTCAGGCGCATGGAGTTCCATCGGTTTTGGAGCATCCGCATGTCGGGCGCCACCTTCAGGATCATCTTGGGATCAGTTACTTCTACCGTGCGAACCGCCCCACACTAAACCACACGCTTCGCACCTGGCCGGGCCGGATCGGCGCCGGAATCCAGTACCTGCTCCGCCAATCGGGACCCTTATCCCTCAGCGTTAACCAGATCGGGGGGCTGGCCCGATCCCGCCCTGGCCTTGAGACAAGCGATACGCAGTTGTACTGCAATCCGGTCAGCTACCAGCCTGCCGAAGGGGAAACCCGAAAGCTGACTCTGCCGGATCCGTACCCCGGGTTTATCTTGGGTTTTAATCCCTGCCGCCCCGCCAGTGAAGGGTCCATCGAGATTTATTCATCTGATCCTCATGCGCCACCGCGGATCACCACGAACTATCTGACGACACAACAGGATCTTGACGGGGTCGTCTCAATGGCGCGCCTGGTGGGTCGAATTCAGGATACAAAGGCGATTAGAGCCGTACTTGCCGCTCCACCTGATCTTGATCTGACGACCATGGCGGAGGAGGATATTCTGAGCGATTTCCGACAACGTTCGACGACGGTTTATCATCCCTGTGGAACATGCCGTATGGGAGCGAACATTCAAAATGCGGTGGTCGATTCTGATCTTCGGGTCTTCGGGATTCAAAGTCTTCGTGTTGTAGATGCATCGATTTTTCCCAATATCACCTCTGCCAACACCAACGCGCCCACCATCATGGTGGCTCACGAGGCGGCTCGGCGCATTTTGAAACATCCGGACGCCTGACGCGTCTTTGTTTCGATGTTTTGGAAGCACACCAAACAGTTCATGATCTTCTGGTCATTTGTCCTGCTCGCAGCCTATTTGGTTTACATCTATCCGCTGCATCGCCTGACTACATGGTTGGGTTATCCCGCCCTGCTGAACGTTCCTGAGATCGTGGGACTTTGGTTCGCCGTCATCGCGATCCTGTGGCTCTCCTTTAGAAGCTCCAGCCGTACACTGGAAGTCGCTCTCTACAACTGGATGGGCATTGGATTTGTGTTCTTGACGCCCTGCCTGCTCTACGAGGGTTTAAGACTCGGTCTCCTGCTGAATGATCGATGGGCTGCCCTCGTCATTCTTGCAATCGGAATCAGCATGGTTATTGTTGCTTTCGCAACTGCCCAGCGCCTGCACTGTAAAGAACTTCGTTTTAGCCCCCCCCGGTTTACCCGCAACATCCGTCTTGTCCAGATCAGTGACGTGCATATCGGATCCCGGTCCGCCAGGTTTCTCGAGCGAGTAGTGAAGGCCATTAATAGCAAGAACCCGGACTTCGTGCTCATCACAGGAGACTTTCTGGACGCGAAACGGGTGGGACCAAAAGATATCGCGTCGCTTAAAACCTTAAATGCGCCGATCTATTTTTCGATCGGCAACCATGAGCGCTACGCCGGACTTGAATGGGTCATCCCCATGCTGGAAGACGCCGGTTGCATACTTTTGCGAACCCAGGCGGTAAGTTTCGAAGAGCTGCAATTGATCGGGATCGACGACGCCGAAGATCGACACCAGGTCAAACACGAGCTCGCCAAAATTGAACTAGCACGTGAACACTTCAAAATACTCCTTTATCACCGGCCACTGGGATGGGAGGCAGCGGTCGACGCGGGAGTTGATCTGATGCTCTGTGGACACACTCATAACGGCCAAATCTTCCCCTTCAACTGGCTAGTGCGCCAACAGTTCAAGATCATCCGTGGGCTGCATACCCGGGACGACTGCCATCTCTATGTCTCGCCCGGTACCGGTACCTGGGGCCCCGCAATGCGCCTCGGCTCACGCAACGAGATCACCTGCATTGATCTCCACTGTTGAAAGGCGCTCATCCTGCATGCTGGTCAATAGACAATAGCAAACACCGTATCCTCCTCGGATTAGAATCATCGCCCGGCTTTTTCTCAGACTAATCAGCCGTTTGACTAAATCCTGACGTCACGATTCTCGTTTCCATGCGCCAAACATCCTACGTCGGCATCTGTATTGTTGTTTTTGTCTCAGCTGGNGCCTGGGGTCTTTATTGGCTCCCTCAGCGACTACTCCTTGATTTGGGCATGACGGGAGGATGGGGCACCGTAGCGCAATATCTGATCTCGTTTATCGTCCTAGCTCCGGTGGCGATATGGCGCCTTTATAGGGGGCAGCAGATTGGCTTACAGCACTGGCTCTGCGGTTTGCTGTTGGGAAGTGGCGCCATCTTTTACGCCAACTCCTTCCTAGTGACAGAAGTGATTCGGGCGCTGGTCTTCTTCTATCTCGCTCCCCTTTGGGCCAGTCTGATTGAGGTTGTCTTTTTAAAGCGTCGACTGAAATGGTCGCNCGTGGTGACCGTAACTCTGGCACTGGCCGGTGTCTGGGTTGCTGTGGGATTGGAAGTCGGCATTCCTCTGCCGATTCATTTAGGCGATTGGTTTGGTCTGATCGCGGGGATCCTCATTACCGCGGGCGCTGCCCGTACGGAGATCGAGCAGCCCAAGGGAATCTTTCCCCTGCTCTTCATGGTCATCGTCTTCGGCTTATTTGCAACAGTCGCACAATATCCGCTACTTGCTGACGCGCTTGGCACACTGCCGTNGCTCCAGAATGTCATGTCCAGCCTTCCTCTGCTTCTGGGCATCTCTTTGTTTTTTGTTTTACCGACGACAGCAATTATTTTTTGGTCACCGTCAAAAATCGGTACCGGTGTTTTCGGCATCCTGATCCTCTCAGAGCTGGTGGTTGGCGTAATCAGCGCGGCCTTGCTAACCGATGAGCCGTTTGGCTGGCCCCAGATTGTGGGTACCGCGCTGATTCTTTCTGCCGGTGCACTGGAAGTAATCGCCAGCAATCGGTCGACATTGGAGAAGGCGCTCAAACCAAATTGAGTTCAGTTTGGTTTTGGTCGGTTGTCGACAGTTCCGACGCACCAATCGGTCTGCTCCACCACCAACACTTCGCTAGCCAGCACTTAAGGTCATTGAACGCCAGGCGAATGGGGCGCAGCGTCTCTGACGATCGGCAAGTTTGGGATTCGCGCATAAAGCCTCTTTTCTTTGTGGTTGCGTGCGAAGGCATCTTGCTGGCTTCGGAGGCTCACTAGATGAACCTCCCTTGAGAAAAATGACGTTCGACGCGGTAAACCGCTCCATCCGGATGCAATTTGCTTGAAAAGAGCTGAAACGAATCTATCCAGAACGGATCGGTTTGCGCCACATAAAGCGCCTCGAGTGAACGCGCAAGGTCTACGAAAGATGNGCTTTTTAAACGTGCCAAAGTAAGGTGCGGACGAAATCTGCGCGACTCGATCTTGATTCCGAGCGCTCGGCAATGTTTCGAGACCTTTTTTTGCAGCGTGGTCAACTCAGGACTTGAGCGCACATCTGCCCAAAGCGTCCGGGGTGTACTTTTACTTCCAAAGAAATCAGCGCTCTGAAATCTCAACTCAAACGGGGCAAACTCAAGATCCTCGAGCGAATCACAGACCTCGTGATAAACATTCATCGGTTGCTCGCCCAGAAACGCGAGCGTCACGTGCATCTGATCAGGCTCGACCCAACGTGCACCTCTCAAAGCCAATCGCCAACCCAGGAGCTGATCCTTCACCGACTCCGGAATATTGACTGCCACGAACAACCTCAAAGTATCAGACCTCCTTTCACAACGAAACCAGCCACTGGCCACCCTCCACAATGTTAAAATCAACTGTAGAAAAGATCGTCAGGCCAAATCCTAAAATTTTCATGAGGATTGTTTTCGTCGGTCCTGACCTAAATGCCGGGGTGGCGAAACTGGTAGACGCGCCAGACTCAAAATCTGGTTCCAGCAATGGAGTGTCGGTTCGAATCCGACCCTCGGTACCAATCTGAAGCACACTTGCGTGACGTCTCAGAAGGTCGGCATTCTAAATCAGCGCTCACTTATCTAAGAGACGCTCTCCTACCAACCAAGTGAAGAGCCGGATCGGCGCGGATCTGCCGCACCTTCTAAAACCCCCGCCTTTGAATCGTAGAGGATGGCGCACACTGCGCCTGCATGCCAATCCCAATCAGGCCAGAACGCGACGTCGTGACCACGCCTCGTTAACTCTGACCCTATTGCCTCCGGGATACGGCCTTCTAGCTGAAGCAAGTTGGGTGAGTAAGGGTGCGGCTCCGATGAACGAGGAAAACTGAAAGTCGCAAACCGTGGTTGTTCTATCGCCTCAAGCAGTCGATGATCGAAAACAAATGTGTTGAGCAAGAACTGGAGCATCGCTTGCGGCTGCACATCATTCCCGGGGGAGCCAAATGGCAGCCACAGCCCGTCCCCTTTAGCCGCGATCGCCGGATTTGGCGTCAGCCTCGGCCTCTTGCCGGGAGCCATGACTGAGGGAACAGTCGGGTCTGTCCAAGACTGACTCCCCCTTGAAGATGGCGCAAATCCCAATCCCGGAATAATCGGCGAACTCGCCATGGCATCACTCGGAGTCGACGAAAAAATATTTCCNGCTTCATCAACGACACAGATATATGAGGTGTCGATCTGCGTCGAGTCCCTGAATTTTCCCTGTGACGCGTCGACTGGAACAACGGTATGCGCTCCATAGCCTGAGATAGCGCCTGGAGGCGGCATACCCGGAATTGCCTTCTCAAGCGCGATGAGTTTTCTGCGGGCGCAAAGATAATCCTCTGAAAGAAGTTGCTCGATGGGCACATCGACGAAATTGGGATCGCCCACATAGTGATGCCTGTCGCTGAAACTAAGTTTGAGCGCCTCCGCCAATAAGTGAATATAGTCCGACGAATTATGGGGATAGCCGTCAATACCAAGCCCATCAACCAGTCGTAGCGATTGCGCCAGAACAGGCCCCTGACTCCAGGGGCCGCAGGTATAAACCTCAACGTCTTTATAAGCGGAGACCACCGCCGGTAATACCTCGACTGCGAACCCTGCCAAATCATCTTCTCGCAACCATCCGCTATTATCACGGTGGTATTTCGTCATCGTGGCTGCGATATCTCCACGATAAAAGGCCTCTCTTGCGGCTAACAACGCCTGCTCCCGACCGGAATTGATGGCAGCGTCTTCTTGATCGACCATGTACTGGATCGTCCGACCCAGATCTTCCTGGCGCAAAAACTCGCCCGGCCTTGGCGCTCTTCCCTGCGAAAAATAAATTCGGTCGTTCTCCGGCCAACGCCGAATATCATCTTCATAATTTGACAGCATTGCGCTGAGAAAATCCGAAACCGGAAAGCCTTCCTTCGCAAACCGGATTGCCGCTCGACTGACTTCTGAAAATGACATCGAGCCCCAACGGCGTAAAGAAGTCAGCCAGGCATCTGGCGCCGCGGGCACGACAGTTCTCAGCAATCCCTCGGGAATGGCGCCTTGGCGCTCCTGATTCAGGTTCTCCAGAGAGGCACGTTTCGGCCATGCGCCCAGCCCGGTGATCGTCACCACCGGATCACCATTCGCGAGCTTGATCATGATAGGCGCCACACCCCCGAAGCCCACGAAGTCGCTTTGCACGACGCTCAGCACCAGACTCCCCGCCACTCCCGCATCAATCGCATTACCGCCGGCTTCCAGTATTTGAAATGCCGTCGTGGTGGCGAGGTGATGCCCTGAAGACACCATATGACGCGTGCCGACAGCGCGATCGCGATAGGGAGCGGGACTCATGGCTTCCAGGAATTGACCCCTTGCGTCTAATTTTCGCCTGTCGGAGGAACGATTGGCTGGCCCGTACGCGCAGTCAGGCCGCCATCCACGACAAGGTGGGCTCCAGCCACGAACGAGGCATCGTCGGATGCCAGAAACGCAATACTTGATGCAACTTCCTCTGGCTGACCCATGCGTCCGATAGCGCACGCCTGGTCATAAGCGTCCTGAAAGCCGCCATCGGCCGGTAGCGTGCTAATCATTCGCTTGGAAGCAATCGGCCCCGGACACACTGCATTCACACGGATCCCAAGCGTGCCGACCTCCCAGGCAAGGCATTCCGTAAAGTTGATGATTGCCGCCTTTTGCGCGTTGTAGGCCGCCCATCCAGGGTCGCCCCGCAATCCGGAAATCGAGGACATATTGACAATGCTCCCTTTGCCTTTTTCCATCATCTGCTCGACGCCTAGCCGGCAACTATTGATCGTGCTCTTGAGATTCAAGGCATAAAGTTCATCCCAGTCGTCTGGTGCAAGTACGGTGACATATCCAGCGCGGCTCCCTCCTGCGACATTGATAACAATGTCAACACCGCCGTTTTCTGTCAATACTTGTCCGTACACACTCTCGAGATCTGCTAAATCCGTTACATCGCCAACGAACTGCTTTACGGATAGTCCTTTGGCATTGAGAGCATCCCGAGTCTGGCTGACATGGTCCGGGTCTTTATCCATCAGGTAGACCGTCGCGCCCTCGGAAGCAAGGCGCTCCACCGTCGCTGATCCAATTCCTCCGCCTCCGCCTGTAACCAGTGCGATCTGATTCTTAAATCTCATGTCTGCTCGATTCCGTTTACTGAGTTAGTCAACTGATGGGGTGCTCAATCACTTTTCGCCAATCCCCTCTCCACTAGCGCTGATCATGTTGAGTATATGGCTTGCGGTACGCCAAACCTTTCGTCAAGAGACTCGTCCTTGAGGCCAAGCCCCGGTCCCTCTGGAGGGGAAAGTTTGCCATCTGGGAATTCAACCACTCCTCCCGGCATTGCCAAGGTCTCCAACGGCGCCTGCAAATTACAGGATGCAATCAACAACTCTGACTCAACACCTGCCGCAAGATGCAATACCGCAGCGGCTCCTATGCCTCCACACCACGGTCCATCAACACGCACCCTGACACCACGCTCGGCACAGCGATCCAAAAGATACCGCGAAGTACTCAACCCGCCCAAGTAAGCCGGCTTTATCGTAATCGCACTGACTGCCTTCTCCCTAACCGCTTGCTCGGCAATCCCCATACTTCCCACGCACTGATCTGCCATGACCCTCTGACGCGTCATCTGTTCAACTTGGGCATTTTCCGAATACGTTGCGCAGGGCTCCTCCCAGATTATCCTCGGGTCCTGAAAACGTGAGATCATCCCGCAAGCCTCACTGACAGACCACTTTCCGTTAGCGTCGGCCAGCAGCAACTCAACTGGCGGGTGATGATCGAGAATCTGATGAATCCACGCCAAATCATCAGCCCAAGACTGATTGGTCAGTTTCAGCTGTATTATCTTTTCGTACTTCGTCTTCGCCCTAAGCTGCTCTCGAAGTTCCCGTTGGTCAGATACTGATATCGAGATATAAGGAGTCACACGGTGGCTGCGTTTACCGTGGAGTATTGAGGAGATCGTCGCGTTTTGCTGCTTTCCCTGCAGATCGTACCAGGCTGTTTCAAACGCGAAAGCCACACTCGACCAATGCGCCTCTTGAGTTCGAAACGCTTCTGCCCTACCCATAAGATGGTCGACATTTTTCCCGATAAGCTCAGAAAAAAAGATCCCCTCTGCCTGAATTAACTCCTCTTCAAGGTATGGCGCCAATGCGAAGGGAAAGACGACTTCCCCAAACCCCTTCCAGCCCCCCGTACCAAGAATCTGAAAGACCCGGCTGCGGGTGGTACTTTTTTGGCATCGCGAGTTTGTGTAGACCCCTTGCTTGAACCTTGCGACGCAGTCCCAGACGTGAATTCGCTCAATGTTCATTCGTGTGAGACCACGGATTCGGAAGCTTCACCTTGAACTCTAGGGTATTCGCTCAATCAGAAGGGGCTGAGGAAGCTTCCATTCACCACCTGGGTCACTCGGCCACCAACATCGACCCCAGACACATTGCCGGCCGAGATTGAAACAACGCTGGTTATGTGACTCGGGCGAGCTATCTCCACTCCCTGCGAAATCGAGAACGTCAGACTCCCTTCGTTCGTGGAAGCAAGCCGGCCACTTTGATAAAGAAAACAACTGACTGAGCGATTTGTGGTTCCTGATGCGGCTGACTCTAAAGATCCAATAGCGGGGCAAAATTCCCGACATCGAATTACGTTTGACCAATCCCCTTGGCCTGGCGCAAAGACAAAGATCGTGTCTAACTTCGTTTGGCTACAAAATGCACGGATCTTATTCGCGTCCGGCACGATTGACTTCAGGTCTAACAGATGCTTCATCGGTACCAACAAAGTCCGGAAATCTGTGACCGTTAATGCCCTCTCAAGATCGCTGTCGAGTTTGCGGGGATCGATGTCCAAAACGGACGCGATCTCATCATCGCTTACAGACGCCGGCGTGAACTCTGCTGGCGGTAAGGTCAAAAATACCTCGAGATCTTCGTCGCTGCTCTGTTGGACCTTAATGTCAGCAAAGGCATGCGGCGTCTTCAATCGGATACTCGCGATACGCGACTCATCGAACGCCACGAATTGGTTGTCCCGAAGCCAGGCGCCAAGAGCAATGGCCGCATGACCGCACATGGGATACTCTGTTAGTGGAGAAAAAAACCGGGTCCTGATAATTTTTCCCGAATTTGCTGTGATAAAGCAGGTAGCGGGCGCGCCCACCTCCCGGGCGATCTTCAGCATCTCGCTGTCTTTGAGATCGGCCGCCTGATCCACGATTCCCGCCGCACAACCCCCAAAAGGCGAGCTGGAAAACGCGTTATAGACTGCAAAATTATGCTCAGTCATGTCTGCAAAAGGCCTGGGGAGTTACAGTTGCTCTGATTATATTTTGCTGGGCAATGCCGGGTTAGCAAGAAACCGGTAGCGCTGTCCCGGATCAAAATTTCCGCCGTTCTTGGCTTTTCCTGCGCAGTGATACTATCGCCTAATGAGCCCGCTGACCCAAGTTGCGCTTGTGGCATGAATCTCGACCACGTCAATGTCTATGTGGCAGACCTCGAAAATATGAGCCAGTTCTATCAGGACATATTGCAGCTCACGCCTGGGTACCGCCCCTCTTTCTCTGGCCCACCGGGGGAATGGCTCTACGACGGGTCAGGACACCCTGTCGTCCATCTGTCGACCACCTCAGCGGGTGCGAGAGGAACACGCCAGCATCTAGATCATATTGCCTTTCGTACAGACGACATAGAAGGGGTCATCCGAGAACTGGATTCGAGAAAAATCCAATATGAGATTTACGAAGTGGCCGAGATCGACCTCATCCAGGTGTTTTTTCATGACCCAGAGGGCGGGCGGCTTGAGGTCAGCGCCGTGAAGAGGCCTTCCTAACCCTTCGAGAACTGATGACCTGGGCCATTTATTTTGGCTGGCTGAAGTCCGCAGCCGCTTAAGGCTCTCGCCCCATGATCATGTCTGCGGCTTTTTCGGCGATCATCACGACAGTTGCGTGGGTATTGCTGTTGACGATCGCTGGCATAACTGAGGCATCAACGACGCGCAAGCCTTCGAGCCCAATGACTCTGCATTCAGGATCTACAACACTGCTCTCTTTGTCAGGGGATCCCATTGGACAACTTGCTGAGGAGTGGTGAGCGCACCCGGCGGAAACCGTCAACCACGCCTTGAGATCATCATCTGACTGGACATCAGGCCCCGGGAACAATCTCTCCCCACAAAACGCTTTAAACGCAGATTGGCGGAACACCTCCTCCATATGCCGGATCGCGTAGACCAAGCGTTGTTGATCGTCTGGTTCCTCGAAAAGGTTGAAGCGAATTTCTGGGGCAACGCTCGGATCCGAACTCTTTAACTGCACTCGACCCTTCGTTGAATATTTCTGAAGCCCGATATGTGCTTGAAAACCATGATAGCGCCTCGGTTTCTGGCTGACCGGCTCTGTCGCGCAAGGAGTGAAGATGACCTGAACATCAGGATACGGCTGGGCATCACTGCTCTTAAACAGGGCGCCTGCGACGAAAGGGCAAGTGCCGTAATAACCGCGGCCTCCCTGAAACCAACGTAGTCCTTGCGCAATCTGGTTCCACGGTTTCGTCATCTTAAGAATACTGACTGGCTCCTTACACGCGTATTGGAGCACAACATCAATATGATTCTGAAGACCATGGCCGACGGCCGGTAGATGATGATTGGACTCCACTTCGGCCTCGCGCAGTCTGTCAGCATGACCAACACCTGACCTCTGCAGCAGATGAGGGGTCCAGATTGCGCCCGCAGATATGATTACTTCAGCGTCCGCAAAAGCCCGGTGGCTTTGAAAGTTTTCCTGATAGTCCACCGCGACCGCTCGTCCAGCTTCAATCCGGATCTTCTGCGCTCTCGCTTTTGATATGACCGTGAGATTAGATCGGCCTTGTGCGGGATAGAGATAGGCTGTTGCGGCGCTGACTCGCTCACCACTATCGATACTATGATCGTAAGAGCCGAAACCTTCCTGGGAAACGCCATTGAAATCTTCTGACAATCCAAATCCCGCTTCTACTCCGGATTCTATAAATGCAACATCTAACGGATTGACGGGCGTCGTTTTGAAAACACTGAGTGGCCCGTCGCTGCCCCGAAGGGCGCTGGGTGGCCCGTGATAGGTTTCAGATTTTCTGAAATAAGGAAGAACTTCCTGATANCTCCAGCCATCACAACCCTGTTCGGCCCACCTGTCGAATTCTGCTGGATTCCCCCTGATGTGCACCATACCGTTGATGCTCGAGGATCCCCCGACAACCTTCCCGCTGGGGACATAGATCTGGCGCCCATCGAGTTGTGCCTCAGGTTCGGACCAGTTTTTCCAGCAGAATTTGTCCGACTGACTCAGCCGGTCCATCGCAGCCATAGGCATCCGCAAGCGCCAATGATTGCTGAGGGACCCGGCTTCCAGAAGCAGAACCGAACTATTGGGATCCGCTGAAAGGCGATTCGCCAGAACGCAGCCGGCCGCTCCCGCTCCCACGATGNTGTAGTCAAACCGCTTCTTTGGAGTATCGGCCATCGAATGGAAAAAAGCTGGTTAATCGCCGCTGAAAGTTATCCAGAAAACTTGTAAAGCGATCCCAGTGTCAAGTCGTGATGATTTTCCAGTAGGTGTCTTTGGAGCAAATCCGATCACCCCGGAATGAAAAAATGTCGATCAGGCGCACATCAAATGGCCCGGTATCGTGAAAACAACCGGTCGCCCGAGAGGTGCACAACACTTTATCCCCGCAAAAGTGTTCCTCAGATTCGTTCCACTCAATCGGGGCTTCGAGTCGCGCCGTCCTTTCGGCCACCATGCGACATGCCGCCTCAAACCCGTGAAGCAATCGACCGTCGGGGGCATCGGGCCCCTCATAGTAACTCCACACGAAGTCTTCGGTGACCACGGCGCTTCCGCCCGTCAGGTCATAACTATTGAGCGCCTGGCCGAACTTCTGAAGC
>PAUU01000007.1 GCA_002713825.1 Acidiferrobacteraceae bacterium | reverse complement strand
TGGCAGGGAAATAGTTTGTTTTTGGGCTCTGCCCAATGAGCGGGCTTGGTGTAGTTGCTCATATTCAACTCCTTAGGGTGATGTCACTGCCTGACGCATCCATTGCTGCAACGCTTTGATCGAATGTTCTGAATTAACGCCCCCATTGGGATCGACGACCAGGGGTCCCGGCCGATAACCACGATTATTGAATCCGCGCTGCTGGGATTCCACAAGATGAATATCCTCTTCAACGGTGGTTTCCCGATCCTGGATAGCGAGGTCATGGATGACCTCCGGACTGATACCATCAGCGGTAAACCACCCTCGGACAATGGTCACGGCGTCGACCGCGGTCGGTTGCCAATGATAGGTATTGAGTACATTTCCGGGATACACCTGAAAGGAAAATGTGGGCCACAGATACCATGATGAGTAGTCCCCGGCATGCTCGTTGGCACCCAGATCAATTGGGTAGGTCATCTTCTCGAGGTTCTGGCACTCGGTGGTGTGGCGAAGACAATATCCCTGCGGCTGAATGTCATAGGTGTCCGGCTTGACCACCCCAGTCGAGAAGGTGCGATGATTGATTCGGCAGTGATAACACTCCGAATAGTTCTCGACTGACACTTTCCAGTTACACTGCTCCTGAACCTGGATGGTCTCAAGCGGCGTCAGATCGTCAATCTGCGGAACAAACTCCCGCAGTTCTGCCTCAACACCCGGAAACCACTCCTCCATCGGATCCGCATTGTCATCAAGATTGACAAAGATGAAGCCGCAGAATTCCTGCGTGCGAACAGGCGTCAGGCAAATACTCTCTCGCACACTTTCCGGTACGACCCCTGTGTTTGGTCCGCGCAGCAGATGGCCGTCAAGACGATAGATCCAGGCATGGTAAGGGCAGGCCAGCGTTTTCTTGCCTTCACCCTGTCCTGAGACCAGCTGATGCGCGCGGTGCTGGCAAACGTTATAAAAGGTATGAAGCACGTTGTTGCTGTCGCGGATACAAAATAGGCTCTGGCCCGCAATATCAAAACTGAAGTAGTCTCCAGGCTTCGCAACCTGGGAAACGTGGCCGGCGTACTGCCAGGTACGGGCAAAAAGGCCGCTGCACTCCTTCTGGTAAAGCGCCTCGCTGGTGTAATAGGCCGCATCCAGGGCATGGACAACCTCATGCTCTTGTATCGGCGAATCGCTCATAACCTCAGGTGTTTTCCTCCAAGTAAATACCAAGGTCATACCTACGCTGGTGAAAACGCTCAATACTGGCAATAACCGACTCGTCGAGATCTGCAATTACAAATGCCATCAATGATTCCAGCAAGGCAGAAAGCGCGACAGTCGATATAAACATTAAGGGTGTATCAACAGATATTTGAAATTGATAAGCAGCGCCCTCAAAAATGGGTGACGCTGGGCTATCTGATACGGCAATAATCCTTACTCCCTGTGTACGTGCCACCTTTACTGCCTCCACGACTTCACGGCGGTAAGGCTTGAAAGTCATGGCGAGCAATACATCTCGACTATCGGCGTGAACCAATCCATCGACCGGTACAGAGCCTTCCTGGGGTATCGAAACAACGTTATCAATTGCCATGTTAGCGAGATAAGCAAAGTTTTCAGCCGCGGCATTGACCAGGCCCACACCGAGTACATAAGTCTTGCGCGCGTTCACAATTTGATCCGCGGCAGCCTTTAGATCGACTGACTTGTTTAGGGCGTAGAGTTTTTCCATGTTGGCGATAGTCGCCGCAGCGCCCTCTGCAAAAATGTTATCGGGCACACCCCCGGAAATGAGGGACTGCAGCCATTTCGCCTGCTCACGATAGTCATAATCACCATGACGGATCTGTTCCCGAAACGGCTGTCGAAAATCTTCATATCCCTCAAAACCAATCCTGCGCGCCATCCGAACTAGCGAGTTTGGTTTAACCCTAGCCTTAGCGGCGATCTCTCGGATCGAACTGACGCCAATCTCGTTGGGATTCTCCAGAACATAGGCCGCGGTTTTCTGTAGTTCTGGCGTGAGACTGGATAACGACTCGGCCAGATACTGCAATAAGCGCCCTACCTCAGGGAACTTTTCAATTGGTACACTTGTTTGTTTCATAAAATAAATTGTACACTTGTACCTTCAATTATGCGATACCCGCAAGCACTTGATTCGGTTCGGTTGACACACAGTCCTAATCATCGGCCGACCTGACCCCTTCAGCCATTACCTATGTACGAAAACCTTTTTGAGCCAATCAGTCTCGGCCCATCCGAGATAAGAAACAGGATCTTTAACCCTCCGCATGGGACAACACTGGGAGTCAACGGTCTCGTCAGCGATCAACTCATCGCCTACCATGAAGCCCGAGCAAGAGGAGGAGCGGGGCTGATTATCCTGGAAGGCATGGCCTTCCATCCAAGCTTTGCTTTTGAGTCGGCTTACCTCAATGCCGGGCGTGATGACATTATCCCGGGCATGACAGAGTTAGCCCGCGCCTGTCGTGGGCATGGTACGGCCGTTTTTGGGCAGTTGTTCCATGCCGGTCGATCCGTTCGTTACAGTCATGATGGGTCCCGACCCTTAGTTTTTTCGGCATCGGATACGCCGGACGATCGCTATCGGGTCGTACCCATCCCGATGTCCAACGACATGGTCTGGGAAGTCATTGAAAGTTACGCGACAGCGGCCGCGCGTCTCGCTGAAGCCGGACTCGACGGCATTGAAATTCTTGCCAGCCAGGGATACCTGATCGGACAGTTCCTTAATCCCATCACCAATCGCCGTGATGACGAGTTTGGTGGCAGTTTAGAAAACCGTATGCGGTTTTTATCGGAGTCTATCGCAAGGACCCGTCAGGCTATTGGGAGTTCAAAAACACTCGGCATTCGAATCACGCTTGATGAGAAAACTCAATTCGGTATGGAAGCAGGAGAGGCGATCAAAGTCTGCCAAGCCCTAGAGCATGAGGGGCACCTGGATTATTTCAGCGTAATCTCAGGCTCATCCGCCTCACCCGATGGCTGGATCCATGTATTTCCTCCCATGGCGGTACCGCCAGCTTTCGTCGCCAATGATGCAGCACAACTGAGATCTGTAGTGACCAAGCCCGTGCTGGTTGCAGGCCGTATCAACCAGGCCCAAGCTGCGTCACAGATATTAAGCGAAGGCAAAGCGGACATGATCGGTATGGTTCGGGCCTTGATCGCTGATCCCGAATTTCCTAATAAAGCAGCGGCGAACCGAAGCGACGATATCCGAGCATGCATTGGTTGCAACCAAGCCTGTGTCGGGCATCGCCTNACCCACCATGCCATCTCNTGCATACAGAATCCGGTTANCGGNCGGGAACTTGAATTCCGACCCCGATCAACGCAACCCAAACGATTGGTGTGGGTGATTGGTGGNGGCCCAGGNGGTATGAAAGCGGCTATCACGGCCNCTGACCAGGGGCATGAAGTCATCCTTTTTGAAAAGCAACCCAAACTGGGTGGTCAAGTCAATTTGGCTGAAAGACTACCCGGTCGATCTGAATTTGGCGGTGTTACCACCAACCTGATGAGCGAACTTGATCGTAGTTCTGTACGAGTCTGCTTATCGTCTTCAGCGACCACCGAGGCATTTCACNCTATNGGGCCAGATGCCGTGATCATNAGTACAGGTGCTGTCCCCCGTCTGCCTGAAGTTGAGATCATCGACACACAGTTTCTAAGCGCATGGTCAGTCATCGCTGGTGAAAAACCCACAGGTCAGAATGTGGTGATTGCCGACTGGAGTTCAGATTGGTCCGGGATGGGCGTTGCNCACATGCTTGCATTNAGTGGTTATAAGGTCAGGCTTTTCTCAGGNGCAAGCACTTGCGGCGANTCCATACCTGCGATTGTGCGGGATCAATGGTTTGGCGAACTTGAAAGTCTCAAAGTTGAATTGACCTGCTATGCACGTTTTTTTGGGGCCGAAGACCAGACTGCATTTTTTCAGCACACCATCAATGGCGAAGCGATTACTTGTGAAGATGTAGACGCGGTTGTCAGCTGCTATCCACCTCGGTCGAACAATGAGTGTAATTGGATCAGTCAGCTAAAGACTTTGGGTACGCAGCCTCTTCAGATCAAAACCATCGGTGACGCGTTAGCCCCCCGGACCGTTGAGGAGGCGGTGCTTGAGGGCTTTAAGGCGGCCCGGACGATCGGGTAAATTTGATGGACAATTTGAGGACGGTGCACGAATATCCCAAGACAGTTCTGCTGTTAGGATAAGTTGATGAGTGGCAATCAATGGCTTGATCAAGAGTTGTGGCAACGCCTCAGTGCACCCACCGCAGAAGGATCTGCCCTTCCTAATGTCGCTTATGTGAATCCCGACTTCTTTGCAGCAGAAAGAGATTGCGTGTTTAAGCACCACTGGGTCTTTGCTGAGTTTGCGCATCTTTTAGCTGAGCCAGGATCTGTTCGTCCGGTCGAAGTTGCCGGCCAGTCGCTGNTGCTGACCAAAGATANCGACGGCGTCATCCGCGCCTTCCANAACGTCTGTATCCACCGCGGTGCGGTCCTGATTGAAGAGCCGAGATCCGANTGCCGCAACATCGTGTGTCCGAATCACTCCTGGAGCTACAGCCTAAAGGGCAAACTCCTCGCCCGACCTCATTTTTTTGGTGGGGATCAGCACGACACGAACCCCGCTGCGTGCACAAACAACACGCTCATTGAGATTGCCTGTCATACCTGGCACGACTGGGTATTCGTCAATATCTCGGGAGACGCGGGTCCGTTTTCGTCGTACATCGCCCCGGTGCTTGAAAAAATCGCTGATTACGACCTGGACTCGCTTCGGCTCGGCGGCAACTTAAGTTTTGATATCGAAGCCAACTGGAAACTTGCGGTTGAGAACTTCATTGAGCCGTATCATGTTTTCTCCTGCCATCCCTGGCTGCACTCTTTTGTCACTATGGCTGAACGGGATGCACCCACCTTTGAAGATCACATCCTGCTGTGCGGCTATACCTTCCAACGGACCGACCCTGCCCGCGGTGAAGGCCTGCCTTACTTCCCGGGCCTGCCAGAAAACAAGAAAAACCGCGGTGACTGGTTCGTGCTCTTTCCGAATTTCGCCTTCGAAATCTTTCCTGACCAACTGGCGACCCTGGTCACGACACCCATCAGTGCCCAGTCCAGCAGGGAAACGATCAGTCTCTACTTTGTGGGTGAAGGAGCTGATGGTGAGCAGTTCCGGGCAGCTCGAGATACCGTCATCAAGAATTGGCATGACCTTAATCTTGAAGACATCGGCATTCTCGAGCGTATGCAGCGTGGCCGCCTCTCTGATGGCTTCAATGGAGGAGTGCTCTCTCCCTACTGGGATCCGGTGCAACAGCACTTTGCCCGTCTGATCTATAAAACCATGGCCTCGACCAGCCAATGACCTGCCTACTTTGTTCACCGGGACGGGCCTCTTAAGCAGTCCTATCATCAGACCTGTGCGCCTTAACAAAATTGAACTTTGGGATCTCAAGATTCCTTTTCGGGACGGTCCTTACAGAATGTCGCATGTGGTTCAGGAAACCACCTTCGGTAAGGTCCTGTGCCTGCATACCGATGACGGTATCTGCGGTCTTGGTGAGATCGTGCCCGCTCCGCCGCTGGAACCCCAAGAGCGTCTTGCGCGCTATTCAGAAACCCTTCCCTTGTTATCCGATCTCATTGGAGAGCCGCATACTTCTATTAAGGAGTTGATTAACGCTCTTCAGGAAAGAGATGCTTCCTGGAATGGCATTACTTTCGGAATAGAGACCGCGTATTACGATCTTCTGGCACGCCAAAGCGCCGCAACGTTTGCCGATGTGCTGGGAGGTGCACGGGATACCGGCATAGAGGACTATTTCTCCATCTCTGAAGAAGATCCGGCGCGGGTTCGCGTGAGAATGGCGATGGCCGGATCACAACGAAAGGTCATTCAGATCAAGGCGGGAGTNTATAGCCTTGCACATGAATTAGGGCTCATCCGAACCGCCCTTGACCTCATGACCAAATCCCAGATCCTGTTGGTTGATACCAACGGAGGCTGGTCGCCTGAACAGGCGGAAGAGGCAATTAACGCGATTCAGGATGCCCGCCTCATTTGGGAGGAGCCCTGCCAGTTTTACGAAGAAAATCGGGATCTGTGTCGGTCTTTCGATGCGCAAATACTTCTGGATGGCGAGACCAGCAGNGATGCTGAAACCGCAAAACGTGCGATTCTTGACGGCACNGCCTATGGCATGTGCATCAAGCCCGCNTTGNTNGGTGGGCTGGGCATTGCCCNGCAGATTCGCGATCTTTGCGCGGAGGCAGGGATNAAGATGCGGATNGATGGCCCCTGGTGTGGCGACATCGCTAGCGCNGCCATCGTNAATCTGGCGATGGGCGCCCCGCCTGATCTTCTCATCGCCGGCTGTGATCTGCGAGAGCCGTTAAGCCGTGATCCTGATCTGGGTGGCCTGTTCCACGCCGCAGAAAACCGGATCTCACCGTCTCATCCTTACGGCTTTGACGCCGCTCAAGTACGAAGACTGCTGGGTCCGGCCGAGCGGATCTGGAACTAAGTGCGCAGCATGCTATCACGGCATCACAAAGATCTCCTGTGCCTCGCTGACTGAACTATCCTGTTCGCCATTCACTTTAATCTGATACCTGATTTAATCTGATGACTGTTTCTGATCTTGACCTTGGTTGTCCCGTTGACGGATGGAACCCTCCCCCGTTTCCCGAAAGGGCATCCATGGAAGGCCAATATTGCGCGCTGACACCTCTTGACCCCAAGGCTCACGCAGAAACGCTATTCAACGCCTTTGCAAAGGATGCCGAGAATATCGACTGGGCCTACCTGCCATACGGACCGTTTGACTCCCTGTCGGCTCTGACGACCTGGCTGGAAGGAGTCGCAAACGAGAACGATCCGCTTTTCTTTACCGTCATGGATCGCCAGGAAGGTCCCGCGGGGGTAACGAGCTATCTGCGTATTTCACCGGCTAATGGCTCTATTGAGGTTGGCCACATCCATTTTTCGCCGCAACTGCAGCGAACACCAGCAGCTACCGAAGCCATGTACCTCATGATGAAACAGGCCTTTGCACTGGGCTACCGACGCTACGAGTGGAAGTGCAACGCGCTCAATAAACGCTCGCGCCGCGCCGCCTTAAGACTGGGTCTATCCTATGAGGGAATATTCCGCCAGGCAACGGTTGCCAAAGGACGGAACCGGGATACCGCCTGGTATGCGACGATCGATCTCGAATGGCCAAAGCTGCAAACGGCTTTTGAAGCATGGCTTGATCCCGCAAACTTCGATGCATCCGGCGAACAAAGGGCATCTCTTTCGGATCTCACCGCTCCTATTCTGATGTCGGCCGATTGATGCCTGATGACGAAAGATCTGATCATCACGGCAATGCGATAGTGCGCGGTATCTTCTTTTCCCGATCATAGAAGGGCGGGTCGACAATCTCGCACTGTGCTTCACCTTTGTCGGCGCAATGCAGCGAAAGTGTTCTTGTTGGCCAATCTCCGGCCGCTGAAAATCTGACGTAGCCCAGCGCCGTTTTGAGGTAAGGGGAATAGGCACCTGTCGTCACAACGCCAACCGGCTTATCACTATCAAATAACTCGCATCCCGCACTCGGTATCAGCTCTCGGCAGAGCAGCCCAAAAAGCCGCTTGCCAGGCGGCGGCGCCAACAACGCCTCCCGGCCAATGAATCCATCATTATTGAAGTCCACGAATTTTTCCAAACCGGCCTCAGATGGCGTCATGGAGGAATCAAAATCGCTACCGCTGTCCAAGATACCTGCCTCAATCCTGCGGATGTTCATCGATTGCATGCTGCCGAAGATCATTCCGCTGGGCGCGCCCGCTTTCATCAGAGTACTCCATAGGCGCGGACAGTCAGTATCGTCACCCTGCGTGTAGATCTCATACCCCAGTTCACCCGTCCAGCCAGTTCGGGAAATCAACAACTTCTGCCCATCAAGATCAAAAACGCCGCAGTGAAAGTAGCCAAAGTCGGCAGTGATTGCTCCCGATGAGACCAAGCGCATCACCTCGAACGAGCGCGGTCCCTGCAGTTGCAGGACACGCGACTGCGGGTCGGTGAGGGTCACATCAAACCCGAAACGATGCGCCAGAAACCAGGTATCCAGCTCGCCATCCGGATGAACAAACCAAAAACGTGTCGCCCCAAGCCGCAGCAGGATCCCATCAGCAAACAGCCTGCCGTCGTGTGTGAACGCAACCAAAAAGCGCGCCCGACCGATCTTAAGATCCTTCACTGAACGCGCAAAGATTAACTCCAGAAACAGCACGGCATCAGGGCCATCGACTTCAATTGGTCGTTCGGGAACATCAAAGAGCGCAACTTCACGACGAAGGGCCCAATACGCTTTACCCGGATCCTCACCGTTGTCGTGTACAAACAACCGGCCTGCGGCGGAGCGGAGCACTGTTGCGCTATTGGCGTAGCACTCATGAAAAGGTGACAGCTCCGTGCTGCCGGCATAAACCTGAAATATTCTTCTTGAATCAGACACTGAAGACCGGGTCAGCTGTATTGGGTTACGTCCAGTGCGCCAATGCGGCGCGGGCCACCTCTTCGCCCCACTCCTGAAGAAAATGCCCGCCTTGATTCACCTCGTAAGGTTCAGGGCAATCAAGGATCACTGTATGCAATGCCCGCATATCGCTTGGCGTAATGACGGGATCTGTCATACCGATTGCCATAAAGCTGTCACCAGTCCANTCCTNNGAGANCCAGGCNCGGGCANCGCGCGANAGNNCNGCGCCAGNNGCCTCCGGATGATCGGGCACCAGNTCCGGAAANGCCCGGGCACCTGCCTTGTANTGGGNATCCGGAAACGGGGCATCATAAGCAGCTATTTCGGCCTGATGAAGATGTGGACAAGCCCGGNCCAGAAGCTTGCCCGNCNACATATCAGGATTGTTCCGGCACCACTCGCGCCAGGCCAGAAAGCCTGCACCAAGCGGCTGATCGCCGGTCCCTAGCAGGGTATTCATCACAAGGAGGCGGGAAACGCGGTGCGGCGATTCCATTGGCAGCGTCAAACCCAGCACGCCACCCCAGTCCTGCACCACCAGAGTCAGCCCGGTAAGTTTCAACCGATCCAGAAACGCCAGCAGCATGTTGCGATGAAACTCAAAAGTGTAAACGCCCTGCTCCGTAGGTTTATCCGAACGCCCGAAGCCAAAGAAGTCCGGCACAATGACTCGGGTTCCAGNCTCCAGGAATACCGGAATCATTCGGCGGAAAAGAAAAGCCCAAGTAGGTTCGCCATGCAGGCACAGAAAGGTTTCCTCGGCATCAGGCGGGCCGACATCAAGATAGTGACAGCGCAGCCCTTCGTACCCNCTAAGGTCATCAAGGTAGCAGGGGGGATACGCAAAATCGGGTAGCGCCTCAAAGCGCTCTTCGGGTGTTCTCAGGACTTCTTGCAAAAGCAGCTCTCCATGCGTCAGCGCATGTAACGCAGTAATTTTGTTGCCGGGCGGCATCACCTCGGAACATGCCTCCGCGACTACAATATCACTATATCAATCAAGGAGTCTTCCATGTCCAAACACAACGCCCTGACTACCTTTGGCCGCTCAGGAAATCCCATGTTCCGGGGAGAAGTGTTCAAGCCTGATGCCACGTTTGCCGAAACGAAAGCATCTGGCCGTATGACACTGGCAGGCACCGTCAATAAAACCGGTATCCTGCTTGTTCTGTGCCTGATCACGGCGTCATTTACCTGGAACATATTTTTCGGTACCGGTGATCCAGCTGCCGTCAGCGGATTTCTCTGGATCGGACTCATTGGCGGTCTGATACTCGCATTCATCACGATCTTCAAGCGACAGTGGGCAGGCGTGACCGCACCTCTTTATGCACTGGCGCAGGGTCTTGCACTCGGTGGCATCTCTGCCATGTTCGAAGCCCAGTATCCGGGCATCGTGATTCAAGCGATGGGCCTCACATTCGGCACGCTTGGCGTATTGCTGCTTGCCTACAAGAGCGGTCTAATCAAACCGACTGAAAACTTTCGACTGATGATCGTGGCGGCNACGGGGGGGATNGCGCTGTTATATCTCGTCAGTTTTGTAATGGGNTTTTTTGGTTCCAGTATCGGCTTCATTCACAGTAACGGNCTGTTTGGTATCGGTTTCAGTCTTTTTGTNGTGGCCATTGCTGCNCTNAANNTGGTGCTTGANTTTGACTTCATCGAGGANGCCGCCGAACAGGGTGCNCCNAAATATCTGGAGTGGTACGGCGCGTTCAGTCTGATGGTGACGCTGATCTGGCTCTATCTTGAAATCCTGCGCCTGCTGGCAAAACTGCGCAGCCGCAACTGATGGGCTGGAACGAATTATTCTTCGGTGGCCTGATCGTGATNGGTCTGGGNGCCTTTTTNTTCTTCGGGCGTTTCCGGGCGGGNAAAACTCAACGTGAACGGCANNACAAGATTCGCTGGCGCAAACACTGATTAGTCTTCGATGAAGATTNTCGCGGCAGCCCTCATTGCCGTGGTGCTATGGGGTGCCTCACCGGTTGCCGCCAAGATCGCGGTATCCAGTCTCTCGCCCATGATGGTGGCTATCCTCCGAACTGTCATTGGTGGGCTGATCGCACTGCCGGTGGCAATGCTGCTCCGGATTCCTCTGCCCGCTGACAGGGCACAGCGACGTCTTCTCGTTTTATCCGGATTCTGCGGCTTCGTGGCCTTCCCGATGCTTTTCACGCTCGGCATCCTGCACACTTCGGCCAATCATGCATCCATGATCCTGGCAGGGCTCCCCGTTTTCACAGGACTGATCGCGATGACCTGGGACCGAAAGCGTCCCAACAGCGCATGGTGGATTGGCTGCACGATAGCGATGGCGGGCGAAGCGCTACTGATCTTTGGTCATGACGATGGGGCAACCAAAGCGAGCGTTCATGGAGATCTGCTGGTGCTAGCCTCCAATGTGTTTGCCTCTTTAGGCTACGTCGCGGGCGGCCGTCTCGAACGCGAAGGCTATTCGGCAATGGGCACCACATTTTACGGCGTGGGTCTTTATGCGTTGGTGTTGTGGCCGCTGCTGTTTATCGTTGAGCCGGGAACCGCACCACTGGCCGTTCCCACGGGCATCTGGCTTTCGATTGCTTATCTCGCCGTCGGAGTGACGATTGTCGGCTATGTACTCTGGTACTGGGCGCTGGGACAAGGCGGCATTGCGCGCATTGCGCTGTTGCAGTTCCTGCAACCAGTATCTGGCGTGATCCTCGCCGCCATATTGCTTGGGGAGGAGTTTGGAGCGATTTTTATCACCGCCTCGGGGGTTATCCTATTAGGCGTCTGGTATGCGTTGAGAGCGAACCGCTGATTTAGGCAGTTATGGGAGCTGCTGACTGACCCAGTCCTTAGGGTCCACCAGCCTACCCTCCCCTTTGAGGTAACCGTCAATTAGCTCATCCATCCGCTCTTTCCCGAAAGATCCAAAGTGCCCACCGTGNACCGTCTGGATCGGTAACTCCCGTAATCTTTCGAGGCTCTCGCGGTACGCATCGGTATCAGAGTGATACAGCGTGTCGTAAAGATCGCCATCGTAAAGAGTATCCCCGCTAAAGAGGGTGCCCGTGCCCTCTTCCCACAGTGCGATCGAATCAGGTGAGTGCCCAGGCAGTGAAAAGACTTGGAAAGAACGATCCCCAAGATCCAATACATCGCCCTCATCAAGATATCCAGTGAGCGGTGCCGGCCGCACCTCATAGGACTCGAACGAAAATCCTTCAAAAGGCAGCGCACTGAACGTTTCAGCCCGCACAAACGCTTCGCCGCCGGTCTTTTTGAAGCAGGTCATCGGATCAAGATAATTGTCACTGCAGGCTCGATGACCCAAGCGGTCATCAAATTCACACAGGCCGCCGATGTGATCGAAGTGGCAATGTGTCATCACTGCGGTCAAAGGCGATCCTCCGAGCGCCAGCAAGTTGGGCTTTAGGGGCGATAGTCCCATCCCGGAATCGATAACGAGATTCCGGTCACGCCCCTTGATGAGCCAGACATTGCAGCGTAGCCATTTGGCTACATACTTCTCGCGGACAAGAAATAGATCATCCGACAGCTTCTTGGTTTCGTACCAGTCGTGAGTCATCACTTTATTCATCGGAGTCAACTCTCCAGAGTCGCTTTAGCCTATCCAGCAAAGCACGGTACAGTCTTAACGAGAACGTCTTACTTGGGCCTTGTCCCACAGTAACCCTGATGATCTCGTGTATTCTGACTGTTGCGCCAACCTACGAAAAAACGACACTGGGTCTTCTACCGAAGGGATCGTATCGTTCACAATAGCGCCCTACCCCGAGTAAGTATTGATGAGCACCTCCGAGAACACAACTTTCAGCATCCGAGTGTCTTCCACCGGAGACATCTTCGAGGTACCGGCGAACCGGACCATTTTGCATGTGCTTTTTGAAAATGGCTACGAAGTACCTCTTGACTGCTCCAATGGCCGCTGCGGCACCTGCCGTACGCGCTATCTCTCCGGTGAGGTCGACCATCGGGATACTGCGCTTAGTGAAAGCGAACGATCGGAATTCCTCACGGTCTGCGTCTCTCGCGCTCACGCGGGAGAGGTCGTTCTTGATCTGCCGCCCCCGCAATCCACTCAGCCTATCGAAAGACCTATCGCTGTTGTCGAGGCGCCCGTCTGCGTCGCCTGTCTTAACTGTGTCAGGTTTTGTACCTTCGGCGCCGCCCGAATTGATAACGAATTAACCGGCGTTGGTGGGATTCAAGGTGCTGCGGTAATTGATGCGGATACGTGTACCGGCTGCGGACTCTGCGCAGCAGCCTGCCCAACAGGCGCTATTGAAATGAATATCAGCACTCACGACTCTGTGATTGGCGCCATTCATACGTTGAATACCGAATCTGTTCCTACACGCAACAAAGAAGTCGCCGAGGCGAGCCCGGCAGAAGCCCCCTTGTCGGTCATGATATTTGCCTGTCCCCAATGCCGGGAAACCACGCATGAGGTTTGCGGCGCGAAGAGCGAGCAGATCTCAACGAATGTCCAAACCCGGGTGGTCGACGTCCCCTGCTCAGGTCGTGTTGATACGCTTCAGTTGATGCACGCATTTGAAAGCGGAGCAGACGCGGTCATGGTGGCAGGCTGCCAGCCAGGCGAGTGCTTTTTCAATACCGGCAACCTGCACGTGACCCAGCGGGTCAAGCGAATTGCCGATTGGCTCGACGGATGCGGTCTGGAGCGTGACCGAGTCCATATGATGCACCTCACTCCCGGCGACCATGACAGCCTCACCAATGCACTCGATGATCTGACGAAAAGAACCGGGATTTGCGGCCCTAGCCCCTTACGGCGCGCGGCCTTCTCACCCACCCAAGCGTCAACATCCCGTTAACACAAAAAAGAGAGAATTTCGATGATCGCCCAACCCCATCACCGCCAAATCGCGAGAGGCTCAGCATGATCGTTGCAGAACAAAAACCGCTGAAAGATATCCAGCGGATGCTCAAAGGCAAAAAGAAAGTGCTCACTGTGGGATGCGGCACCTGCGTTTCTGTCTGTTTTGCTGGCGGCAAGAAAGAATCCAGTGCCATGGCAGCGACTTTGCGAACCGCGGCTGCCGCTGAAGGCCAAGAGCTCGAAGTCGAAGAAGTCACAGTGCAGCGGCAATGTGTCCAGGAGTTTGTCGCACCGCTTGAGGAAAGTATAGGAGAGTATGATGCGGTCTTGTCGATGGCATGCGGTGTGGGTGTGCAGACGCTGGCGGAAAAATACATGGACACGCCGATCCTGCCCGGTCTTGATACCAACTTTATGGGCCAGCCGACGGAGCCGGGCGTCTGGGAAGAGCGCTGTGTAGGCTGCGGTAACTGTGTTCTTGAATACACCGGCGGCCTATGCCCCATTACCCGATGCCCAAAGCAACTGCAGAACGGTCCCTGCGGTGGTTCCGAGGGAGGCATGTGCGAAGTAGACCCCAGCATCCCCTGTATCTGGTCCAAGATCTGGACCATTCTCGACCGTCAGGGGATTGCTGACTCGCTAATGGATATCCAGCCTCCCAAGGACTGGTCAACCAGTCGAGGGGGCAGCATGCGCCGCGTGGTGGTAGGTGATGATCTTCGCCAGCAAGCCGCCCGCGAAGCGGGAGAGCGGGCGACGACCGTTAAGGTTGCGCTGCCGCAGTCTCCTATGAAACCGGCCGCCTCACCGCAGACGCCTTCTGACGCCATCGAACTTGATGACACTTGGCACCGGGCCTGCAGTCTCGCTGACTTGCCTGAAGGCAAGCTGCACCGGGTCAGTGTGGCAGGCATCGATGTCATCGTTACCAATCTGGGTGACTGTATCCGTGCGTTTCCGCCGACCTGTCCTCACCTTGCAGAACCTCTAGTCGATTCTGGCCTGCTGAAGGACGGTCTGCTGACCTGCACCAAGCATCTATGGCAGTGGGATCTTAGAAGCGGCGAGATGAAAGGTGCTGCAGAGCGACCCGTCGCCCTGTACGAGGCAACGCTGAATGGGGACGACGTGATGGTCAAGGTCGAGCAGGAAATCACGTACGATTATGATGATGAAGACGATTTCGACGAAGACGATTTCTTCGGTGCAGACTGAAACGGATTTGCTGAAGATGGCTACTGATACTGCTGTAGACACCCTGCCCGATCTCAAGTCCGGGAGTAATCTTGAAAAAGTCCTGGCTGCAGGACACTTTGCCGTCACCGGCGAACTGGGCCCACCCAAACATATGGATACCAACGTCGTCGACCGTAAGATCGACCTTTTGAAAGGCGTGGTTGATGCAGCCAATGTGACCGACAATCAGACCGGTATTGTGCGTCTCAGCAGCATCGCCACTGGCATTTATATGGCCCAGCACGGGCTTGAGCCGGTCATTCAGATGACCTGTCGGGACCGCAACCGGTTGGCAATGCAGAGCGACCTGATGGGCGCATATATCCACGGCATCCGTAACGTCCTGTGCCTTTCCGGTGACCACCAGTCCTTTGGCAACCATCCAGGAGCCAAGAATGTGCAGGACATCGACTCGATGCAGCTCATCCGCATGCTCCAGGAGATGCGTGACAAGAACCAGTTCCAGTGCGGTGACGAGATCAAGGGGGGCGGTCCCAAACTCTTCATCGGCGGCGCGGGCAGCCCGTTCTCGGAACCCATTTCCTTTCGGCCGCTCCGAATCGCTAAGAAGATGGCAGCCGGGGTCGACTTCATCCAGACCCAGATGATTTTTGATATGGACATCTTCCGCCAGTTCATGCGTCGTCTGGTGGATCTTGGGGTGACGGAGAAAGTCCACATTCTGGCAGGTATCGGCCCCTTAAAAAGCAGCCCCATGGCGCGCTTTCTCAACGAGAACATTCCCGGCATCGTCATCCCTGAAGATTTGCTCAAACGCATGGATAGCGCGGTTCAGGGTATCAGCGAAGACGACAAGGAAGCCCGCCGTGATGCCTGGCGGGCTGAAGGTCAGGATATCTGCATCGAACAGATAGAAGAGCTACAGCAAATAGAAGGCGTCTCGGGTGTGCACATCATGGCGATTGAATGGGAAGCCGCTATCCGGCCGATTGTCGAACGCGCTGGTCTATTGCCCCGCCCCATATTCTGAGTTCAGGAAAAACTCGCGATCGGTGGCCCGAAATACGCTTCGGGAATAGTAATACCCAGTCCGGGCCCCGGGGGTACTGCAATCATGCCATTGACGATCCTCGGTCCGTGCTCCTCGTCATAGTGCCCCGCCTGATAAGGCGCTGAAATCCACGCGCCGCGACTGAGGCGAGGCTTCAAGGTGGCCCCAACGTGGACACAAGCTGACGCAATAATGTCTCCCCCCCAGGAGTCGTCACAACTGGTGGGTGTGTTTGCGGCCTCACACATGTCGCGCACCGCACGCATTCCATTAATGCCGCCGATCCGGGTCAGCTTCATTCCGAATCCATCAGCAACCCCGGTGGAGATGGCGCGGGCAATGGTGGCCAAATCGGTCGCGGACTCATCCAGGATCAGCGGGTGATGCAAGTGCGTCCGCGCGGTGGCGCATTCGGCATAGGTCGCACAGGGCTGCTCCATGTCAAATTTAAGATCGCGACAGGCGCGCGAGACCTGAATCGTTTCACCGACCGTCCAACCCCGGTTGCAATCCACAAAAAAATCAACTCCCGGGCAGATAACTTTGGCAACCGCATGGACTGCGTCGATATCTTCATCGATATGGCGCCCCCCGGACTTCAACTGCAGTTTGGTGTGGCCTTCTTCCTGAAGCTGCTCCGCCAGCTGCGCAGATCCGTCAGGGGTGCCGATGGGGACAACATGATAGGTTGACACCGGATCCATACGTGCCCCGCCCAGCAGGTCACAGACCCGTTCGTCATGGTACTTGCCAAGCAGATCCCAACAGGCAATATCGACTGCTGACCGGGCCCCCTGTCCGCCGTCCATGGTGGCAGCCATTACGTCATGTATCAGACCGATCCGCAACGGATCGGTGCCGATCAGCGCCGGACCGAGCAGGTCAAGATCGGCCCGGATACTCCCAGCATGTTCCACCTGCGGCAAAGGACCGGTTGGGCAAATCTCCCCCCAACCAGTCAGTTTTTCGTCTGTGTGCAGAGCCACGACTGTGGTGTCCGGATCACCGACGGTCGAGCTCGACATGTTGTAGCCTGACACCATCGGCAGATGTTTCGCAAAGACATCAATCTGTGTGATTTTCATGGCTAATTCGGCTCCGGCTTTGACTAACGATCAACGCTTTTTTTCAGGTTTTTAAAAAGATTGCGTTGACCTCGTCCAGATTTTCAAGAGTTCTTTCTGTCGGCTGAGTGTAAACAAAAGAGCGGTGCATCAGTCTCCTGTCTGACTCATAGCAGGCGGTCGGCGTACCACTGTGCAAGACCGCATGGTTATCCCAGATCAAAAGATCTCCCGGTTTCCATTCATGTCGATAGACATATTGCTCCTGGGTTGCAACGGCCAACGCCTCCTGAAGCCACTCCTCGCCCACCGACAGGCTCACCGAGTTGAACTCAATCGGATTGAAATTCATGTAAAGCACTGTGCGGCCGGTGACGGGATGTACCTGCACAATTTTGTGCCACACAGGCGGCAGCGCTCGCCGCTCCTCTTTCGTCAAGGGAATATGCGAGTCGGAATCAGCCTCTAACAGAAGATCGTTATGCGCGTGAAAACTGCACAGCATCTCTAGGTTCCTTAGCTGATCCTTCAGTGTATCGGGAATATTCTCATATGCAGTGGCGGTACAGCATAGCAAGGTATCCCCACCTACGTTAGGCACCTCAACCCCATAGAGAAACGTTGCCGCATCTACATGACAGGCCGAAGTGCCATCGGTATGCCAACCAAATCCGCCCCGAACAAAAAAGGCCGCGTCCTCTCCATCGGGATGCTTGACGTTACCGATAGTGGAAACTTCGGGATAATCCTTCAGGTTGAATTGTTTGCGCGTCTCAATCTTTGGACGCCCAAACCGGTGTGCAAGACGAGCTTGGCTCTGTGGCGAGAGATCCTGATCCCGAAACAGCAGAGCTGAGTGCGAGAAATACAAATCTCGAATCTCGGCAAAGCTGTCATCGTCAATCGGACTGGAAAGCTCGACACCCGATACCTCCAGACCGAAATTCGGCATTAAGGGCTTTGTCTGCATCAGGGTCTGATGTACGCATACCCCTCCTGCTGTAGTTCGATGATGCGCACCGCGCCCGAATCTACAATACCCACTCCTTCAACCAACTTAGGCGCGGCCCCCTGCTTCTTGGTGATTTTCTTAATCGTGTTGTTACAAGCGCTGAAAGTAATGTCTTGAAGAGCAAGGTCTGCCACCCGCTGTGACTGCTTACCAGCCATCGT
>PAUU01000006.1 GCA_002713825.1 Acidiferrobacteraceae bacterium | reverse complement strand
CTCTGGATTATCTTAAGAACGACTTGTTTTAACCCTAACCCTTGACGCGCTCTTTTTTGGGATCGTAGAAAGGAAAAGGAACCACTGAAGCTCGGATCCGCTTTTGCTGGCCGTCCAGCTTCCCTACCTCGATCTCTGTCCCTAATTCTGAGTGATTTGTGTCGATTCGACACAGAGCAATATTCTTTCTCAGGATTGGAGATCTCATGGCGCTGGTAATGACCCCGACCTGCGCGCGCCCTGCGCGGACACAGTCCCCATGCGCTGCAGGTTCATTACCTTTCAGTTCAAGTCCAACCAGTTTGCGCTGCGGGTTGGCTTTTCGTTGCTCCAGGGCCTGGCGTCCAATGAAGTCATCTTCTTTGGATTTCAAGGGAACCGTAAATCCGATGCCCGCCTCAAACGGATCTGTCTGGTCACAAAATTCATAACCGGCAAATATCAGACCTGCTTCAATTCGCACCATATCAAGGGCATCCAGACCGAGCGGCAGTAAGCCATGGGGTTCACCTGCCTGCCAGACCGCGTCCCAGATCTTCGACGCATCATCGGGATGGCAGAAGATCTCGTAGCCAAGCTCGCCCGTGTACCCCGTTCGGGAAACCATCACGGGACAACCGTTCAGGTCGCCTAAGCGACCTACGGTAAAACGGAACCACTCCAGTTCCTCCACAGCGGTCTGCGCGGGCGGCGTCCAGATAATTTGGTTCAGGATCTCCCGGCTCTTTGGTCCCTGTACGGCCACGTTGTGAATTTGATCAGTGGAGGATTTGACCAGAACTTTCAGCCCCAGCTTTTGCGCCTGTTCGCGAAGCCAGATTCCGCTGTAGTCGTCCCCGCCAATCCAGCGGAAATTATCCGGGCCGAGGCGTAATGCGGTGCCGTCATCAATCATCCCGCCGTGCGGATAACACATCGCGGTATAGGCCACTTGTCCCACCGAAAGTCGACGGATGTTACGTGTCAGCGTGGTCTGAAGCAGGGTTTCGGCATCAGGGCCGAGCACCTCGAACTTGCGTAGCGGCGACAAGTCCATTATCGCCGCACGCTCGCGGCATGCCCAGTATTCGTCAATGGCGCCTGCGTTATTGAATGCGGTGGGTAGCCAATATCCACGATACTCTGCGAAGTTTCGGGTGTGCTGTGAGGTGCGAGGGTGAAAGCCCGTCTCGCGGGTCAGTTGGGTTTCTGCGTCTGGGGTCATTCTGTATGCAATAGCCCGTGAAAAGGCTTTCTCCGGAGTGTAAATACGAACGTGTATATCAGTAGGGTTCCAGCCGTTGGCCGCGCTGGTGTCGTCGGGACAGGCTGTCGATGCGCACACCAGGTCAGTCATGGCTTTAAGAAGCACATAATCGCCCGGCCTTGACCAGGGCTCATCCAAAAAAAGGACGTTGTGGTCGTCGATTCCGGTGTTATAAAAAAAGTTCACGGCTTCCCAGCCGCGTCTTGGCTTGACACCGTAAGGCGCCATAACGGCGTTCAGGTTATCGGAGCAGTTGGGGTGACCGAAGTATCCCTGGTCCTCGTAATATTTGGCCGCACAGGCCAGGCCGAAAGTATCGTGACGTCCACAGGTGTCCTGAACCACCTCCACAAGAGCCTGCATGTCGCGGTCATAATATTTTGAGTAAAGCCCAGGGCCGGGATACCCGCTGCCCATCAGGGTGCGGGTAGTGGTCATATCTATATGGCGTTCTTTCCCTTGATCAAGACCCGCGGCACAGAGGGCAAGAAAATCGGAACACTCCCGACCGACGACATCAATAATCTGGATGTATTCACCCGCGTGCACCGTATATTCGCTGGCGGTGCATTTATCAATACGAAGTTCCAGCCGGGGATCCGCCAGGGGCTCAGGCAAAGCGGGTTCTTGAAGCGTCTTGCCTGATTTTCGATTGACGTGAACCGTGAGGGATGTGGGCGGGAATTGCGCATCGACTGCCATTGCACAGCCGGGAGCGCATACAACGCAGAGAAGATCGTTTCGAGCGGTATAGTGCTGAGCCGATCCAGGATGAGTCTCTGAACCAAACAGCGGGATCGCCCTAGCATCGGCCGGACTAATACCCCGTCGCTTCAGTCCAGCTGCGACCTGCCGAGCGCTGGGTTCATTCGAGGCAAGAATCTTCTGAAACCCCGCTGCTTCCTGCGGAGACGTGTCGCAAAGGCTTGCCGGGGCGCAGCGGCCGTCGGTGGAGAAGGCGATCAGCTCTCCCGGCTGCGCGCCTTCGGGATCCGTCACCGTAATTTGGTCTCCTGCAAGCAGTTCAAAAACGATCGAACCGCAGGGCGGTACGGTGTAACGCTCAAGGTAGGGATCGGCGCGCCAAAGGCCGGGTTCGAGGGGCAGGGTGGCCGCAGGGTTGGCTGACAGTTCCATAGTAACTTTGTGATCGTCGTTTGTTTTCGTGTAAAAGAAAACGGCCCGGCGGATATCGCCGGGCCGTTCATACTGCCACTTCTACATCTCCATCTGTTACATCAGTACATCATAAGTTGCAGGCTCTAGCCGTGCTTTTTCTCAACTTCATTCTCATGGCGAATGGCAGAGATGATTGGGATGATGCAAAGTGCCGCGACGATGATCACCCAGACGGTGACGCCCCAACTGCCGGCGCTATTGAAGTACGCGCCTGCACCTTCCCAAGATTCAATTGGACTTGAATCAAACATAGTGGTTTCTCCTAGTTAATTGAATCGAATCAGCTGTAGTCGCGAGACTGCAGAGCTTCTGGGTAAGCACCAACGGGAACTTCCGAATCCACACCGACTTTCTGGACCGCATCGGAAACGCGCAGGATGCCACACTGTTTCAGAATCCAGGAGACGACATAGCCTGGAATAAACCCAAGAAGACCCATAGCAATCGCACCGACCAACTGTCCAGTAAAGGAAATCGCCGGGATGCCGTCTACTGCAGACGGGTAGCCACCCAAGAGCACGCCAACCGCAAGCACGCCGATCAGACCGCAGGTGCCGTGAACAGATACGGCACCGACTGCATCATCAATGCCCCAGCTGGTGATCATCTTGTGCGAGTAAGGGATGACTACGCCGCCCAAGAAGCCAAGCGCGAAGGCAGTACCTGGGTACCACATATCCAGGCCTGCCGCGGCGCAGAAGATACCGGCGAGTGCACCGGACATCATCCAGAACGGATCCTTGGTGATGAAGTATGCACCTATGATGCCTCCAGCGAAGCTCATCAGCGTGTTGAATGCGAAAGCAGACAGAGTGGTCGGAGTCCCGTAAATGGTCAGCCACCCGGCATCTGCGGAGGTCAGTGATACTCCGGGAGACGGATACAACAGACATGCACCCAGGAAACCGAAGAAGCCAATGATGATAATCATGAGGCCTGCAATTGTCATGGGTACGCTGTGACCGGAAAGGTCGTTCGCGGATCCATCGCTGTTAAAGCGTCCGACACGAGGTCCGAGGTTGATCAGTACACCCAAGGCAAAGAACCCTGAAATCATGTGCACGACTCCGGCGGCACCCACATCGTGGTAGCCCCAGCCTGTGACCAGCCATCCCCCGGCGGACCAGCCCCAGCCGGCGGCAATAATCCAGACCACGGAACCGACCAAGACCGACAGAATGATCCAGGAACTCATCCGGATTCTTTCGATCACGGATCCTGAGACAATCGAGGCCACCGTCGCCGAGAACAGCACAAACGCTGCCCAGAAGACGCCCGAAGCGTTGTCTTGGAGGTTCGGCCCCATACCTTCGCTCCAGGGCACATAGTACTGGGCGTATTCGGCGCTGACATCGGGCAGGAAGATATTTCCTGTGCCGTAGGCCCAATAGAGCCACCAGCCAAAAAGGAAGAATGTTGGAATCATGAATGCAAACGCCAGGATATTCTTGACGCCGGACGCAAGAACATTTCTGACGCGGGATTGCCCCATTTCATACATCATGAAGCCAGCATGAATACACACCATCAGTCCGGTAGCCCACCAGTAGTAGGCCTCCGCGGCGGTGTTTGCGGTGGCGTCAATTAACGCCTTTAACTCGTCAGGACTCATATCGCATGCTTCTCCTGTAGTTATTGAAACAAGCCAGAGAAGGCTGATGGCCGGCGCTAAGAAAGCAATCGCGCCGGAAACAATACCGACCCTGACACTGGTCTCGCACCGAATAAGGCAGGTGCATCTGGGCAAAAAAATGCTCAGATGGCAAATCAGTTTACCCTAAATTAATAACGTGTATACCCACCTAGAAAATTTATATTCAATAGTGAAATGAAGGAAAAAATATCTCTAACCATATGATTAAAAGAGTGTTTTTGGTTATGGTTTAAATAACCATTTCTGGACGAATCGATTTTTTTGCGCTTCAATAGAAATGCAGGCCCGAATTTGAAAGCTTCCGCAGTCTGGACGCTTTTAATCTCGGTGCTCCAAAAGAGAACATATTTCCGCAGAAACGAAGAGTTTCCACAGGCATTAATCCAAAGGAGAGGGAAGATATGTCAGATAAGCCGGCCCCAACTGATCTGAAAGAGAGATTAAAAAAAGAAGGCGTGAAGTACTGCTTGCCGAGTTATGTGGATATCCACGGGGTATCCAAATCCAAGTTCGTCCCGATCGAGCATTTTGAGCGAATGATGAACGGCTCCGAACTTTGCACAGGGGCGGCGCTAGATGGCGTACCTCAGGATGTCAGCGACGAAGAGGTTTCCTCACGCCCGGATCCGGACAGTGTGATCGTTTTGCCCTGGCGCAAGGACACCGCTTGGTTTGCTAGCGATCTATGGTGCGAGGGCAAACCCTTTGAGCCCTGTAGCCGAAACATCTTTAAGGGAGTTCTCGCGCAGGCGGCTGAAATGGGATTTACTTTCAACTTCGGGATTGAGCCTGAGTTCTTTCTTTTAAAGGAGGATGAGAACGGCGGCTTTGTGCCCATTGGCCCCCGGGACGATCTGGCCAAGCCAGCCTACGATGTTCGTTCTACGCTGGACAGTTTCGACTTGCTGGAGGAAATCGTTTCCACCTTGAACGATCTTGATTANGANGTGTATTCCTACGATCACGAAGATGGAAACGGCCAGTTCGAAATTGANTTTATGTATCGNGACGGCCTCACNATGGCCGACCGTTTTGTTTTCTTNNGGCACCTTATTCAGGAGTTGGCCCANCAAAAAGGCTTTTTTGCAAGCTTTATGCCAAAGCCTTTTTCAGACCGGGCAGGCAACGGNGCGCATTACAACATGTCNCTNGCAGATCTTGAGTCAGGAGAAAATCTTTTTGANTCCGANAGNGACCCNCGGGGATGCGGCATCACNGANCTCGGATACTGGTTNATNGGCGGTATTCTCAAGCACTTGCCNGCANTGTCTGCTGTNATTTCGCCGACTGTGAATAGNTACAANCGNCTTATNAAGGAAGGCAGTATGTCGGGGTTCACGTGGGCGCCGGTCTTTGCCTGTTTTGGGAACAACAACAGAACCAACTCGATTCGGGTTCCTCTGGGCGGCGGACGCGTAGAACTTCGAGCAGCCGATATCTCAAACAACCCTTATCTGGGCGGCGCAATGGTCCTGGCGGCGGGACTGGAAGGTGTCCGTGAAAAGATTGACCCAGGTGCGCCTCATACAGAAAACATGTATCTCAAATCCGAAAGTGAACTTGAGCAACTTGGCGTCAGTTATCTGCCGAGAAGCCTTGGGGAGGCTGTTGACGCTTTCGAAGCGGACGATTTAGGGCGCATGGTGATGGGAGAACTGATGGCCAAGACGTATGCCGACTTCAAGAGGGCTGAGTGGGATGAGTATCTCACCCATGTCAGCGATTGGGAGGTCAGCCGATATCTCAAACTATGGTGATGAGTCGGCGTTAAGCCTTGTACCGTTGATTGTCGATTAACGACGGCTCAATTTTTTGCTGTCAGTTAACCTCCGTACGGCTCTCGGTCATGGCCAATAAGGAGGCAGCCTGTCTCGGTTCGCGAATTGTGAAAACTGCCGGGAGAGTAACTGATGAAATCACCTTTCCTTAAGACGGTTCCGTCGCTCTCGATCAGTTCGCCCTCAAGGATCAGGTACTCCTCGTGCTTGGCGTGTTCATGGGGAATGGAGGCGGTTCCCGGTTCCATTCGAATGACGTACCAGCCCGTTGCGCGGTCTCGGTCATAACTGATATTCAGAAGGTGAACGTTGTCCTGGACCTCACCTTCAAGATCATACGGCTCGTAAGGCGCGTCATATAAATTGACGATTCGTCGGGCACCGCGCCAGGGAACCGTTGAATCAGGATCGGCATTACTCATGGATGTCATCTCTGTTGAAGTGGTTGAAAATCGCCCGTGAATGGCGGCCAATATTCAGGCTCGATATCTCAACATATTTTGACCGAATGCTGATGCATTGTTGATCCCGGTCAATTACCCATGCGATGATCATGGATATTGTGAATGGGTGTTGGATTTATGCGTTTTACCTCCCTGGTAGGTTGGCTGGGAAGCCATGTATCGCATNGAATATTAGCTTGAGCGGCTCACGGTAGTCTTAGNGCGCAACATCCAGGACACAGCAGATTAAACAAGGAGTTCTGAAGGAGAGACTTTCATGGGAAAACGAGTAGCAGTAATCGGAGCGGGGCCAAGTGGGCTGGCGCAACTTCGGGCATTCCAGTCAGCCAAAGAGCAAGGCGCAGACGTGCCGGAAGTGGTCTGCTTTGAGCGCCAGTCGAACTGGGGCGGGATATGGAACTACACGTGGCGCACCGGTACCGANGAATATGGCGAGCCNGTTCACTGCAGCATGTATCGCTACTTGTGGTCCAACGGCCCAAAAGAGTGTCTGGAGTTCGCAGACTATACCTTTGAAGAGCACTTCGGCAGGCCGATAGCCTCCTATCCGCCGCGCGCGGTACTTTGGGATTACATAAAGGGGCGTGTTGAAAAAGCAGGCGTGCGCGAACAGATTCGCTTCTCAACGCCTGTCCGGCGCGTTGAATACAACGAGGACCAACAGAATTTCTCAGTGGCGGTTCATAGCCTGGCTGAAGACCGGATGTATACCGAAGACTTTGATAACGTGGTAGTGGCAACGGGACATTTTTCGACTCCCAACGTGCCGAAGTTTGACGGTCTTGAGACTTTCAATGGGCGAGTCATGCACGCACATGATTTTCGCGATGCGCTTGAGCTCAAAGACAAGGATATCCTGATCATCGGTACGAGTTACTCCGCCGAGGATATAGGATCACAGTGTTACAAATACGGAGCCCGGACGATTACGGTTTCACACCGTACCGCACCGATGAGTTTCCATTGGCCCGATAACTGGGAAGAGGTGCCCTTGCTGACCCGTGTGGACAAGAACACCTGTCACTTTAAAGACGGCTCGAGCAAAGAGATCGACGCGATTATCATGTGTACCGGATACTTGCATCACTTCCCTTTCCTGCCGGATGGGCTGCGGCTTAAGACGGATAATCGGCTTTGGCCTCTTAATCTTTACAAGGGGGTATTCTGGGAAGAAAACCCCCGTTTGATGTATCTGGGTATGCAGGATCAGTTCTACACCTTCAACATGTTTGATGCCCAAGCCTGGTATGCGCGTGACTACATCTTGGGCAGAATTGAACTGCCTGATCTTGAGAGCATGCGTCAACATAGCCAGGCCTGGCGTGATCGGGAAGAAAAACTTGAAGATGATGAGCAGATGATATGGTTCCAGGGGGACTACGTGCAGGAACTCATCGATGAAACGGACTACCCGAGTTTTGACGTAGAAGGTGTTAACAAGACCTTTATGGAGTGGGAGCATCACAAGCACGAGAACATTATGACTTTCCGCGATAATTCGTATCCGTCGCTGATGACAGGTAACCCTCAGCCCACGCATCACACCACCTGGTTGAAAGCAATGGACGATTCTAAGGAGTCGTATCTGAAGTCCAGCTGAGATAAGGCTCAAAGGCGAAAATAGCCCGGCTTTATCCGGGCTATTCCTTAAAAGACAGTTTTCCTGTAAGGAAACATTATTTCCACCAGTTGAATTAAATCAGCTAAAGGCGTACGCTCGTCGGCTGCGAGACAAGTTGAACAAGTTCACTAAAGGAAGAGACATTATGTGTGGTATCGCAGGAGTAATGTATCGCGGATCAGACGCGACGTTCGGTACGGGCGAGGCGCTGATCCGTATGCTGGATGGCTGCCAGCATCGGGGTCCGGATTCAACGGGATTTGCGCTTTATGCGCCCGAAGCATCGGGTCGGCTGAAGCTACGATTTTTTATTGATCCTGAGAGTGAGACAGACAGTGACGTGGCGATTGCGGAGATCCGCCAGCGGCTGGTGGATCTCGGCGCAGGAATCGAAGAAGAAGCCCGTGCCGGCGACAATTACCGTGTGACCATTCTCTATGACGGAGACGTCCAGAAACTCTCCTACGAAATGAAGCATGCGGCTAAGGTCATCTCAATCGGCACAAGCCTTGACATTGTGAAGGATGTCGGCAGTGCGTACGATGTTGATGACCGCTATCACGTGAACCAGTTTCATGGAACACATGGTCTTGGCCACGTTCGTCTCGCTACCGAAAGCGACGTGAAGCCCGAGGCCTCCCATCCTTTCTGGGCAACAGGCTTTGCTGATGTGGCCATCGTGCATAACGGTCAGATTACCAACTATTGGAAGATGCGCCGGCGGCTGGAGCAACGTGAATTTGAGTTCACTACGGATAACGATAGCGAACTTATTGCGGTTTATCTTGCTGACAAACTTGCACAGGGTGTGAAGCTTCAGGACGCATTGTCGACTTCGATCGACGATCTCGACGGTACGTTTTCCTTTCTCGTCTCAACCGGCGACGAGATCGGTTATGCCAAGGACCGTCTGGCGGCCAAGCCGATGATCATGTACGAGGATGACGACTTGGTCGCCATCGCTTCTGAAGAGGTATCGCTGAACCGGCTTTTTCCGGGCAAAGCGCTGAACACACGTGAACCTGCACCAGGAACCTACGCCACATGGTCTCGATCGATTTAGCCGAACTGAGTGTTCGCGAGGCGAATGCTCAGCTTCGAACATTGGGTGAAGCCGGGGAAGAAGTAGAAATTCTGAACCCCGATGCCCGCCATCATATCGGTGTAGGTCTGACTGCTCCGATCAATGTCAACGTCCAAGGGTCTGCCGGCTATTTCTGCGCCGGGCTCACTGATCAGGCACGCTTTCAGGTTTCCCACAACGTGGGCTGGGGGGTCGGTGACAACATGTATAGCGGTTCGGTAGTAGTGGGTGGAAATGCGGGTGCCATCCCCGGCGTTGCGATCCGTGGTGCCGAGATCGTGATCAAGGGCAACATGGGATCAAGGGCAGGGCAGGTGATGAAAGCAGGCACGTTGTGTTGCGCCGGGAATGCAAATTTTATGGCCGGCTATATGATGTACGGTGGCCGGATCATTATCCTCGGGGATTCTGGCGAAAGGGTCGGGGAGGATATGTCGAGTGGCGAGATCTTCGTGGCGGGCAGCGTTCAGGATCTCGGTTCAGATGCGATGCTGACTGATGTTGACTCCAAAGAGCTTCAGAGCGTGTATGAGTTTCTTGATCGCTACGGCATCAAGGCGCCCAAGGGCTTTTCGAAGATCGTCAACGCCGGCAAGAAACTGCGCTATGGCACTCCGGAAACACCGATGCGCAGCATTCCCTTTAACACCTTCTCGGGGGATTCGACGTACTGGAATCCCAAGATACAGGAGGATATAACGGTCAAAGCGCAAAGCGGTCGTTATCGAATTCGCGGCTACGGCGGGGCCCGGCCCTTGCCGCACCTAAGTGACATTGGGTTTCGCAAGGACTTGACGCAAGCTGGAGACGACCGCGATGTGGTGTCAAAAGTCCGAATGGCGACTGAGATCGGAGGAATCAACGGAGCGCGACCTCTAAAGATCAGCATGCCGGTGATGATTGCCCCGATGAGTTACGGGGCGCTTAGCCGTTCAACGAAGTACGCCATTGCGATGGGATCGGCCATGGCCGGTATTGCAGAAAATACGGGCGAGGGCGGTATGAGTGATGCGCAGCGGGATGCCGCCGGTCAATTGATTTTCCAGTGCCTTGGTGGGCGGTTGGGTTGGAACATCCATGACATGCGCCGGGCGGACGCACTGGAAATTTATATTTCCCAAGGCGCAAAGCCTGGTCTTGGCGGACAGTTGATGGCGAAGAAAGTGACTCCGGAACTCGCCGAAATCCGAGGCATTCCCTCCGGCATTGATTTGCGCTCACCGTCACGCCACCCCGATATTCTTGGAGCCGATGATCTCGTCATAAAAGTCGAGGAGTTTCGTGAAGCAACAGGGTATGAAGTGCCGGTCAGCGTGAAGTTGGGCGCTGGAAGAATCCGTGACGACATCAAGATTGCCGCCAAGGACGGATTTGACTTCGTTGAGTTGGACGGCATGCAGGGATCGACCGGTGCAGGCAGCGCGGAGGTAATCGACAACGTGGGTATTCCTACGTTGCCCGCAATTATTGAGGCCATCGAAGCGCTCGAGGAGATTGACGCGCGGGACAATATCCAGTTGGTCGTAATGGGAGGACTTCGCGATGGGGTCGATGCTGTGAAGGCTTTGTGCCTCGGTGCGGATGCCGTGGCGTTCGGGACGTCGGTAATTGTCGCAGGGGGGTGTATCTCATGCATGCAGTGCCATATCGGTCAGTGTGTGACGGGAATTGCGACCCAGGATCCCGAGCATGAAAAACGTTACCAGCCTGAGGTCGAAGCCAGCAACATTCATCGATTCCTGGAAAGCGTCCGCTGGCAGATCGCGGCAATCACCCGGGGGCTTGGCTACGATGATGTAGCTAGTCTCAACAGAGATGATCTCGTGGCTTTGACTCGCGAGGCAGCCGACATCACAGGCCTGCCTTACGAGCCTCCCATGGCAGAAGCAGTGCAGGGTCAGATGGGGGTATCGTCATGAGTGTTTACGGTCTTGAGCGGATCAGCGTGCCGGTGTCGCCGCCTGGCTTCTCGGATGACACCTCGGATGCGCACTATGTGCCTGCACCGTGCCAGGTCGCCTGTCCAATAGGAACAGATGCACCGTCTTATATCGGATATATATGGGAAAAACAGTACGCTGAGGCNTTCGAGGCAATTACNGCGACCAATCCGTTCAGTTCGATCTGCGGACGNGTATGTGATGCTCCCTGCGAGCCCGCCTGTCGCCGTCAAAGCAGTGATGGTGCGGTTCAAATCCGCAATCTCAAACGTTTCGTCATGGATAAGTTGGGTACAGATCTGCCCAAAACCCGGTTTGAGGTGTCCCGCGGGGAATCCGTTGGCATTGTGGGATCGGGCCCGGCTGGACTGACCGCGGCTTTTGAGTTGTGCAAAGCAGGGTTTTCGGTGTCGGTTTATGAAATGACTGACCGATTGGGCGGCACGATGGTTTGGGGTATCCCCCAGTTCCGGCTACCCTCTGGAATCATTGAAGAGGATATTCAGCGTCTGCAGCACCAGTGTCAGGGCCTCACGGTTCATCTTAATACTGCTTTAGGCAACGACGTTTCGTTGGATGAACTGAAATCACGGCACGATGCCGTGCTGCTGACAATTGGCTCCTGGTGGGGAAAGCCGATGGGGATTCCCGGAGAAGATCATCCCAGCGTGGAGGACGGCGTAAGTTTTCTCAGGCGAATCAACGCGGGGGAGCGCCCTCAGATGCCAGAGACGGTTGTCGTCGTAGGCGGGGGTGATGTTGCGATGGACGCATGCAGAGCGGCTTTGCGGTTGCCGGGCTGCAAGACTGTCAAAGTGGTGTACCGGCGCGGCCCGGAGGAGATACCGGCACGGAAGATCGAGTTACATCACGCGCAAAAAGAAGGCATTGAGTTTGTTTACAACGCCCTGCAGACGCGCATTGCGGATCTGGGCGATAGTCTTGCGCTGCAGTGTGTGCGCACGGAAGCGGGACCGCCCGATGAAGATGGTCGTCGCTCACCTGTGGCTGTTGAGGGAAGCGCCTTTGAGATTCCCTGCGGCATGGTGATTGCTGCGGTGGGGCAAAAAGGAGCTAACGAAGCCCTGGATACTGCCGGTCTGATGGATGTCGATCGTGTGCGCGCTGATTTTGCGACGATGCGCACCGCAGATCCGAGAGTCTTCGCCGCGGGTGATGGTGCCTTTGGCGGCTCTACGATCGTGATGGCGATGCAGCATGGTCAGCGGGCTGCTTACTATGTTCGTGCCGCGCTGGAGAAGATTGATTCACCGATTCCATACCGCACGCCATACCGTACCCGGCGTGTGCCGGTCGCCCAGGATTTTAAATGGGAGCAATTCGCTGTTGAAGAGCCGGTATTTCACGGTGTCGGTGAAGAGCCTGCAAGTTTTCCCGAGATTGAGGATACCTACGATGAGGCCGCCGCGATACGGGAAGCCGCCCGATGCTATCGGTGTGACGCCGAGACCGGGTCGACCGACTACTCCGTGCATCATCGGGAAGATCTTTTTTCAATGGCTCGAACGCATCCAAAAGATGTTGATAAGCATCAGGCCATGCTGCAAAGGCGGCTTAGCCCCCGGGAAAATCCTTACCCGGATGAGCGCTCAGCCTCTTTGGACGACCTCGTGTTTCTGCCGGCGAATCTTTCACGTCTGGTCATTGATCCTTATCGCGAGGCCTGCCGAATCGACATTGAACTGGGCCCAGATCTCAACCTGAAGCAACCATTTCTGGTCAGCGGTCTGGATGATGCGCCTGAAGAGATCAGGCAAGTCGCGTGGCGGGCAGTAGAAGAAAACGGCGCGGGAGTTGTCAGCAGATCTATGCCCGATGGCAGCGCTCACTGGTTGCAGATTCTGGAGGCTGGCGAAACGGCTCATTACCGGGCGGCTGGCGTTGTCCAGCGCTGGCAGAAGTCGTTAGCCAAGGAGGACCCGCTTCGAGTGGGCAATCAGCTCAAAGGTATCAGCCTTGCGGTTATTGAAGACATTGACGACGCCGTGGACTACGCACTGGCTCGTCATTATGACTTTCTGATGCTCGACAGCACCGGTGGCCAGGGCTCATGGCGAAACGAGTTGGATGCACAGCCGTCTTTTGAACTACTCTCTGGCGTCGTCGCAGCCTTGCGGGAGCGAAAAAAAGAAGAAGTCCTGACGCTTATCTTCGCAGGCGGAGTTCGGTCCGGCACCGATGCAGCACGCCTTATCGCCATGGGTGCCAGCATCGTGACTTACGGTGTGACCTCAGCGATCGCGATGGGGGGTGAGATTCATAATGGGGGAATCCGCTGGCAATCCGATCGGACACCCGAAGAGCGTGTGGAAGGGCTGAAAGCGATTTTGAATGCCAATGCGGGCGAGGCATCGATGATGGCGCGTTGTACCGGCAAGNCTCGGCNTCATAATCTTGAGCCGGAAGNCCTGAGGAGTGTGACGCTGACGACCAGTTCCACTATGCGGGTGCCTGTCCCAGGTCATAACGTGACTGGACGACACAGCACGCCATGAGCCCAAGACTCTCAGGGCATCCACTTGAAGTAGTAGGTCAGGATCCGCCGCGCCCGGTCTCTGAGCGCAGCAATCGGCTGGAAGACGCCATCGGCAGACAGGTTCGGGTCTACCGGACTCAGCTTGGGATGACGATTGCCAATCTGTCACGACAGGCGGATTTGTCTCCGGGGATGCTCTCCAAGATCGAAAATGGTCAGACATCTCCGTCGTTAACGACGCTGCAGTCGCTCGCGGCTGCGCTTAATGTTCCGGTAACCGCTCTTTTTCGCCAGTTCGAGCAGGATCGGGAGGCGTCCTTCGTCAAGGCAGGCAAAGGCCTTGTGATTGACCGCCGTGGCACTCGCGCTGGTCACCAGTATCACCTGCTGGGTCATTCTGTTGGGGACCGGGCTACCCGGGCTGAACCCTATCTGATTGTGATCTCGGAGCCCTCGGATGTTTTTCCCTTGTTTCAGCACGATGGTGTTGAGTTCATCTACATCCTTGAGGGAGAAATGGTCTATCGGCATGGATCTCACGTCTACGCGATGGCCCCGGGGGATTCGCTCTACTTCGATGCGGATGCGCCCCATGGCCCTGAGGAACTGAATCAACTGCCCATCCGCTTTCTCTCTTTCATCGTTGAGCCCAGTCCGGGCTCGTGAGATCATCAGTGGTATTGGATTCCAAAGACCAGATTCTGCAAAAATTCTGAAAGGAGGATAGTTATCATGGCAATCAATCTGGCGACCATCGCCAAGCAAAAAAAGATCAAGTATTTCCTGATCAGTTTCGTCGATCTTTTTGGTGTGTTGCGTTCTAAGCTGGTACCGGCGAGAGCCATCGGCAATATGCAAAAAGAAGGGGCCGGTTTTGCCGGTTTTGCCGCATGGCTGGATATGACGCCGGCGCACCCAGATATGTTCTCGGTGCCGGATCCCGCGAGCCTGATTCAATTGCCCTGGAAGCCGGAAGTGGGCTGGCTGGCAGGAGATCTGGTGATGGATGGGAAGCCTGTGGAGGCCTCACCACGCGTGGCCCTGAAAGCTCAGATTGCCAAGGCGGCAAAGCTGGGCTACCGGATGAAAACAGGAGTCGAGTGCGAGTACTTTCTCGTCAGCGGCGACGGGCTATCCCTTTCGGACCCAAATGATACGCAGGAAAAACCCTGTTATGACCAGTCAGCACTGATGCGGCGCTATGACGTGATCAGTGAGATCTGTGACTGCATGATCTCCCTTGGATGGGGCCCCTATCAGAATGACCACGAGGACGCCAACGGACAGTTCGAGATGAACTGGGATTTCGATGATGCGCTGGTCACAGCGGACCGCCATGTGTTCTTTAAATACATGGTCAAGGCGATAGCGGAAAAACACGGAATGCGAGCCACGTTCATGCCTAAGCCGTTCTCGAATCTGACAGGAAATGGCTGCCACGCCCACGTATCGGTCTGGGACAGGGCCGGCAAGAAGAACCTTTTCCTCAACGCGCGCGACGAGATGGGGCTTTCCAAGACAGCGTATCAATTCCTGGGCGGGGTATTGCATAACGCCGATGCGCTTACTGCGGTGTTCAATCCGACTGTGAACAGCTACAAGCGGATCGATGCCCAGGTGACGACCTCAGGCGCAACCTGGTCACCCAATGCCATCACTTACGGGGGCAATAATCGGACTCACATGGTTCGGGTACCTGATGCCGGGCGTTTTGAACTGCGTTTGATGGACGGAGCCGCCAACCCGTATCTTCTTCAGGCGGGAGTTCTTGCGGCAGGGCTCGACGGCGTTGCAAGCAAGCGTGACCCGGGCAAGCCCCTTGATATCAACATGTATACGGAAGGTCACAAGGTAAAGAATGTGCGACGGCTGCCGTCAAACCTGCTTGACGCGATTCGTGTGTTTGAAAAGAGCAAAGTACTGCGTGCCGGACTTGGAGACGATCTGGTAGACAGTTATGTCAAACTGAAGCATCAGGATTGGCGCAGTTACAGCGCAGCGATCAGCCAATGGGAACGTGACCATACGCTGGATTGCTGACGCGGGTATTGACCCGGGATAACCCATGAAGGTCCTGGTTTTTAAGCATATCGCCTGCGAACACCCGGGCGTTTTTCGCCAGTTCTTCAGCGAATCCGGGATTGCATGGCATGCAGTGGAACTGGATGCCGGTGAACTGATCCCCGATCTCACGGATTACGATGCGCTCTGGGTCATGGGGGGTCCGATGGATGTCTGGGATACCGATACGTGTCCTTGGCTTTTGCCCGAGAAAAATGCCATCCGCACGTGGGTCCAGGATCTGAAAAAGCCCTATCTGGGGCTTTGCCTTGGACACCAGTTGCTGGCCGATGCATTGGGCGGCAAGTGCGATGTCCAGGCGACACCGGAGATCGGCATCCTTGATGTCCACTTGACGGAGGCTGCCCAAGTGGACCCTTTGATGCAGGGACTCCCGGCGCAGATGAAATGCCTGCAATGGCACTCTGTTTCGGTTATTCAACCGCCTTCTGGTGCGGAGTTGCTGGCAAGTTCACCCGAATGCATCTGGCAGGCAATGCGCGTCGGTGAGCACGCCTGGGGCATACAGTTTCATGTAGAACTTGAGGACAGCACCATCAGTGAATGGAATGAGGTGCCCGCGTATGCCTCAGCGCTTGATGCCGTTAAAGGACCAGGCGCGCTTAGGGTGATGGAAACCGACGCTCTCAAGCACATGCACCAATTTAAAGACAACGCCCGACTTCTGTTCGATAATTTTTTTGGTGCTGTAACTTAGGGATGACCGTGACCCGGCATCCAGTCTCTCGGAGCCAGTTCAAAATCGTCGAACGAAAAAGCCGGAGAGACGGTGCATCCGATCAATGACCAGTCGCCGGCGGACTGCATCGAAAACCAAGTGTCTTTGGGGACGATCAGCTGGTAGGGCTCATTGTCGACTCCCTCGCGCCGCCCTCGACTGAGAGAGACGGCCTTTACATCAGCATATCAGCCTTTATTCTGTTGCGCAGAGGCAACAACGAATGGAGCTCTCGAATTTTAAAAAACGCCAGTCCGCCACGCGCGCGCGTCGTCGCACCTCCGGGCGGGCATGGGCGCGCTCATGGACGATCGAGCCGGCTCGATCC
>PAUU01000005.1 GCA_002713825.1 Acidiferrobacteraceae bacterium | reverse complement strand
TGCCTCCTTTCATCACCAGCTGCATCATCGTTATTTCAACTGTAACTATGGCGGCATCGATATGCCGCTAGATCAATGGTTTGGATCCTTCAATGACGGAACTTCGGCTGAGACAAAGAGGCTCCTGAGAAAAACCTAAACGATTCCGACTCCCTCCGCTGTGTGAGGGAGATATATCTATAGATTTAAGGATAGAAAGGGGGTGGATGCCCCTTTCTTGAATCGCTCTTCCTTAAACCGCAACGACATTATTGGCGCAGGGACCCTTTTGACCTTGGCCAACCTCAAACTCAACAGCCTGGCCATCGCTTAAGGTCGCGTAGTCACCACCCGATTGAATTGCGGAATGGTGAACAAATAAATCCTTACCACCGTCATCTGGGGTAATAAACCCGTAGCCCTTACCAGCGTCAAACCACTTTACAGTTCCTTTAGCCATTATTTCCTCTTTTTCTTGAATACGATTGGAGGCGATGGAAGTGCTAGAGCAATCTTCACTTACGCCCATGATTATCAACGATCCCGGTGCCAGAGCATCAACCCAGGCTTGGGGGCGAGAAGTATAAGTGCAAATAACGATGGAGTCCGTAAGTTTTAGGGTAGTTATCCGCAAAAAGTGTGTTTTGTCACAACATGAAGCCCCTATTTGCTAACGTTCCTCTCCCACGCTGGGTGATCGGGATATATCTATAGATTTGAAGATAGAAAGAGGTTGGGCACCCACTCTTCTAAAGTCTGCTGAAAATAGAGTGAAGCGACTCTTTTTGCACCCGCTCGGTAAGGATTTACTGTCGATCGCGACTCCGAAGCCAAGCATCGAAGTAGAGCAACTAGTTCCACATCGCCATGTAATCGCTTGTCCAGCTAACTCGGTTGCGCACAAGAAAAACCCTCAATCTTTGATTCGCTCGTAAGCAGATAAAGAAACACTTATCCCAAAACCCTCTTGGCATAGCGATAAACGCATTTAAGATAAACAACAGCATCAGACGAAGAAAGATCGTCAAGAGAANGTANATGACTTTCTTCATTGCCAACATNCCACTAAGACAGTANATGNTTCTNNTTTTTCTGCAAGNTCNGGCNGATCAAGCTGTTCTGTNGGNCTGGCNNNTTCAAAANNNACGTTATGTGATTGCTNCNTCCCTGATCGTCCACNAGGGTCNGCGANGNAGTTTTNNCAGTANCCCATCATCATGACGNNNCCNCGCCTATGAACTTCAAAGCGCCATAGATTATCACCGCAACAGCAATGGCAATCCCTATCNTTCTTAGTTGCTCTGGACTCATATAAAACTATTCTCCAGCTACCTACTCTCGCGCAGTTGTTGGGCCTCTGACGAATCACCATCGCCAGTCTCTCTTCTCTCAAGTTCCTTCATCAATGCTGGGTGNTCGGTGGAATCCTCTATCTCCCCTGTCTCCTTGAAATGGTCCCATTCGTACCTATGGCGCTCGTCTTTCATTTTCTTATGTCGTCGAATTTGAAAAGCGCCCAGACCAATCCCAACTACTACAAGAAGAAAGTACTCGACTCCACTCATTTGTCTCAACTCTTAGGCCATGTATCCTTGAGGGCGTTGTGAACGCACCACTCCATTANCCAACACTACATCTACATGAAATTATGTCACGGAATTTTCTTACCAGCAGCGCCCCACTGCAGCGCCGAAACTATCTCCCATGAAGCGCGTCCTCCTCCCACTGCTGCTACTGCCCATCCTACACCCACTAATGCAGACTCAAGCCTGATTGGTTCTGCTCGAACCGCTCCCCTAAGAAGTCTGCAGGTTTCTGGCTTCCAAATGTAAACATCTCAAACCCCGCTTTATGGGGTGTTGTGGCCGTATGAGTGGGGTAGGTGGCTAGCTCTACTCTGATCGCTTATAGGCTCGGCGTCGTAGGGTTTGTAGCCAATTTGAGACTATCCAATGCCTCTTTAAAGACTGCCGCCTTTGGGTCACCTTCATCCTGTAGCTCGCTTAGCGCATGTTCTAGAAGCCTTTCTGAGACGTATTCGGTTTCTCGGATAGTATCCTTTCGTGTAAAGTGCTTTAGTACTGCTTCTACATCTTTCAATTGGTCATACATTTGCGAATCCTTCGATAGCAATTAATGAATCGACATTATAGGACTTCAACTATTGAAGATAATTCTCATTAAAGCTCGACAATTCCATCAAGCGCTCGCCGGAAAAATCATCTTGCTTTTTTGAAGCGTGTCCTCTAACTCTTGACAGAATCATGAAGAATCTCGTCTACCTGTTGGTCTTATTGCTGATGCCAATTGCCCCAGCTATTGGGAAAGAAATGGGTCCAATAACACTCGAGTGCAAGAACAAAGCATCTATACAGACCGAGAGTGCCTCAGTTGCCCTCATCGAGATCGATCCTAAGAGGAACGAGGTAAAGGTCGATGACCAGACCCTTCGAATAGCGACAATATCCGAGGGGTTTGTAACGTGAGCTCAAGAATCAGACTTAGTGTTTCAATTCTTTGTTTGGAATGACTTCAATAAAGAGATGCATAGTTGGTTTACTCGGCCGTGGGATGACTACATGACCGGTCGCTGGCAGCGTAAGGCTAAAAAACCCCTCCGCTGTGTAAGCAGGACATATCTGTAGGTTTAAATTGAACGGGGGTGGGACCCCTTCTTCTAAAGTGAACTGAAAAGGAGCAAAACCTCCCTATTTGCACCCGCTCGGTAGAAGTTTGCTGTCCACCGCAGGGTTACTGCCTAAAGTCATGCCACTCGGACAACTGCCTGCACACAGCCAACTGATTGATTGGCCGCCTGATTTTGTTGCGCAAAGAAAAAAGCCTTTGCCCTTGATTAACTCGTGTGCAGATGACGAGAAAACAATTCCAATCGCACCGCTCACCGCTGACATCCCTGACCAACTTACCCTACTGACGAGGTCGCTAGAAAAGGAAGACGGGGCAGCGCCAACTGAAAAATGTCCTGAGGGAGGAAGAGTGCCTTCAACACTATCGTACTCCGCGATTGTGGCCTTAAGCGGAGCAATAACTGTCAGGGCCTCTGAAACCTGAGTTCGTGCAACATAATTGTTGTACTGGGGTATCGCAATCGCTGCAAGAATCCCGATGATCGCAACGACGATCATCAGTTCTATGAGGGTGAAGCCAGAATTCAATCTTTTCATGTCGGTTCTTTGTTCTTGTTTGGGAGCTATCTTGGATTATGGCCGACCGATATTAGTGCAAGATGACGGCAGGTATTTTTCCAATATTTCCTGATCGTCGCCGCAGTTATGAAATTGTCTGCGTTTGCAACTGCACTCCCACGCAAGACTACCCGTAGAAGGGTCAACGATCGCCAGTAACCAAAATCTCTTTCCGGCAATCTTGCTGCTGATGGTGCCGCCCGGGGAAAAACTGGCGGCTTCGGCCTCTGAATTGAACATTATCTCAGCCCCAGTCCAAAACTCGCGAGTTCTCGCTCTGACATGTCTGACGTACTGACTTGGCCTCCACATCATAGAAATACCAAGCAGTTGGTGCATTTCTTTATCAGAATATTGACCACCTGAGGGTTTGTCTTCCGGAGGGAGAGCGCCGTACACCGAGTAGTATTCTTCGTAAGCGGTTTTGACTACGGGGGCAAGGCTTAACGCCTCAGTCACCTGTGTTCTAGCTACATAGTTCTCATACTGCGGTATCGCGATAGCGGCCAGTACGCCAATGATCGCAACTACGATCATCAGCTCTATGAGGGTGAAACCAAGATTGATTCTTTTCATACCACTGAAGCGGCTTTCAATCGCATCAATTGAATGCGCGCCAACTAGCTATTTTATGGACTCAAAGGGTTAACCAACTGATACNACTACGGTTTCTCAATTATCCAAAATTACCAATGATCATCTTGCCCAGATAGTCTACCGAGCCGATGTAAATACCAATCAGTAACGCAAGAATTACTATCAGGATGATTGCGTTTTTCGTCATTGCTATTCTGTTCAAAAGTTTAGCCATTCCGCCCTTTTATCTTATCCCGGCTTGGCAGCCGCAACCAGAAGCGTGTGGGACTAAGAGGTGATATTTCTCTTCCCCCACTAAAACACTTAAAAGAATAACAGTGAGAAAAAATCACCGGGGAGCGACTCAAAGCAAATGACTTACTTTATTTCCCGGAGTTTCACACGAACAGTATTAGGTTTATCACCGCCTAACTTAGGTCGAGACGTCATTTCTATCCCGAGAGATTCATTCAATTCTTTCTCGCGATCACTAATTAGACCAAGGCAATCTCGCATCCTGGCGATAGTCTCGATTGAAAGAATATGTCGATCACCTCTGCGCACTGCCGTTTCACGGGCTATCTCGGTCAAGATCATACGCATCTCCCGCAGTATCTTGGCCTCTTTGGTTTCAGAAGTCATTTTAAGAATTATAGATGAGAGTGATCGTCCCGTTGCTGATACGCTATCAGTATCCTAGAGCAGAGGATTTGTTGGAGCGACTGGGTAATATGACGAAAAATTATCGGCAGGTATTCTTATGTTAACAATTTTATCTCCTGAGACGTTTAAAACTATCCCATGGAAAAACGGTTTAGGCCAGACGACTGAACTAGCCATTAATTGCGGTGGCAATCTAGATAACTTTGATTGGCGATTAAGCATCGCCAGCGTCGTGAGTGATGGTGATTTTTCGAATTTTTCAGGTTATCAGCGTCATTTAGTACTGGTAGACGGCGAAGGACTCATACTGGATCACCGTAATGGTGATATTAACGAGCTAACGAATCTATTAGACGTCGCCGATTTTGATGGTGGCAACAATACCTACGGCAGGTTAGTTAGCGGCAGTATCAAAGACTTCAACATAATGACCAACAACAATTCATTTACGGCTGAAGTTAATTGCTATGTCAAACAACACAGCGCCAACATTTCTTTATTAGCTGACAAACTGATTTTTGCTTATAGCCTTACCAATGAAATAAACATCAAACATGGCAGTAGGACGACCGCGTCAGTCCCTGTCGGCCATTTAGCTCGGTTAAAAACACATCATCCACCCGAAAGCCATAAGCAAGACTCGGCAGTGATTAGCGGCCAACATATGATCATTATTGATCTAATGTCTCTTCCTATCCCCTAGTCCGTCCTCACTTTCATTTGCTGGCAAAGGGGTTCCCGCGCGAATGAGTGAGAACGATCACTCACTCTAAGATCCAGTACATCCAGGCCCAAGTATCGCAATCGTTAACTCTCCTGGCGGAACGGTAAAACTATCAAGTCACCTACTCAGGGCCAAACAACACGTACGACGTCCGTTCTTGCTTGGTAATTGCTCAGGTTGCTTGAACGCGCGAGCGAAGAAACCATGAAGTACAGAGTTTCTCCAGAGACCGGATCCCAACTCGCCAAAGGAGATCGCTTGATATGTCCACCTTCGACAGATTTCATGGGTTTACAGTTCCCATTGGGCGTCATCCACTCCCAGGTCCCTCCATACCAGGCACCGTTTCGGTAAACGAAAACCCAAGGGTTGGCGTTTACCTTAATGTCCCGCGTGCCCGAGGTATGCCGGATGGTGGCGGACGGCCATGTTGAGGTGCCGCCCCACTCCAAACATATTATGCCGCCACCGAGATTGACAGTGAGGTTGTGCGTCACTGGCCAGTTCGCCACGTTGGTATGCAGCCAGTTGACCTTGCTTAATGCAAATTCCTGCTGGCCGCCCGGCGTGATCGGGGCGGTATTCGTGACTTGGGTGGCCCCGGGGCTTGATGTCGGAGATACGGCAGAGGCTGAATCAGCGGCGCAGTCCACCGTTGCATCAACAGTGCGGCCTTCGCTCTTACCAAACGCACAATAGTGAGTCTTCCCAAATGCGCTTTTCGTTTGGCCGCCTCCACTTGCTGTGTAGTGAGCCAACAGATCTGGGTACCTGTCCACATAGGCTTCATAAACACCAGTGGAGACCGTTGATGTCGCGCCAGACGAAGAGGCATCCGACGCAGATGATGCGCCCGTTGCGCCAGAGACTTCAGCCATCTCTTCACCGCCACCACGGTTAAGCGTTGTTGAGGTCCCCCCACCACTCGATGTATCACTACTGCAACCGACGAGAAGGCTTGCGAGAAAAGCAGTCAGGACAATTTGGTTTATATGTTTCATTTTTGGATGATAAACTGAAAGATAACGGGTTCCAATGGTTGTCGGTAAAGTTATCAAGTCTTTTTGGCGAGGCCTCAACCACTACCATTTTAAGGCCACTCAACACCTGTGTAAGCGGTGTCTGAATAGGTAAAATCGACGTATGAAGGCGCCGGAAAATGATTGCGAAGAAGTCGGGGTCCTGTTGATAGACCTCAAGGCAGGTGAAGGTTCTTTTGATCTAGATATAGACGCGCACGCTTGGAAGAAAATCGGCCGCATGGGCCAATTAGATATCCTCTCGGATTGGCTAAACCTATTGCAGAACACTTACAACACAGCCTGTGAGAAGCATAGAGCGGACTTTGGTGTTGACATTGAGTACGATGAGAAAACACGCGTTCATCACTCTACAATTCCTAAGAGGAAAGGACCGGAAGTCGAGTGAAACATCGACAGATATTTCGCGTGACCATCGTTGCACTAGCAGTCGTCGCATTACTGTTAATCATGCGCGGCGAGTAGGAGAAGTAAATGAAACGCGAACAGATTATCCAATGGGCAATCGCGGTAATAACAGTTGTACTGATCTTTCTAATTGTCACGCGAGATCGTGACGCTCACGCCTTTTCGACTCTCACATCTCTGATGTAACCAAAGAATCCGATGTTTTGTTGGTTCCGAAGGGCTCACATTTGGTTTGCCGCTACCATCGTCAGGACTTCACTACTCCAGAATTATCTCGATAACCAGCCATAGAAACACCGCGATATGGCCCAATATTGCCAGCAGCAGAGCCTTTATCAGAACTGCTTGCCAAATCGGCGTTCCGGTAGTCCTTCGGATTGCCATCATGCGCCAGAAGGCTATCAGCGTCATACCCCAAACAATAACAGCACCTCCTGTAATACTAAAGAAAACGGGAAGGAAGATCACCGGAACCAGAGTCCAGATTCCTAGCCAGGTTATGCTCTCCGGGTGGCGTCGAATCCCGTTAAACACCGACACAAGAAGCACCAAAGGTAACCCAACCAAATGAATCTCTCTGAAGAATTTCCCCGAGAGGACAGATCCGGGAATGTCTTCAAGACCAGAATACTGCCCTAGAGAATCGACGCCAACACTTCCAGACAATTTCTTCGTTATGTCCAGCACATAGTCGTCAAAGTAAATCAACGGGTTCGCCAAAAAGATTTCCAACAGGCGAGCTGAAAAAAACCCCGAGACACCATTGCCTCCGACGTAATACAAAAACTGGATTGCGCACAGCGCCGCAACCAAACTCCATCTAAGTCGCTCTCCAGACATTCAAATCACTTCACGGTAAAGACCCAACAGCCGGATCGATAAAAGGTGTTAGCCGTAGGGGATTCCAAACAATTAGTACAGTGGTCCTGCGATAGTACGTAGCGCCCTTTGATTCGGCTTGTCAATCGGGGTGAGGAGAAGAGCCTGACGCGCTGGCTCACTCTACTTCTGTGGAATATCATATTCGATATGTGCACGGACGAGTTGGGCCTTGAGATCCGCATACCCATAAGGTTCAGCACTAGCAAGCATCGTCCAGAAGTTATCCAGCCACGTTTTTTCAGTAGATTTACTGGAAAGTGCAATCACGGCAAGTGCATCGAGCCAGTAGTTCCCCTCTTCAACTCTTTTGGTAATACCATCCAATGCACCAAGATCGGTGTTTGAATCCTGCGCCCGAATACAAAAGCCTTTAAAGTTGTCTTCGTCTTCGAGGGCTAGGGTGTGATTTTCTCTGATCCTTATGATCATGTCGCAATTTTTTCAGTAATCATGTGATTTAACTGCCTGACAAGCAGCAAGGTTAGCCTTTATATATTTATTGCATCTTTCGTATGCTATCGCAGGAACGATCAAACTCCTGAAGATAGGTCGCCTTTCGGTCATCAGCGAGCCACGCTGAAGCAAAACCATTTCGCATAAAACTGATCATCGTTTCCCACGACAGATCTCCTATACGCTGCGCTTCGATCAGCGTTTGCGATAACCAACCAGTTCCGAACTGGGCCGGATCGTCACTATTAAGTGAGATTAAGACGCCTCTTTCCAGGAGGGCCGTCATCATGGATAGATCATCAAACGAAGTCTGTGACTGAAACGCATAACGCGTGGGGCACCCCGTCAGTGAAATGTTCTGGTCGACCAGTTGTTGAACAACTTTGTTATCCTCAAGAGCATTCAACCCATGATCTATCCGTTCTACACCCAGGATCTCAATGCAGCCGCGGATATGCTGAATGGAATTTGGGATATGGACGTCGCAGTGTGATGTAAGCCTATACCCGTCTTTTTTCGCGGTGGAGAAAACCTCAGCAAAAATATCCGGAAAGTTGTGGAGCTCCGGGTTATCGAGCCCGGTTCCGACGATCTGATCTTTGTAGGGCCGAACTGCATTCAGGATATCAAGCGCTTCTTCAGCGCACCTATCCCTCTGAATATTCATGATCCATTGCGCTTCGACACCAAAATCTCGGGCACCGGCCCGAGTTCCAGACTGCATAGCCTCAAGCTGCGCCTCAATGCCAACACCCTGACGCAGGCCCACCTGAGGATCGAACATGATCTCAGCATAAACAATGTTTTCGCTCTGGCAGCGCTTTAGATAACCACAAACCATATCCTCATAATCCTGCCCCTGGCGCAGGACATTACGACAAATATCCAAAGCCTCAATAAAACTGTCGAGGTTTTGTTTAGGGTCCGACTTGCCTGTATTCTGACCGGATAGAATGTCTGCCGCAGACTTGTAGGGCAGCACAATACCGTTGCGGTCAGCCATAGCGAGCAGCAGATCCGCTTCAATCGTACCCTCAATGTGAACATGCAGTTCCGCTTTAGGCATAGCGGCGATGAATTGCGCGATATCACTCATGCGCGGCCAAAGCGGCTGGAATTCCTCCCCGGCGCCAACGTGCTCATCACCCAGTGCGGCAGCGTTTCAGCGCCATCCGCGTAGGGCAATGTCCACTCCTCCTCAAGAGTGACTTCAAATCCGAGATGCTGGTAGAAGTGGGCTACGCCCATGTTCTGGGTAGTAATCGTGACCAGAGGCCCGGCCGCCTCTGCCAGCAGCTCTTTCATAAATCTTGCCCCGATTCCGCGCCCCTTTTGATCGGGATGCACACCGACACCCCTAATCTCAAAAATACGTCCGTCGCCTTCAAGCGCCGCATGAGTGATGCCGCTCCAGGCGCGCTCATCGGAAACGATCGATTGTTTAACCAGCACGATGAGTCGCTGATGATACGGAGCGGGCACGCCGGGCAGAAACGTCTCCATCTCCTCAAGAGTAAAGGGCACTTCTCCAGCGCCGGCGGCGATATTATCCCCGTGGAGAGGATCCAAACACGCAAAGGCTGCTATCCGTCCATCCTGATCAGTGCACCAAAGCAAAGCTTCCGATTTCCAGTTGCCCCTAAACTCTGCTGCAAAAACAGCTTCAAGAACCCTGTGTTGTTCTGAACGGCTTAAGCTTGGCGGCATAATGGAAGCGCGGCGCGGCGCGGGGCGACTCCCATCCAAGCTCCCGCGAGAAACTTAATTAACTTGGTTGTCTCGGCCAGGCTTGGATTCCCATAGTGCATCGTAATGGGAAAACTTTCAGCCATAGCGGTCTACTGGTTTGCGACCGTTTATAAAACCTCTCTCGCTCACTTCTCTCACCTGGCCGAAAAAAGACTCGTTGCCTTTGATATTAAAACCTAATTTTTTATATAGGCGTCTGGATAATTAGTGAAGTAGTCATTTGAGATAGGCGTCATTACGCCACTTTCAATCACTGCTCCTGCCTCTCTTCGCTTCTCGGTTAATTCGTCATCATCCCGAAAGGCCTGGATAGCCTCCATATTTGGGAACATCATCACGACGTGAAGCTGGTCAGGATTCTCCCTCTCCGTCCCTGCAAAAAGAAACTTGATGCCATGCTCTTCTAACTTAGCATCCTGCTCGTAGACCATTTTCTGCCACGTATCAAATCCTTTGGTAATCGTGATCTGCCCTTTTACTAATATTGCCATTTTTTCTCCTTAACAGTAGGTGGTACACTTGTTTTTGGCTAAAGCATGCTGATAAACCGCTTAGTAGCACTAAGCCTACTTTAATAGGAAAACGATCCGATTGAGTCTCAAAAACGATCCTATCGCTACTTTGGGCAGTCCTCATCTAGAAACCACCTATTATTCGTACTTTTTGCCGGAAATTTGTCTTTTTCACGAAAAAATCATGGGATCCGATTATCCTCTCTATATGAATAGCGCTTCCTTTGAAAGGCTTGGGATTGTTCTGATCGTCTTTGGATCTGGATATGTTGGCCTTGGTTTATTTGACGTCGTTCCTCTAGAGCTAACTGGCGTCAGCATTTCTAATATCAGAATTCCCGCGGGGATTGCAGTCGTTGGATGCCTGATCGCTGCTTTTTCGACCAAGAACAGATAGGAGGCTAAAAATGTTTAAACGGTCTGACTTTTTTTTGCTGTTAGGGGTAATGATTTCATTCTTCGTGTCTGGTTACCTATGGTTTAACGGTCAGCGCATCGAGGGAATATTCACCGCGATTTGGGTTCCATCGATCTTAGGCTTTGGAATTTACTTTAAGCTCATGATGATTTGGGGAAAGCTCAATGACTGATGACATCCTTTTTTTAACCGGGGTAGCCGTGTTTTCCCTAATGGTTGTAGCGCTCGCTCTCACTGTGAAAGAATTTTCCAGTTCGAAGATGAAGAACAACAAGTAGGATGGTTCAAAGGGTCATGAAGGTCAAGAATACGCTTGTTAAAAAGAAATTGGAAACGCATCTACTATCAGGGATGGCTCGAGCATGGGCCAACGCCGCTGTGCTGCCCCAGACTAAAAGTGTGATTAGCTCCTTCGAGTTGATCGTAGCAGTGCCGGGAACTCTCGTTGTTGTTAGTTTTCTACTGGCGCTTTTTCCCACACAGTAGACCATCTCCTAAGAGTAGTAATAGCCAACGGAATCCGACGTCTTGCGACAACTGACCGTAGGCAGTTTTCAGCACATATCCCACCTGTCCTCCTTGATTCCCTCGATATCTTGATCTCTCGTCGGGGCAAATTTATGAAACTCGTCATAATGGCCGTGGATCCCGGGTGGCCTTCCGTAGCGTCGGGTGATCGAGAAAATATCAACGAACAACTTGTCACTTAGCTCACCGTTGGAGAGTTAAGAGGAATCATTCGCGGACTCATCAATCAGACTCTGGAGGAATGCATCGTGGAAAGGGTTATGGAAGGTAAAAGCTCCATCACCCTGCGTGTCGTTGGAAACGGTCGGGCAGACATAAAATGCATTGAATAGTCGCGTGTTATTAGAGCATGTAAATTAACCCGATGATTGCCAGCCCAACCCCGGTAACCCATAGCATCTGCTTATCGCGGCTGTTCATAAGGCGCGGGGCTGATAGTTTGGTGCTGTCATCGTTTATCCCCTCAGACAAATCAGTCGATTCTTAGTGAATAGCTGTAAAATGTTGCTGGGCATGTGGGATCAAAAGTCCTTTTCCTACCCATCGCTCAAATAAACCTACACCTCGAACCTCCCCGCGCTCTTGGGGTGATAAGACGTGATAAGCGACTTTCTGCTTTCCGTACTCGTGGCCCGCCACTATTCCCGTCGCAACGAACCCCATGCTAACCGTAATGGCCAGAAGCGGGGACATGAGCTTTTGGGCTATTTTCTTCTTTAATTTCGCTCTCGATAGTGATTAAGCAAGTAGACTAATCTATGTCTAATCTAGACTAAAAAACGTTGATCAGTTTGCCGTTAGTTTGAAGTTATCTCCTTCCCAGTGAAGGAGGCTTCTAACGCCTTACACTAGGACGAACTCTCTGACTTACTGCAAACTGTTGATTTGACTTATGTCTACTTCGAATCCTAAGGTCAACAACAACCTTCTGGCTCACCGCCTGATGTGAACACGTTGGGTCGATCAGCAACATCAGCGTTCTTCGTTCTATTTACGCTTGAGCCGTTATACAGATCCATCATTGTGACCGTAGTGCCGCTAATGGCTCTGGAGCGTTTTGGATCAGCGCAGGGTGTGAGCATCTTCTTTTTCGTACTCGGAATCTTGGGCGTCGGGATGAGTCTTGCTGTGCCCTGGCTTGTCAGACATCTTTCCCGGCGGGGCACGTTCTGGCTTGGTGTTGGCACCGGCGTGGCCAGTATGCTGCTCTTTATTCACAACGACCTATGGTCCTTTTGTGCCGGCATGGCGCTGCATCTTTTTGCCGCCTCCTGCATTGATGTCACGCTTAACCTTTACTGGATGGAGCACGTTCGGCGCCAGGATTTTGGCCGCGTCGAGCCCGTGCGCATGTTCTTCCTCGCATTCTCCTGGAGCCTTGGACCATTTTTGGGCGTCTATCTGCGCAATACGATTGATCCCGCAGCACCCTTTCTTGTTGGGACTCTAGTCATCATATTGCTCGGAGGCTTTTTTTTATACCGCCGCTTATCTGAAAGTCCAGCGATAATCGGAAAGCGTGCCCCAATAACCAACCCGTTTCGCTACCTACCGCGTTTTTTTTCCCAGCCGCGGTTGGCCCTCGTCTACCTTTTGTCAGGGATCCGCTCCGGTTGGTGGAACATGTATTTCATTTATGTACCGATTTTCTGCGTCACGGCCGGATTGGGAGAGGCTATGGGTGGAGCCCTGGTATCGATAGCCGTCAGCTTTGTGATGATGACGCCATTAATGCGTAGCACGCTGCAGCGCTATGGGATTCGCCGTGTACTGTGGGTCGGTTATGCTGGTGCCGGATCAGTAACCATATGCATAGGTGCTTTTATCGGCATACCAGATCTAGCAGTGGTACTCATATTGGCTGCTGCACTGTTTGCCATGTTAACGGATTCAGTTGGAAACACTCTGTTTTACCGCGCAGTGAGATCCTGGGAGCGCTCCGCCATGGCTACCGTGTTCATGAGTTATCGGCCGATTTCGGCCCTGGCGTTCCCCGGGGTATATTCCGGGGTACTCGCGATTTTTCCCCTGCCCGCCGTCTTCATCCTTACGGGGGCTGGAATGTTGGCCACCAGCTTAATGACCCGTTTCATCCCCACCCGGATGCGCTAAGGGAGCACGCTAAATCGCTCCCTTAGCCTTCCCCGGCATAATTGGGTACAACAGCTACCCCATCACTGAGCAAACATCTTTTTCAGCTTCTCGAGATCAAATTGATTGCCATAGAGCATCGTGCTGTTTAGTGCCATGATGCCTGCGGCCATGACTGCCGCCTTAACCTCTTCTTCTGTTGCCCCGGCTTTCATCGCCATCCCTGTTGTCGCCACAATGCAGTACTCGCATTTCATGCCAGCCGCTGCAGATAACGACATCAGGTACATCATTTTTGGCTCGAAGGGCCCGTTTTGCCAAAAAGCACTTTGAGCTTTTACAAACTTAGTAAACTCACCACCCATGGACTGCGGCTCCATCGGGGTGAAGATAGGGTGGCCGTGACCATCTGAAAAGCTGACAGCGGAGTAGCTCAACAAGACGGCGACTAAAAGGGACTTTAAGTATTTCATTATTTTTCTCTAGATATGCAAGATTCCTAAAGATGGAGAAATCCGCGTGAATACCTTGTGAAGTATCTTGCCAATCTCGACAACTGGAGGAAATATAAGCCGAGAGATCTACAACATCGTGCGCGCAACAATTACAACTGATGATCTTCAAGCATTTGAAACTCAAGCGCAGAAGATGAAAGCCGCTGCAAAATAGGAGTCAGGAACACTCATTTGTGATTTTTTCATAAATCGCGATACAAAAGACGTTCTGATTATTGAAAAGTATCAAGACGACGAAGCCTTTATGGCTCACATGAAGCGGTTTGTCACTTAGGAGTACATTCCCACCTTGTTAACCATGCACGAGATTGCCTCCATAAAAATGCCCGGCCTCGTCACGAAAGAAATTGAAGACTTCTTCACAGCTGGCGGATGGAAATATAAAGATTTTCTGGTAAATATCTCTTAGCAATAGTGGGTCTGCTACATCTTGCTCGACGGAACAGCGCGGCCTCAAGCAAACATCCTTTTTGATCAGAGTATTTTAGGAACTGGCCTGGAACCAGCACTCTCTAGAGCCGTTCCCGCGCGTATTTGAGCAGTTTGATCAAAGCAGATCGGATGTCCTCAGCCTTCGCCAAAGGTTTCAGAAAATCTACGCGGACTTCAGATACCCCACCCGGCATCTGCACCGCTAAAACAATGGCGTGCCGATCAAAATCCGTCATTTCGGCGGAAAGGGCATCGGGGAGCCCCGCAAGGACTTTCGCATAGATCAGGTTGGCATCGGAATGATCGACATTCATATGCTCGATGACACCAGTCTTAATTTGATTAAGACTCTCGTTACATTTCATCTTTATTCCCTTGCTGTTGAGCAGATATAGTGTAGCAATCTCTTCCCACCCAACAAGTTTAACGCCCCAATCCTGAGTAAATTTACTCGAGATAATTCTGGTATCCTTTCCCTGCGTAGTGCCCTAAACCATTTCTCCGAGACTATGAAAATTTATGCGGCTTTCTCTGTGCGATTATGGGTGATCATCGCGCTAGCTCTGTCACCTATCCCCCAAAGTTGGGCCTTGGATGGCGCGCCTCCAGTCCCACTGGCCGAAAAGATCCAGCAGAATCTTGCTGCCTTCCAAATTCCCGGCGCCTCAATTGCGGTTATCCAGAAAGGGGAAATCGCCTGGGCGTCCGGTTTTGGTTACGCAGATTTATCGGAACAGAGAGCGGTTACTAAGGACACCCTTTTTCAGGCAGCGTCGATTACAAAGACACTCACTTCGCTTGTCACTATGAAGACTCTGGATCAAGAACAAATTTCACTCGACGCGGCCGTCAATGATTACCTAACTCGCTGGCAAATTCCCTCAAATACATTGACCCTCACATCGCCTGTTTCTTTCCGAATGCTGCTGAATCACACCGGGGGTATCAGTAATCCCTACCCTGATGGCTGTTGTGCGCCCGACTATCCGCTGCCTTCTTTGATTCAGGTGTTTAAAGGCGAGGCACCTGCGACTAACCCTCCCCTTGTCGCGGCCTTGCTACCAGGCTCCGAGTACCAATATTGCAACGGCTGTTACGCGATTCTTCAAGGGGCACTTGAGGATATTTCGGGCAGGGACTTTAACGCTCTGCTCATTCAGGCTGTACTTAATCCTGCCCAAATGCAGTCCAGCCGCTTCGATAACGAGTTCTTCCTCGTTGATGACTCATCTATCGCACTCCCCTATGCGCCCGACCACGTCGTATACGAGAACGCACCCATGCGTAATCCGATTCTCTCGACGGGTCTGTTATGGGCGACCGCTAGCGATCTAGCGCGATTCAATCTTTATGTCACCGAAGCACTGAACGGTGATAATGATCTGATCAGTCAAGTGTTAGCGAGACAGTTAGTTCTTCCGAGTTCGACTGAGACCCGAACCCTGGGCTTTTATATTGGAAATAAAGATGCCGGAACACAGGCAAATGGTAGTTATATCTGGCATACAGGATCGAATATCGGCTACCTCACAATCTCTATCATTAGCATGGACGGGCAGCATGGAGCAGTCATTCTCATAAACGTTTCCCCAGAGTGGGACGCTAGAGAGTACCCACAGTTTTCGTTTATCACCGAGACGCTTTCCGAAATCAACGAGTTTTACGGTTGGCCTTAATCCTAGAGGGCTGCCAACGATTTGCAATTTAATAACTTTTGAACGTTACGCCAGAAGGCTTGCTGATATCACGGGTCGGCAGTTCCTGCATTACTGAGGCGCGCTTTTCGTCGGAATAATCGAGCCAGTCAATGATCTCGTCCATATGGCGCTTGCACCCTGTGCAATAGTAGTGCTCGTTGTATTCACACACGCTCACACATGGACTTCTGACCTGCATATAGGAGTGTTGCTGGCTCATACTTGGCTTCTCATGACTTGGGTCATCCCGTTATGATTGAAGAACTCAATGATGATCGCGCAGGTGGCGAATCTTGTTTTGCGTCCAGTAGAACGCCACCTTGGCCCAATGGTTGCCAAGCACACATCCCATTGCGAGTCCGACTAAGAAAGCGGCAAGCATCCAGAAAAGAAAGCTCATATCCATGACTTGAGCACTTACCCTATCAACAAGCGCAGCGCGACGAATAAGGCAATTGCGATCACGACTGCGCCAACTACAAAGGTGGGGCTTGAGAAAAGCGAGAATTTTTTACTCATCTACGAGTCTTTTCCATCGGGCTTAAGGCCGATCGCTACTTAAAGGATTTGGGCATCTATCTAAGTCTATACGCATCGACTAGAGCATCCTCAATACAGAGCGGCGCAAATTCTTTCAGGCGCTCACGGTTAGTATCAAGATACTGCCCTACTACTTGCGCCCACTCTTGATGCCCGGAATCTACCGGGAGATCAATGTGCTGAGAACTGAGGCCAAATACATGGATGTACCCGTGAAAAAACCCGGCATCGTAGGCCATTCTCTTATCTACATTAACATTGTCGCTGGAAAGATCACCCTCTGACTCAAGAGATCTTTTCAGCTGTTCAAACGTTTCTGCGATATTTTCTTGATGGTCAGGTAAATCGGCCTCCTGTGATCCAGAGACATTCCCCAAAACACCTGAACTGGCGTAAACCCAGCCTCTCCAAAGGTCTGCACAGGTAAGAGCATAAGCCGACGTTACGGGCAACATCCCTATCCCCATCAAGGTAAGCATGCGCCCCACCTTGGCAGCAAACGTCAGGCTTTTCGATCTCTTACTCATCGAAGACACTGCCGTTCTCATACATGTGCTGGTAGGTCCCGTCGATAAGTATCACCTCAGAGGATTCAACAACTTGTTTCCAATGACCGCTTTTCTTTGCACATTTGTGGTGCACAAAATGAGCGTGAACGCGCGTTCCTTCCAATTTTTCGATGACTCCGCAAACTAAACCCCGATCCTCGTCGTCAACCAATACCCACTGCCCTATTTCGGGCATGAGGTCCTGGGACGGCTGGACAATCTCCAGCACTCTGTCGGTATCAATAAACTGACGAAATGTGACTCCATACTTTACGACCGCCTCCTCATTATCGAAGCGGGCCGCAGGGTTATACCACTCGGATAACTGCAAAGGCCTTTTGCCAATCACCCTCCAATCAAGCTCGCTTTCATCCCATATCTTGTCATCAACATCTTCAACCAAATAACGCGGAAAGATGCCGACTTGATCTTCCTTGGCCTCAAACACCACAAACTCGAGCTCTTCTCCCTCGACTATGACGATATCACCACGCTTTGGCATCAGACTTCTTCTCGCCCTGCTTCGGACAAAAACTGAATATCCCCAAGATACCCCACTACTCCCGCCCCAAGATTGGCATATGACATCAACCCCATCTGGGCCCGCACCAGATCTCCATCCTTTAGTGGATGCGGGTGTAGCGTTTCAAGATCTGGCCCCAGCACCTTTGGTTGGTCAGGACGACGCAGTTTGATTCGCCATACTCGACCGGCCTCAGTTTTGATCACCCTCAGCGGACTGGCTCCGTTTTTCGGCATCAGTTTTTCGATCTGCTTGATGAGCGGTCGAACCGCTTCGATGGCAGAAAATTCCAAGGTAATGTGATACAGCTGATCTCCTGACTCACGGGTTTCCGGTTGGTCGACAAAGGGATCCCGAAGGACGGCGGGAGGCGTAATAAGTTGGGTCACGAGAGGAGGTTTATCCTATCTGTTCACTAAGTGTCGAAGGGTTCATAAGCCATCGTTGGCGCTTTCGATCCGGCGCGAATCAAGAATCCAGCCACCCGGCCGGAAGGTCAGACGACCGACTGGAAGACTGGCTGACGATTTCGCTGTGAACCTTATCGTAGTAAACGTCAAAATTGTAATTTGGATCTGCCCTGTCTGAAACAATTCTTCCAGATGATGCCAAAAGTTCCTCCCAATCCTTACGCCCATGATTCTCGATCACCCAGTCAATGTGCTGCTCGTAATCTTTTTCAGGGCTCGTGACCACTACGTAGTAGGTCGCGCTCCACTCCTCTCCTTGCCGAATTTCATCGACAGTCGGCTGATCGAATTGCACGGGATCGATATCGGGACTCAGAGCCGGTTTATAGGGATACGAAAATCGAAGGCGGATAACTGTCTGCATACGTTAATAAAAGGCGTGGTTCACCCTTTCTATCAAGAAATCTTTTCTGTCCTTGAAGGTCTTATTCAAGCAAGCGCCATGGCTCTGAATCACCAGGAACGTTCGATAATCTAGAGTCTAATCTTTCGAGTTGCTCGTACGGTATCTCATCCAAGCGCCTGACTGCAAAGACCAAATACAGGTCGAGGATTCGTCTGAGAGTTTTTTCGCATGCGCGTTACTGTATCCACGCACTTAAGGCCAAAATCTTCGAGCCACGGCATCAGTCCCAAACCCTCGTCCGTATCGATACGGACGAACTGCCCCGCTAAAGAGACAGCAAAGTAGCGGATCAGGTTTTGGGCCTGACGCTCACTGTTTGCCTGGATCGGGCCGATCACATGACCTTTTCCAAACCGGCGCACCGCCGCGTAGCCGCAAAGCTCGCCTTCTGCACCCCGAACAACGGCCAGTCTGGCGTGCTTCACCAACCATTGTACGAGTGCGCTGCGGTCCGCGGCCAGGAACCTGGAGTCCAATTCAATAATGGCATGGGTATCGCCTGGCGTTGCGGGCCTGATCTGATCGTCGGGCAAACCCACGGACGCGATCTCACCTTGGCATTGAAAGATCTTGCCCTCGGATTGAAAACCCACCTTTTTATAGAGACGGATACCTGCTCCTGTCGCTACAAGGCGTAACTCGCGACCCCTGACTTCATCCATAAGCGACGACATCAGTTTGTAACCAATTCCCTGGCTGCGCTCAGACTGCCGGACGATGATCATATTTAGCAATGAGACATCAGGACCATAATCGGTGCGAAGGGCGGTCGCAATCATAGCTCCGCCTCGAAGGACCGCCCTGCCTTGCGAAAGCGTCATCAGCATCTGCCAGTCTTCCAGGCGATGCGGCCAATTCTCCGCCTGCGAGAGTGCTGTCGCCTGATCGAGTTGCTGCCGGGCTAAAAAGGTGATCTCCACCAGGTCAGTCTAATCGGCTATCAGAGTGCTGCCATCACCTCATCATAATCTGGCTCGATGCCCGGATGTTCGGCGATCCACTCATAGCTAACGCTTCCGTCTTCTCCAATGATGAACACCGCCCGATTACAAGCGGTATACCCATCAATGAAGGCAAAGTTCTCAAACTCCACGCCATAGTCGCGGGCGGCATGCAGATGTAGATCTGAAAGCAGAGGAAAAGAGATCTTGTTCACTTCTGCAAATTTTGCATTGGCAAACGGGCTATCGGGGCTGATACCAAAAACAAGGGCCTTAGCATTGTTCAGTTGGTCGAGTCGTTCTTCAAAGATACACATCTCCTGATCACAGATCCCGCTGAACGCAGCGGGGTAAAACGCCAGCACAATCTTTTTCCCTCGATGATCGGCAAGCGACACTTGCTCTTTTTCAGTATTGATCAGGGTGAAATCCGGAGCAGTTTGGTTTAGTAACGGCATATCTTTATTCTCTATCGTGTTGGTGGAAACAAACTCTCTCGCCTGTCGATCTTGGTCAATTAGTGATGACTAACTTTACCCCTAAACGTCGATCAGCAAATGATACGCCCATCGCCAAAAAAATTTGCGTAACAAGCGCTGCGTCTAGACGATAACCCCTCCGGCGAATATGGTTTGATGGAGGAAATCGTTAACGACTTGCTCCAGCAGGGCTTTTTCGGGCGATTTGCTACCAGTTATAATAATTTGGCATCTGTGTACGATGGTGAATTGTCACACCCTGCCATTCNGTTTGATGGGCATCAGTCCCTCGGACTGCCATTTTCCGCACAAAGTAAGCGACCGGATCATATCCTTCAATAGCAACGCCTTGTGCATTTGAATTGAAATAGTCTCCTGCATGGCTTGAGCCACTAAGCAAAAACACGAAGAGGTATACATAGAGGCGACTAGCCATCAAATTCCTGCTGTCTCGAAGCTGGATAATAAAATCAAAGCGTTTGCCCGTTAGATTGAGGTCTTGACCTCTCGATAATCAGTTGCTTATCTTATTTCCTTGCACATCAAGATGACGTCTCCACTGTCCTGGGAACCAGGAAAATGAACATAGGGTCTCCGATCCACCTCCACAAAACCATTTCTTGTGTAGGCTCGTAAAGCAACCGAATTTACCTCTTCCGCCTGCAGAGCAATGCGGTTCGAGCTCGCCTCCGCAGCCACTNGGGCCGCCTCATCGAGAAACTGTCTGGCAAACCCTTTACCCCGATATTCCGGCAGCATCGCAATGGCCTGCAGCATCCAGGCACCAGTGGCCACCTTCTCGAGCTCTACGCAGGGTCGAAAACATTCAGGGACCGCCTCCAGATCCCGGTCCGGATACGGGTCATCCACGAGAAACCCGAAGAAAGCGCCCACAAATTTCGACTCCAGTTGGGCGACCCGCCAGTTTTTGAAATAAGCGTCGAAGTTGGCATCGGTTCGAATCTTCTCTCGGCCGTACTCAAAACAGGATTGCCCCTGCGCGACCTCCTGACTCCAGAGATAAGCGGGCATCCTTCTGCCGGCCATGTCCCGAATTAAAGTCAGGTGCGTACAGTCGTCTTCTGTGGCNCTTCTAAATTGCAGTTTATTTCCCATGAGACACACCTACCGGTGTACATTTCGTTTGCGTTCATCCTTCCGCAGTGAGCCCCGATCCACAGAATACACATGCGCTACTCCCTGGCATTTTTGACTCTTGTAGGCGCAGCCACATTGGCGAGTTTCAATGGGGTCTTTATCAGAGCGTTGGGGGACATGACGGATTGGCAGATTGTATTCTGGCGACATCTGCTGGTGGGATTAATGTTGTGCGCGGGACTTGCAGGGTTCTACAAGGCCGGTTTTGTCAGTGCGTTCAAGAAAATCGGTCGCCTGGGGATCCTCGGCGCCACTGCTTTCGGGCTAAGTTTAGTCTTTCTGACCATGGCTCTGCATACCTCACCGGTCGCCGATGTCATGTTCACACTGACAGCCATTCCCATTCTCACCGCCCTGATGGCCTGGGTGACTTTGCGGGAGCGCATCGAGAAAGTGACCTGGATTGCCATGATCGGTGCTGCTATCGGGGTTGCATTGATGGTCGTGGGCCATCTGACCGGAGGCAGCATTAAAGGCGTCGGCCTTAGCGTGGGATGTGCCGTCACGGTCTCTCTATTTGCAGTCATTCTGCGTTGGGGTCGCGATCTCGACATGATCCCCATGTTTGCAGTTGGTAGTCTCATTGCGGCAGCGATTGCACTCCCCTTTTCCTATGACAATCTCTCGCTGAACAGGGAAACCATCACTNTCCTNGTCTTGTGGGGCGGGTTGATCTCNCCGATTTATTATTCGCTTTTTGTTGTCGCCTCACGACATATCCGCGCAGGAGAATTGATGCTGGTCGTACCTTTGGAGACCATTTTGGCTGTGCTCTTGGCCTGGCTAGTGCTGGCCGAAATTCCAGGCACCAATACCCTGATCGGCGGCATCCTGATTATTGTCGCAGTAAGCGGGATGGCCATCTACCGGATATACGAGCGACCAAAGGGAGCTACACCTTAAACTTATCGAGTATTACCACCTTGGATCTCTTTAGATCCAAGAACGTAGCGCTAACATTTTTTAAAACGCTCAGAATTTTTAAAAAGCTAAAAAATTGTCGCAAAAGACTCGGTATCTAGTGGCGATTATTTTGCCCGGGAATTAATCCCAGAACGTCTCGCAAATAAAGATCCAGAAAAGTTGTTCGGTAGATTTCGAACGCTGCAATCGAACGGCTCAACTCAGAATCATTTCTTACCTAGGGATAGCGCGGCGCAGCTGTTGGCAAGTCGCCAGAGACGAGGCTTTGAGATCACTCTGAATTATCTTGGCGCCATTGAAGTAAGTGCATCGCAAAATAGAATGGTCGCCTCTCTCGATGACCGTCTCCCAAACCAATATCTGTCTCTCAGAAAAAATCAAAAGCCCCCAAAGCACTAAATAAAGGGCAGCTACATATCCAATAACCCTGCGCATAATTCTTTTATTTTGGAACACACAAAGCTGCAACCCTGTAAATCAATATCTCGACGAGTTATAGGCTGATGTTACCGGAGTCCTAGGAAACCCTTTTGCGTCTACTAGCCCCTGAATAAAATCCTCATCTTGTTTATCTTTAAGACAATGCCAAAGTTCTAGAACCTTGGCATCTTGAAGACAAAAAACATTAGCAAGGGCTCGGATATGGACATAGTCAAAATCTGCTCCCGGTAGACCCATTCCTGAGCAGATCGCATAGGCTAAACCGAATGAGACCCCAAATTGATAATTATGTCTATGCGCGCCAGTGCATGTTTCTGGAACTATTTCCGAGAACTCCCGAGACCATCCAAGACTCACATTTCTTGCAACGTCGGATGCTAACTTATCTAATTTCTCACCTTGAGGATTCATAGACTACCTGCCAAGAATAGTGATGAGCTCAACGACTGTCGCTAAAGATTTTGCAGGGGCATCGTATACGTAGTAGCACTACCGGACAAACAGACCTCCCCGTCGCCATCCACTACTTGGGTATCTAGGACGCAGATCGGTTTGTCCTCTCGAACAGAGGTTACTTTAACCGTCGCTGTAATCTCTTCATTGATCCCAACAGCTTTAACGAATTTCCACTCCACAGCAAGAAATACCGTTCCAGGGCCGGGTAACTCTTCGGCAACGACCGCATTTAACAGACCTGACGTGACCCCTCCCTGGACTATCAACTTTCCAAATGGCGTCTGCCGTGCTAATTCTTCGTCGTAATGAACTGGATTCTGGTCTCCAGTGATCTCCGTAAACCTCACGATATCTTCTCTGCAGGTGGTTCGACTTAGGGATGCCGTCTGGCCGATAGCCGGCCGCCCATGAGTTACTCCGATCCAACCATCATTTAAATTGTTCAATCTATCTGCTCCAGTCTGTTTAGTTTAGTCTCTCAAGCCTCCTCCAGAAACTTCACTTCAGGAGGTGCCATCACCCCGGCTGCTTTTTGTACCTCCTGCATCTCAGGCGCGGTGAAAAACGCGATGAAGGCTTCTTTTGAAGATGTGGTCCCAATCGCAACGGCATTGCTCTCACCATCAAGGTTTCGGTACGCGGTGGCGTTAATGCCTGCGGCTTCCCGGGCTGCTGCGTGGCCATCAAATGCCGTTTTCCATTGATCGAAATCGCTGACTTTCAGGGAGACAATAACGGTAATGCTCATCTTGGATATCCTCCATACTTGTTAGCAGTTCAAACGAGTCTGCCCAGTGCTTCTATGTGGTTTGGTCCGAAGCCACAGCATCCGCCGATAACGTTAACACCAATGTTTTTCCAGCGTGAGGCAGAAGAGGAGAGGTCGGCGGGACTAATGACTTCTTCGATATCCCAGTAAGGCGATCTGAAATAACCGCTGTCTGGGTAGACGATGATCAAGCCTTCATACCTGGCCTGAATTAAATCAATTCCTTCCTGAATCAACTCAACAGACGTATCCTGATGCCCATACCCTCAAACTCATATTGACATGCTTTATGGGCATTGTCGACAAGCAATATGCTTTCATCAAGAAAGCCTGTGATGGCGGTCTAACTCTGTTGAAATGCCGCCATCCAGTATCGCTAGCTTCCCAGAGCGGATTCATGAAATCAGGAAATCGCATCGAAATGTTATCGCCTCACTCACGTCGTGCCACTAATATGAATTGAAGCTTCAAGAAAAAAAATAACTAGCAAAATTAGTGTCCCGACTCCGATTCCCAATAAAAATGAGCCGAACCGGGCATCACTCACCTCAGATAGCTCATAGTGAAAAACATTAAGCAACAAGGCGCCGGCCAACATCGAAGAGAGAAGTGCGGCTGTGACGGCGCTATGTTCCCCTGTGATCAACCTCAGCCCCCAGCCGACCACGAGGGCACTGCTTAGCACGTAGCGGCCCCAGCGATTAAATTGAATTCCATTATGCGCTTCGTGTTCGGCGTCGACGATCATCAGGTGTAGGGCAATAGCCAAAGTAAACACTGCCGCTGTGAACAGATCAATGGCGATTCGGTCAGCAAGAGTAAAAGCGATGACAGCGTTGTAGATGCTAAAAGAGATAATTGAAACATCAAATGTTCTTCGAGAGTTGTGGGATATTCGCCCCGGACTCTGTCGACACCAGCGCCGCAGCCCGAAGAAAATAATGAATCCTGCCAGGGCAAGAAGGAATACACTCGTGTCAACGAAATGCGAATCCGAGAAGCGCGCCGCCAAAACGGCCCCGATCGCCTCCTTGCTCTCAACAAGTCCGGGCAACATATGCAGGAACACAAATGCTGACGCAAAGCCGCCACTGAATGAGGTGAAGCCCGAGTGCGCTATCAAGGAAAGGTTTCGCAGTCTTGGTGCGGCGAGGTGCACCAACATGAGCAGCGCTGCAAATACTGCGGAAACTATAAGAATCTCGTAGTCCATTCTTAATGATTGTGATCTTTGGTTAAGTTTGACATTGCCTTAAGCAACCAACTATGTCATGAATCCACGGTTATTGGCATCACATTCAATCCTCCGGATGTCCGTGTCTGTGCTGAGTGATTTTTGTTTGCCTGCAGGAGCATACCTCCCAGGCTTGATTCCCCCTAGACCAAAAGAAAAAGCGCGTATATTCTTGTGCTTCTCAAAAACACTGATCAGGTCGTTTTGAATTCATAAAACCAAAGGAGAACGTCAGTATGAAGTCNATTATCAGGTCCGTCATTGTAGCTGCGGCCACATTTTGTNTTGGGATGACGGCCGCCCAGGCGGAAACCCGGGTTACCTATAAATCTGCCAAGAGCACCTCGTCTTACTATCAAATGGCGGTACAGATTGCCGAGGCCATGAAGACAGGTTCCAGCGGACAGATCATCGTAACGGTGGAAGAAAGCCAGGGGTCCGTACAGAATGTCATGGAGGCTGCGGTACGCACCNGCAATTACGTATTCACTACTCCGCCGGTGCTCGTGAGACTGGCTCAGGGCGGCAAGGCCATGTTTAAGGACAAAGCCAACCCGAAGTTCGATGAGATTCGCGCCCTTTTCCCCATTCCGTCTCTCACTATGCATTTCGTCATGCGTGCCGACAGTGGCGTATCTACCTTTGCAGATCTCGAGGGAAAAACCGTACTTATCGGGAA
>PAUU01000004.1 GCA_002713825.1 Acidiferrobacteraceae bacterium | reverse complement strand
TGATGGGAAGTGCTCGCGTCCTGTTGTAGATCAGAAGCGATATGCACCGCACCCGCCTGTGCCAGTCCGATCGATAGTCCCGTCAGCACTAGGGCAGCATGCAGGTATCTCATCATCTTCATGGCCCAATTATATCTTGGGGTGCCAGACCCGACCGGTGAGCAGAAACCCTGGCGCGATCTCAGGGGCTTGGGATCAGTTTTCCGATGCCCGGATACTGATCACGTGTGATGCAGTACTTCGTGGTACCCCTGTGCCAGGGCTCACCAGCCTCAAGCAGAGTCATCAGTTGAGGCAGATCAGAGACCATGGTGCTGCCAACCACGTCGACGCCGCGCTCGAAAATCGGGTCCGGCAGACAGCAAGCGCTCGGTCCCACCAGGGCCACTTGCGCGTTCGGATCACAGTGGCTAAGTACATCGTCCAGAGTATCGTTGATCAGGGTGGAGCCCGTGATCAGAACCCGGTCGCAACTGCGCAGCCGATCGGTTTGGTCGGTCACCTCAAAAGGCCCCGATCGCTCGAGGAATTGAGGGTCTTTCTCTATGACAGTCAGCTTCCCGGGATAGTTTCCCCATACCTTGATGAGCGGAGAAAAAAACCCGACCATCCCGACGTGATGTGCCTTAGCCAGATCAAGTCGGCCAAGCGGATCCGTTGCCCGGTCAAGCTCGAACCCGGACGCCTTGAGCAGGTGCTGACTTACGGCGTTGAGCACACCGAGACCCACGGCTGTGGACAATGGGTCAGTACCCAGACAGTTTTTGACAAGATCCAGCGTCGCTCTCTGAGTAAACTGATCCGGGTCACACGCATCAAGACGCAACAAGGTATCATCCAGGCCCGCGAAAAAGAACCCGCAACTGCCGTCGGCGAGAGCGACTACCCCGAATTTCTTTGGTCGTTTCGGTAAAGTCGTGGTCCGGGGTTTGTACAGGCTTCTGACGGCGGGCAGTTCTCTTTCCTCGCCTAAAACAACGATGAGGTCAACTAGATCGGATAATACGGTCACAGGTGCAAAGTCCACTGAGAGCAGCATGTCGCAGGAGCGTCGAGTCTATAGCAAGTTTCGCCCACCGGATCTGACAGACATCGCCAACATGCGGCCGGGGGTTTCTCGGGATCGAATTATCGAGGCCTGGGTGGCGACCCGTTTGTCGATTCACCAGGCTTTCTACCGCCCCGGCAACCATCTGCTCTATTTCTGTGATGCTGCCAATGGCGAGACCAGCGACATCGTCGCCAATACCCTTTCTTCTCTTCAGTCGCCTAGGGTTCCGAAGCCGGTGCGGATCGACGCTTTGGGCGCACTTTTCGTTGGCATCAAAGTAATCGTAAAGCAAGAGGAATTTCCGGTGATCAATGCGGCGCTTCGACTCAGCGGCATCAACGTGGATAGCCTCGAAGATCTGTAGGCTGTCGTTCAGGCGCTGCCCGGATAGCCACACTGGCGCCAGGCCTCAAACACCGCGACGGAAACCGCGTTGGCCAGATTGAGGCTGCGACTGCTAGGACACATTGGCAGGGTCCCCCGCCGTTCGTTGGGCACGCGATGCCTGATATCCTCTGGTAGACCACGGGTCTCAGGGCCGAACACCAGCGCGTCGCCGGCCCGGAATCGACAGTCACTGTGCCGTTGGGTGTGTTTGGTAGAGAACATGAACGTACGCTCGGGGGAAGCTTCTTCAATAAATGCATCGATATCAGCGTGGCAGCACAATCTGACTGCATCTGCATAGTCGAGCCCGGCGCGGCGAAGTTCGCGGTTGCTTATCGAAAAACCCAGCGGCTCTATCAGGTGAAGTTGAGCACCCGTGTTCGCACATAGACGGATGATGTTTCCGGTATTGGGCGGAATCTCTGGCTGGTACAACACTACATGGAACATTGGTTTTCCAGCTCAGGCCGGCTTTAAAACCACCAGCAATACGGCGCCGATCAGCACAAGCACAGGAAACTCGTTGAACCAGCGATAAAACACATGCCCATGCCTGTTGTCTCCCCGCGCAAACTGTTTGACCATGTGTCCGCACCACAGGTGATACAACACAAGCACGGCGACCAACGCAATCTTACCCACCAGCCAGAGGCTGTGGTTGCCGATGCCGTAACCGAGCCACAGCCACAGACCCGAAGCGATGGTCAGTACCCCGCCCGGTGTCGTGATACCAAGGTAGAGTTTGCGCTCCATGACCTTGAACTGGTCCTGGGTCGCACAGTCAGTGCTCATGGCGTGGTAAACAAAGAGCCTTGGAAGGTAGAAAAGACCCGCAAACCAGGTGACCATGAAAATGATATGTAGGGCTTTGATCCAGAGCATGGGCGATGAATCCAGGAAGCAGGCGTGACTATGAGCCTCTGGTTGATCGTGGGTTTTGTTTGACCGGAAACTTTTTCAGATCATCATATCACGTGCTGACGGAGCTTCCGGTGGACTCAGAAACCGCTGCAGCAGATCGTCTAGAAAGCGCCAACCGAGTGGTGTGGTTCGCACCCTTGCGTTATCGACAAGCAAAAGACCGTCGTCCACTGCGCTTTCAAAAAGTGCCTCCTGCTCAGACCAGACNAGGCCGGTTCTTTGTTCAAAGAGTCGGTAGTCAAAACCGGCTTTTAGCCGCAGGGCATTCAGCAAAAACTCAAAGCGCAGCGCGTCCGGCGTGAGCGGTGGACCGAGTTCCGGAATACCGTCTTTGGCGACGGTGCTCAGGTACTCGCGCGGGTGGCGCGGGCGGTGCCAGCGGTAGACCACTCCGTCGAGGGAAAGCTTACTGTGTGCTCCAGCGCCGATCCCGATGTAATCGCCGAACTCCCAGTAGTTAAGGTTGTGGCGGCAGTGACGCTCCGGGCGGGCGAAGGCGGACACTTCGTAGTGTTCAAACCCGGCNGCACCNGCGAGGTCGTGAACGGCGCACNGGATATCCCAGAGCACTTCCTCATNGGGCAGNGAAGGNGGGTNCGCCGCAAAGGCCGTATTGGGTTCTATCGTTAACTGGTAAATGGATAGGTGTGTNGGTGATCCAGCAAGGGCTTCGCGAAGGTCGGCCAGCGCATCTGCGGNGTTCTGCCCCGGCAAACCGTGCATGAGGTCAATATTGAAATTCTCAAAACCTGCGTCCGCGATAGCGCGACAAGCCTTTCTGGCATCGTTGCCATCGTGAATGCGACCAAGCGCATCGAGGCTCTGGTTGTTGAAACTCTGGACGCCGAGCGAAAGCCGGTTTACCCCGCAGGCTCGGTAGTCGCGGAACCGACCCGCTTCGGCCGATCCGGGGTTCGCTTCTATCGTGATCTCCGGTTCGGTATCCAAACACCCACCTTTGTCCAGTTGATCCAGAATCCGAGCGATCTGGTGGCCATCGAAGAGACTTGGGGTGCCCCCACCAAAAAAGATAGCACCAAAGCGTCGTTCCGATTGTAATTTCCCAACGGCGTCGAGATCAGCCAGCAGTCCCTCGATATAGGCCGAGGCCGGTAGATCCCCTTTCAGGGGATGCGAGTTGAAGTCACAGTAAGGACACTTGCGCTCGCACCACGGCAGGTGAACATATAGTGTTAGAGGGGGTTCGATGACGATACTCAGTCAGGCGGACAACAGTTTCTGGGCACGCCCTCGCGGTAACTTCGGATCAGGTCCGCAATTTCATCGGTGAGTCGCTGCCGTGACTGGATCGACCCCCAGGCATTGTGGGGACTGACCAGCAGGTTTGGGATATTTGTCGCCAGCAGGGGGTGATCCGCACCGGGCGGCTCCTCGGTGAGGACGTCGATACCGGCACCGCCAATGTTCCCCTGGCGCAACGCGGCCGCGAGATCATCCTCATTGACAATGCCACCCCGGGCTGTGTTGATCAGGATAGCGTCAGACTTCATCCTCTGCAGCTGCGCTTTCCCAATCAGGTTTCGGGTCGCATCCGACAACGGACAATGCAATGAGATCACGTCTGCCGTTTCCAGCAGCGTGTCGAGCGATACCCGGCCGTCCGGCACAGCGTTGCTGCCGGGCCTGGCGCAGATCAGAACCTGCATCTGAAAGCCTTGTGCGATCTGTGCCACGCTCCGGCCGAGGTTCCCATAGCCGATGATGCCGAGTGTCAGTCCGGCGAGCTCGCGAATCGGATAATCCAGCATGCAGAATACTTTGCTCTGTTGCCAGCGACCTTGTCCCACAGCTCTGGTGTAGTCACCAAGATGGGTGACCAAAGCCAGTACCAGCGAAAACACATGTTGGCTGACAGCCGCGGACGCATAGTCACGAACGTTGCATACCGCGATTCCCCGTCGTGCCGCCGCGGCCAGATCTATATTGTTGGTACCGGTGGCGGCGACTACGATTAGCCGCAGTGCAGAGCTTTCCATCGCGGTGGCATCGATAACCACCTTGTTGGTGACTACCACCTCGTATCCCTCCAGTCGCTTGGGTACTTCATCGGGCATCGTCGAGCGGTGATGTGTCCAGTGATCCAACGCATTATCTAGAGCGGCAGTATCGAGGTCACCACGGTCAAAACTGTCGGAATCGAGAATCACGCCGCGCATACAATTATTTGCCTCCACCGACATAGCGTATCTGCTGCAGTTGCCGGCGTTCCTTCTTGTCAGGCTTGCCCTTAGAGCCTCTGACCGGGTGGGGTTGCAGGCGCAGTTGCAGGCGCAGCGCGTCACGGCGCTGGATGCTCATCGGATCTTCGACATAAGCCTGAGCCGCAAGTTGCGGCGAGACCCGTTTGTCGATTGGGTCGCAGATCGTGACGGTATACAAAACTGTCCTGCGACGGATTCGCAGAACGTCGTCGCAGCAGACAGATTTCGCCGGGCGGGTCCGCCGATCGTTGAGCAGCACATGGCCGGCACGGATAGCGTTGGTGGCATCTGCACGGGTTTTGAAAAAACGTGTTGCCCAGAGCCAGCGGTCAAGGCGTACACCGTTGTCGTGTTCACCAGGCGGCATGGTCAAGATCTTTCATTGAAAGCACTTTGTGTTGGAGCGCAAAAGACGGATGATAAAATCGGGTCTTTCCCACTGTGGGTATTTATACGTGAAGTGTATCGCGTGCGTTGTATTGATGACGAGTTTGTTGGTGACAGCTCCCGCGAAGGCGTTGGGCCCGGTTGATGGTGAAGTCGGCGTGTTCACCTGGGTGGTCGATGACTATCAGGATACTTCGGTCAATTCCCCGTTGACCGGGGGTTATGGGGAACTTTGGCTGGGTGAGCGCTGGGGCTTTCGCACGGCGCTTTATCGGATCAGCGAAGACAGCGTCAGCATGGCACCCGATGAACAGACTCTGGTCGATTTCAAATACCGGTTGGTGACCGCCACCGACAATACCTTTCTCGCCGTGGGGCTCGGTTGGGAGCAGAACCGCTTCGGTGCTGAGGGTGATGCATCGGGTGCCCGGATCANGGCGGAAGGCCGTGTCGGCGTTCTCGGCTTTTTGCGTTTCTATGCCGAGGCTGGATGGGCGCCCTCGCTGGGCGACTTGGGGTCGCGTCGGGATCTTTCCTCGATCTCAGTTGAGACAGGACTCGTGTTGGACCCGTTTCCTTTTGTCGACCTTCGCCTGGGTTGGCGCTACCAGATCACCGACTATACGGGGGTGATTACTGGCTCCCAGGCAAGTGAGGGGAGTTACGGTGTTCTGCTTGGCGGCGGTATTCACTGGTGATTTCCGTTGGCAAGATCCTGAGTCGNCTNCAGGACCATCAGCCGGAAATTGACCCGCAATCCAGCCCNCACCGGGCAGAAGTCGCGCTGGTGCTGGATGGTGGTGCAGCAGAACACGACCCCAGCATCATTTTTATCCAGCGATCGCCTTTCCCGGATGATCCCTGGTCAGGGCAGATGGCGTTTCCTGGNGGGCGGCGNGAGAACAGTGANCTGGAAGCGGGTGATGCGGCGTGTCGCGAAACTCATGAAGAGATCGGGTTCGAGCTTCGCCCAGCACAATCGGTAGGTCGTCTTGGGGANTTGCGGGGCCGCCAGGGCGGCCGCTCGGCTGATCTTGTCATCTCCTGTTTCGTCTATGCAGTCGATGCGCTGCCCGTTCTCAAACCAAACTACGAGGTGTCTGAGATTGTGCAGATTCCCCTATCCCGGCTTCTGGACCCGGGCCTGCGGACATCGGTGCGATACCCCGCTGCAGGCGACAAGCTGTTTCCCGGTATATTTCTGGCCCAGGACGATACACGCGTGATCTGGGGTTTGACCTACCGGTTTTTAACGCAGTTCTTCTCGAGACTGGGACATTCGCTGCCGCCTGGTTGACCCCCCAACATCCCAGGACGCGTTGTCTCGTCGGGATATANCACAACAGAGGAAAATCGATGGCCAGAGCGAATAACCGACGTCCAGATGAGTTGCGGCCTGTGCGCTTCTCCCGATCTTATAACCGTCACGCTGAGGGTTCGGTGCTGGTGGAGTTCGGAGACACCCGGGTACTGTGCATGGCAAGCGTCGAAGAGCGCGTACCGAGGTTTCTCAAAGGCAGTCAGCAGGGTTGGATAACAGCGGAATATGGGATGCTCCCCCGTGCGACGGGTGAAAGGATGGCGCGCGAGGCGGCGCGTGGAAAGCAGGGAGGGCGAACTCTGGAGATCCAGAGACTAATCGGTCGTTCACTGCGGGCAGCTTTGGATTTGAAAGCACTTGGAGAGCGGACTATCACGCTCGATTGTGATGTGCTCCANGCAGATGGAGGTACGCGTACGGCGTCGATCACGGGTGCTTGGGTGGCGCTTGCCGATGCGCTGGACCGCCTGNGTCAGGATGGTTTACTCGAGGCTCCTGTGCCGCTGCGTCAGATTGCCTCTGTCTCGGTTGGGCTCAAACAGGGCGAGGTCCTTCTGGATCTGGATTATATCGAAGACAGCACTGCCGATACCGATATGAATTTCGTGATGAACGATGAGAAACTTTTTATCGAAATCCAGGGGACCGCCGAACACAGCCCGTTTAGCGAAGTTGAGATGCAGAATATGACAGCCNCCGCTGTGAAGGGCATCGAGGAACTGATGCGGTTGCAGCGGCTTGCTCGAGAGACACCCCAGTGATCCGTCAGCTCGTATTGGCCTCAGATAATCAGGGAAAACTCCAGGAGTTAATCAACCTGCTGTCAGATAGCGGCTTCTCTGTGGTTGGTCAGGGCGCGCTCGGCGTCACGNCCGCCGAAGAGACGGGTGAGACGTTTGTTGAAAATGCGATCCTGAAGGCGCGTAACGCTGCCCGCCAGACAGGACATCCCGCCATCGCGGATGACTCGGGCATCGAAGTGGACGCACTGGGCGGCGCTCCAGGAGTCTACTCGGCGCGCTTTGCCGGGGAACGCGCCAGTGATTCGGAGAACCTCTCCAAGATGCTCTCCCAGTTGGTGGATGTCCCGTTGGAGGAACGACAGGCCAGATTCCGCTGCCTGATGGTTTACCTCCGGCGGGCAGATGATCCCGCGCCACTGATCTGCGAGGAGACCTGGTCGGGGTGCATCACCACCTCACCCAGCGGTGAGAACGGTTTTGGCTACGATCCGGTATTCTGGGTCCCGGAAGAAAACTGCACGGCAGCCGAACTTAGCCCGACTCGCAAGAATATCCTGAGTCACCGAGCTCGCGCACTTCGGCTACTGGTTGATCGGTTGAAGGAAAGCGTAAGGGATTTTTAAGTTTATGACGGGTTCGGATCAACGACCCGAAGTTCTACGGCAGCCTCTCTCTCAGAGATCTCTACATTTTTCAGACCCGGTACAGACAGGGCGTTTTTCCCAATGAGCATTACTGCACAAAGTGCAAATAAGAGCTTTCGCCAGATCGGGTTCACCGATAGCACCGCGTAGCCGAGTACAAACAGCCCGAACCCGATAAGAAAAAGCGCCCCCAGAAAGAGTTTCTGATCGGTGTACTGGAGTTGCACATCGCTGGATCCGGCCGGTACCCGGACAACCATGAAAGCGTAGTTGCCGGCGTTGATCTCGGTCCGCGTTCCATCTATGCGCGCGCGCCAGTTGTTGTGATGGTTGGTCGCTATGAAGACGAGTGTTGGTTCATCNGANGTAGCGCGAAAGTCAATTTTGCCCTGGTAAACCTTCAAATCTGCGATGGAGCAGTTTTCCGTCAATTTGCTCTTATCAACCAGCGGTGCGGTAACGAGGATCGGCCGATCATAGGCGGTAGCCGCCTCCGACAGTTTCCCCGGAATCGTGNCCGTCTCGGGTATCACCAGTTGGTCAGTGCCGCAGTANACGCGGTCCAACGGGTCTGTAATCTCGTAGAGTGTATTGGCTTCGTTGGCGAAGACTTTCCGAACCCGGTCGCTGGCTACAGGAATATCGGAAACGACAAATCTGGTATTCAGCAGGCGAAGAATCTCGGGATGGTGATGCATTAGGAAAACAATACCGTTGGCGGTAATCGCTACATCTTTGTAGGCTTCCCGGAGGAATTTGAGGTATTGGTTCTGTACCGTCGTGGCGTAGCCTCCAATGGTCGCTAATTTGTAGTAGCTGAAGATGTTGTGATGGTACGAGGTGTTGCTCATGATTGTTGCTGTACGAAAATCTCCGGGTGTCTTCTGAATAGCAGTGATGACCGAATTTGTCGGGAAATGATCTTTCGCATCAAGCCGTGTATTGAACCCATACATGGCAGGAAACAACTCATACAGCGTGAACCCAATGGCGATAACGCCAACCAGGTTCCCTAAGTTTTTCCGTGCAAGCGAGTGGCCGACGACGATGAAAATCATGAGAACCGTCACTGGCGGAATAAAGGACCACAAATTGATAATGGCATCATATTGAAGTTTCGCAACGCCAATCCATACCAGAAGGAGGATTCCCGGCACAGCCGTCCAGACTAGGTCATGGGTTTTTCTATCTTCAAGAAAATATCTGAGGCCGAGGCCGCCGAGCACAATGCAGGTGAAGATGATGAGCGTTATGAAGCGGTCGGACTGGCCAGCACCTCCCGCGGGTATCAGGTTAACCAGCCCAACGATCAGCGGATTGCCGTTGATCAGAGCAAAGACAAAGAACAGCGTTATGCATAGAGCCCACACCAGGCGGCTGTGGCGGCGCAACCCGCCACAAATTCCGTAAAGCGTGAGGTAGAGAACGATGAGACCAAAAAAGACCATGTATTCAACAACGTTGGTTTTATAGATCTCCTTGAGGCCAGGTGCCCAGAGTCCTAGCTCCAGATAATGCGGGAACATGAACCTCACAATGTCCAGCGGATGCGGCAGTCCAGCTACCGGCAGCATCAGCAGCGACTTAAGCAGAGGCACACTCCCTAGGTCGAGATAACGGTATGGTTGCGCTCCGCGCAAACCGTCATTTATCTCTGCCAACTGAGACATTACATCCGGAAAAATTATTAGGGCGGTGCCAAGATAAATCCCGTGAATAATGGTCCAAAGCCGCCACTTTGCGCTAACCGTTTGCTTTGCGAGCCATAGGTAAACGCTGTTGAACAAGCCTAAAAAGATAAAACTGTACAGTGCGATCTGGGTGTAACCGCTGCTGTAGAAAAGCACAACGCTTAGTATGAGCGCAAGTATGGATGGCCAATCGGGGCCATCCCGAATTAGTTTGAAGTTGAGCAGGAAGATCAACGGAATCCATAGCTGGGCCGCAAGGTGTTGAGGGAAAAGCAACCAGGCCAGTTGATGGGTGTTATAGGTCCAGGCGACACCTGCGAGAACGGCGATCACAGGCTGACAGCCGAGCCAGACCATGAGCGTGTACATGAAGATTCCCGCCAGAATTAATCTAAACCATGTGCTCCAGTCCAGAGCGTTTGGCACGTCCATAAACAACTGAAAAAAGCTGGTGACGAAGGCCCCGGTACCCTGGCCGTTTGACGCTTGGCCGGTAAGAATGTGCGGTAAGTAATCGGTGTTTCTGCCTTGCCGCAAGTTGTCCCAGAAAATTCTCCTGTAAGGATAGTGTGCGGTCGGTGAGTCAGCGAGTACCCCATTATTGACTAGATGCGGACCTCGTTCTGCCTCCCAGACGGGCTTGTTCAGAATGAAATCAAAAGCACTGAGGTGTTTATCCTGAAACAGTACATCATGGAGATAACTGGTCGCGAGTACGACGAAAAACCCGGCGCACAAAGCATGTACCCACTTGGAGCAGGAGATAGACCCAATTTGATTTATCATTCAATTAGAGCCTTGTGGACTCCATTTCCGTGCTTATTCACACCAGTCCTTACAAGAAAAACGTGGACAATTTTGAATTGGTCAAGATTGCAGTAAGGTGCGGCCAAGTCGGGGAGCACAGAGCGCGGGACGGATAAGTCCAGTATACCGGAGTCATCCAGAGATGATTCCTAAACAAACAGGGGTTATGACTATCTATTGCGGCCAGGATGTGCAATCCCGGGCGTCACAATGGGTGGGATGAATTCGGCAACCGAAATCATCACGGTCGTACAAGGCCGATCGCCGGCTGACCGTATCTGGAAGCTTGCTGAAGGTCCGTGGTTCAATCCAACGTGGCTTGATGACCCGTTCCATCCTGTAAGCGCAGGTTTGGTAAGAGGGCTGGTAACATCTGCACCGTAACAATTGGAACCCGATGCTATGAAGGAACTATTACTGATACGCCATGGCCAGAGCATATGGAATCTTGAAAACCGGTTTACGGGATGGGTGGATGTGGACTTATCTGACAGGGGCATGCATGAAGCCCGTGATGCCGGCAAGACCATGCTGGCAAAAGGTTACCGCTTCGATGTCGCCATGACTTCGCTGCTTAAGCGCTCAACCCGTACGCTGTGGCTGATACTGGATGAAATGGACCAAATGCATCTTCCGGTTAAGACGGACTGGCGACTGAATGAACGGCACTACGGTGCGTTGCAGGGTCTCGATAAAAAAGAAACCGCGCTTAAGCACGGCGATGATCAGGTGCTCAAGTGGCGCCGGGGTTATGCTATTCGACCGCCTGCCCTTGAGGCTGGGGATGCACAGCACCCATCTCAGGATCCAAAATACGCCGGTATCGCTGGGCTGCCGGATGCCGAGTCTCTGGCAGATACACTGGAACGGGTGACCCAATGGTGGAATGAAAGGCTGGTCCCGGAACTCAACAATGACAAGAAGGTGCTGGTCGTTGCGCACGGTAACAGCCTGCGCGCGGTGGTGAAATTTCTCCTGGGTATGAATGAAGATGAAATCATGCAGTACAACATTCCCACCGGCATCCCGCTCGTCTTCCGGTTTAGTGATGGGCTGGAGGTTGTTGACCATGAATACCTCGCTGATGAAGCGGCTTTGAGTGCCGCTGTTAACGAGGTTAAGCAGCAGGCTTCCTCACAATCAACTTCCTAGGGGTTGCGCCGGCTAATCTCTTCGTAGGCGCTCTGACAAGGCAATGGGGCTGGGATAACGCAGCACCACGAATGCAGATGAGACGACGAATGTGATTAGCGTCGCCAACTGAACAAGGTTAGCGGCTTGCTGGCTGATAGTTTGTGCCTGCAGGGCGACGGCAACCAGCAACAAGGAAAACTCGCTCATCTGGCCGAGCCTCACGCCGGCCTCGCCAGCCAGGATAGTGCTCTCGCCGAACTTTCTGAGGAGAGTACGGTAGGTGACCGGCTTGATCAAAAGCACGCCCGCTGCCAAGGCCAAGGCTGCTGGCCAAACGGCAGTGGCACCCGCGAGGTCGAAGCCCGCGCCAAGTGCGAAAAAGAACATCACTAGAAAGAAGTCCCTCAACGGCCGCAGGCTCTCGGCAATAAATGGCGCGATGGGACTATTCGCCAGCGTAATGCCGCCAATGAAAGCGCCGATTTCATAAGATAGGCCAAGGCTCTCGGCAATCTGAGCAAGGCCCAGACACCACCCGAGCGACAGCAGAAACACATACTCACCGACTTTGTCGAAACGGTGAAAGAGAGGCCGTAGCACCCACCTTTCAGCGGCTAAACCGGCAACAAAAAGAACCGGAAGCCCGGCGATTTCAAGGCTCGCCCGAAGCCAGGGCATCGACCCTGCCGCCAGAGTATCGAGTAGCAGCAAGGCACCTATCGCGATCAGGTCCTGTAGCAACAGAATGCTGATAATGACCTCCCCGGTATGGCGATGGTGCAGCACCGTTGTGGGCAGAAGCTTGAGTCCAATGATCGTACTGGAAAGGGTGCTGGCCATGCCGACCAACAAGCAGTCGATACGGGAAAGTCCTGCTGCAAACGCGACCCCGTAGCCTAGCAGGGCAAAAATCAGGGAACTCATCAGAGTGACACCGACGGCTTCGCGCATCTGACCAAGAAGTTTGCGGGGCGACAGGTCCAGCCCGAGCAGAAACAACAAGAAGATGATCCCGATATGAGCAAGATCGGCAATCAGGTGTGGGTCTGCAACCAGGCCGGTAACAGACGGTCCCGCGAGAACACCCAGCGCAATATAGGCGACCAGCAGAGACTGCCGGGCAAAAAGCGCGATTGTGGCGAGGAGCGCTGCCCCGGTGAAGATCAGGAATATGGAAAATAAAACAGACTCACTGATCACAATAAATACCCCGCACCCGTGGGCGCATGATCAGGTGGGAAAGTAGTCGGGCTCCTGCCCCGATTTCCACTTGATGTTGCAGCCGATACTCGGGATCTGCTCGCCTAAAACGGCATTGCCGCGAAGGACCGCATCCGCTGCATTTCTCAAATCGATACCGCTAACCGGTTCATTGTTTTTCGGCCGGGAGGCGTCAAACTGTCCCCGATATGCGAGTTGGCGGTGTTCATCAAAGAGAAAAAAATCCGGCGTGCAGGCAGCGTAGTAGGCCTTGGCAACAGACTGCTCCTCATCGTAAAGGTAGGGAAACCCGAAACCGTGCTGTGCTGCCTCTTCGGCCATTTGTTCCGGCGCATCGTCAGGATAGGTGGCGGCATCGTTGGCACTGATCGCGATCGTGGTAAGACCAAGCGATACATATTCCTCAGCAAAAGCATTAAATGCATCGCGCAAGTGAATCACGTAAGGACAGTGGTTACAGATGAAAGCAATCAGCACTGCTTTGCTACCTGCATAGTCCGACAGCGAAACCATTGGCCTGCCTGCGACTAGGTGGGTGTTGGGCAGAGTGAAGGCTGGCGCCTCGAACCCGAGTGCCTGCATGGTGGAGGCGGTACTGGCCATAATGCGCTACCAAAGCATGTAAACCCGAAAATTGTAGCATGTGAGCAGTACAGCCAAGCCCGGATGGCCTTCAACAAGAAGCAATAACCGCTAGAATATTCTCAACGTTTTAGAACGGCACTCTCATTTTGACGACCAAAGATAAGACACTTACGCACCTTAATGATCAGGGTGAGGCCCGGATGGTGAATGTGGGCGACAAGGAGATCACCGCTCGGCGCGCAGTCGCGCACGGGCGTATCGCAATGCAGCCGACGACGCTTGATCTCATCGCCAAAGGGGGCCATGCCAAAGGGGACGTATTGGCTGTTGCACGCATTGCGGCCATTATGGCGGCAAAGCGGACTGCAGAGACTATTCCGCTTTGTCACCCGCTTTCTCTGACACGTGTTGAGGTGGATTTTGTGGTCGACAGTGATCAACAGTGCGTCTTTTGTACGGCCATCACCGAGACCCGCGAGCGCACGGGCGTTGAAATGGAAGCATTGACTGCCGTAAACGCGGGCCTGCTGACTATCTATGACATGTGTAAAGCGGTCGATCGTGGGATGATCATTACCGACATCAAGTTGCTGGAAAAATCCGGCGGTCGGTCGGGCGACTGGAAGCGCCAGAAATGAATACCCCCGATCCCGTTTCACGCCAGCCGAGCTGCGATGATGAGTACGATCCGGCGTGGCTACCGGTGGATACGGCGCTAGCTCGAATCGCGCAGGCGGTTAGTCCGATTAGCGACGTGGAAGTTGTGGCGTTGCGCGAAGCCCTTGACCGGGTATTGGGCGTCGATATTCAATCCCCGATGGCCGTGCCAAACCACACCAACTCGGCGATGGATGGCTATGCATTGCGTTTTACGGATCTGAACGGATCATCGCTGAAGGTGGTGGGGACAGCCTGGGCCGGTAAGGCTTTTGCCGGCAGCGTGGGACCGGGTGAGTGTGCTCGTATCATGACCGGTGGGGTGATGCCGGAAGGGACTGACACGGTCGTGATGCAGGAACACGTCGAGCAGCGGGATGACGGAATCCGCGTAGCCGATGGGCAAAAGGAAGGCCAGCACGTCAGATACGCTGGAGAAGATCTCGCTGAGGGTGCTACTGCGCTAGTCGCAGGCCGACGGTTGCTGCCGGGTGACATTGGCATGGTGGCATCTTTAGGCATAGGCGAGCTGCCCGTGCTGCGTCGGCCGCGTGTCGCATTTTTTTCAAACGGTGATGAACTTCGCTCGATTGGACAGCCTCTGGAATTAGGGGATGTCTACGATTCCAACCGCTACACACTGAACGGCATGTTGCGCCGAGCGGGTATGGCTTTTAATGATCTTGGCGTGGCCCGCGATGACCGGGAACAAATCAAGAACACATTTCTGAAGGCCGCTGATATGGCGGACGTGGTGATTACATCGGCCGGGGCTTCAGTGGGGGAGGCTGATTACGTCAAGGACGTTCTGGATGAAATCGGCGAAGTCAATTTCTGGAAGATTGCCATGAAGCCGGGCAGGCCGTTGTCTTTCGGGCGGATCGGAGACAGCCTATTTTTCGGCTTGCCGGGCAATCCCGTTTCGGTCATGGTGACCTTTTATCAGTTTGTTCTGCCTGCGCTTCGGCGGCTTTCGGGCGAGGCGTCCTGGCAGCCGCTGCGTCTTCAGGCCCGCACCCTGGATCGGTTGAAAAAGCAACGCGGCCGAACCGAGTTTCAGCGGGGAGTGCTCTCGCAGGATGAAACCGGTGCGTTGGTGGTATCCACCACAGGTGAGCAGGGCTCGGGTATCCTGAGTTCCATGAGCCAGGCCAACTGTTTTGTCATCCTGCCCGTCGACAGCGCGGGCGCCCAGCCGGGCGAGGGAGTGGAAGTCGAACCTTTTTTGGGTCTTGTCTGAATGCTGCCTGAGGCAAGACCTGATCACTCCAACGCCTGGACAACGGACTCGGTCCGCTCCAAGTCGGATATCACCTATGTGCTCAGTGCTAACGAACTGTCGGCGCTTGATGACGCCCTGAACGCGGTCAAAGCCAGCGGGCTCGCTGTTGAGGAGTCGACCGCAGGNGATTTTCCACTCGGCATTATGGAGGAGACCGTCGCCGGGTGGATAAAGGAAGTCGACTACGGGAAGGGGTTGTTACTCCTGAAGGGAATTGACGTCTTTAAATATTCAAAAGAAGACTGCGCNCTGATGTTCTGGGGCCTCGGGGCGCACATGGGCGAGGCGCAGTCTCAGAGTCTGGCGGGTGACCGGCTAGGTCATGTGGTGAATCTTGGCGGAGACAACCCGCGATACCGCGCCTACCAGAACAGTACCGAACTTGCGCTGCACACTGATGCCACCGATATTGTCGGCATGATGTGCCTGGTGCCTGCGAGCGAGGGTGGACTGAGTGGTTATGCTGGTGCTGCCGCGATTTATAACGAACTGGCGATGCACCACCCGCAGATACTGCCCACCTTGTGTGAGGGTTTTCACTANCATCTTTTTGGTGAGCATGCCCCGGGAGAATCGCCCGTCACCGAAGACAAGATTCCGGTCTTTTCGGAAAAGAACGGTTGCCTCAGTATCAGTTATCTAAGGAGTTACATCGAAATGGGCTTTGCCCACATGGGTAAGGAAAAGACCGCTGCCGAAACCGAGGCGCTGGATACTTTGGATCAGGTTGCTCACGGACCAAAGTGTTATCGCCAGTTCATGCTCTCGCCAGGGGATATGCTTTTTTTCAGCAACTATACGGTGCTGCACAACCGCACGGCTTTCATGGATGATGAAGACCCNGACAAGCGCCGCCATCTGCTGCGCCTGTGGTTAAGAGCGCACAATCCGCGTCCGCTGGTAGAAAATATTTCAGCTTTCGGTAAGCGCCGGGGAATTTCTAAACAGGAGGGACGGACCAGTATTTACGATGGGGAGCTGGAGTACGAAGAGTACAGGGTAAAGATCCCCAGGCAGTAGTGGTCGAGTCTNTTTTTTCAGGATGATTCTGGTTCCGTGGTAAGCGACGCTTCACGCTGGAATGAAAAGTACGCCGCGGCCAGTCTGGCTCCCGTTCTTCGCGTTGAGCTGTTGCTCGAAAGTCACCAGCGGGATATCGACGGTCTCCCCGCGCCGAGAACCGCTCTTGATGTTGCTGCGGGCACCTGTCACGCAGCCGTTTATCTCGCAAAACGCGGCTTGCATGCCACCGCGCTCGACTGCAGTGCTGCCGGCCTCNCGTTGGGTGAGCAGCTTGCAAAACGCGAAGGCGTTGTCATCAAGACCGCGACAGCGGATCTGACAGTCACCGACTTGCCCGGCGGACCCTGGTCGGTTATCTGCTGTTTTCGATATCTTGATCGAAACCTGTTTCCCCAGATGGCANCAGGNCTTGCTCNGGGNGGCCTTCTTTTTTACCGNACCTTCAANGTGCATCATCTNAAGAAGGCNNCGGCATTTAACCCGGAGTANNTGCTGCAGCCGGGAGAACTCGCCCGGGNGTTTTCAACGCTGGAGATTCTNTCGCTTTCTGATGGCGATGATCCGGGNGAGAATACTTCCTGGATCGNNGCNAGNCGGCCTGCGTGATGCGCAGGGCAGANCGGCACNGCTAGCCGGGGGTATTTCGCTCGACCCAGCGCTCACCCTCGGCGAGGGTTTCTTTTTTCCAGAAAGGGGCGGTGGACTTCAGTGTTTCCATCATCTCCCGGCAAGCGGCAAGCGCTTCTTTGCGATGAGCTGAAAAAGCGGCCACCAGTACGATATCGTCGCCGGGGTGCACGGTTCCGACACGATGCACGACAAGTGCGTCCTCCAGTCCATGCTTGGAGACAGCCTCAGAACGCATGTCCTCGAGTTGTCGTTCTGTCATGCCGGGATAGTGCTCAAGCACCATTGTCCGGACTTCATCTCCTTCATTGAAGTCACGCATGGTCCCCACAAACACTGCGCTCGCGCCGCTTTTTCCTGAAGCCAGACGGGTTGAGCGGTATTCGGAGACTATCTGCCAGGGATCAAATGGGTGTTCGCGAATTTCAACCGTCATCAGAGTTTAGCCCCCGGTGACGGGTGGAAAGAACGCGACCTCATCACCGTCCGCCACCGCCCGATCAAGGCCTGCATACTCCTTGTTGATCGCGACCAGCATCTCCTCGTCGGGGGATTCACCACTGACCGCCTTCCAGACATCGCGTGCGCTGGCAATACCATCTGCCTCCACGCTCAGAGTGGCGTGGCCGATGCGCTCACGCAGGCTCGCAAAGAATCGGACGTTGATGGTCATGGGAACAGGGTCAAGGGATCGACAGAAAGTGGCGTTTGCGGTTCTATAATAGGCGTAGAAAACCCAACCTACAAGCCACGGTAATCATAATGTCGACCCAGGGACGTCAGTTTATAGCGGTGCCGATCGCGGTGCTGACCGTTTCGGATTCGCGCACAGAGTCTGATGATAAATCGGGCAAACTGCTCGCAGAGCGCGTGCAGGAGGCTGGCCATCGTTTTGTTGAGAAGGTGATTGTGCCCGACAATATTTTCGAGATCCGCGCAGTAGCATCACGCTGGATTGCCGACCCGGATGTTCAAGTCGTGCTCATGACAGGGGGCACGGGTGTCACGGGATTTGACGGTACACCAGAAGCCATCAGGCCGCTGTTTGAAAAAGAACTGGACGGTTTCGGCGAGATTTTCCGGGCGATCTCCTTTGAGGAAATAGGCACGTCGTCGCTGCAGTCACGCGCCGTTGCGGGCGTCGCCAACGGCACTTATCTTTTTTCACTGCCGGGGTCTTCCGGCGCGTGTGCCACCGCCTGGGACAAACTGCTGACCCACCAGCTGGATTACCGTACCCGCCCCTGTAATCTCGTTGAATTGATGCCGCGCCTGCTCGAGCATCGACAGAATAAATAGCGGGCGGCGACCGATATCGATTGGTCTTTAGTCATAAAGGCGGGGCATGCACTGCGCGATTAGCTTTCTCGCTTTTTCATTTGCCAGCAGGACTTTTTCGCCCTGCTCGTCATCATCTGCGGCCATGATGTCGAGACTGAGCATGGTTGCCTCTTCCAGCGTCATCTCTTTCGACATGAGATTGGTAAAGCACGCACAGTATTCAAGTTGCGCCCCGAGCGCGGTATCTTCCATGGGCTCCTCAATACACCCATCGAAAACCTCAAACAAAAAGGACTCGCTTGTAATTTGAGCGTGAGCTGATGAGAGCAACAGCGTGAGTCCAAAGAGCAGCGCGAGCGGTTTGTTCATTTCTTTACCCTTACCGTGAGTGTTTGCCTGACCCGTGTATAACACACCGACATCATCGGGGATTTTGCTTGGTTACGGCCCCGACGCGCTGAGCGAAAAACATCGTGTTTGCGCCATCATTTTCGCTGCTTTTTTCACTGCCTTCGCCAAAACCGGTCATGACTGACCGTAGCCCAGAAGTCTTTTCAGCGATGCTTTGTGTCGTTAAGGCGTATTGCTCTGCCGTTGCCGGTGGTTTGATAGTTACCCTAAGAGTGTGACGGTATCCAGGCAATGAATACAAATCTTTTATCTTCCGACGGGCCGGCCGGGACAGGACGCCGAAAAAGAGCACGCAAAGAGCGGCCCACGCCGGTAAGGTTTTCCCAGTCTCCATGGGGCCAGCCGAAATATGTCGACGCACCAACAGAACCGTTGGATGCACAAGGCGTCGAGCGGATCCATAGCGCCGCCATGCAGATCCTCGAAGAGATTGGCATCGATTTTTTGCATGAGGGCGCCCGTGAGATTCTCAAACAGGCGGGCTGTGAGGTTCGCGATGACTCTCCAACGGTCAGGATGGATCGCGGGCTTGTGATGCAAGAGGTTGCCAAAGCACCTCATCGCATCGTGATGACCCCCCGCAATAAAGAGCGTGAGCTTGTGTTCGGTGAGTCTTATGCGGCGTTCTGTCAGGTCTCGAGCCCGCCGAATGTCTCCGATCTGGATCGTGGCCGGCGCGTCGGTAACCGTGCGGACTACCAGAATCTCTTGAAACTGACCCAGAGCTTCAACTGCCTGCATTTTGTTGGCGGTTATCCCGTTGAGCCTGTCGACCTGCATCCGTCCGTCCGCCACCTCGATTGCCTGTTCGACATGCTGACGCTGACAGACAAGCTGGTACATGCCTACTCACTGGGCGTAGAGCGTGTTGAGGACGCAATGGCGATGGTACGCATCGCCGATAGTCTGGATGAAACCGGTTTTGCGCAAGCGCCTCGGATGTTTACCAATATCAATTCGTCTTCTCCGCTCAAGCACGATTGGCCCATGCTCGACGGCGCCATGCGCCTTGCGCGACAAAACCAGTTGGTCATCGTCACGCCGTTCACGCTTGCTGGGGCGATGGCGCCCATAACGCTCGCCGGCGCGATCGCCCAGCAGACAGCAGAATGCCTTGCTGCGATTGTGCTGTTGCAACTGGTCCGCCCGGGAGCCCCCGTGGCGTATGGCTCCTTTACCTCGAACGTGGACATGAAGTCCGGCGCGCCCGCCTTTGGAACTCCCGAGTACTGTCGCGCCACGCAGATGTCGGGGCAAATGGCGCGTTACTATGGACTGCCCTGGCGTGCCTCCAACGCCAACGCAACCAACTGCGTGGATGCGCAGGCCACCTGGGAAAGCGCTTCTTCGTTATGGGCGTGCTCGAGCGCTAACGCCAACATCATCTATCACGCAGCAGGATGGATGGAAGGCGGCCTTTGTGCAAGTTTCGAAAAGTTTGTGATTGATTGTGAGATGCTTCAGCAGTTTGCGCATTACCATCAGCCCGTTGGCGTTACTGAAGAGGACCTTGCGCTTGAAGCGATTAAAGACGTTGGCCCTTCTGGCCATTTTCTTGGCGCGGATCATACGCAGCAACGATACAAGACGGCGTTCTACAGCCCTTTTCTTTCTGACTGGAGCAATTTCGAAAGCTGGGAGCAGGCGGGCAGTATCCAGACTCCCGAGCGCGCCAACAGGATTTTCAAAGACATCCTGGCCCGGTTTGAAGCGCCGCCTATGGATGTGGCAACTCGTGATGAGCTAGAGGATTTTGTCGAACGCCGAAAACGCGAGGGCGGCGCCCCAACCGACTTTTAGCTTAAAGACACAGTGTTTTTTGCTCCCCATGTGATAACCGTCACATTAATCGAAAAGTTACTTTCATACCCTACTGGTGTGCCAAGTTATAATGAAAACGTCAAGACACAAAGACTTCTTTGTGGATGTAAAAATGATGAAAAAAATATTGATTCGTGCTGGTGTGCTGATGGCGATTGCGCTTCCCCTGAGCGGTTGCTCCGATGGCTGGTGCTGGCCTTTTGATTGCACTGCCAGCAAGTCCTCGTCGGGCGTGGTTGATGACAGTGCTAATACAACGACGACCGCCGATGCCAGTACGACTACCGCCACAAGTACGGACAACCCCGGATCAACGCAGGGGACAAGCGATGTGGCCATCACGCTGGGAGGTCAGCAGGAATTTGAGTTAAGCAAGGTCAACTGGCTGCATACTAACGTGTCAGGCTGGCCAGTGACGGACAGTCTCAAAGTCAATCTTGGTGCAGGCTTGATCTGCCTGGAGTTCGCCGGATCCGCGACGTGGCCGACGGCATCGATCCCGCACCGTTCGGGCGAATACAACATTGATGTGAATGCCAATCCATGGGTGTTCGTCTACCGAAACGGAGCCTGGTATGGAGGCACCTGGGAGTGGATGGTACCCAACGGCACCTGTAAGAACAAAAGTTCCGTTGAAGGGGGACACATCAAGCAGCCGCCGCTCAATAGTTGGGATCCGGTTTCGGGTGAGACCTACTACTTCATGGTGTCTTCAATCGCGCGCGGTGCCAACCTGAATAACTTCCAGGCGAGAACGAACATCGTACCCGTCGTATGGCCCTGAGCCGTTAGAAAGCCTGAATAACCTCATCAAGCTGGTGCGCTTTTAGAGCAATTCGGGTTATCCGGGCGACAGTGTCGCCCGGATCTTTTCCAGAAGTTCGCTGTTGATCTCTCGGACTCCGGCGTCCTGTCGGTTCGCGTAGCGCCGTTCGGCCGGTAAACGCACGCCTTCCAGGGCGTCAAGTTTTGCTAGAAAAGCCTCGCTCTCGGCTTTCCAATCAGCGCCTGAAAGCAGGTCGGGGTTCATCGCCAGAATGAATTCGCCCCCCTGGGGCGGCCCTCCGTCACCGCTGTCGCGGCTCTTGGAAGCGTAACTCGCAGTTTCTCCAACCAGGGGACCGGCCAAGAGTTCAATCATCATCGCGATGTGGGAGCCTTTGTAGCCGCCAAAAGGCAGCAGGACGCCCTTGATAATTTCTTTGGGATCGGTCGTAGGGGCGCCGTCGGCGTTGAGCCCGGTGCCAGGAGGTACCTTGTGGCCATCGCGGGCCGCGATCTGCACATCTCCCATGGCCATCGCCGCGGTAGCCATATCGAAGACCAGGGGTGCGCCGCCCGCCCGCGGCCAGGCGAAGGAAAAAGGGTTTGTGCCATATAACGCCTGGGACGCGCCGTAAGGGGCCACACTTGGCATATAGGAAACGCAGGCCATGGCGACGAGCCCATGCTGGCCCAGGGTTTCGGTTTCGGGCCAAAGGGCCGCGAAATGATGCGTTCGAGTTAAAGACAGGGTGGCCAGCCCGTTTTCTTTAGCCGCTTCGGCGAGTGCCGTCAGCGAGCGCCGGTGCGCCAAGGGCGCGTATCCCAGATCCCCGTCGCAGTGCAGCACCACGGGCGATCGCTTTGACAGTGTTGGATCTGCATCGCCTTTTACTTTGCCACTTCGAAGCGAGGCGACGTATCCGGGGATGCGAAAAAGACCGTGAGAGTGTGAGCCATCGCGTTCTGCACGCGTGACGACATTCGCCACCGCGTCGGCTTGCTCTTCATTGGCGCCCGCGCCCAGCAGGGCTTCATGGGCGAGCGCATAGATCTCATCTAGCCGGTCAATTTTTACATTGTTAATTGGCCATTATTTCTGAGGGCTAAAACCTAACCCCCACCTTGATTCCAACGCCTATTGCATCGTTGTCTTCAAAGTTTGAGGTGCCAATGACTGCGTTGGTTTTTGCATCGCCTGCCATTGTGTAGTTCAGGCCTCCAGAGATGACCGTATTTCCGGTTTCATACCGAAGTCCGAGTGTAAGGCCAGTGCGGCCATCAGTCGGGCCCAGATTGGAGACCAATCCTCCTTCGCTTGCCTCGTAACCGACCGAAAAAGACATTACTAAGCTTGGGTCGAGACGGCGAGCGACACCAAGACTGAATGTGTTGACATCGTTTTCGTAGGAAAGAATGGATTGTTTTGTGATCAACTTGTAATCCCTAGGTGTAATCGCAAAGTCAGACCAATTAACCCAGCGAATACCACCAAATACCAGTGTATTGGCGGCTACACCGGTCCGAAAATTGAAGTTAACCGATTGCGGTGTTTCAAGAATGGTGATCGAGTCGGGCGTTGCGCCTAAAGCCGCAGAGGTTTCCGTCGTCTGGTTCTCATGTTCAATGGCAGATCCATACGTCAGGTGAATAAGTAACCCAATCTCAGGGTTCTCAACGGATGCGCCTAACACGTAACCGAAACCTTCGTCTTGTCTCGCTGTCCCACTGTAATTGCTAACGGCGGGAATACCAATATTTGCATTGATCGTTTGTCCTCTAACGCCACCATATACTGAGAATCGTTCGGAAATCTGAAAACGAGGAATCACGGTGAGTCCGTTTGATTTCAGGACTGCAGTAGAGCCGGTAAACGGATAGGTGGTGCCGGTCGGATATTTAACATTTCCGCCGTACGGCTGATCATAAATCAGCGCAAGCGACCACTTATCAGTAAGGTCTGATTTATACGCAGCTCCGACCTGAGTGTAGCTGTCTGCCATATCACCGGATTCTTGACCAACAACCGATCCCGATATAGAGGGGTCGACGGATCCAAGAGAAAATTCTGCGTAGCCGCCTTCATGAAATAATGCGTCTAAGGGTTGTCCCGAACGATCGAGTCCGCCGGCGAATGCGATCGAATGGAAGACCACCATTGCTGCGGACAACGTGATTCTAAAAATCATTATCTCCTCCCCTGCGTAACTGTTTTATTCAGGATATTTCGTGGTCAAAAGCACGTCACCCATAAAGCCAGACACCTCTCGATCTATATTTTTTTGGAAACGGGCTTCTCAACACGGGTCTGACGATTCTTCAAAAACAAGTATATCAGTAGCGAAGAAGCCGTTATTGAAGACAATACAAGTCAGTTTTTACCAACTTTCTGGCCCTTTTTGTGATGGCCACCATCATTTTGGCGAACCTCACAGACCTACCCATTGGCTGCTCCCTTTTTGGTGAGAGAGAAGAAGTATTCATGACAGCGCCTGGAAATTTCCCAGCGAACCAGTACAGATCACGATGCGTAATCCCGTAGCCTAAGGCAACGGTATCGCCGTTGAAGGCCTGGGTCGTTGATACCCTACAATGTGGGTTTCGGATACTGCCTGGATTTTGGGTGGCCAAACTCTACTTTTACTACTCGGCAATGAACGCCGGCAAGACGACTAACCTTCTGCAGTCTCGCCATAATTACGCTGAGCGGGGCATGAATACACTCGTGATCAAACCCCGGATCGACAGTCGCTCTGGTGAAAACCGGGTGCGCTCACGCATCGGTCTTGAAGCAGAGGCCGTGGATGTGGATACCAGCATCAATTTGCTGGACCTGGTTAAGAACGCATCCGAGGCCCAGCCGATCCACTGTATTCTTGTCGATGAAGCCCAGTTTTTAAGCACTGATCAGGTTGATCAGCTGACGGAAGTCGTTGACGCATTGAATATTCCCGTNCTCGCCTATGGCCTGCGCACCGANTTTNTGGGNGCNCTCTTNNAAGGTTCCCGCCANCTCCTGGCGCTGNCGGATGAGNTGCGTGAGATCAAGACCNTCTGCCACTGNGGTCGAAAAGCNACCATGGTCGTNCGNNTCGATGGNGAGGGGCAGCCCATGCACAGCGGNGACCAGATTCAGATCGGCGGTAACGAAACCTATGTGTCGATGTGCCGGCGCCACTTCAAGGAAAGTCTAAAGATCGCAGCGCCCTGAGGCGGTCGTCCTTTAATCCAGAAAGGTTGCCCAGACGTCGAGGGATTCGCGTTCGGTAGTGAGCCGGTTCTCAACGGCATCGTTGTCGGCATAGCCAAGCGCCATACCGCAGACCAGTTCTTCATTGTCCGGCATCTGCAACGTTTCGCGGATGACACGATGAAACGGATTGAATGCAGCCTGCGGACAGGTGTCGAGCCCGCGCCCGCGCGCCGCCACCATAATGTTNTGCAGGAACATGCCGTAATCCAGCCAACTGCCCTGCTCCAGGATGCGGTCGATACTAAAGATCAGGCCGACCGGCGCATCAAAAAAGAGGTAGTTGCGGCCATGTTGGTGGTGCATCTTGTCCTTGTCTTCTCGAGTGATCCCAAGCAGGCCGTATAGACCCCATCCAATCTTGCGCCGGCGTTCGATGTAGGGGGAGATCCATTCTTTGGGGTAGTACGGATATGCTTCGGCGTGTGTTTTGGCAATCTCGGGATCGTTGTATGCTGACAGGATGGCATCGCTTAACTGTTTCAGGTGGCTGCCGGTCANCACGTACACCTGCCAGGGCTGGATATTGGTCCCGGACGGCGCGCGCGCCGCGGTGGCGAGAATTTGGCGAACGACTTCATTTGGTACCGCGGTGGGTAAAAAGGCGCGCACCGACCGGCGGGACGTTATTGCTGCGTCGACCTGGTTTTGGCGCTCAGCTGATGGTGTGTCCGTTGGTGAATTCATCTTGGCCGGTTTTTGCAGGTTAAAGGTAAAACAGGATGAGACTCGCGCCGAGCAACACCGCTACCCAGAGCACCATGGAGCCCGTTGGCCAGGCGCGTGCCAGGGTGCCCTCCGGCCCGTAATGGTTCAGTACCAGGCGTATGAGGGTTCGGCCGAGCTCCGAGCCCGTCCGCAAGGACGTTCGCCCCGCCTGTCGTGATACCGTGACGATCTTATGGATCACTCGGGGTGCGGCGCGCCTGTAGAGCCAGTCCGTATCAAGGTTAAGCGACACCTGTTCAGCCGGGTACATTCCGGTACGCTTGAGCACTATAAAGGCGAGAGCGGCAAACAACAGCAGCTGAAGCTGGGTCACGGAGTGGCCGAAATCAGCATAGGGCTGGTACACCAGCGGATAGGGAAGCAGTGCGTAAAGCGCCTGCGGAAACCAGCCGATTGCAATACATAAGACGGCGGCCGCACCCATGGCCAGGCACATATGCCANGGCGCCTCTTTGCAACGGATGCCAGAATCGTGGCCAAAAAAGGCGAAATACGGAATCTTGATACCCGAATGCTCCATCACGCCTGCAGAGGCGATTAACAGTCCGATGAAGGTCAACATATAGTAGCCCTCGGNTACNGCTGACATCGTCAGTGANTTNGCGACAAAACCGCTGAACAGCGGAAAAGCGGAAATCGACATTGCCCCGACAATACAGAAAGCCGCGGTCCACGGCATTGATCGGTATAGCCCACCAAGTTCAGACGCCCGGATCGTGCCGGTCCGGTAGAGCACGGCACCCATGGACATAAAAAGAAGTGCCTTGTAGAGAATATGGACGAAGGCGTGGGCAACCGCGCCGTTCAGCGCCAACTCAGTGCCGATCCCGATGCCGACCACCATAAAGCCCAGCTGATTGTTAAGGCTATAGCAGAGCACCTTGCGCAGATCATTTTCAATGACTGCAAAAAATATCGGGAAGAGCGTCATCACGACGCCAATGCCGATCAGCACTTCGGTGCCGGGAAATCCTCGTGCCAGCGCGTATACCGCAAGTTTGGTGGTAAAGGCGCTGAGGAATACCGCGCCGGTTACGGTTGCTTGAGGGTAGGCGTCCTGCAACCAGTTGTGAAGCAACGGGAAAGCACACTTGATTCCGAACGCCGCGAAGATCAGCCATACCCCTGCAGTGGCGTCGCTGAGGTTTCCATCGGGACCGATCAGTTGGTCGAAGGAGAGGGACCCCGAGTCGTGGTAGTGAAGNAGAATGCCTGCCAGCAGCAGAACCCCAGAGCCGATCTGAACGATGAGATACCGTATTCCGGCCTGGTACGCCCGTTGGGTTCGGCTGGCAAATATCAGGAAAACAGAGGCCAGAGCCGTAATCTCCCAATAGATAAATAAGGTGATGAGGTCTCCCGCAAATACCGCACCAATCGCGCTGCCAACGTACAACATGGCCGTGACATGCTGGATCGTATCGCGCACATGCAGCGCATAGAGAGCCGCGATAAAGGCGGCTATGTGAAAGATGTAACCNAAGGCCAGGCTGAGTGGATCCACCCGNACCTGCANCAGGCTTAGACCCGCAAGNTCTATNCCCGGANAGACACCNTCNGAAAGAAAAAGCAGTTGCGCCAGGCTAAGCGCGGGCAGCGCCAACGCGCCAATGGCCTGAGCGCTTCGGGGCAGCAGTGGCAGCGCCAGAGCCCCCACCAGAATGATGATCCCCGGTGGCAGGCTAATCATCGTAGTAGTCCTCGTCGCGCCTGATCAAACGGCCGAGCTGCTTACCGAGTATCACGATGGCCAACAGTGAGACGAACCCCCAGAGGGCGTAAAACCCGGGCCATCCTTCCCAGGCAAAGATGACATGGCGATGAACAGCGATTTCCATGATCACCAGAGCAACGCACAGGCAAACAAAAATCCTAAAGATCATGCTGACGGTTCGACTCCGGCTTGAATTTGATGGTGGTCCATAGCGTCCCTAGCGCAGCAGCGGTGCGATTAATTGCAGGATCGACGTGGGGTAGAAGAACAGCACCAGACACAGAGTGGTTGTCACACCGATCGCGATCAGACAGGCGGCAGGGGCTTCAGTGATGCCCGCAGGGGCGTCGCGATCGACTTTAAAGAAGGCGCGCAGTGGAATCGGTAGAAGATAGGCGATGTTGAGAAGCGTGCTCAGCATCAGCACACCCACCAACACCCCATAGCCCGCGTCCAGCGCCCCCATCGAGAGATACCACTTGCCCCACAGGCCTGCCATCGGCGGCAGACCGGCAATGCTGAGACTGGCGATAAGAAATGCGCCCATCGTGATCGGCATCTGCCGGCCGAGGCCGTCAAGCTCACTGACCCGTGTCTTGTGGGCAGCAACCAAAATAGCGCCGGCGCAGAAAAACAGCGTAATTTTTCCAACGGCGTGAGTCGCGATATGTACAGCCGCGCCGGTGATGCCCGCGGCGTTGGCGAGGACGGCACCCAGGACCACATAGGAGAGTTGACTGATAGTTGAATAGGCCAGCCGTCTCTTCAGGTTGTCCTGGTACAGCGCCACCAGTGACGCGCTGATGATCGTGATGACGGCCACCCACAGGATCGGCGTCGTGGCGCCCGTGACTGATAAAAGATCCAGTCCGAAGACGTAGACCGTGATCTTGAGGATCGCGAAAACCCCCGCCTTGACCACCGCCACCGCGTGCAGCAGAGCGCTGACGGGTGTCGGGGCAACCATGGCTGCCGGCAGCCAACGGTGGAAGGGCATCAGAGCGGCTTTGCCGATGCCGAAGGCAAAAAGCGCATAAAGCACACCGACCACGACCGGAGAGCCTTTGTCCACCAGGATGCCCCCGGGGTGAAATGTCGTCGTTCCGGCAAGCTGCCAGGTCCAGATCACCGCCAGCAACAGGAATCCCATGGAGGTGCCCATCAGAACACCGAGATAGACGCGCCCGCCCCGTCGCGCTTCATCGGTACCCGCGTGGGTGACCAGAGGGTAGGTGGAAAGCGTAAGCAATTCGTAGAAAAGAAAGAGGGTGAACAGGTTCTGCGCAAGGGCCACTCCCATGGTGGCGCTGATCGCAATCGCGAAAAAGGCAAAAAACCGGGTCTGGTGCTTTTCGCCGTGGCCACGCATATAGCCAATGGCATACACGGTAGTGGCAACCCACAGCACCGCTGCAATCAACGCAAAGAGCAGACCCAACGGTTCTACCTGAAGTGCAAGTGGCACTCCTGGTACCGGCACTGCCAGAAGGACGCTCGGGGTCTCGCCTGCCAGGACTGGGGAGATCAGCCCCGTGACCTGGGCGATCAGCACACCGCCGGTGATCAGACTGACCGCCTCGCGCAGATTCGGCCAGCGACCGGTCAGCAGAACGGCTGCTGCACCAATGAGCGGCGTGAACACGATCCAGGCCAGGAGGGACTCGCTCACGGGGCTATCCCAAAGAGTTCCGCCGCTGCGCGGGTGGCGACCCCCACACTCAGATCCGTCTGGAATCCGAAGTAAAGGTTGGCAATCGCCAACAGCCAGGCGGGTATCAGCATCGACGCCGGGGCTTCAGCTCTCGTTGCGTCTTCCGAGGGTTTCGCGAGATAAGCCCTCTCTACTACTTTCCAGACATACAGGACCGCCAGCAGCGAGCCGGAAATGATCACAACGATGACGGGCCACCACCCCTTCTCCAACGCGGCCAGCACGAGGTACCATTTGCTGATAAAGCCCGCAGTCAACGGAATGCCGATCAGGCTGAGTCCGCCGACAACAAAAACACCCATGGTCCAGGGCATGCGATAGCCCAGCCCCGCGAAGTCCTGCAGCCGGCTGCTGCC
>PAUU01000003.1 GCA_002713825.1 Acidiferrobacteraceae bacterium | reverse complement strand
GCTTCCCCTTTAGAGAGGAAGAAGTCAATGAACCCGAATACATACTCGAGGTTTGGGACATTCTCATTCTCTCCGCTGTAGTTGAAGAACTCTTTCAGAAAATCTTTGACCTCCTCCAGATCTTTCAGTTCGGCGCTGGTTAAGACTGGATCAGCGTAAAGCATCGGCAATATGGTTGCCTGAAGCGGCGCCCCATCAGCAATCGAGACTCCTGCGCCAAAGAAAAATACAACGTCTCGTTTTAGCGGTTGCTGTGGACTGACGGTGATCAGGTTGGCAGGATCATATTGTTCGATTTCCGATCCGGACAGTCGCAAAAGAAGCTGCGTTAGAGAAAGCCCGTCTGAATTTTGCCAAACGAGCCAGCCGTTTATTGCTAGTTTTACTCCTGCTGACTCATAGACATACTTAACAGCAGCGGTGCTTGGGTTATAAATGACACCGTCTATTTCCAAGCCATCATTCTGAGCAATCACTTCAAAAGAGTAGGCTTGCCCTTCGGGAGACCGATAGTTGAAGTACAAGCGTTCGCCCAACGTCAGCGCTCCCTCGCTGATCAGGCGTCTGTAGTTATTAGATACAAACAAATTGGATCTCCATGATTGCGCGGCAGATATCCCAACCAGACTCTCGGGTAAGTTATATTGCTATACCCGCTAGTAATCAAGCTGTCATGACTGCGATGTTTGGGGTCCCGAAGTGGGTTGAGTGTGTGCGGGGTATACATCGGTAGGCCCCGTTTACATAGGGATTACATTGTCTGATGCTGGGGTATTGCTACTGCCGCGAGTATCCCAATGAGCGCCACTACGATCATCAACTCTATTAGGGTGGAGTCAAAGTGGAGCGGACTGGGGTCCCTTCCTGTCCTCTAGAGTCCCTTTGAGTCCGAATGCGTGAAAGTCGGAGTGCGAGGATTGCTATAAATAAAGGGTTTTAGGGAAGTCTTCTTAACTTCGTCTGGGACTCATAATCCATTGGTCGAAGGTTCGAGTCCTTCCGGGCCCACCATCTTTTCAATGACTTAGCGTGTCCTACCATCGCTGAGTTTTCCTACTGTACCTAAAATGTACCTAACTGCCTCCCACGGCAGGTAGGTTTGCTACGGCCTTACGTTTAAAATCTTTTTTAGTTAATAATTTCTCTAAAATTTTTTTCAAGCATTTGAGGGTCTGTCTGGGAGGAGATAATGGAAGTCTTATGGAGAAAAAATGCTGCCGAGGTCGCAAGCCTGGTCAAGGCCGGTAAAGTCTCGGCTGTTGAAGTCACTCAAGCCGCTCTGGATAGACTCGAGCAGGTAAATGGAAAACTCAATGCGGTCGTCATCCAAACCCAGGATGATGCTTTTCGCTCAGCCCACTTGGTAGATCAAGCCATTCAACGTGGAGAGGATCCTGGGCTACTCGCCGGTGTACCAGTCACTGTCAAGGTGAATATCGATCAGGCAGGATATGCTAATACTAACGGCTTGAAGATGCAGGGGAGTCTGATTGCAGAATATGATAGCCCAGTGGTTACTAATTTTCGCAAGTCAGGAGCAATCATCATCGGGCGCACCAATACGCCGGCCTTCTCTCTACGCTGGTTTACCAGAAACCAGTTGCACGGCCATACCCTCAATCCTCACAACTCGTCCATCACTCCGGGCGGTTCTTCCGGAGGGGCTGCTTCCGCGACAGCTGCCGGTATTGGTGCAATCGGACACGGTACCGACATTGGGGGATCAATAAGGTATCCAGCCTACGCTTGTGGTCTCCAGGGTCTTCGCCCTACCCTTGGGCGTTTTCCCGCATGGAACGCCTCAAGCAAAGATCGACACATTGGGGCCCAATTAATGGCCGTCTCAGGTCCGCTAACACGGAGCGTTTTGGATCTTGAACTGGCAACCAAGGTGATGTGTGCTCCGGATTTCCGTGACCCTTGGCATGTTCCTCTCCCATTTCAGATGGGGGAGTTTCCCTACAGAGCAGCTCTATGCGTAGCTCCAGAAGGGATGCAGACGCACGACTTGGTTGAAAAATCAGTAAGGGAGGCCGCGGAACGTTTGCAGGATGCAGGCTGGGAAGTGGAAGAAGTGGAGAGCCCGCCTTTTCGGGAGCCAGCACGGTTACAGGCCATCTTGTGGCTTGCAGAAATGCATCGGGTGGGTCCAGAAATCCTGGAAAAGGAGGGGGATCCTGATGCCATTCACGTTTTTGGAGAGATGGTCAAATTATCCCCAACGCCTACCATCAATGACATTCTGGACGCCTTGCAGGCGCGGATCGGTCTCCTTCGTGACTGGCAACTTTTTCTTGAAAAATATCCTGTTCTGATTTGCCCCACGTCGAGCGAACCGCCTTTTCCTGATTTGCTGGATCTGGAGGATTTTCCTCGAGTCATGGAAGCACAGTTGACTCAGGTGGGGTTGCCGTTGGTGGGAATTCCAGGGATGTCCGTCTTCACGGGATACCATCCAGACCCAATTGGAAAGATTCCCATGGGTGCTCAACTCGTGGGAGCACGTTTTAGAGAAGATATTCTGATTGCAGCTGCCAAAGAAATTGAGGCCCGTAGTCCCCAAATCGAGATCGCTGAGCCATGAGGAGCCTGCAAACATCCGTTTTCAAACAGTAGCGCAACCGCCGTAGCACGAAAAGGTCAGTTTCAGGACTGGACTAAGAAGGCTACACCTTTCTAATCCAATGTCTTTAGGCTCATCTTCCCGATCTTACATTTCCTTCCGATTTCTGAACCGGATGTATGAATTAATTTGAATATCAAAAAGGGGTGGGTACCCCAGGGTGGCGCCAAAGTGGAGCGAACTGCTGTCCCTTCCTGTCCTCTAGAGTCCTTTTAAGTCCGAATGCGTGAAAGTCGGAGTACGAGGATTGCTATAAATAAAGGGTTTTAGTGAAGTCTTCTTAACTTCGTTTGGGACTCATAATCCATTGGTCGAAGGTTCGAGTCCTTCCGGGCCCACCATTTTTATCCTACGCCTACTTTCACCCGGCACCAGGCTTCTTCAGTGATTAACTGCACCGGCAAGCGGTGAACTCGAGCTAGAAAAAAATAAACCCTTATTTCGATTACTTACTAGTGCCAAAGCTCTACATAGTTGGGTTCATAAGGGTTGAATTTCGGCTATTTCAGACTTTTGGGAACTAAATTAGTGAACCTACATTCTCTGTACATCTGGACAACGGAAGAGTATGGTTTTGATCACCTCAATAATGTGACGGGATTTGCTATTCAAGCGAAATAATCGCAGGAATAAGGAGGAGCCATGAAGCCAATATCTCACCTCATTAAGACTTTAGTTGTCTCGCTACTTTTTATAAGTCCCACCGTATCCCAGAGTGCAACCATTGCGAGTGATGGCGGAGTGACGCTGTGGCTTTCCTACGATGATCTAGTTAGTCCCGGAGCTAGCCTTAGTGACGACGTTACAGTCATCTTAAACAACTCGAACTGCCAATTCGTAAACGATGCACGAAATGCCCAAGGTCTTCCGGATAGTCCCGGATCCTGCGGAGATGGAACCATTGGGCAAACCTGTACCGGCGAAGAAAAACTCATCGGCGATCTGGAAAAGTTTGCCGAACATCTTTACGAATCGACCGAGGGAACGCACTACCTTAGGCATGTTTATATCTCGGACGAAGGGCGCAGCTGGGAGACTGCCGACATTAGATGGAGTATCGGCAACAGCGGAAATTCTAGTGCTTGGCCATGGGGCTGGGAGGACACAACAAAGGAACTAAACATCAGAAGAGGACTGGGTGCATGCACCCACGAACTCCTTTTACATGAATTTGGTCACTATTTCTATAGCTTACCCGATCGTTACCAAGTGAACGAGTCCGACGGTTACTATGAAGGCACCCTCGACGGTAGCACTAGTTTTGACGTTGGTGTCTGTGTACCAGACCCTAATACATTGATGACAAATAATGGTTTTCCGCATCAATTTGTTGATACCACCAACGCAAGCATAGCCGTGTCTTATGACCCTCCAGGATCGGGTCATTTTGATTGCGCAAATCCAGATGGAACGGGTGGGGGTCAGGTATTGACTCCGGGGCTTTTAAGCGATGGTGATCCTAATAATGATGGGCCTCGTTGGAATGGAAAGTGGGGATTCAACCTACCTTACGCCCAAGATGAGTGGAGCTACATGCCCGACAACCAAATCGATCTGACCGGTATTCATACCGAGGGAGACTTTTCTGACCCTAACTTCGATGACATGCCAGAGCCTCAGTTTCACATCATTGGCGCCGATGCCGTGAATCCTGGAATTATTCTGCTGCTTGATCGTTCCGGCAGTATGCAAGTCGAAACTAATGGCGTCAGCGCAGCACAGTTCGTTCAGGAAGCAGGCCTTTATCTTTATCACAGCACTCCGGATGGACAGTTCGTCGGAGCCTATGTTTATAACGCGGGAGTAGATCCCCTTTTTGAATACGCCGAGTATGACTCTAACTTCGCGTTACCCAGCAGTCCTGGCCAAGCGCCTCTTCTTAATCCAACAGGTGCAACCAACATTGCCCTAGCCCTTGAGACCGCAATCGATGCCTTTGTGGATGAGCATGGAGAAGGCGAAGCCAACGGCGGACAGATATTTCTTATGTCCGACGGAAAACAAACAACAGGGAATGATCTCTTTGATCAGGTTGATAGAGCGAATCAGCTCGGGATCAAGATTCATACATTCACCTATGGCAATGCCGATGCCGCCACGATGGCGCAGATCTCTTCGACTACCTCTGGAGATGGCACAGCCATGTCAGCGGCCGAGAACGGTTCTGAACTCAAGCTAGGTATGGCGAAACAGTTCAGCCTAATTCGTGGCAACACTCCGATTTACTCGTTTAAGGGGAAACTTACAAAATCTGGGGTCACCGGAGGCGTGGAGTTCTTTGAAGACGCTTTTTCCCTGCCGCCGACCGCACAGAACCTTCGTTTTTACGCTTTCCAGGCCGATGGCAATGCCTCGGAACTTGATATCCGCCTGAGGAATGACACCGGTCAAAACTATCAGGTTGCCGCGACCGCGCTCACTGACAAGGGACGCTTCGCCGGCACCCAAATCGAGTCGCCGCAACCAGGTGAATGGCTTGTCAGGATTCTGGCTGACAAAAAACGTAAAGTACTTCCGAAAGATGCTGTTGAAATCGTTGCCTATGCGGATGATCGCAACCTGGACGGGAAGGTTTGGTTTAAATCAGGTCCCAATTCGGTATCCAGCAAGATGCAGCTTCGTGCGTTTCTTGATTATCAGTATGTCCTTACAGACATGAAAGTACTGGCACATCTGTATCACGAGGGCAATCGTGTTGGCTCGGTAAGAATGTATGACGACGGCAAAAAGGGTGGCGATAATCACTCGGCTGACGGCATCTATTCAGCAGACCTTGATCTTAGGCGTCTCGCCCGCAAAGCGGGTCTTAAATGGACTAAAGGCGAATACGGAATTGAAAATCCGAAACTACGTATCGATGTCCAGTACTTGATAAACAAGAAGTCCGTGCCCGCTCCCAATCAACATTATGAGACCGGGATGCGATACCAAGATTTACTCGATGAGTATCGGCCCGCCGAATTCGAAGCATGGACGACATTAGTTCATGCTTTTTCAAGAAAATCACCAAAACCGGTCTTGCAACGCATCCGGTCCAGAACCGCCATGCCGGGGCGAAGTTATCGCACAACAGTCACAGTGCTTAATGCGCGCCCTCAGGCTGACGAGATCCGACTTTCCATGGGTCCTGGAATCAAAACTCAGCTTCACAGAGTGGCTCCACGACGGGATCGCCTTGGTGTGAGGTTGTCCGTCTCCTATCGGATTGATCGCGATGCCGAACCTGGACCCCGGAGTCTTAAAGTCCAGTTTGGCGATGCTCTTCTTGTAGGTAAATCAGCAGTTACAGTCAGAGGCGCTCGGCAGACTCGCAAGATCTCCTCTGATCGGTCATCTATCTCCATAGAATCCACAACGAGAAGCACAACGATCCCTAACGTTACTATTCCAAACGTCAGCGCAGGCAGCACTTTGCAGGCTGAGTAACCCTGACAGAGAGCATATCGGCTTACTTTGAAGGCGAAGCGACGGGGTCAAGCACCCCGTCGCTCTTCGTGTGACCCGAATGTGGCCCAGAGTCCAGTACCCGAGCAGCATCCTTCAACTTGTCCGGCGCCAGATGAGCGTAACGCTCGGTCATGGTCACTGACCCTTGCAACAGCATTTCCCTCACTTCCGACATTGGTCGTCCCACCATGACCAGTCATGAGGCACAGGTATGACGGAGATCGTGCATCGTGAAATCCGTAATTCTCGCTCTTGAACAAGCGCGGTTAAAAGTGGTTTTCACATCACCAATCCAACCCCTGCCTTACACACATTTTGTATCGGAATTTGTGTCAGCTAAAAAGGTTGAAATACTATCTTTTGGGTCAGGACTCTTAACTCTGCAAGATTTTGTGTTGTCTTGTTTCGACAGAATAACTCACAATTGGCAAGATAAGTTCCACACTTATTGTAATGGGGACTTCCTGATCGTTGGAGGCGAGTTTAAACAGTACCTTCTAAAACTAGCATGACTATCGCGGCGGCCAAAATGATTACCCCCATGACTTCGGCCTTACTCACTTTTTCTTTGAACATGAATACGGAAGCGAGGAACGTAAATACTAATTCGATTTGTCCCAAAGCTCGCACATATGCAACGTGGGTCATGGTAAATGCTGTGAACCAGCAGATCGAAGCAACAAATCCGGTAAAACCGACTCCGATGCATGCCGGCCAGAGCTGAAGTGTTTTTCTTAGTTGGGTTGGTTGAAAGCAACCGAGCCATACAATGAGGATAGTAGTCTGCACTAGGGTTGCAGCAACCAACGTGAATGATGAACGCATCAGCAACGAAGAGTCATCTAACGAAAGTGCTGCGCCTCGAAATAGCACAGCGGAGAGGCCAAGAAACAATCCGCAAGCGAGTCCAAGAGACAGTGTTCGCCGCACTAACGTCAAAAAGTTGTGAACACCAAAACGTAAACCCGATTGTTGACGCCGCGGCCATGCATTTTTGTCCCCGTAGAAGAGAGTGAAAGCCGCTTCTTCCTGAAGGGATGTCTGGTGGGCATATTGAAAACCGAATACGGTATCGTCAGTTTGCTCGGGGACTGTTCTTGTTATCACACTAAAAGTTGCGTTATCCAAAAGATCCTGGGAATTTACATGCAAGAGATATTCTTTCTCGAGCTTGATGGCAGAGGCATCATCTGCGAATTTAATCCCGATGCCGCCGATAGATATATCTATGATGTGACCAGCAATAGTGGCGCCACCGAAATCGAGTTGACAAGGAATCATTGCTGATCTGCGGGGATGACGGCGAACCCTTCCAATGGTCATCACCATAACCCCGATGAAGGCGGAGATGATCGCTACGGTTGCACTTAGGGTAATACTCTCGTGGAGGATGATTGCTTCGAGAATAATTACCTGTACAGCCTCGGTTTTTGATAGTGCTGTTCCCACGGCAAAATTTGAGAAGGAAAACAGTCTCAAAAGAAAGAAGGTGAAAAGTATTTGCGCTATTGATCCACCTATAACCCAGCCGGCAAAATTTAGGGAGCCATCTGGAATCGACATATCGAATCCATAGGCAAGAATCAATAGCCACAATAAAGCGAAGGGAAGAGCGAATAGAAATCGCACTGATGCGGCCGTTAAGTCACTGAGTTGTGACTTCAGATGGCGTTGGGCCGCCGAGCGTAGATTCTGGAAAAACGCAGCTGCGAGGGTTAAAGGAATCCAGAGCATCAGTGCAAGTTCTANTAATTTAGTTGATTCGCCAGAGATCTNNCATAACTCATCNTNTGCTTNNCTCTTAGCNNCATCANAAGNTTCNAAGTGGGCNAGNNAGNNCNGNGTCTTCGNCTAAGAAGTNTATCTTGTTGGTCAANGNAATNTATCGAGAGATTACTTAGAATTCAGCNTCNNTNTTTAGTTATAAGNAGAAAGGTGCTTGTGGATATNNAAGAGNTATTAGACCGNGCCCGTGNTTCTNTAAAAATNGCNATNGTTTATGCAGGCGACAAAAACGATCNAGACACCGTTATTNANACNGGGATCAACAGTCGAGATTGGAAAAGTTATCGNCNGGTGGCCGAGAACATTGCCNAGANACTNGAAAAGGANGGATTCTCAGATGTNGCTGTGTTGCCCGAANNTCGTCATCTCGGTNCAGAGCTAGCTAAACGAGGGATCGATATTGTTTGGCTGAATTCNGGCGGCGTTCANGGGATCAATCCAATGGCCCATGCTCCCTCCCTCCTNGAGATGCTCGGAGTTCCATACGTGGGTCANAATCCACTCGCGGTCTCGCTTCTTGACAATAANCATGTGTTCAAGAGCNTTTGNTCCGCAGCTACCCTGCCCACAGCTCGATTTGTTGTCNTNCCNCCAAGCCTTAGNAGTNATGATCTAAAAAACTCTCNAAANTTCCGAGCAGNGTTNGGGAATTTTTCAGGTCCCTTNATAGTNAAGCCGGTNAGTGGTCGCGCGTCGAANAATGTNCATTTTGTCGACTCAANNGACGAGTTGAAGNCCGCGNTAGAAGACGTGCGTGANAAGACTNGGCACTTGTGCTTGNTTGAGGAGTTTCTTCCNGGAGATGAATTTGCNATCTCNATTATGGGGCCTCTNATACGACGNAANGGGAAATTCCACGATCTCCCNCAGCCTTTCGCNTTCTCTGCGGTTCAGAGGTGTTTTGAGTCGCAGGAGANGNTTTTTACNTCNATGGATGAAAANCCTATTACCNACGATCGTATTCGGCTACTNGATNGNACNCAGGAGTCTGACATCATCNCTNGNNTNGAGAANCTGGCTCGANANGTNTTTTCGTGCTTTACCTTAAGTAGTCTTGTGCGACTTGATTTGCGCATNAANGGGNANGGNGAGCTCATGNTATTGGAGGCTAACCCGAAGCCTGATCTANGTNAGCCAACAGAGAACATAGCGAGTATTACNTGCTCGGGCCTTGCGGANCAGGAGATGTCATATCGAGACTTAATTATNTCAATCTTCGCNGAACGCTTGANNCAATTAGCTACNNNTAGAAAGCTGAANNCGGGANTTNANCGNAAGCTGTTTGGGAATATGGCTTAACAANTCATTGGAATTGATGTCGGGNACGTGTGTGGAGNGTNGGCAATTTGATTGTGTCATTTGCAAACCCTATGATCCAGAGACTGGCCGATTAACTCATNNCAATCTNGATAAAGGGGTCAACATTGGAATCNGAAANATCGTACNCTTATCTTGAAAGGCTTAAAGCCGCGCTATCTCCTGGGTTAATCGCACTCGCCTCACTTCTGCTTCTTGGATATGTAGGACTCGGCGAAACCCTTAGGTCATATCCCGCTTTGCAACATGACCGACTGGCAGCACAGGGTGAGATTATCCAAAAGGAGATCAATACCTTTTTGCAGGCTGGCCTACCGCTCAGACAGTTCGTAGGGTTTGAAACACTTTCAACTCCTTTGATGAATTCAGACGAGCTTTTGCAAAGTATTGTTGTTTCAGATCTTCGAGGTAATACGTTATTTGCAAGTAACGTCGAAGGTATCGACCCTGTCAGGCCGGCAGCAGACCAGTCTTTGCCTCTCAAGGCGCCAGGGTCTGATGCCTCTCCGTTATTCACGATACAAGAGACCTCGGAATATTTCATTGCAGTTTTACCGCTAGAGAACAAATTTGAGACCGTAGGATTTTTGTCTATTTCCTTGGATAAAGTATCAATTTTTGCTCAGGTAAAAGAGCGTTTCGGGATGGTATTCCTGGTCATGCTTGGCCTGGCACTTGTTGTCTTAGTTGGGGCATTTTTTCTCCATGGGACGCGCGCCAGCGTAGCGACGCGCTGGCTTCAGCCCTTCTTTGCAATGGTATTTATAGTTGCGGCTGTAGTAGTGACGACTTTGACGGTGCAAATCTACTCTCACGGAGTGCAAGCAAAAGCCTCTGCATTAGCTGATTCATTGGCCACACGAGTAGGGTCGGTTTTTGATTTAGGGCTTAGTCTTGATGACATCAGCGGAATCGATCAGGCNTTGATTGAATATCATCAACGTAATCCAGAACTAGATTCCGTTGCCCTAACCTTAAATGGGCAGACCCAATATCACACGGAGGAAAAGCTGATCGGGGTTAAATGGGTTGAGCCGGAAAATTGTTTCGTATTTCAGAAAACCCTTTCAACTAATGACGCAGGTAAAGTTGATCTGGTACTGGCCGTCCCGAAAAACGTGGTCTATTCAAGAGTCGCGAGAAATATTAAAAACTTTGCGGTTCTCTTTCTTGCTACGGTGTTTCTGACCGCTCTGTTCTTTAAGTTGAGCGGAGTTCTGGAAGAGCGTCGCAGGAAGAGAGCAATGGCCGCCCTCACCACTGACACTGACGCGAGTGAGCACGACAGGTCGCATGAACTCGAGTTTGACAGCGACAGTTCTAAAGCTTATCGACTTGCTCTCATTACCCCGCTTTTTTTCGTNGCTGTCTTTTTGGAAGCAATGAANGCGTCNTTTCTNCCCCANCTCATCCAGGAGGTCTCGATCCTATCGGGTCTTGGATCNGCGTTTACTGCGAAGGTCTTCATCCTTTTCTTCTTGGCNTTTGCGCTNACACTNGTTCCNGCAGGTAANTANGCTGAGATTCATGGTTCTCGNGGACTCTTGCTAACGGGNAGCATTTTTACCGCATCGTCCCAATTGANTCTCGNGTTTATCGANGCTGCAAGCGGCTGGCTCCAGGCAAGTTTTGGGCTTGGCGCAATTGAGATCCTTTGNTTAGCCCGAGTCATTTCTGGGATAGGTCANGGATTCCTGCTTATNGGGACCCANGCATTNATTCTNGAAAATACGCCAAAANGNCGACGGACCCNNGGNAACAACNTTATCGTGTATGGGTTTAATGGAGGNATCATATCTGGCGCTGCGATTGGNGCGTTGCTTGCGGTATATCTNGGATATGCAGGGGTGTTTTTGGTTGCGGGAANNATCGGAATNTTGTGCGCGCTNTATGTNCTTNTNCTTCTACNANCAAACANATCTNATGCCGACGCCTCAGNGATTNANGNCAACANGGCAGTTNGAGGAGGAATAAGGCAATATTTTTCTGNTTATGCNGATATCGTCAAAATCTTCCGAGATCTAAAGTTTCTCAACACGATTTTAGCGATAGGGATCCCNACCAAAGCGAGTCTNACNGGNGTAACNATATTCGCNATGCCNCTNATNTTNTCGGANCTCGGATACAAAGCCGATGATATCGGNCAAATAATTATGGTGTATGGACTTGGAGTGCTTCTCGCATCTCACTTTATTTCNAAGNAAGTGGATAGAACAGGCGCNACTACCAATATACTTTTTGNAGGNGTCGTTCTCAGCTCNATCGGGTTGATGCTGATCGGAGTAATGCTAGACGCGCCGAAGTTTCTGGGTGAAGTTCTCGGACTCAATTTGCAGAGCCTTTCGGCCTGGATTGAGATCGGTGTTTTATTAG
>PAUU01000002.1 GCA_002713825.1 Acidiferrobacteraceae bacterium | reverse complement strand
CGAACGCGTCGTGCTATCGGGGGGACCCTTGGGGCTGATGCAGGCCTGTCTCGATATAGTGCTCCCCTATATTCACGACCGAAAGCAATTCGGGAAGCCGATCGGCTCATTCCAACTGGTCCAGGCTAAGCTTGCGGATATGTACACGACGCTGAATGCCTGTCGAGCCTATGTTTATGCCGTGGCCCAGGCCTGTGACCGTGGTCAGACGACCCGAAAGGATGCCGCGGGCGCCATTCTGTACAGCGCAGAGCGTGCTACCCAAATGGCGCTTGACGCTATTCAACTTCTTGGGGGTTCGGGATATGTCAATGAGTACGCGACAGGACGACTTCTGAGAGACGCGAAACTCTATGAAATCGGTGCAGGCACCAGTGANATAAGANGNATGCTGATCGGCCGNGAACTGTTCAAGGAAGGAGCCTGANGGAGGCGACGCCATGNAGAATGATCCNATTGTCATCACCGGNGCTGCACGCACACCGATTGGCAGTTTTCAGGGAGCACTAGCTCCGGTATCCGCACCCGACCTGGGTGCGGCGGCTGTGGCCGCTGCCATCGAGAGATCAGCCGTCAGCGCCGAAGCCATCGAAGAAGTCGTGATGGGTTGTGTTCTACCTGCCGGACTCCGCCAGGCCCCTGCCCGCCAAGCTGCACTCGGCGCGGGTCTGCCCATGAGCACGCCCTGTACCACAATAAACAAAATGTGCGGTTCGGGCATGAAAGCTGCCATGCTGGCGCACGACCATATCCTGGCCGGCAGTGGCCGAATCCTGGTGTCGGGCGGTCTTGAGAGCATGAGTAATGCGCCCTATCTTCTGCCCAAAGCGCGGGGTGGCTATCGCTTGGGCAACGGGGAACTGTTGGACCACATGTTTGTGGATGGCCTCGAAGACGCTTACGAGCCGGGCAAACTCATGGGTCATTTTGCCGAAGACTGTGTCAAGCGGTACGGATTCAGTCGCGAAGATCAGGATGACTTTGCCATTGAATCCCTGACCCGCGCGACCGAGGCAATTGAAAACGGTGCGTTTCGAGACGAAATCGTGAGCGTTGCGGTGCCGGGCCGAAAAGAAACCGTGAGGGTGGATATGGATGAACAACCGCTTTGCGCCAATATCGAAAAGATCCCGTCACTGCGGCCGGTTTTCCAGAAAGACGGAACCGTTACCCCGGCAAACTCCAGCTCGATCTCCGATGGTGCGGCGGCACTCGTCATGATGCGGCTGTCTGATGCAGAAAAAGGCGGTCATGTGCCGCTGGCTCGCGTTCTCGGCCACGCGAGCTTTGCACAGGAGCCGGGCTGGTTTACCACCGCACCCGTTTTTGCNATCCAGAAACTGCTTGATTCACTGGGATGGGATATGTCGACGGTGGATCTTTTTGAGGTCAATGAAGCCTTCGCCGTTGTTGCCATGGCTGCAATGAAAGATTTGGGTATCCCGCACAACAAGCTGAATGTTCACGGTGGCGCCTGTGCACTGGGGCACCCTGTCGGCGCATCCGGGGCGCGCATTATTGTGACGCTGCTGCACGCACTGGAGCGATACGACCTTAAACGCGGCGTGGCATCGCTATGTATTGGTGGCGGCGAAGCGACGGCCATGGCATTTGAACGCATCCGCTGATTACGCTGCATACTGCAAAACGGAATACTCCCGATGACCGCCCCTGTTGAGTTTTTCTTTGACTTTTCCTCTCCGTATGGCTATCTCGCCAGCGAACGGATCGAGGGCATTGCAAGCAGGCACGGACGATCTGTCCTGTGGCACCCTTTTCTGGTGGGCGCTGCGATGAAGGTAAGCGAACGCAAGCCGCTATTGTCCATTCCGCTCATCGGCGATTACGCAGTACACGATATAGAGCGATTCTCGCGTTACTGGAATATCCCTCTCGCCATTCCGAGTCATTGGCCGATCGCCACGGTTGCAGCCTGCCGTGCCTTCTATCTGGTTGCCAGGACAGATCAAGCGGGGGCGGTACAGCTGGCACAGGCGTTGTATCGTGCCTATTTCCGTGATGACCGGGATATTTCNGTTCCCGANACCGTTGTNGCTNTCGCTGCTGAAACAGGNCTTGATCCTGNTCATCTTGCCNANGGNATTCAGTCGGAGGANATNAAGCAGGCGGTTCNCACGGTCAACGATGAGGCGCTGAACCGAGGCGTTTTCGGTTCACCCTTTATCATCGTGGATTCCGAAGCTTTCTGGGGTGCTGACCGATTGGATCAGGTCGACCAGTGGCTNTCCCGCGGCGGCTGGTAGAGACCCCTCCTGCCAGAACNATCATGGTCCAGTTCTCAAGCCGCATTGATACGTCTTCTGCCGATTTTTTGGCCAACCGCGAGGCAATGCTGTCCAAAACCGCTGGGCTGAGTGAAGCCATCGAGCGGGTGACGCAGGGTGGCAGTGAAAAAGCCAGAGCCCGACACAGCGCAAGGGGCAAGCTGCTGCCGCGCGAGCGAATCGAAAAGCTACTCGACCCTGGTGCTGGCTTTCTGGAACTGTCTCAGCTTGCCGGTTGGGAGCTCTACGATGATGACGTTCCATGCGGGGGCATCATCACCGGTATCGGGCAGATTCATGGGCAAGACTGCATGCTGGTGGTCAATGACGCTACCGTCAAGGGAGGCACTTACTACCCGATTACCGTCAAAAAACATCTGAGAGCCCAGGCCATCGCGAAAGAAAATCGCCTGCCCTGTATTTATCTGGTCGACTCTGGAGGCGCTTATCTTCCGAGACAGGATGAGGTCTTTGCCGATCGCGAGCATTTCGGACGAATTTTTTTCAACCAGGCCAATATGTCGGCAGCTGGCNTACCACAGATTGCGGTCGTGATGGGTTCGTGCACCGCTGGGGGAGCGTACGTGCCCGCGATGTCCGATCAGGCGATCATCGTCCGTCGTCAGGGCACGATTTTTCTTGGAGGCCCTCCCCTGGTTAAGGCCGCCACGGGCGAGGAAGTAAGTGCAGAAGCGCTAGGGGGTGCCGATGTTCACACGAGAATTTCAGGAGTTGCCGACTATCTGGCGCAGGATGATGATCATGCTTTAACNCTGGCTCGCGAAATCGTCTCACACCTCAACCTGGCGCCCGCCGCCAAGATGGCTCGAGCCAACCCGGAAACACCACAATATGGGGTGGAGGAACTTTACGGGATCATTCCCTCCGACCCCNGACTCCCTTTTGATATTCGTGAAATCATCTGTCGNATTGTCGATGGAAGTGACTTTCAGGAATTCAAGTCGCGCTACGGNAANACTCTGGTCTGNGCCTTCAGNCAGATCGCGGGATANCCGATCGGCATTATTGCNAACAACGGTATCCTCTTTTCAGAATCAGCNNTGAAGGGNGCNCACTTTATTGANCTGTGCACCCAACGCGGTATCCCCTTGCTGTTTCTTCAGAATATCACTGGCTTTATGGTGGGCAGTCGCTATGAGCACGGAGGGATCGCCCGGGACGGTGCGAAGCTGGTGAACGCAGTTGCCTGTGCCAAGGTGCCCAAACTGACCGTCATCGTTGGCGGCAGTTTTGGCGCAGGGAACTATGGTATGTGTGGCAGAGCCTTCGATCCCCGCTTCCTGTGGATGTGGCCCAATGCCCGAATCTCTGTCATGGGCGGAGATACCGCAGCGCAGGTCCTGTCCCAAGTTCGTCGGGACGGCCTACAAAAGGCGGGTCGGGATTGGCCTAGCGAAGAGGAAAAGATTTTTCGCGATGCAATCTCACATCAGTATGATGAGCAGGGCAGTCCTTTTTACTCCAGCGCACGCCTCTGGGATGATGGCATCATCGATCCGGCCCACACCCGTAGGATCCTGTCATTGGCGCTCAGCACCGTCCACAATGCACCTGTCGGTCAGACCGAATTTGGCGTCTTCCGCATGTAGGAAGATTAGAATACTGGCCCCTGCTGCCTTCTCCTGAAATTCAGATGCCATCAACCTCACTCCCCAGAAAATCCACCCACCAGGTTCGGGTAGGAAAAATTCTGGTCGGCGGAGACGCTCCCGTCGTCGTCCAGTCGATGACCAATACCGATACCGCTGACGTAGATGCGACCGTTCGCCAGGTGATTGAGTTGGCAGAAGCGGGGTCCGAAATTGTGCGGATCACCGTGAACAATGACGATGCCGCCAAAGCGGTGCCCGTCATCAGGGCTCGACTGGACGCCGCCGGCTGTTCGGTGCCGCTGGTCGGCGATTTTCACTATAACGGGCACACCCTGTTGCAGGAGTACAGCGACTGCGCCGATGTGCTTGATAAATACCGCATCAACCCCGGCAACGTCGGTCAGGGTGAAAAACGGGATATACGTTTTTGCCAAATGATTGAGCAAGCCTGCATTCGAAATAAACCCGTTCGAATTGGCGTGAACTGGGGCTCCCTCGATCCCCAACTGCTTGCGCGCAAGCTGGATGAGAATGCGGCCCTCGCCTCACCCCGTTCATTGGAAACCGTCACCCGAGAGGCGCTCGTTGATTCCGCCGTGAATAGTGCCGAGCTCGCTCAACGCGAAGGGCTCAGGCCAGACCAAATCATTCTTTCCGCGAAAGTGAGTGCCGTGCCCGAGTTGGTAGCAGTTTACCGGCAGTTAGCTGAACGATCCGATCTGGCTCTGCATCTTGGACTCACCGAAGCCGGTATGGCTGACAAAGGGGTTGTCTCCTCAACTGCAGGCCTAGTTCTGTTGCTACACGAAGGCATCGGCGACACGATTCGGGTCTCCCTGACACCCCGGCCCGGGGAGAGCCGCACCCGCGAAGTTCGGATTGCACAGGAAGTCCTGCAGTCTTTGGGACTGCGCAGTTTCACGCCCCAGGTGACCGCCTGTCCGGGATGTGGACGAACGACCAGCGATTTCTTTCAGCGTCTGGCCGGGGAAGTTCAGGAGCACTTGCGGCAACGTATGGTCAAATGGAAGACACAATATCCGGGTGCGGAAACCTTATCCGTTGCTGTGATGGGCTGCGTGGTCAACGGGCCGGGTGAAAGCCGCCACGCCGACATTGGCATCAGCCTGCCCGGCACCGGAGAGAAACCGGTCGCCCCTGTCTTTCAGGACGGAGAAAAAATCTGCACGCTGCGCGGCGAAGATATCGCAACGCAGTTTATCGCCCTGGTCGAGAATTATGTCGACAACAGGTTTGGTGACGGAACGGATGGCACTCAGTCTGACGCCCCGGTCCAAGCCGGCTAAAACGAACGACGACGCGCCCCAAAGCGCCCTCAGTCAGTAAATCTCTGAAAAACCAACGTGGCGTTGGTGCCGCCAAACCCAAAACTGTTGGACATTACCGTGTTGAGATTGGGCACATCTGTCGTGGCCCGCACAATCGGATAACCCAAGGCCTTGGGATCGAGGTCCTGAATATTTGCCGAAGCCGACATAAAGCCCCCGCTCAGCATGATCAAGGAGTAGATCGCTTCATTGACGCCTGCCGCACCCAGCGCATGTCCCGTCAATGACTTGGTGGCACTTAGCGGCGGCACGTCATCGCCAAAAACAGTACGCAACGCTTCTAGTTCCTGGATATCCCCTACCGGTGTACTGGTTCCGTGGGTGTTTACATAGTCAATTGATCCTGAAACCCCTTCAAGGGCCTGGTACATACAACGAGTGGCCCCTTCGCCTGAGGGCTGCACCATATCGAATCCATCGCTACTCGCGCCGTAGCCCACCAGTTCAGCAAGGATCGGCGCACCCCGGTCGAGAGCATGATCAAGCGCTTCCAGCACCAAGAGCCCCCCTCCGCCAGAGATCACAAAGCCATCACGATCGGCATCATAGGTCCGCGAGGCACTCTGCGGCGTTTCGTTGTATTTGGACGACATCGCACCCATCGCATCAAACAGTACAGACGTGCTCCAGTGCAATTCCTCGCCACCGCCTGCGAATATGACGTCCTGCTTCCCCATCTGGATCAATTCCATCCCGTGGCCTATGCAATGGGCACTGGTGGAGCAGGCTGAACTGATTGAATAGGACACCCCCTTGATCGAAAAGGCAGTGCTGAGACAGGCTGAATTCGTNCTGGCCATGGTCCGGGTCACCATATAGGGCCCGACACGCTTCACACCCTTTTGTCGAAGCAGNTCTGCCGCNGCCACGATGTTTTCAGGAGAACCGCCCCCACTGCCAACCACGAGTCCAGTNCGGGGATTGGAAATCTCNGCCTCNCCAAGACCAGAAGCGGTAATCGCTTCACGCATCGCGATNTAGTTATAGGCGGCAGAAGCCCCCATAAANCGTCTNANTTTNCGGTCGATCTCNGCNTCCAGATCGATATCNATACTCCCATGCACCTGNGANCGNAATCCCAGTTCNCGATACTCTTCCGANGCNACAATNCCGGACCGCGTNTCGCGNAGAGCGCTTTCCNCTTCAGCACANTTGTTGCCNATACTGCTGACGATACCCATGCCCGTAACGACAACCCGCCTCATGAAACCGCGCCTTCCTCGTCAGAGGTAAAAAGACCCACCCTAAGATCCTTACCGGTATAGATGGTCCGGTCATCAACTTCAACCGTGCCGTCGGCAATCCCCATGTAGAGGCGTCTCATCACGACACGTTTGAGTGAAACGCGGTAACGGACCAACTGGCAGTCAGGAGTCACCTGTCCGGTGAAGCGGATCTCTCCTGACCCTAGAGCGCGGCCGTGTCCCTGGCCGCCCTTCCACCCAAGAAAAAATCCCACTAGCTGCCAAAGCGCATCCACGCCCAAGCAACCCGGCATGACGGGGTCATTCTCAAAATGGCATTGGAAAAACCACAGATCTGGATTCAGATCGAGCTCGGCGACAATTTCCCCTTTTCCGTATTCACCGCCTTCGTCACTGATATGCACGATGCGGTCAAACATCAACATAGGTGGCAGAGGAAGTTGGGCATTCCCGGGGCCAAACATCTCCCCGTGACCGCAGTCAAGCAATTCCTGGTTTGTGAAACTTTGCTGCATGGTGATTTTTAGCGGGCAGATTCAGTCTCGATCACACCGACTTTGTAGCGCCGCTATATCAATTATAACGAGTCCCCCGGCCTATTACAGAAACTGCCGACTCAAGCATCTTCCACGATCAATGAATGCAGGCGACGCGGTCCATGCGCACCGTACTGAATGGTTTGCTCAATATCGCCCGTTTTAGAAGGTCCGGTAATCAGGTTGATGGCACGACCCCTAGCCACGCCTGACTCTCGCAATATTGCCCAAGCATCTTCCATGTGGCGCACGATTCGGCGACGGTCCACGACAACGAGATGATCATCGGGCAGATAATTCTGTGAGGGAGGCACCGTCGGCCCAGAGCACATAACCAGCGTGCCGGTCTCTGCAACCGCAGCGACCGCCTCACTCAGGGCTACCTTGGTATTTCTATCAGCACCTTTGCGATAAACAAACACCTTATCGGTCCATTGCGTTGCATCCAGTAACGGCCCGCTGCCAAGATGCCACTGGGCGTCTAATCCCATGCTGGCGAGATGCTTTACTACAGCAGACTCAATATCTTTGACGCTTATCCGATCATAAGTGCCGTGAACCGCTACGTGCTTCTGACAGAAACGGATCAATAGATCATCATCAAATTTAGGCTGCACCTGCGGGCGACTATTTTGAATGCGGAATCTCAACTCCTCTAGACGCGCGGCCGTTCGGGGCTCGCCGTCAGCGAGCGACTTTCTGATGGTACCCAGTATCTGATCGCGTGCCCGATTCATGATCTGACTTTTCGACTCTGCCACTGTCTCATGAAGGAACGCCGCGCCGGGGCAGGAAAATCCCGACTGCCTGTCCAGCCTCCGGCACCGGGCAGCCAGGTCAGGGCACCACGGCGTCTTCCGAGCATGTTCATCACCCTCAAAGGCAACGCCATAACCCCTTGATACAACCGGGGACGGCAGGCGAGCCATGCCCATGCCCCCAACAGAAAACGACCAAAACCTGAGCTCAGTCGACGTTCGTGCTGCTCCACTCGGTGCTTCAGTAGCAGATCGGAGAGTGGAATACGCACGGGACAGACTTCCTTGCATCTGCCGTTCAATGTGCAGGCATTGGGAAGATCCAATGACTGGTCAAAACCATTCAAAAGCGGGGTCAGCACAGATCCCATCGGGCCGGAATAAACCCAGCCGTACGCATGACCNCCAATGGNGCCATACACTGGNCAGTGATTNAGGCAGGCGCCACAGCGGATACACCGCAACATCGCCTGATATTGCCCTCCNAGCAGNCGCGANCGGCCNTTATCNANCAGCACCACATGATANGCCTCAGGCCCCTCCATATCGCCTGNCCGGCGAGGTCCCGAATACAACGANGTNTAGGCGGANAACTCCTGNCCCGTTGCGCTGCGGGCCAATACCCGCAAGAGNACNGCAAGATCGTCCAGNGAAGGCACGATCTTTTCGATCCCGGCAGTCACNATNTGTACACGCGGCAGNCANCTCGTCAGATCNCCGTTNCCNTCATTNGTGACGATGACATTTGCGCCCGTTTCNGCNACCAGAAAGTTNGCNCCCGTAATCCCTACATCCGCGGTAACAAAACGTTCGCGAAGCACGCTTCTTGCTTCATTAACCAGAGCCTCGCGTTGGGTCACCCGGTCGGTATACCCAAGCGGACTGTGGTGCTCATGAAAGAGATCTGTAATCTGCTCACGGGTTTTATGGACTGCGGGCGCAATGATGTGACTGGGCGTCTCTCCCGCCAACTGCACGATGTACTCACCCAGATCAGTTTCGACGACCATCATGCCGGCCTCCTCCAGCACTGGGTTGAGATGCATCTCCTCGGACACCATTGACTTACCTTTGGTGACGGTCTTTGCCTGCACGTCCTTACAGATTCCGGCGATGATCTGGCAGGCCTCTTCTGCATCGCGGGCCCAATGGACTTGCCCACCATTCTCGATCACCTGCTGCTCATAGAGTTCCAGGTAGCCATCCAGGTTCGCCAGCACGTGATTTTTGATATCCCGGGCTGCATCTCGAATTGCGTCAAATTCAGGCAATGCATCGATCGCATCCTGGCGATGATCGACAAAACCGCCACGCGCCTTGGCCAACGCCCGTTGCAGACTGGCGTCCTGCAACGCCTGTTTCGCACGGTCCTGAAATTCGACTCGATGCGATGCGGTTGANACGCTCATGCCGTGTCTTCCGATTCTGCTTCACCAATCGCCGGTCCATCGGTCATGCCGGCAAGCACTTCAGCCACATGAAAGACCTTCAGATCGCTGCCTTCTCGGCGCAGGCGGCCGGCAATATTTAAAAGGCATCCCAAGTCCCCGCCCAGCACAGTGTCTGCCTCGGTCTGCGCGATCTGGCCACACTTGTCGCTGACAATGCGCCCGGAGAGATCGGGATACTTCACGCTGAAAAGCCCTCCAAAACCACAGCACGCATTACCGTCCTCTAGTTCACGTAGGGACAACCCTTCGACTTGCTGCAGCAATGCCCGTGGCTGCTGATGGATAGCTAGTTCACGCAGGCCTGAGCAGGAATCATGATAGGCACACACTCCTGGATAAGAAACCTGCTCCAGCTCAACACCAAGCTGCTCCACCAGGAACGTGGTCAGTTCGAAAGTCTTGTCTGCAAGATCCTGCGCACGTCCTGCCCATTTGACATCGTGGCGAAAAAGATCCGGATATTTGTTGATAAGCGTATCAGCACAGGATCCAGATGGAACGACCACATAGTCATCGTTTGAAAATGCCCGGATTACACTCCTGGCGATGTTCATGATGCTGGCCCGATCTCCGCTATTCAAAGCCGGTTGGCCGCAGCAACTCTGCGNTCGCGGTACACGAACACGGCAACCCGCATGCTCAAGCAAGGCTACCGCCGCAAACGCGACCTGTGGCCGCATCAGATCAGCAAGACAGGTTACGAACAACCCGACCTTGATCGGGGAATCGGTTTGAGTTTCAGTCACNGTGTCACAGATTTAGTCAGTGCGCTTTCACTGTATCATTAAGGCTGTCTTTTCACTACATCAGACCTGTGCCAACGCACGCAACGGCCCGAGCATCCGCAAATCACGCGCTTTTTTCGGACTGACCAATCCATNCCTGACCTGATTAATAAGATCCGTTCACGTCCCGAGCTTTTGCTGCTGCTTATGGCGGGGGCGGTTCCCTTGAGCTTTGCGACCTGGCAGGCGCTATTGAACAACTTTGCAATAGAACGTGCGGCATTCAGTGGCGCAGAAATTGGCATCCTGCAAAGCCTTCGGGAAGTGCCCGGGTTTTTGGCTTTCACTGTGGTGTTCCTGCTCTTTNTGCTTAAGGAACAGCGGATTGCACTGATCTCGCTGATCCTGCTCGGGATTGGCACGGCACTCACCGGCTTCTTTCCGACCGTGATCGGCCTCTATCTCACCACTGTGGTTATGTCCATCGGATTTCATTATTTCGAAACCATTCAAACGTCCCTTTCCCTTCAATGGATCGAGACAGAGCGCACGGCAGAGGTGCTTGGACGCATTATTGCGGTAGGCGCTTTCACATCAATTGTTGCCTTCTCGGCAATATGGCTCGCCTTCGAGGTGATGNCGCTGGATTTCGTCACGGTCTATATCCTGGGAGGCAGCATCACAGTCGCTATTGCGGTCGCCGCATGGCTGTGCTTTCCGCAATTCCCTATTCGGGTGAGGCAACGTCGGCAACTGATCTTGCGCAAACGCTACTGGCTCTACTATGCGTTAACGTTTCTGTCAGGAGCACGCCGCCAGATCTTTATCGTCTTTGCCGGATTCCTGATGGTTGAAAAATTCGGTTACAGCGTCGCCGCGATTTCGGTTTTGTTTCTGGTGAATGCCACATTGAACATGCTGTTTGCGGCGCGCATTGGTCGAGTTATCGGCAGGGTAGGTGAACGGACGGCATTGATCTTTGAATACATTGGTTTGGTCGGTGTATTTATTGCCTATGCTTTCGTCAACAACGCGCATCTGGCTGCCGGCCTATATATCCTTGATCACTTCTTTTTCGCATTGGCCATAGCAATCAAGACCTACTTTCAAAAGATCGCCGATCCTGCCGATATTGCCTCCAGCGCGGGCGTCTCGTTTACCATCAATCACATCGCGGCGGTGGTGCTGCCGGTAGTCCTTGGGGTTCTTTGGCTGACCTCNCCCGCTGCCGTGTTTCTCGTCGGGGCAGGATTGGCCGGTTTATCCCTACTGTTGTCTCTCAATATCCCGACTCATCCCACGCAAGGAAACGAAGTGATGCTAGGGCGCTGGGGACTCGGCTTCAGCAACACAGTTCGGGCCGGCAAATAAATTTGTTCTTGATGGCGCCCTGAGGATCACCCCCACAGATGATCCGCCATAAGCTGTAAGGAAAAGCAAGCGACTAATTTCTATTCTTTGATCAGTTCCAATTCATAACCGGAGTATTTNCGGACGTTGAGAACGCCCGAATCCAGAATCAGGTACTGCCCTTTAATGCCCTCAAGCACGCCTGAAACAGTCTCGGTCTTGTCGAAGTTATGCGCCTTAACTTTTTCAGGGTATGCATTCACCGGATAACCAATCTCACAGACGCTGTCTGTCGCTGAAATCTTCGTGTCTGCCCAGTCAGGGCTTTCCTGAAAGCGTGTGATCAGATCAGCCGTCTCTTCCAATATCCTATCGCGCTCGCGAACCATATCCAAAGGTTCGGGACTGCCTTTCAGCATCCTGCGCCAATCGGTTCGGTCTGCGACGACCTGCCGAAGCGTGGCTTCCAACAACCCGGCAATACGCCTTTCGCTAACTTCAAAAACAACGATGGCCTGACTTGCGCCCTGATCGATCCAGCGGGTAGGAATCTGNCTGGCTCGAGTAACACCCACTTTCAACCCGGATGAGTTTGCCAGATACACGACATGCGGTTTGAGGCAATGTGACTCGCCCCACTCTGGCTCACGGCAAGTCCCTTCGTAGTAATGACACAGTTCCGGTCGGACAATGCATTGATCACAGGAGGCAAGACGCTTCAGGCAAGGAAAGCAATGTCCCTGATTGAAGCTCTTCTTGGTTTTCCGTCCACAGGCGACACAAAAGATATTGCCCGTGAAAGAAAGTGTGACGGTTTCACCCATCAACGCATTCATATCGACCGCACCGTCCCCGATGGGCAATTCATAGCGCACCGGAGCCTGCAGCTTCGTGCGCATTTTTTCGATGGAGCCTCTCATGTTCTAGGCATCCAACCGAGCCGCAAAACCGAGAATTTTATCCAACACCCAATCATTCAGTAATCGGCGGGAAGCTTGCNCACAATGAGCCATCGCTTACCCTCAGTTCGAATATACCCACCTTTCGCGAGATCACTCATGATCCGACTTACCATCTCACGGGAGCAGCCAATCATATCTGCCAGCAACTGGTGCGTCAGTCTTTCGGGGACGACGGTCTGTCCATCCTCTTCCACCGCACGTTCATACAGACGGGCGACCAGACGACGGTAGGCGCTCTGCAGGGCCAGTCCCTGCGTGGCATCGGTTAACTTACGAATCATTCCCGCCAATGCGGCAATCACTCCCAGAGACAATTCCGCATGCGACTCCAGTAGTCGGCGGAATTCCCGACCTTCAATCATCAGGAGATCGGTACGCTGCATTGCAGCCACCGACGCAGATCGGGACTCTCCGTCAAGTACTGCTATTTCCCCGAAAATCGCACCAGGCCCCTCGATTCNCAGAATCATCTCCTTACCGGTTTCATCAGAAAGGTAAACGCGAATCTGCCCCCTGACAACGATATAGAGGCTNTCGCCGTCTGAACCCTGGCTCACAATAAGCTCACCGCGCTCCGCCGTTATCTGTCTGGCTAGGCCAGCCATCGCTTCCAGATCAGACTCACCCAGCGACTGGAACATCGCCACGCGGGAAAGCGACTCCCTAACGGATTTCAGATTGCGGGTCACCGGCGGCGGCGGCGGCGTCCAGACGCTGGGGCTTGTGAAGCAGAATTGTCACGGGCCGGCAAAACCACGGCTTTGCCCAGTTCCTCAAACAGCGCGCTCTTGTGAGGAATCGCCATCGCCTCAACAAAGTGTTCCTGGAACCGGCTTTCCACCGCCGTTTCCACTTTTTCGATGCGGCGAATTTCCCTCTCAATCTCCTCACGCGCATTTCCNTCCACCAATGCAATGTGAGCCCCACTGCCCGCGGCATTGCCNGCAGAAGTCACGTTCTCAAGTGTGCAGTCAGGAATNAGTCCCAAGATCATCGCGTATTTCACATCAATATGTGATCCAAATGCACCAGCAAGCCGAATCCGATCCACTGTATCTACATTCAGCTTATCCATCAACAGGCGCACACCTGCATACAGCGCAGCTTTTGCCAATTGAATCGCCCGAACATCGTTCTGTGTAATCGTGACCCGAATTTCTCCCTCATGCAAAACATAGGCGAAAGTTCGCCCATCTTCCACAATCCGATCTGAGCGGCTCGAAAGCGTCCCATCGACCACGCCATCACTATTTATCACCTGCGCAAGATAGAGCTCTGCCAGAACTTCAATAATCCCTGAGCCACAAATTCCGGTAATGCCAAGATCAGCTGTCTGTTGGGCGAAGTCAGGATCGTCCGACCACAGCTCACAGCCAATTACTCTGAATCGNGGCTCAAGAGTCTGGGGATCGACTCTTACCCGCTCGATCGCCCCTGGCGCAGCACGCTGTCCGGAACTGATCTGCGCGCCCTCAAAAGCGGGACCCGTAGGACTGCTCGCTGCCAGGAGTCGATGCCGGTTGCCCAGCACAATCTCTGCATTCGTTCCGACATCCACCAGCAGGGTCAGTTCCTCACGGAGATAAGGCGCCTCGGACAGAACAACAGCAGCACAATCGGCCCCGACATGACCCGCGATACAAGGCAGCACATAACATCGGGCGCCCGGATTGATGCCAAGACCCAGGCTCTGGGCACTCACAGTGACTGCGCTATCGGTAGCCAGGGCGAATGGCGCGCCCCCCAATTCCACCGGAGACAATCCTAACAACAGATGGTGCATGATCGGATTGCCGACAAAGGTGCAATCCAGAATATTGTCCGGTTTTTGATCTGCCTCCGCACAAACCTCTACGATGAGTTCTGCCGCAGCCGTCCTCACCGCTTCACACATCTGCTGCTCGGCCCCGGGATGCATCATCACGTAAGACACCCGACTCATAAGGTCCTCACCGAAGCGGATCTGGGGATTCATTCTTCCTGCTGACGCCAAGGCTTCGCCGCTTGCCAGATCCACGAGGTGAGCGGCGATGGTGGTAGACCCGATATCGAAGGCCATACCCAACGCGGTTTCGTGATAGCCCGGCCAGATGGCCACAATTTCCCGCTCCCGGAAGACCGCTACGGTGACCTGCCACTGCCCGTCACGAAGCGAACCCTGGAGCGCCATCAATACGTGCGGGTCACACTCAAGCTCAGTGAGACCCCATTCAAACTCCAACTCTTCGAGCACCCGACGCAGGTCCGATACCGGCTCATGCATGCTTGGCTCGGAGACCTCGACGACATGCAGCCTGACCAGCGGATTAACAGACAGATCGTGCACTTCAGTTCTCTTGCGAACAACCTGTCTGTGAACCTGACTTTCCGGGGGCACATCGATAACCGCATCCTTCAGTAAACGGGCAGAACAACCCAATCGACGCCCCTCAGCGAGTCCCTCGGCTTCGTCGTAGGCGATCTCATTATCCCCAAGACCTGACAGATGTTCCGTCCTGGACTCGATGCCGTGCTTGGGGAAAGCGCCTTCACTTAGGGTGACCTGGCAACGGCCACAGATGGCCCGGCCGCCGCACACCGAATCCAGATCAACGCCCATTTCGCGGGCCGCCTGCAATACGGTCGTACCCTGTGCAACCCGTCCGCGCTTGCCCGAGGGCGTAAACACAACAAGGACATCATCACTCATAGCAGAATCTCATTAGACGAGACCGCGTCAGTACGAACTGCCGCCAAGAGTGTTCTCGTCCGGATGGACGCGATAGTAGTCAGACGCGTCATCGAAGAAGATATGCGCTCCTGTATTCAGTCCGGTCGGTCCGTCCAACGCTCCGACCGCAAAAGACAAAGTTGTTTTTGCGCTGTGACTCCAGAACAAACTAGACCCGCAAAAACTGCAAAATCCCCGTTTCGCTTCTTTTGAGGACTGAAACCACCGCAGGCCCGTATCGTCGTAAATATCAACACACTCCCGAGGCGCGGATGAGGCCGCCCAAAAATGGCCGCTCACTTTCCGGCATTGACTGCAGTGACACAGCAGAACTTCCCGTAACGGGCCTTGCACGGTAAATCGGACCTGGCCGCACAGACAACCGCCTGAAACAGATGTCTCAGTCATTACCCTGCCCGCCGTCGGCCTCGGCGCCGACCCTCTCGTGCACTCACTTGACCTTCGGCCGGCGGATCACGGAAACGCGCAATCCATCGAAGGCAGTCGGGATCATGACCCATCATGACATCAGCCCCCATGATGGCCTGCATGACTTCTATATGCAGCGGGCTTGTGATGGCTGACGTCATCCCTGCCCCCATCGCCATAGTGAGAAACGCGCCGTTGAGGCCATTACGNTTGGGCAATCCGAAACTGACGTTTGACGCTCCACAGGTGCTGTTGACTTTGAGTTCATCACGCAACCGGCGAAGAATGTGCATTACCTGACGCCCGGCATCATTCAGCGCCCCAATCGGCATAACCAGCGGGTCTACCACTACATCATCAGCTGGAATTCCGTAATCTGCCGCGCGCTCGACGATCTTCTTGGCCACGGCGAAGCGCTCGTCGGGGTCTTCCGAGATTCCTGTTTCGTCGTTGGAGATGGCCACCACAGCGGCGTTGTACTTCTTCACCAAGGGCAGCACCTGCTCCAAACGCTCCTCTTCACCGGTCACCGAGTTGACCAAAGGCTTTCCCTGATAAACCGACAATCCCGATTCCAGGGCTGCCACGATGGAAGAATCTATCGATAACGGGACATCCGTCAGGGACTGCACAAGTTTTACGCAGTCGGCCAGGATCGCTGGTTCATCGGCCAACGGAATGCCGGCATTGACGTCGAGCATATGAGCCCCCGCAGCGACCTGCGCCAGTGCATCCGCCTCGACACGGCTGTAATCGCCCTCCTTCATCTCGGCTGCCAGAATCTTTCGTCCGGTTGGATTGATGCGCTCCCCAATCACGCAGAAAGGCTGATCGAATCCGATCCTGACTTCCTTCGTTGCTGAACTGACAACTGTTACCGTCACTTAACTGTCCTCAAGTTTGCTGACCTTGCTGGTCGTTACTGACACCCGGGTACCACGGAATTCTCCCTTCCAGCACACCCGATTCCTCCACAATGTCCCGTACCCGCTCTTCCTGCTTGTACGCCATAATATGGACACCATGCACTCCTTCAATCTCCCGAACTGCTTGGATCATTTCCACACAGATGCGGACTCCTTCTTCTTTCTGATTCTTGGCCCCCAGCAAACGCTTGATTACCGCATCGGGGATATGGACCCCAGGAACGTTATCCCTAATCCACGAAGCCGTTCTCGCAGAAGGCATGGGGCCGACACCGATAAGCATATAACAACGCTCAGTGAGGCCCATGTCTCGAACACGGCTCATGAATTCCCGCAAGCGCACTAAATCAAAACAGTATTGTGTCTGAACAAACTGGGCGCCCGCATTGATCTTTTTCTCCAATCTAATAGGACGATAATCCAGCGGCGGTCCAAAGGGATTGGCCGCGGCGCCAAGAAAGACCCGCGGCGGTGTGGTCAGCTTGCGGCCGCTCAAGAACTCGCCTGCATCGCGCATCGCCGTAACGGTTTGCAGGAGGCTAATGCAGTCAAAGTCAAACACCGGCTTGGCATCAGGTTGATCGCCGGCCTGTACGCCGTCACCGGTAAGACACAGGATATTAGTAACACCCATAGCCGCGGCGCCGAGCACATCTCCCTGAATCGCGATGCGGTTGCGATCGCGACATGACACCTGCATCACCATCGCATAACCTTTACGCGTGAGCAGCGAACACACGCCCACGCTTGACATGTGACAGTTGGCGCCAGACCCGTCGGTGGCGTTGATGGCATCCACACAACCGTCGAATACGCTCGCCCGCTGATAAACGGCTCCGGCGTCTGCCGCGTCGGGCGGTGCGATCTCCGCTGTCACAGCAAACTTGCCGCTGCGCAGTACTCGCTCCAGACGACCCGCCGAGACATGTCCTTCGAGGATGGGCAGGGGTTGTCCCGGATCACTGGCGACGGGGTGCATGCTAGGTATCCCGCTGGAAGAAAATTCGGTCACGCTTTTTTCGCACTTCTCTGAGCCATGAGGACCGGCCACGCTGTCCCTGCGCTAATGGAGGCTGCACCGTGGCGATACGGGTCCGATCTCGCATCCGCTGACTGCCTTCCCACGCATCAACCCAAACACAACGCATTGTTGAATCTACTTCGCAGTAGCCATCAGACCTGACCCCACCACAGGGGCCGTTACGAAGCTCCTTGGGGCAATTCATCGGACAGGACATCCCTGTCTGACTCAGCACACAGGAGCCGCACATCTGGCAGTCAAACATCACGCGCTTTACGGATTTTTCGACGGCACGGATCGGCTTTTCGATCCGTGAATATCCGATCCACAGCCAGATCGGATGCAACGCGATCAGGATTCCCTCAAAGCACTGATAGAGCCATTCGAGTTTCCGAGAGTTTCGCACCGACCATTGTCTTACTGCATACATCGTCCGATCTACTCTGAAGTCGTCTCGGTATCCGCAACTCCCTTGGCACGAATCAGAGCCAGAAGGTCTTCTTCAGAAAACCCGGCTTCCAGCTCCTGAGCTCTCGCCTGGACGGCGCCATCAAGGTCACCATCATCGCAGGTGGCGGTCTCACGGCGCCATTCACTCATGTACGCATCTGAAGACCCCTTGCCCGCACGCATGGCTGCCCGGTCAATTGCTTCCTGAAACCTTTCGCTCAACAGGATTTTTTTGGTATCACGCCCCTTTCGGGCCATGACCTGAGAGGGGATGTCTCGCCAGAACACGGTAATGAGTTTCGCCATGATTTACTCCGCTCTTTTTGTCANAAGATGNNNTCNGAANNANCNGTCNGTNGTCAATTNTCCNGGATGGACACCNTGGCAAACGNTGCCANACCTNCCTNCAACTCACCGAANCCCGTCCGCACATGNTCAAACTCNAGCCCNAGGGTNTNGGCTGCCGANNGCGCCATTGCNAGCACATCNGGNANATCAGATTGTGACAGGTACACGAGTTTTGTGTAATGCGAAAAGTACATCTCCTTCAGTTCCGGGTGAGCCCGGATGCCGAGTTCCTCCATCACGAGTCGCTCGAAATGTCTTGCCAGAAAATCGGTGAGATAAAACACACCCGGCTCATTTTCATGGCGGTTCAAGAAAGCATCAGAACCGCAGAAAAACTCATAACAATGCGCCCCCGGCAATCTTTCCACGCCCTCTTCCGCTAGCACTTTGTCCAATTGTCCACCTGTCCCGCAATCCGCATAAGCCACGAAGACTGAATCGAAATTTGCGCGGGACGCCTCGATCTTCTTACGCACCGCCGGGGCAATCTGCTCTGGACGGTTGTGCAAACTTGCGGGCAGACACTCAACTTTCAGGTGTGGCCAACCGTTCCTTTCGAGTAACGTTGTGATCTCATGCGCCAGCGCGCCGCATGCAATGACTAGACTGGTTTGAGAAGGCGGGCGGGGCGGCATAATGAAAAGCCTCATTGCGAAAACGAAACGTTAGACGCGCTAAGCAGGAGCGTTTTTGCTCCAGATCCAAGCCCGGACGATAAAGATCCCAACCGAGTGGATCACCGGACTTGTTGGGTCAGACCGCTGCCCGTTTCTCCGCAACAAGTTGCTGAGCAGTCTCCACTGCCACCGCCGCATCGCGACAGTAGGCGTCTGCGCCAATGGCCTGACCAAATTCCTCGTTAAGTGGCGCACCACCGACCAGAACAATAAAGTCGTCTCGGATACCCTGCTCAACCATGGTATCAATCACGACCTTCATATAGGGCATGGTTGTGGTCAATAACGCAGACATTCCGAGAATATCCGGTTTATGCGTCTCGATAGCCTCGAGATAATCTTCCACAGGGTTGTTGATGCCGATATCAAACACTTCAAAACCCGCGCCTTCAAGCATCATGCCAACGAGATTTTTACCGATGTCATGGATATCTCCCTTTACCGTGCCGATGACAACCTTGCCGACCGTTTCCGCTCCAGTCTCGGCGAGCAGGGGTCGCAGTATGGCCATACCGCCTTTCATGGCGTTGGCAGCCATCAGTACTTCTGGCACGAAAAGGATGCCGTCCCGAAAGTCAATCCCGACGATACGCATCCCTTCAACTAGGGCGTCAGCAAGTACTTTATCCGGCGCCCAGCCTCGCTCCAGAAGGATGTTGGTGCCCTCTTCGATCTCCTCCTTTAAGCCGTCGTAGAGGTCATCATGCATCTGCTCGACGAGTTCCTCGTCAGAGAGCGTGCTCAGATCCAGATCTTCAGATTCTTCTTCAGTCATAACGGGAAAACTCTCGGAGAATTCACACTAGCCAACCAGTCGCCAATTTTATGGCTCAGCCTGCCATACAGTGTTTCGGCCGCGACACAGCACCGTCGTATCGCGACACTGGAAATATATAACCGTATTGCGCTTGAACCTGCGCGCAGACCAGACAAGGGGAGGGAATTTAACGAAGACGACGGGCCGTGTGAGTTCCAGGCGACTGAGTGCCCCGATTCAGGGAATCAAGACATCCGCACGAACAGTCCGGACCGGGGTTTGGGATCGAAACAGGTAGATTTTGGCGGCATGACTTCGCTGGCATCTGCGACCGCCATCAGCTCGCCCATGGACGTGGGATAGCAAGCGATACTCAGTTGCCATCCCTCGCGAACACGCTGCATCAAACCTGCGATCCCGCTATCGCCAGTCACATAGTCCAGTCTGGGATCTTTCCTGGCATCCTCGATGCCCAGTACGGGTGCAAGAATCCGATCCTGCAATATCGCGACATCCAGATTTTTGACAGGCGACGGATCCTGCGGTTGAGACCGAAGCGTCACGGTCGCTGCACACCCTTTCATCAACATCAGAAACTGCCCCTGCCGCGACGGCAACGTGGCCTGATCTTGGGGCATCGTTTCAACAGTAAAGTCGCTCTCCAGATTGCGCAGAAAGGTCTCTGGAGTGAGTTCTCCGAGATCTTTCACACATCGATTAAATGGCAGAACGCGTAACTCGCTTGCAGGAAACAGTACGGTCAGGAGATAGTCCCATGGGCCCTCACCTTTGCCCTGTGCGTGGCGGCTGGCGGCATGATGCAGAGTTGAGGCGGCACGATGATGACCATCCGTCAGATAGGTGTAACGAATATCGGCAAACCCTTTCACCAACTTATCCAATGTTGCCGGATCACTGACCTGCCAAAGACGTTGTTGGACGCCGTCAGGAAGATCAAAATCTAACGCCGGCTTACAATTAAGAAACTCTTCAACGACGCTATCAATCACGTTCGTGCCTTCATAGGCCAAACAGATTGGACTGGAGGTTGCACCGACCGAGTCAAGATAGCGCCCCAAACGCTCCTCGTGTTCCTTGCGTGTCTCCTCATGTTTTCGTACCAGTCCATTGCGGTACTCGCCCACGGGGATTTCCGCAACGATGCCGGTCTGACTGTGACCGTCGACGCTCAACTGATAAATGAAGAACGAATCCTGGTCACACTGTCGGTAAGCCCCGCTTGCCAGGAGTTGGCCCAATTGATCAATGTTCTCCTGGAGCAATTGCTCTTCTGTGGGCCGCTCGCCAGCGGGAAAATCATCGACTGACCGCATCACGTTAATGTAGTTCTGCGGATTCGCTGCTCGAAAGTTTCGCCGCTCATCCGGCGTCATCGAATCATAGGCAGGGCCCACCACCGAGCCTGCATGTTCGGCGGTGACGACGCGGGGTTGGAAAGCACGAATCTGGGTCACATTAACTCCAAAAGCGTATCCGCACGCTCAAGCAGGATGAGCGCCTTGAAATTCCGACATGAACGTGACGAGTGCCTGTACCCCTTCCTTGGGCATGGCGTTGTAGATGCTGGCACGAATACCCCCGACGCTACGGTGTCCTTTGAGATTCAGCAGACCTGCTGCGTCCGCACCTGAGAGAAAAGTCTTCTCCAGATCTTCAGAGGGTAGTCGGAAAACGACGTTCATCACCGACCGTGAATCCACATCGACCGGACAACGGTAATAACCGCCACTCTCGTCAATCGCCCGGTACAGGATGCCTGCCTTGTCCTCTGCCTGGCGCTCCATCGCCTCTACACCGCCTTGATCGCGCATCCATTTGAGCACTTTGCCCAGCATATAGATCGGAAACACCGGCGGGGTATTGAACATCGAATCTTTATCAGCCTGGATGTCGTAACGAAGATACCGACCGATATTCTGATTGTTTTCCCGAGCCACTTTTTTTCGAATGATGACTAACGCCATTCCTGCAGGGCCGAGGTTCTTCTGCGCGCCGCCATAAACCAGATCGAAGCGATCCCAGGGTACCGGGCGTGACATATAGTCCGAAGACATGTCGCCAATCAGAGGCACGTCCACTTTCGGCCAGTCGGCGAATCGGATTCCCCCGATGGTCTCATTAGACGTCAGGTGCAGATACCGCGTGCCTGACTGAATGTCGATCTCGCCCGTATTAGGCATCCGGGTAAAGTTACAGTCTGTCCCGTCCCAGGCGGTATAGACGTCTCCATAATGCTGGGCATCGGCGATCGCCCCTTTTGCCCAGGTTCCGGAATTGACATAAGCGCCCTTCTCACCGCTCTTCAACAGATTCATCGGCACCATGGTGAATTGCAGGGTTGCACCGCCTTGCAAGAACAGCACATCAAACTCATCGGGCACGCCATACACTGTCCGGACAAGATCGATGGCCTCCTCATGGACAGCGACAAAATGCTTGCCCCGGTGGCTCATCTCGATCAAAGACATACCGGCGCTGTGGTAATCCACGAACTCCGCCTGGCTCTCTTCCAAAACGGACAGTGGCAGGGTACATGGTCCTGCGCTGAAATTGTGCACTCTCTCAGTCATGACTTTTCTATCTCTTTTCTCTATTAGATTTGCTTCTCTGGTATGTATTCAGAGATTTATCCGGTGTGCGGACCGATTCAGCCCTGGCCGTTCACACAGTTCACAACGGTACCACCCACAAACGCATCAATGACTTCCAGGACGCCGTCGGATACCGCTTTTTGTGCTTGATCTGTGGACGCGCCAATGTGGTGCGTGCCGCACGTGTTAGGGTGACTTGCCAAATCAGATGAGAACGCGCCCTCGCCTGCGGAGGGCTCATCAGCATAAACATCCAATCCCGCACGGATTCCCTTGTCATTCATGGCCGCAAGCAGTGCCGTCTCCTCAATAACGTCACCCCGGGAGGCGTTGATAAGAATGGCGCCCGGTTGGAGTTTATCGAGAAATTCCGCATCCACCATGCCCTTGGTCCCGGCCGCGCTCGGGACATGCAGGCTAATGATGTCGCAGGTTCGCAGCATCGCATCCAGGTCGGAAACAGTTTGGAGGCCCAGATTTGCCAGAGTCTCTCGAGTCTCTGCACTTCGATCGGGCTTATCCACTACATAGACATGGATTCCAAAGGCCCTCGCCCGTTCTGCCACTGCGAACCCAATAGCGCCGAGTCCGATAATCCCCATGTGACGACCCATGAGCCCCTGCGCCACTGAATATTTTTTCTTATTCCAGCGGCCCGCTCTCAGGTCGATGACATTCTCCGGGATCTTCCGGTCAATGGCGATCAGCAGACCCATGGCCAATTCGGCGACGGCAACTGCATTCTTCCCCGGAATATTGCAGACTGGAATCCCCTTATCGGCCGCTGCATCCTTGTCGATAGTGTTCGTTCCGGCACCCGCGCGGATAACCAATCGCAAAGAGGCCGCGGCGCCGATGGTTTCAGACGAAATCTTCGTGCTGCGGACAACCAATACCTCCGCATCATTCACCGCCTGCGGCAAAGTGTCGCCATCAAGATCAGGCTGTAGATGGCACTCGTGACCCTGATCCTGCAGTTGCTGCAACTGTGTCTCAGGAAACTTATCTGCAAATAAAATCTTCAAAGCGGCTCCAGTAGACTTCTCATAAGGTCAAAAGGGTTGCGTATTCTACGATGTTCACCTCTCGAACTTATACGTTTTTTTAGGGATTTTTTGCGACCGTAGCGGATCGGTACAGTATCAGGCCCTCCCCGATAAGATCGGAAGGATTTCTTATGCTTTGCCCGATATTGTCCTTATGAAGTCTTCAGTCTCCTCATCAGTAGCGGTGAGCGGTTCATTTCACCTCAATCAACTCAATTTCAAAAATGAGTGTTTCCTGAGGGCCAATTGCCCCGCCGGCACCAGTCTCGCCATAGGCGAGCTCGGGCGGAATGACCACCTCCCAGCGCGCCCCTTCATTCATCAACTGGAGGGCTTCCTGCCACCCGGGGATAATGCCTCCGAGGCTGAAGGTCGCCGGTTGGCCGCGCGCGATGGAGCTGTCGAATTCGGCCCCACCCACGAGCGTGCCGCGGTAGTGAACGACAACCGTATCATCGATCTTCGGCTGCGAGCCGGTGCCCGGCGTTAACACCCGATACAGAATGCCGCTTTCGGTCTCACTGACGCCCTCCTGGCTCTGATAGGTCTGTCGAAACTCCTGGCCGGCCTGTTCGGCGGCCTTTACTTTTTCCATGCTTTTCTCCTGAGACTGCTGCTGAATTGCGGTGATAGCGGCATCCATCTCGGCCTGCGTGATCGCTGGGGTTGCTCCAGACAGAACATCCTCAATTGCCTGAGCAAGATAACCAGGATCAAGATCAAGGCCTTCGGTCATCATCTGCCGGGCAATCTGGGTTCCGATCTGAAAACCCAAGGCATAACTGAATTGTTCCGTCGAGCTCATGGGCGTAGTGTTCTCTGCATTGCTTCCCACCGGCATCAAGGTGATTGCCAGTGCCAGCGAAGGCAAGAAAGATTTTTTTGTAGTCATTCAGGTTTCCTGTTGTGGTGTTTCATCAAGGGCATCGACTGTCGCCTGCGGCGCGATGCCTTCTACCTCTATTGTGATATGCGAGACCCGTGGGCACCGCTCTCGCGTCAATCCCTCAAGTTCGTCAATCAGTGTTTCGGTGCGCTCCAGCGTTGCCTGTACAACCGCACGATCGGCGATGTACTCCTGCAGTGCCGAATCGTTCTGACGCGTCGAGGGTAAGGCGGACAACAAGGCCGCTTCATGTTTGACGATCTCGTTTCGCAGTCCAGCCAGCAGCGCTTCTTCGCGCAGTTCCACTTCAGCGACGAGTACCGTGTTGGCTTCGTCGACAACAATACTGCGAAGATCGTGGTACCGCTCAATCTCTCGGTGCGCTTTGGCAATGGTATCAAAGATCGCCTCTGCCTCTCGATCACGAACATCTGTCAGCAATCGCATATTGATCGCACCAAGAACAATAGCGGTCCCCCCAAGCATCACTGCGATCGCTATCGAAAAGCCCACATCCCACATTCCATTGCCAGTCAGACGCGTCAGGGCAATACCGGACCCCGCCAACAGTACGCCGATCACGGCAATGGCATCCTCCAGCAGGACAGCCAGTAAGGTTGGGTCTGTCGGCCGAAAAAGTTTTTGCCATGTCGAGATACCCTCGTCCTGGGCACGCCGGCGAAACTCAAGCCAAGCTATTTTGAGGACATAGGCTTCGACAACCAGCGCGATCAACAGAACCACTCCCGCCAGCCATATGAGATCGATCCGGAGGCTGCCCAGTACGACATCCGGCCGGGCCGTTATTTCCCCCAGTTCCTGCCAGGCATGCCAGGCATGTGCCAACCCGAGCCCACACCCAATCGAGAACAGTCCAATAGCGCTCCACAGATTCCAGAGATATTTCTTCTGCCCATGTCCAAATGCATAACGTCCGTCAGCTCGCTTCTCTCCCTGGACAAGACCGATCAGCAGAAACAACTGGTTGAGCGTATCCATCAGGCTGTGTACGGCTTCATTCATCAGCGCTGCGGACTGGGTCGGCAGCGCGACGGCGAACTTCAGTATGGTCAGGGTGCCGTTGCCCACGATTGCAGTGACAACGGCACGGCGCGATCCAGAGGCCATGATGATCAGTTCCTTGCAAGTAACTTGGTGCGGGCAATTTCCGCCCGAAAAGGCCTCACAGTATACTCACGCACATCTTCAAAAATCGCCAGAGAAAGGATGGGTATCCTCCATGCCGATAGACCGACAACTGCTAGAGATTCTGTGTTGCCCGGTAACCAAGCAGCCGCTCAGACCCCTGAGCACTGATGAACTGGCGCAAATCAACCATCAGATTGCTGGCGGGAAAATCACTAACGCCGGCAATGACAGCGTCACTCAGGCCCTCTCAGAAGGGCTGATTACTCAGAATGGGCAGCGGATCTACCGCATCGATGACAACATTCCCGTGATGCTTGAAAACGAAAGCATTCCTGCCGACCAGTTCGGTAATCTGTAATCCGCTTATTGCCCCAGACGCTTTAGTGTCCGGGGCCAGTGTCGTATCTAACGGCGTCCCTCTTGAAATCAGGCGCTGTTTTCCACCTCCTGGGCATAGTGGTCCATCAGAATTCGCGCCACTTCCGGACGAGCGAACTCCACCGGCAAGTCTTCGCCAGCGCCCAGCATCTCACGAACACGTGTCCCGGACAACAACACGAAATCCTCTTTCGCATGATCCGGTGCGTCACGCATCATCACTACCTTGTCGAGTTTTTTCGAGTAGGCCGTGTGATCTGCTTTAAATATCTCGATCTCCATCGCACCCTCCGGCACAGATTCGTCAAAGATCGTCTGAGCATCAAAAGCGCCATAGTAATCCCCCACTCCGGCATGATCCCGGCCGACAATAAGGTGCGTGCACCCAGCGTTCTGGCGGAACAGCGCATGCAGCACTGCCTCACGCGGACCCGCATAAAGCATGTCAAAACCGTAACCCGTGATCATTACAGAGTTGGGAGGGAAGTACAGCTCCACCATCTTCCGGATTGCCGCATCCCGAACCTCTGCAGGGATATCCCCCGGCTTGAGTTTTCCCAGGAGCATATGAATCAAAATACCGTCGGCATCGACTGCCTCGAGAGCCATTTTGCACAACTCTTCATGGGCACGATGCATCGGATTCCTAGTCTGGAAGGCGACTACACGTTCCCAGCCGCGCTTTTCAATCTCAGAGCGAATCTCAACGGCCGTACGGAATGTCTCCGGAAAATCTGTTTCAAAGTAACTGAGGTTCAACACTTCGATCGGGCCAGACACCAGCACACGTCCCAGCGATGCAAAAGTCGCAACACCGGGATGTGCTTCATCGTTGGTGCGATAAATCTGCTGCGCGACAAAGTCCACATCTTCTTCGCTGAGCACCTCAACGGCTTCGACATCCTGAATGGCGATAACGGGATGCCCCACGACATTCGGATCTCTGAGCGCAATCCTTGATCCGGGCGAAATACCGTTGCCGTCGGCGGTGAGATTAACCACTGGCACCGGCCAGAAAACACCACTGCCTGTATTCATATGTTCAGCCACAGCGAGGGCATCGGCCTTGTTCATAAATCCCTGCAGCGGCGTGAAATAACCCGCACCCAGCATGACCGCATTCGCAGCGGCAGCAGAACTCAACGTCATGGAGGGCATATCCGCTGCTTCCGTCCGCAGCATCTCAAGGCGGGCCGGGTCATCAACGAGCAACGGCATCAGGGAATCACTGCCATGGGGTTTGATCATTTTCTTCTCTCCGAATCGGGGCGGCTCAGGGTTTCAGCCTCATGTTCTATTGTTCAAGGGGCGTTCAGCGGTATTCTGTATCTGCTCTCTATAGAACTCCACCATATCATTTTGCCCTGACGGAAAAGGCCAAATTCTTTTGATTACGTCATAAGAGGAGACATCAAAGAGATGCTCCTAGAAGGAGTGCCAAACTCGACTCAGTTTGCGGTTCCTGAACGGCGCCTGCGCACGGCTTCAGCCAATTGAGTGATCAACGGTGTTGTCTCATCCCAGGCGATGCAGCTGTCCGTGATGCTCTGACCATAGGTCAGCGCTTGTCCAGGAACGATATCCTGGCGGCCCCCGACCAAGTGGCTTTCGATCATGACACCCATCAATCGTCGTTCGCCACCAGCAAGTTGTTCACAGACGGAATTGATAACCTCCGGCTGGCGCTGGGGGTCTTTGCCGCTGTTGGCGTGACTGCAATCGACTAGCAGACGNGGAGCCAACCCGGCATCTGTCATCAGCGACGCTGCCGATGCGANGNNCCTNGCGTCATAGTTGGGCTCACGTCCCCCGCGCAGAATCACATGACCATCCTCGTTACCCGCAGTGGTCAGGATCGCCGAGTTGCCGCTTTTGGTAATCGTCAGGAAATGATGGGAGTGCTGCGCCGCCCCAACCGCGTCGACCGCTATCTTAAGATTGCCATCGGTGCCATTCTTGAATCCAACTGGACAGGAAAGTCCCGAGGCCATCTCGCGGTGCAACTGGCTTTCTGTGGTGCGCGCGCCGATTGCTCCCCAACTGACCAGGTCGGCCAGATATTGGGGGGACAACAAATCAAGGTATTCGGTTCCTGCCGGCACACCGAGACCATTGATCGCCAGCAACAGCTGCCTGGCAGTACGCAGGCCTTTATCGATATCAAAGGATTCATCCAAATCAGGATCATTAATCAGGCCTTTCCAACCTACCGTCGTACGGGGTTTTTCGAAGTACACCCGCATGACCACAATCAGATCTTCGCGGTATTCTTCGCGCATCGGCAACAGGCGCTCTGCGTACGCCATCGCGGCATCAGGATCATGAATCGAGCAAGGGCCTGTGACCACGATCAGGCGGTCGTCATTGCCGTTCAGGATCTCATGAATATCGCGGCGTGTTGCCGCCACGAGTTCAGCCGCATCCGCCGACAGCGGCATCTCGGCAATGATGGTGGCCGGATCTGCCACATCCTGGATATCGACGATACGAACGTCGTCGGTCTTGACTGTTTGCACGATGAGTATTGGCTAATTGACAGCGCCGCCCCTGCGGCGCGAAGCGCGGCGGAGTATATCACCGCCAACGCTCAATTGATCGTCCAACGGGCATCACGTCCCGTTGCCATTTCTTAAACGCTAGAATCGTGTAGAGCAAAGATAGTTGGCAAATATTTGTGATGGGTGCTGACACGAATCAACAGGCGAGATGGGAAAAGCGCTACTTGGAGGGAAGAACCGCGTGGGATCGCGGTCAACCCAGTCCCGCGCTCGCTCTGGGACTCGCCGAGATGCCAGCCCCGCCGGCAAGGGTCTTGATCCCCGCCTGCGGCCGTGGTTACGAGATTGCTGAACTCGCCAAACGGGGTTATGACGTCACGGGCGTGGATTTCTCCCCCAGCGCCGTTGCTGACCTGAAGCGCCTCCTAGATACCCAGCAGATCGAGGCTTGCGTTGTCGCTTATGACCTATTTGATTGGGAGGCGGACGAACCCTTTGATGTGATTTACGAACAGACAGCTCTGTGTGCGCTGGAGCCCTCCAAGTGGCTCGATTACGCCGAGCGACTGTGCCGCTGGATTCAGCCAGGCGGCATTCTGATCGGCGCCTTCATGCAGACGCACCGCCAGGGCGGGCCGCCCTGGCATTGCTCCCTGGCCACCGTGGAGTCGCTATTCCCCGAAACACGCTGGGAATGGCCAACACGCCGGGACCAAACAATCAGCCATCCCAGCGGTCTGAAAGAGCTCGCGATTTACCTGAAACGCAAAAAATAGACCCGAAAGATCATTTTTTTGGCTCAAATTGTTGCAACGCTTGAGCCGGTTGCCTAAAGTTGCGCCTCTATAATTTTTCGAGACGTATCGCAATGAAATTCTTGCTATCGATCACTGCTGGACTGACCATGGCACTTGCCTCTTTTACAAGTTTCGCGGCGGGGGATATCCAGGCAGGCAAGGCAGCGGCGACCACCTGCATGGGTTGTCACGGCGCCCCGGGCATGCGAAACGCCTATCCAACATTCCGGATTCCCAAACTGGGAGGGCAGCAAGAGGAGTATCTCGCCCTGGCGCTTAAGGCCTACCAAAGTGGCGAGCGCATACACCCGACGATGCAGGCCCAGGCAGGAGCGCTGAGCGACACGGAAATTACCAATATCGCCGCGTACCTAAGCAGTCTGGATGCGCTAGCCAAGAGCGAACTGGGTGATGGCGATGCCGAAGCAGGTGAAGCCAAAGCTCAGGTATGTACATCATGCCATGGTGCAGGTGGCGGAAAGCCCATCACACCGCAATATCCGATCCTCGCAGGACAGTATCCGGATTTCCTTGCACATGCCCTTTCCGGCTATAAGTCAGGAGTCCGCAACAATGCGATCATGAAGGGTTTTGCATCCGCTCTGAGTACTTCAGACATTGAAGATCTTGCAGCCTATTTTGGTGGCCAGTCTTCAACCTTATCCACCCCAACTAACTGGTAATCTTGGGTTTGCTGGCGGATCGGGTGTCTAGAGTTGGCGCCTGATCCGTTGATCGCTACCCTATCTCGCGACGGCAACCACCAGTTGAATTCGCGCGAGACCCGTCACCCCTGACCATTACCTGGCCCTCCCCGTCCGGGTCTTCGCCCGAGCATGTCTGATCAATCATCACCAACTAACTTTATCCGCCAGTTAGTGACTGCCGACCTCGGTGCCGGCCGCTATCCGCAGGGCATCACAACCCGGTTCCCTCCGGAACCTAACGGGTACCTCCACATTGGGCATGCGAAGTCAATCTGTCTCAACTTTGGCCTTGCCGAGGACTTTGGAGGGCGTTGTGCTCTGCGCTTCGATGACACCAATCCCGATCGGGAGAGCCCTGAATTTGTTGAAGCCATCAAGGCAGATGTCCAATGGCTGGGCTTTGATTGGAAAGAACGGCTTTATCACGCTTCAGACTATTTCGAACAGTTATACACGTTCGCAGTTGAGCTGATCGACTCAGGGCATGCCTACGTGTGCGACCTCAGTGCTGATGAGGTTCGCGGCACACGGGGAACATTGACTACACCCGGTGTGAATAGCCCATTTCGCGATCGAAGTTGTGATGAGAACCGCGAGCTGTTCGAAAAGATGCGTTCAGGCGAATTTCCCGACGGCAGCCGGGTGCTCCGGGCCCGGATCAACATGGCTTCACCAAACCTGCACCTGCGGGATCCAACGCTTTATAGAATCCGCTATCAGACGCATCACAACACCGGTGATAACTGGTGTATCTACCCGATGTACGATTTCACTCACCCATTGTCCGACGCGATCGAAGGGGTAACCCATTCCCTGTGTACTCTCGAATTTGAAGACAATCGGGCTCTATACGACTGGGTGTTGGAACATGTCACCACCCCAAGCCGACCTTATCAAACAGAGTTCTCCCGCCTGTCGCTGGAGTACACGATGGTGAGCAAACGACTCCTCACCATCCTGGTGGAACAGGAGGTGGTGGGCAGCTGGGATGATCCGCGCATGCCGACGTTGTCCGGCATGCGGCGCAGGGGTTACCCCCCCGAGGCACTGGTAGACTTCTGCACTCGCATTGGCGTGACCCGAAACCAGCAGAATGTCGAACTTAGCGTTTTGGACAACTGTGTCCGTGAGGCGCTTGATCCGGGCACCCCCAGGGCATTCGCGGTCACACGTCCACTCAAGATCGTTATCGAAAACTATCCCGAAGATGAGGAAGAGGAACTAGAAGCGCTCAATCATCCGGGAGACGAATCCCTGGGAACCCGCTCGCTGCCTTTCTGCCGGGAACTCTATATCGAGCACGAAGATTTTCAAGAAGATCCCCCGAAAAAGTTTTTTCGACTCGCCCCAGGGCGCGAAGTCAGACTACGTTATGCCTATCTCGTAACCTGCACAGAGGTGATCAAGGATTCGTCCGGCGAGATTATTGAAGTCCGCTGTACCTATGATCCTGAGACTCGGGGCGGCAATGCGCCTGACGGCCGCAAGGTCAAAGGAACCATTCACTGGGTATCGGCCCGGCACAGCGCGCAGGCTGAGGTCCGACTTTACGAACCGCTTTTCGTTGATCCGGAACCGCATGTCTCATCGGAAGATGATCTGAAAAACGCGCTTAACGAAACCTCGCTCACCACTCTGGACAACGTTCAGGTTGAGCCGAGTCTGGCCGCCGCGCCCCCGGGATCGATCTTTCAGTTTGAACGTCTGGGGTACTTCTGTGTGGATCGGGATAGCACCGATGCCAGGAGGGTGTTCAACCGCACCGTCGCGTTGCGGGACTCCTGGGCAAAGGCCAGGGCAAAATAGCGAGCAATGTGATCAGGCGGACGCTATCCGCGCACGATGCCTCCGGCCCCATCGGGCCAGGATTTTTTCCTGGAGGACGAGCGCACTGGGCGTCACCACCAGTGTCAGGATCGTCGCAAAACTCAGCCCGAAAACAATCGACGTCGACAGTTGCGTCCACCACTGTGTTGATGGCGCGCCCTGCGTGACCTCCCGGGTCACAAAGTCGATATTGATCCCGAACATCATCGGCATCAGACCCAACACCGTAGTAGCCGTGGTCAACAGGACAGGACGCAAACGCTGCACCCCGGTACGCAGCACCGCTTCAACCGGATCGCCAATCGTCTCCCGAAGACGGGCATAAGTATCGATCAGTACGATATTGTTATTGACCACAATCCCGGCCAGAGCGATCACGCCAATTCCATTCATGACGATGCCGAAAGGCGACTGCGTCGCGATGAGACCTATCAGCACCCCGACCGTCGACATGACTACAGCAAACAGGATGAGCGATGCCTGATAAAAACTGTTGAACTGCGTAACCAGAATTAGCGCCATCAGGAACAGGGCAACGAGAAATGCTTTGCTCAAAAAAGCCTGGGCTTTAGCTTGCTCTTCGTCTTCGCCTTTGAAATCAACACGAATTCGGGCATCTAGAGGATGCTTATCCAGCCAGTTCTGGAGTTCGCGCAATTTGTCATCCGACAGTACGCCATCATCGACATCGGCTTTAACGGTAATGACGCGCAGGCCATCGACGCGTTTGACCATACCCGTCTTTTGGCGGGCCTCGCGCTTGACGAAATTCGACACCGGCACTGCACCCGACGCCGTATTGATTCTTACTGCATTGAGGCCGGTCACCGTCCGGTCGATCGTTGGGAAGCGCACCCGGATATCAATCTCACCCTCGCTATCATCCGGGCGGTATTCACCAAGTTTGTATCCGCCGGTCGTCATCTGAATCATGTTGCCGATNCCGCTGATATCGATCCCATATTTGGCGGCCTGGGNACGATCTACCGCCAGNGTCCAGTCAATGCCGGGAAGCGGACGGGAGTCCTCGATACTGTTNAGGCCTGCCATNTCATNGAACTGCGCNCTGACTTTGGCTGCAGCATCATTGAGTAACTCCGGATAGATTGAAGAGAGCTGCAACTGCAGGGCTTTCCCCACCGGTGGCCCGCCTTCTTCTTTTCGAAGATCGATGATGACGCCAGAAATATCCTGCAGCCTTCTTTCGAGAGTATCGAAGATCTCACTAACGCGCGGTCGTAACCGCCAATCGGCAAACTCAAGCGACACTGAACCGACAATATCCTCTGCTTGCTCGTTGTTCTTGTCTGAACCGACGCGTGTATAAAAGGTTCGGATGCCGCCAACATCCAGGACGCGCTGCTCGACTGCACGCATTATTTCGTCCTGCTCAGCAATTGAAAGATTGCCTCGGGCCCGCACCTGAATTTGCGCATTGTCGGGCTCTACATCAGGAAAGAATTCCACTCCCGGCCCAATCGTTCCGTACAGCAAGAACACACCCACAAGAGATCCGACCGACGCCAGCAATACCAACCCCGGTCGCTTGACGGCAGTTTTCAGGAGACCAAGGTAACGACCGGTAAAGCCATCAACACTATCCAGGTCACCCTGCTCACCGGCGAGGAGGGTCTTCAGTGCGCGCTCGCTGATGGCAGTCTTTTTACCGATCAAGGCACCGATAGTCGGTACAAAAATCAAGGCCATCAGCAAAGAAGCGATTAGCGTGATAAGTACCGTCATGGGAAGATACTTCATGAACTCCCCGACCACGCCAGGCCAGAACACGAGCGGCAAGAAAGCCGCCAGCGTCGTCGCAGTCGAAGCAATGATCGGTGTTGCCATCCGTGCCGACGCCTGCAAATAGGCCTGATGCCTTGGCACCCCTTCGCTCAGTTTCCGCTCGGCAAATTCCGTCACCACAATGGCACCGTCCACCAGCATTCCCACGGCCAGAATCAGGCTGAAAAGGACGACAATATTGAGCGAGACATCTATCAAAAAGAGCGTTAGCAATGCCGTCAGAAACGAACCTGGAATCGCAATGCCCACCAAAAGACCGCTCCGCACACCCAACGCGGAGATCACCACAACCATCACTAGCAGGACCGCGCTGATAACACTGTTCTGAAGGTCATTCAGCATGGTCCGGATCTGATCCGAGCGGTCCTGTGAGTAACTGACGTCCACCGTTTCACCCAGAGTCTGCGGCCACTGCGCCTGTTTTCCCTCAACCACTGCGCGTACCTGCTCAATAGTCTCGATCACGTTTTCACCCGTGCGTTTGGATACTTCGAGCGCAACTGCGGTCTTTCCGTTAACCCGGGCGAAACTTGCTGGATCCCGAAAAGTCCTTCTTACCTCCGCAATATCACTCACCCGCACCACAGCATCGCCATCCACCAACACGGGCAGATCGGCAATATCCCGGATACTTTCAAACAATCCGGGGACCTTGATCGAAAACCGGCCCTTTCCCGTATCCTGAACACCGGCCGCAACCAGCATATTGGAACTCCTCACCGTCGCCGAGGCGAGGGACGGATCCAGCCCATAACTCTCTAGCCTCAACGGGTCGACGATCACTTCGACGACTTCATCCCGATTGCCGGCGATGTTGACCTCCAGCACCTCTGCAATGCCCTCAATTTCGTCCTTGAGTTCTCTGGCAATCCGGTAAAGCGCCCGGTCGGGCACATCGCCAGAGAGAATGACCACCACGACGGGGAACAGGCTGAAATTCACCTCGTGCACTTCCGGGTCATCTGTCGCCATAGGGAGATTGCTCTTGGCCAGATCAACACCCTCGCGTACATCCCTCAGCGCGGCGTCAGAGTCAAAGCCTGCGTCAAACTCCAAGAGCACGTTCGCCCCGCCCTCGTAGCCGCTGGAACGCATCTCCTTGATTCCCTCAATCGACTTGAGCGCCTGCTCCATGGGTCTAATCAACAAGCGCTCAGCATCTTCGGGGGAGATACCGTCATGGCTCATCGTGACATAGATGATCGGAATATCGATATCTGGCTCGGACTCTTTGGGAATATCCTGATAAGCAATCGACCCGGCGATCAAGACAAACAGCAGGACCGCAAGTACGGTTCGTGAGTACCCGAATGCAGTGCTGATAAGCGACATGGTCAGCGCGTGCTATTGCACACCGCGGCTTACGGTCACGCGTTGCCCGACCGATACAAACTCGTGACCTACCGTAATGAGCTCGACGGAGTCCGGTAAACCGCCAAGCCACATGCCTTCGGGACTGTCTGCGATCAGCTCGACCGGTATGAATCGAACCGTAGCATTGTCGTCAATGACCTTTACGCCGACACGCCCCTTATCATCCAGCGTCAATACAGCAGGGCTGAGACGATGCCCCCTGCGATCACCGAGATTCAGGCTGATCTTGGCGGTCATTCCCGCTGAAATCGCCAACCCCGGGTTATCTGCCGTGACCTCCACCATGAAGGTGCGGGTCGCACTATCACTGGCACGGGAGATGAAAGTAATCTCACCGGGAAGGCGCTGACCGCCGACAAAACTCAATTCAGCAGGCATGCCGGGCTTTAACCGTGACACCTCACGCTCTGCAACCTGTCCCTTTACTTTCAATTTTGACAAGTCCAGCAATGTGAACGTTTTATGACCGACATCAAGATAATCACCCAACTGAACAAAGCGTTGCTCAACCACTCCTGCAAAGGGAGCCTTCACTTGAGTCCTGCGGATATCCAAGCGAATGCTTTCCAGGCCTGCCTTGGCGGAATCCAGCAGAGCCTGGGACCGTGACAGTTCTGTTGCCGACTGAAGATTTTTCTTTGAAAGTTGGGTCGCTGCCTGATATTCGGTCTGTCGCTGCTCCAGCAGCGCCTGCGCCTGGCGCAATCTTGCAGTTCGATCGCCCATATCGATACGCGCCAGCAACTGCGCTTTTTCAACGAGGTCCCCTGTTTTGACTTGTAATGTCGCGACGGTCCCCTTGGTTTGGGCCGGCACATCGACCTGACGCATGGGAGCGGTGACTCCCATCAGATGCAGGACCTGCGCCACAGAACTTGCCTGAAGTGTCTGGACCTGCACAGACGGCGGTTGCACGGACACAGACGGCACTGCAGCTGCGCTGACCAGGGCAGACGTTCCTTCGCGCTCTGAAAAGAAACCTGATCCAACCCAAAGCCCCACGATCAAAACGAGTGCGAGCGCAACGACAACAGACTTTCTCAAACAATCACCTCATGCTATCTGAAACGGCGAGCCGCCTAGATTGGATCCACCGGCGCCGCATTCCTGACCTCGCCACAAGAGGCGCTGAATTATAGCCGTAGCGCCACAAGACGCGGATGATCTCTCACGGAAACTGCCCAATCGCTGGTCAGCAAGGATAGAGCCTAAAGACCGAGGTATCGCGCGCTGATCGACGGATCCGACTCCAGTTCCACTGAACTTCCGGACCACACTGTTCGCCCTTTTTCAACAATGAAGTGCTGATCAGCAATGCGGGTAATATCCGAAACGTTCTTGTCAATAACAAGAATCGCGAGGCCTTCATGTTTCAGTTGCTTTAGGCACCGCCAGATCTCCTGGCGCACCAGAGGGGCGAGCCCTTCTGTCGCTTCATCAAGAATGAGCAGGGCAGGATTGGTCATCAACGCCCGACCGATTGCCAGCATCTGCTGCTCGCCACCCGAGAGTTGGTTGCCGAAACTGGAACGTCTTTTGGCAAGGTTTGGAAACAACTCATATACCTCCGAGATTTTCCACGTCTTCGATCCGACATCACGCTCGCCCGCAAATACGCGCAATTGTTCCTCAACTGTAAGATTCGGGAAGATACCCCGCCCCTCTGGAACGATTCCGATTCCAGACTGGGCTACCCGGTAACTGGGGAGACCAACAAGACTGGCTCGGTCAAACTCAATGACGCCTCGCGCAGAGGCCAGTAATCCCATAATGCAGTTAACGGTCGTTGTTTTTCCCATCCCGTTGCGTCCGAGGAGACTGACTAATTGGCGTTTGCCCACAGACAGATTCACGTCAAAAAGCGCCTGACTGTTTCCGTAGAAAGCGGAAAGATTTCGCACCTCAAGCATATTCTGGCCCTGATTCGCCGAGATAGGCTTGCTGTGCGCGCTGGTTATTGCGGATATCGTCGGGGCTTCCTGTCGCAATAACGGCGCCATCGACCATGACAGTGACTGCATCCGCCACAGAAAACACGACATCCATATCATGCTCGACCAACAGGAGGGCAGCATCCGGCTTCAGCCGGTTCAGAATCGCAATCAGGTTCTGGGTTTCCTCGACACCAAGCCCCGCGGCTGGCTCATCAAGCAGTAATATCGATGGAAAGCCTGCCAGGGCCATTGCGATTTCCAGCAAACGATGTTTGCCGTGAGACAAAGCCTCGGCCTGAGCATCCAGTTCGTGGTCAAGGCCCACATCGTGCGCCAACTCATGAACTCTTTTGATTAACGCGCTCTTGCGATTGGCGGGGCCCCAGAAACGAAAGGAATGGCCCTGATAGCCCTGGACCGCGATCGCGATGTTCTCGAAAACCGAAAGATCCCCAAAGAGGCTGGTAATCTGAAAGGTTATGCCAAGACCCAGCTTCACACGCTCATGCACCGGCAATAACGTGGCCTTGCGCTGCCCCAGACGGATCTCACCTTTGTCGGCTTTCAGGCTGCCCGCAAGAAGCCCTACGAGCGTGGTCTTGCCGGCTCCATTGGGGCCGATGACTGCGTGAATTTTTCCCTTTTCCAGACAAAGATCAATATCAGCCACCGCATGAATGCCGCCAAAACTTCGGCTGATTCCCCGCGCTTCAAGCTCGACACTCATGGGCGTGAACGGTTTTGCCACCGTGTCCACCAGCCCAGCAAGCCGCCCCGGCCGAATTTGGCCACAATGATCAACAAGATACCCAGATACAGGTGCCAGTAAATAGTCATCTCCGGGAGCAGGGTCTCGACTCCAATGAAGATCCCCGCACCCAGCAGCGGCCCCACCACGGTTGCCGCACCTCCCAGGAGCACCATCGCAATCAACTCGCCTGAACGGGTCCAATCCATCATTTCCGGACTGATGAATCCGGTAAAATTNCCCAGTAGCCAGCCCGCCAGCCCGCAAATCATCCCCGAGATGACGTAGCACACCAATCGGTAGCGGAATGTGTCAAAACCTAGTGCCTGCATCCGGACTTCGTTTATCTTGATGCTTCTGATGACTTGTCCGAAATCCGACCGTGTCAGTCGGTGAATCAAGATCATCACTGCGATCAGGCAAAAGAGCACCAAGAAATAAAGTTGGCTGTTGTCATCCAGATCAACACCCGGGCCCATCTCGCTGCGCACGTAGATTACCAGTCCGTCATCTCCCCCGTATTCCTCGATACTGACAAAAATGAAATACATCATCTGGGCAAACGCTAGAGTAATCATGATGAAGTAAGCGCCTCGAGTCCGAAGACAAATGAGGCCTGTCAGCAGGGCAAAACATCCTGATGCTCCAAGAGCCGCCGCTAGCTGTAACCAACCGTTATTGAGGTCGTAGTAAGCCGGAATTCCAACCGCATAAGCCCCAATACCAATAAAGACGGCATGGCCCAGGCTAACCATCCCGCTATAACCCAAAATCAGATTGAGGCTGCTGGCTGCGATCGCAAGGATCATCAAACGGATAATGACATCCAGAACAAAGGGTTCCCCGGCATATTCCGTCCAGAAAGGCAGTAAAAGTGCCCCGATAACCATGACAACCGCAAACCACCCGCGACTTTTCGACATCACGAACTGCGGGCTCCAAACAGCCCCTGTGGGCGAAAGGTGAGGATCACTGCCATCAGGATGTAAATCAGCATCGCTGAAATGGCCGGCGCCGACGTTTCCGCTGCCTGGTGCGATAAAAACAATCGCAGAAAATCATCAAGAAATGATCTACTCAGGGTATCAATCAGCCCCACCAGCATAGCTCCGAAAAATGCTCCCTGGACAGACCCGATACCGCCGATGACGATAACAACGAAAGCCACAATCAGGATTTCATTCCCCATGCCGATGCTCGCTTCCGTAATCGGCGCAATCATCAAACCGGCGAGTCCGGCCATGGCAGCGCCTGCGGCAAAAACCAAGGTAAACAGCATCCGTATATCCACCCCCAACGCCTGCACCATGCGCCTGTTGGATGCTCCCGCCCGGATCAACATGCCAATCCGGGTATGACTCACGACAACATACAGCGCCAAAGCAACCAGCAAACCCACCGAGATGATCAGAATCCGATAGACGGGGAATTCGACATCGTCAAAGAGCCTGACCTGCCCGTTCAGAATCTCCGGCAGTGCAAAGGTCAATCCTTCAGGGCCCCAAATCATCTGCACCAACGTATCGGCTATCAGAATGAGGCCAAAGGTTGCCAAAATCTGCTCAAGATGATCTGCCTGATACAACTGCCGGGCGATACCCAATTCCACCACGACTCCGATGACAAACGTGAGGGGCACCGCCAGCAAAACGGCCAGCAGGAAGGAGTCGAGCCACAACGCTAGCGTGGCGCAAATGAACGCCCCGAGCATATAGAAAGCGCCATGGGCCAGATTGATAAAGTCCATGATGCCAAAGACAAGCGTCAGTCCGGCGGCCAGCAGAAACAGCAGGACGCCTAGCTGTAGCCCATTGAGCACTTGAATCATGACGAGTGCGCTGTCCATGATCAGGTCACGCTCAACACTCTGGGGAGTCTCCGGATCACGAAACTAGGGGAAAGCCAACTCTTAGACGCCCTGACCACACTCCGGAGCAAAGCGCCGGAGTGTGCGGCTAGGTAGCTCAAAACAACAAACCGAAGCTTTTCCTCTCTAAAGATCGCAATCTGCTACGTAGGTATCCTGATGGTTTTCAAAAACCGTCGAACGAATCTCTGTAGTCCAATTGCCATTGCCGTCAGCGACCACTTCAAGCAGGTAGAAATTCTGGATCGGGAAATGGTTGGCACCATAGGAGAACGATCCGCGGACAGAGGGGAAATCGGCTTTCTCCATGGCAGCACGCATTCCGTCTCGATCTTGCAGATTGCCACCCACGGATTCCACAGCGCTATTGATCAGGAAGATGCTGTCATAGGACTGCGCCGCATAAAAAGAGGGGTAACGTCCATATTTCTTCAGGAATCCTTCAACAAAACGTGCGTTCTGTGGGTTTTCGAGTCCGGGACCCCAAAAGCCCGTGGTCAAAGAACCCAGCACGGCTTTCATGTTTGCCTGTTGGAGTTTTGGAAGTGAAATCGCGTCCACGGTGAACACCGTGTAAAGCGGCAGCTTGTCAGCGAGGCCTGCCTGCTCATACTGCTTCATAAAGGCGCCTCCGGCTTTCCCCGGATAAAAAACAAAGAGCGCCTCTGCGCCGGACGCTTTGGCTGTGGCGAGTTCTGCAGAGAAATCCAACTGCGCATCCTTGCCCCACTTGGTCAGATCCTTACCAACGATCTCACCTTTAAAGGTGCGCTCGACTCCCGCCACCATATTTTTACCGGCTGCGTAGTTGGGCGCCATCACGTAGAGTTTGCCGATCCCTCTTTGGCTAAGGACCGCGCCCATGGCCATTGGGGTCTGGTCGTTTTGCCAGGAAGTGGAAAAGAAGTCACGGTGACAGAGCTTTCCGGCAAGCTGTGAGGGTCCGGCATTGACGCTGATCAGAAATTTGTCGGCATTGAGTACGGATTTCTGAGAGGCCAGCAATACATGTGACCAGATGTATCCCGCTACAAAATCGACATCATCTGATTTGACCAGTTTATCGGTAACTTGTTTTCCAGTTTCCGGCTTGAATCCGTCATCTGCAAAGATAACCTCGATATCGCGATCGCCCATTCTGCCGTTTAGATCCTCGACCGCGAGATTGACCGCGTCCCGCATATCATTGCCGATAACGGCTGCCCCGGTGGTCAGCGTCGTCACAAAGCCAATCTTCACACTCTCTGCCGAACCCACGCCCGGCAATGCCAAAATTATCAGCGCCAATGCGCCGGGAATAAAATTCTTGATCACGTTAATTCCTCCTCATTTACCATAGCCTGACCTCTGCTCACGCAACCCTTTCTTGGATAAAAGGCTGGTAAGGCTTTTTGGAGTCTCACAGCCCGAATCGATCGAAACGGTCGTATTCCAACAGTATTTTAAACAATAATAGGCACTTCGATACCTTTGGCTTTGCAAAGCCGTCATCGCAACATGGATACACCTCAGACGCTTGTCATCGGAGCGGGCATGGTTGGCAGTTGTTGCGCGCTGCATCTTCAACGCGCAGGCCGCAAGGTTGCCCTGATCGACCCTCATCCACCAGGCAGTCAAACGAGTTACGGCAATGCCGCGACGATTGCCACGTACGCCTGTATCCCGGTCAATCATCCCAAATTACTGAAATCCCTTCCGAGACTTCTGTGTGGCCCGGAACGGCCGCTATCGATCTCCCCTGCCTACGTGCCCCGTATGCTGCCCTGGCTTTTGTCGTTTTTACGCCATTGTCGGCGCGAGCGGGTCGACCAGACCATCTCTGCGCTGGGTTCCCTGCTCCGGCATGCTGAAGACACTACTCTCGCGCTCGTCCAGTCAGCAGGCGCCGGGGATTTTATTCGCCGCAACGGAACACTGTATCTTTATTCAGATACCCATAGCCGTTTGGCTGCTCAAGACGACATCGCCCGGCGTCGGGAACAAGGCATGTCGATCACAGAAGTTGAAGCCGACGCAGTGCGGGAACTCGAACCCGCGCTCGCCCCCATCTTTGCTGGCGGAATACTTTACAACGATGGTTTTCAACTGAGCGATCCGCAACAGGTGATCATGCGACTCGTCGATCAATTCNCACGNGACGGNGGTGAAGTCATCCNAGANCGNGTTGACCGCATNGAGTCNGCNGGNNTGGATCAGGTCACCGTGCANNTCTCTGGAAATTCAAGAACGGTNCACCACGNNGTCATTGCCGCNGGCGCCTGGTCCACNCGNATTNANGGNNCNGTNCTCGANCGTTTGCCNCTTGACACAGAACGGGGNTACCACGTGATGTTTCCNGANAACCTCTCGACCCTNTCACGGCCGGTGGGGCTCGCTGACGCGGGACTCTATCTTTCCCCTGTCGATGGTGGCTTGCGGGCAGCGGGAACCGTTGAACTGGCAGGTCTTGATGCCAAACCCAACCCAAAGCGTCTTGACTATATCGAGCAGGTTGCCCGCCGCGCACTACCGTCGCTGAAACAGCGTGGGGATACCTGGCTGGGCTTTCGACCCACATTTCCAGATGCTCTGCCGGTTATCAGTCACTCATCAAAACATCCGTCAGTGGTCTACGCCTTTGGTCATCAGCATGTGGGGCTGACGCTTGGCGCTGTCACAGGGAAACTGGTCCAGCAGATGATCGACCGTGAGACACCAATCGTCGATCCCACACCCTATCGAGCACAACGGTTTCTGAACTGAAGATCGCTAGGCGATCAGATCCGTTACGGCGCGCAGATACATCCTGGTGGCGCGGACACACTGCTCGATCTCAACAAACTCGTTAATGGAATGCGCCTGAGACAAGGAGCCTGGCCCGCACACTACTGCGGGCGTCTTGAGATGGGGGGCATCCGTCGCCCCAGGAAAAGAACTGGCACATTCAGGGCGGCCTGTGAGATCTGCCGATGCATTAAGTAGCGACTGAACCACAGGCGACTCTACAGGCAGGTCATTGGCGGGAATATCCCAGGACGGCTCACTAAGTTCATAGCGAAAACCCGGATCTTCCTGCCTTAACGGCTCAAGTCGGGCCGCGATATCGTGGCGCACCTGTTCAGCTTCATCACTTGGTAGCACTCTGCGATCGATCTCCAGTTCGCAATAATCCGGCACCGCGCTGGCGAGATCACCGCCACGGATCACGCCGGGACTGTAAGTGCCATGCCCACAAAGCGGATGCGGCTCTCGAGATGCTAGTTCCTCGTTGTAATCGGAAAGCGCATTAACGACGCGGGCCATACGCTCGATAGCATTTTCCCCCTGTTCGGGAATACTGGAGTGCACTGCCTTGCCAAACGTGCGAATGAACAAGCCAAACTGCCCTTTGTGAGCCGGACAGACCGACAGATCTGATGGTTCACCGATAATGCACTGATCGGCGAACGGACCGTTGCGTCCAATCTCTCGAGAACCGATCATCTGCCACTCTTCGTCCGCCACGCCGCAGAGAATAAGCGACCCGGACAGGGAGACATCTGCGTCCCGAAGCAAGCGCGCTACCTCAAGATAGCACGCCAGGGCCGCTTTCATATCGCAGGATCCCCTGCCGTAGATACGGCCGTTCTTTTCATGTGGCGTGTAAGGATCGTCGTAGCCCTCAGTCGGCACCGTATCCAGATGTCCACACAGCATCAATGACGGACGATCCTGATTACCGGCGCGCGTGCCGAAAACGTTCGGACGACCGGGCGCTGCCTCTCGGGAAGCGACCGTCATACCCAATTCATGCATCTGTTCAAGATAATATTCGCCGATCTCCTGCTCCCGGTGACCGGGGCGCGGGTCACTCTCCATCGGATTTTCACTTGGAATGGCAATCATCTCCTTTAGCCAACGGGTGATGGAACTGATCGACACCTGGTCAGAGAGTTCACGGTAAAGGTCTGTTGTCGTTGTCTTCATCAGGGCGGTACCATTTTCCAGGTTTTTCGACACGCATCGTGAGATGCACTCTAGTGAATGCTTCTGGGCACGCGCAACATAGCATGAATCCGTGCCGCCAATGCTACACTCGCCGTCCCTTTACAGACATGATCCGGAACAGCCATGGCCTACTTGGCGGAATACGGCCTCTTTTTCGCAAAAGCCCTTACTCTCTTTCTGCTGATTGTCGGCATTCTGTTGAGTGTCGTCGGCGTGGCCATGCGCAATCGGCATGTGCCATCCGAACAAATTGACGTAAAGCGGATTAATGATCGCTTCCGGGATATGGCTGACGCGCTCGAGATGGCGACTTTGCCCCCTGCGCTTGTAAAAAAACGACGAAAGTTGCAAAAGAAAGAACGAAAAGCTCAGGCGAAATCTGAGAAGAATGCGCCAGAGGAGTCCAGGAAGCGTGTTTTCGTACTGAATTTCAATGGTGACATCCGTGCCAGCGAAGTCGCCCTGCTGCGCGAGGAAGTCACCGCCATTTTGCTCGGGGCACGTGAAGGCGATGAAGTGCTGGTCAGGCTGGAGAGTGCCGGCGGCATGGTCCACGCCTATGGTCTCGCCGCCTCCCAAATCATGCGCCTTCGTGACGCCGGGATCGATGTCACAGTCTCGGTCGACAAGGTCGCAGCCAGTGGAGGTTATTTGATGGCATGCGTTGCCAACCGCATACTGGCGGCCCCTTTCGCTGTGATCGGCTCTATTGGCGTGGTCGCCGAGATCCCCAACTTTAACCGCCTGCTGAAAAAACACGACATCGATTACGAGCAGATCTCCGCCGGCGAATACAAACGCACAATCAGCATGCTAGGAGAAACCACTGACCGGGCGCGTGCCAAAGTTAAAGAAGAGGTGGAGCAGACTCATACGCTTTTCAAGGATTTCGTTAAGGCCCGTCGACCCATCGTTGATCTTGACGCAGTCGCAACAGGCGAGCATTGGCTTGGAACCCGGGCACATCAACTGAAACTGGTCGATGACATTCGCACGAGTGATGACCATCTTATGAGGCTTCGCGACACGGCTGATATATTTGAGGTGGAGTACACCGTCAGGAAAAAAGTGCTCGACCGGCTTTCAGGCCTTATCGGCCAGCTCGGCAAAGCTCGGACACTATCCAATAATGATGCGCCGATTACACGACTGTCCTGAGTCGTTCCCATGATCTACCAGCTGGGAGATCAAATCCCCAAGCTGGGAGACGACGTTTACGTTGCCCCCAGCGCGGATGTAATTGGCTCCGTCAGCCTGGGTGCCCATTCGAGCGTCTGGTTTGGTGCTGTCCTTCGGGGAGATAACGATCAGATTTCGGTGGGCGCCAAAAGCAACATCCAGGACAATACGGTAATTCATGTCGATGCGGGTGTGCCCGTGACAATTGGGGATAACGTCTCGATCGGTCATAGCGTGGTCATCCATGGATGCACCATCTGTAACAAGGCGCTGATCGGCAACGGGGCGGTGGTTCTGGATTTTGCAGAGATCGGCGAGAACAGTCTCGTGGGCGCCAACGCTTTGGTAACGGAACGCAAACGTTTCCCCGCGAGATCGCTGATCCTTGGCTCACCTGCCAAAGTAGTCAGGGAGCTTACTGATGAAGAGGTCGAACAACTCAGCCGCAATGTCCAGAGTTACCTCAACAAAGCCCAGCGCTATCGGATCGGCCTGCAGCCTGTGAGTTCATAGCAGTGGGCGTGACGGTCTACTGGAGAGTAATACGGTAGAAAATATAGACATGTTGCAGTGCAGCATGTCATACTGATTTCCGTGATGCTGCATCTCGAATCCCCTACCGATGCCAAGCACTGGTGCGCTGACCAGCGGTCTCAAGGTGAAACCCTCGGCTTCGTGCCAACTATGGGAGCACTGCACAAAGGTCATCTTTCGCTCGTGACCCGAGCTCGAGCAGAGAACAGCGTATGCTGCGCCAGTATCTTTATCAATCCACTGCAATTCGAGGATCACGGGGACTTTGACGCCTACCCAAGGGATACAGAATCAGACCTGGCGCTGCTTGAGGCTCAGGGATGTGACATGGTCTTTATGGGCAGCCTTGAAGAGTTTTTTCCTGAGGTCTCTGATCTTGCCAAGATTGACATTCTTCCGGCAGGGCCTCGTGGGTCGGGGCTTGAGGAACAATTCCGGCCAGGGCATCTCGACGGTGTCCGAACCATCGTGGAGCGACTCTTTCGCACTGTCGGACCGTCGAGCGCCTATTTCGGCGAAAAGGACTTTCAGCAGACGCTGGTCGTTTCTGACCTCGCGCGGGAGATGGGTTATCCCACTATTGTGGTCTGCCCAACAGTTCGGGAAGACTCAGGCTTGGCTCTGTCATCCCGCAACGTCCGATTGAGTCGGGATGAGAAAAATCTTGCGCAGCAGATATATCCAGCGCTGCTAGCGGCGCGTGACGCGTGGCAGTCAGGCGAACGGACTGCCGACGGACTCTCTGCCGCCATGGCAGACTGCCTCAACCATGACGGACTCACCTTGGAATATGCGGAAGTCCGGGACCCGGCGCAATGGACAGCCCAACTGCCGCAAACCCCGCTTGAGCGCGCCCAGGCATTGATTGCCGTACGTATCGGATCAGTGCGCCTGATCGATAACCTGAGACTCGATCGGTAGCACCACCGGACTTCGCTAAGCTGTTTGTGGTCTCCGAAGCCCGTTAGTGCTCGCCGCCCGCCTTGAAATTGAAAACCGCTCCCTCTTTGATTCCGGAGGGCCAACGCGACGTCAATGTCTTCATTCGGGTGTAGAACCGAACGCCTTCAGGGCCATGCATATAGTGATCGCCAAAGAGTGAGCGCTTCCAGCCTCCAAAACTGTGGAAGGCAAGCGGCACCGGAATCGGAACATTGACCCCCACCATGCCGATCCGGGCACGATGGCCGAAATCTCTCGCAGTATCTCCATCTCGGGTAAATATCGCGGTTCCGTTTCCATACTCGTGATCATTGACGAGTTCCAACGCCTCCTCATAATTCGCTACGCGAACCACCGACAGGACCGGTCCAAATATCTCATCGCGGTAAATATCCATTGCAGGTTTCACACGATCAAAAACAGTGGCGCCGACAAAACAACCCTGCTCGTATCCTGAGATGGAAATATCACGACCGTCTACGACCAGATCCGCGCCCTCTTCCACGCCCCGATCGATATAACCCTTGATCCGGTCACGCGCATCTGGCGTGATAACAGGCCCCATTTCAACACCATCCTGGTCATACGCCCCGACTTTGAGGGTCTCAATCCGGGGAACGAGCTGCTCCATCATTCGATCCGCTGTGTCATCGCCGACAACGACGACGACCGAAATCGCCATACACCGCTCTCCTGCTGAACCGTAAGCGGCACCCATCACCGCATCGACCACCTGCCCCATGTCGGCATCGGGCATCACAATCATGTGATTCTTCGCACCACACAGTGCCTGAACGCGTTTGCCGTGCGCACATCCAGTCCGATAAATGTGCTCACCCACCGTAGTGGAGCCCACAAAACTCACCGCCTGGATGGTTGGATCGGTCAGCAGGGTGTCCACAGCCTCTTTATCCCCATTGATGACATTCAGTACTCCATCCGGCAGGCCCGCCTCGGTCATCAGGCGCGCCATGTACCCGGCACAGGAAGGATCCCGCTCGGAAGGCTTGAGCAGAAAAGTATTTCCGCAGGCGATCGCAACCGGAAACATCCACATCGGCACCATCGCTGGGAAGTTGAAGGGCGTAATGCCGGCGACCACCCCCAGCGGCTGGCGCATGCTCCAGGAATCGACACCGTTGGCCACCCCTTCGCTGAACTCTCCCTTCAGCAACTGCGGAATGCCGCAGGCGAACTCAACCACTTCCAGCCCGCGCGTGATCGAGCCTTTCGCATCATCCACGGTCTTGCCGTGTTCGGAGGACAAAAGCCGGGCGAGCTCGTCCATGTTTTGGATCAGGAGTTCTCGATACCGATACAGCACCTGCACTCGACGGGCGGGCGGCACTTCGGCCCAATCGGTAAACGCTTCTGCAGCATTGGCAATTGCGTGGCGCACCTCTTCGGCACTCGCCAATGCCACCTGCCGGGCCACTTCTCCGGTAGCGGGATTGTAGACGTCACCATATCGCCCGCTGGATCCTGAAACNACCNGGCCGCCAATGTAATGACCNACTTCTTCCTTGACTGCTGTATCCATGGTGCTAACTCCTTGACTCCTNTGCATAGCGGGTCATGCTAACTTNCTTTGTTAAANNCCCGATCATCGTTCAAACACTATGAGAANACACCNCTTTGCGCATTCGGACCCNGACNGGNCCCCNACATCGCTGTTANGGGCGNTCTCGCTGGGATTACTTNTGNCAGTCCCGATTGTCGGCTTTTCGCAGAAACTTCACAAGTTCGACAACCTGACTGAAGCAGTCTATTTTTTCGAGGTGACCCTCTACTGCGGCCTTGCCACAGATACTGTAATCAGGGGATACCGCTATCTCGAAGACGACTTCCGCCGAACCCATCACCTCACCTCGGAGGAAATGGACGAATTACGTGCCAAAGGATGGAACCTGGCTCACGCCGAATGGCAAAACCGGGGGCTAGGCGGCTTTCGGGCATGGTGTACCACGGAAGGCCGCGAGGCAGCCAACACGCTTTCCTCTTTCCCGCCGCCCGCATAGCTCTGCTTGTTGAATACACCAAATAAGGGCAAAATCTTTCGCGATGCCGTTGCCCACCCGGCAGTTGTGAACACCGAAACCAGTCGATATGTATCGACATTATTGAGGCTGCCATGAACGCACCCATCAGCGAAAACCAGAAAAAAGACATCGCCCACGCACTGCACCCCTATACCAATCTCGCAGCGCATGAGGAACAAGGGCCGCTTGTCATCTCGCGTGGAGAAGGCGTCTATGTCTGGGATGATCGAGACAATCGTTATCTAGAGGGGCTGGGCGGGCTTTGGTGTGTCTCCTTGGGTTTTTCAGAGTCTCGGCTGGCCAAGGCGGCGGCTGATCAGTTTGCTGCGTTGCCCTACTCACACACCTTTGCGCATCGCTCGACAGAACCCGTCATCGCACTTTCTGAAAAACTGATGGAAGTGGCGCCCGCACCTATGTCCAAAGCCTTTTTCCTAAGCTCAGGGTCAGAGGCTATCGACGCAATGATCCGCTTTACCTGGTATTACAACAACGGTCGGGGTCTGCCGAAGAAAAAGAAAATCATCTCCCGCAAGCGCGGCTACCACGGCGTCACCGTGGCTGGGGGCAGCCTGACGGCAATCCCCTTGATGCAAAACGATTTTGATCTGCCGCTTGAGCGGATGCTCCACACTGACACGGCCGGGTATTACCGGTACAGCGAAGCCGGCGAATCAGAAGAGGCATTTGCCACACGGCTTGCTGACAACCTGGAGCAGTTGATTCTCAAAGAAGATCCCGATACCGTCGCAGCGTTCGTGGCGGAGCCCGTTATGGGTGCTGGGGGCGTCATGGTTCCCCCGGCTACCTACTTTGAGAAAATCCAGGCGGTGCTCGACAAATACGACGTATTAATGGTGGCGGATGAAGTCATCTGCGGTTTCGGACGCACCGGCAACATGTGGGGTTCCCAGACTTACAGTATCACGCCCGATATGGTGACCTGCGCAAAGCAGCTGTCTTCAGGCTACCTGCCGATCTCGGCGCTCATGATCTCGGACAAAATCTATGATGTTCTGAAGTCACAAAGCAAAAAGCACGGTGCACTCGGTATGGGCTACACCTATGGTGGCCACCCGGTCTCTTGTGCTGTGGCTCTGGAAACCCTCAAGATTTACGAAGAGCGCAACATCCTCGATCATGTCCGGAGCATCGCATCGCATTTTCAGGCGCGGCTCGCCGAATTCGGGACGAGCCCGATTGTTGGTGAGGCGCGCGGGGTCGGTTTGATCGGTGCATTGGAAATCGTGATGAACAAATCAACCCGTGATCAGTATCCGCCCGAAGTCAAAGCCGGAGCCCAGATTGCAGCTGCTGCATTGGCAAAGGGTCTGATTGTGCGGGCCCTGCCCGGTGACGTGATCGGCATCTGTCCGCCGCTTATTATTACCAAAAAACAGATTGACGAACTGTTCGANGCTCTGGCGATCGCCGTCGACGACACCGCCAATATACTGAAACAAGTAGCCTAAACCGCGCGCCCTCGTGAAGGCCATCCCGTTTGAGCTCTGCCGAGTCGGCTTGCGAGCGATATGCGCCTTGCTTTTGTTGGGCAACATTTCGGCGGGCAAGGCCGATCCCTCTATTAACGTTTGGCTACGCGCTGAGTTTGAGAATGGCTGGCCGGTAGAGAGCAGCTCCAACCGATTCGGCTGTAACGACAAGATTTATGCTGTCATTGATCTTCTTGGGCTCGAAGGCGGAGCGCATCGCTTGCAAGCTGACTGGACCGATCCAAGCGGTAAAATCCGCGAGCATGTTGACTACCCTTTCAATGGTGCTGGCAGTACCCGCATTACGATATGGCTAAAGCTGCATCCCCCTAAAGGTTCAGCGCTCTTCAGCTTCTTTAATCCCGCTATGGGGATGGATGACTTCATCGGTCTTTGGGAACTGGCTATCCGTGTGGACGACGATACCCGATTCAATACTGAGTTCGAAGTGCTCTGCTGACTGCCAACGACCGGGGCGGAAGCGGTTCATGCCAGGTCGAACGACGGCTAAAGGACGATCGATCATTTCTCTGGCGCGCTAGTAAGGGTGGCCCATCGTCAGATAGACGCCGTTATTGTCGTCCTTGCCAACAATGTGCTCGGTGCGAACCACTGCCCCCGCCGCTTCCCTTAGAAAATAACTAACGCCGACCCCTCGTCCACATGAATCCATGTCACTCACTGTACAAGCTGGGATAAAAACCACCACCACAACCGACCGGTTTCAGATTTGTCGAGCAATCACCATCAGCGCTCTGCCAGTTAGGTGCCAGGGCCCTCACTCGTGATAGCCCTGGCACCTAATGATCCATATCAGTTTACAGGCTCAATTTCTCCCGGGCGCCAGGTTTGTTTGAACCAAGGCTCCAACGGCCCATACAAGCGTAGGCAAATAAACCATCCCTTTCCGGGAATGGTTTGAATCCAGTTGGCTTCTTTGCCCTTGGGTGCTTTAGGCCCAAACCAGATTGTGGTTGATCCATCGTCGTTCTTCACGAGATCTCGGTTGCGCTCGTTATTTTTAGAAGGATAGGGCTGCTCAGTCTGGAGCATGGAGCGGGTCTGCGGATCATAAACCACCAGAGACCAGAAATCCTTTGCCGGCACATCCCCAGGGATAGTGATTTGATACTCTTTCGCGCCATCGAGATAACGACCCTTAGAGTCCACGGCAGCCAATGCATACTGGGAGCCTACACCGACCATTTGCATCACCATAGCCGGTGTATTCACCGTAGCGATATAGAAGAACAGAGTGCGTGCGTCCCTATTGCGACCACCATTGCCGTCGTTTAGGAGCCATTGGTAGTTTCCGCCGTCAAAAGCAGTAAACCATGCGCTTTCCTGACCGTAGATATAGATAGTCTCAGACCGTGGACGGAAAGCGAGGGCGCGTGCGGTCGCATTGGCAATAGCAACACCATCCTTCAGGATCGCGCGCATCCGAGCATCGGGGGCAAACTCCCTACCCTTTTCAATCCCGATACTCGCAAGATTTCCGCGCAACTCATCATCAAGAAACTCGAGCGGCTCCCGCTGAATCACCTCTGCNATTTCTTCAAAGAAAGTCTCATCGTTCGCGTGGACCGTGTTCATGACAATCCCCGTGCCGTTGACCACTTCGAGTTGGGGGGGATTNTCTTTTCGAGATAACGGATAAATTTTTAAGCCATTGGTCCACATATCCACTGCAGGGTCGGTCTTACCATCCACAAGAAAGCCCCTTAAGGGTAACCAGTTAACGTAGGTGGGGCTCTCGACCGAGAAATACCCCTCTGGCACATCATCTTCGTAGCCGGGCGGCAGAATCAGATACTTACCGCCTTTACCGCGGTCAGGTCCAGGCGCACCCATATCGATCACGAATCGAAAGTACGCATCGTTTACGGTTCCCGGCCCGGCTCCAGGAGGAATCTCGACCACGGTGGGGCCATCTCTCTGAAGATCCAGCATGCCGATGGCATAGATCGTATCGGTATTTCCAGTCAGAAAGAGGGAATTCGAATCCATGAGATCGTTGTAGAGNAAGATCTTGTGCGAGGCATCCACGCCGACTGATGTCATTCCTCGGCGCAATCCCTCAATCGACGCGAGCGGCACCATATCGAGAAACGCCTGGGTTGCCCGAATCCGGTCAAGGTTGTCGTACACCCTGGTCACTGTTTCCTCATCGGGCAAGCCGTCAAAAAAATTCAACGTGCCGATTGAGGTCTCAACGGAATCGGGGGTCACAATCGATTCCGGAATCAGTGTATTGAATCCCGGTGTCGCGTTCTCAGACGACGCTGGCCCAAATACCAAAATACCGACCAGCGCAACAATCATTTTTAGGGGCATCTTTTTTCTCCTTGCAAACTAGAACCTACCTTAAGGCATGGCATCCAGAGGATGCTCTGCCAATCTAGACATCGTCTCATCTAATCGCGATATTCACACAGATTTGTTACCATTGATTAGAGAAAAATAATGTTGATCCTAGTAGTTTTATATGAGATATCCTAGATTTTCGCAGTCGCAATACCTGCTTGCTTTAGCCTTCTCTCTTTTTTTCAGTGCCTCGACGCTACAAGCATCCAGTTTCGCAATGGGCGTATCCGTTGGCATTGGATACGGTGGCGNNNCGGCAAAGATACCTGTTGGCTCGANCGNGGTGNTTCATCNGCCGCTTTCCGTNGTGGCNGGNAAGTCCCGAGTCTATTTTCAACATGGCAAAATGCTTAACCGGATCGAACACACCTATGATCCCTACTGTTATTTCTCCATGAAGCGCCCGCGGGCGGAAATGAAATCACCCGCCAGTATCTCGCCTGCGACCTTCACGGTGACAAAACAATACCGGCGCAAGGAACAGACTGCTAAGCGTAGAACCCTTCTCGCCTCTTCGGTCTCCGTCGGCATAGGGGTCGGGTCCAACTGGTGGCTGGCGTGGAACGAAGGGGGGCCGCAGAATCTAAACCACTATCTTCGCCTTGAGCCATCAGATCAGCCCCAGGTAACCGCTCTCGTCTGTGGGGTCTTCGCGGAGCCGCAAGAGCGGACATCACCGTCAATCGAGGAAATGGCGGAAGCGTTGGGCAACTTCGCAATGATCAAGACTGCGCAATAACGCGAAATTCTACTTTGGGAACATAAACTGGAGTTGTAGTCGCAACTGCCAGTCAGCCTGATTGTCCGGCGCCTCAATGTTGTGATAAAAGCTGATCTGTCCATTTACCGGAGCTTTTCCCAACTTAAAAATCTGGCCATACCCTAGCCCTAGCGGCACAGTCCATTGCTGCCCGCTGTCCGCTTCCCAGTTAGCGGTGATCAAAGGTGAACTGGTGAAGTAGCGGCCGCCCGGCAGGTTGTAGTTGAGAAAGGGCTGCAGGGTGAGAGAATTAATATCGTTTGGACCGGAGCCGGACACAGACCAGATGTTATTAATGAGGCCGCCATAGACCCATGGCCCATTAAACGTCAGTGCAACCGCAGTAGGCCCAAGACCCCACTTGTCCTGCGACAGCCCCTCGGCACCGGTTGGAAGAAGAGCGACTGCGCCGAGGCCCCAGATCCACTTGTTGCTTTGCTTGGGCGAAAACATGCCACTAAACGAAATATCGCCAAGGCCGCTTTCACGAGATCCGCCCGCAGTCAGCGCGGGTTGGGAGATCACGGGAATAATTGTTCGGGTAATGAGATTCCAGTTATCGTTCCACTCAATGGGCCAGACCGGCTGGATATTCAGCACATTCTGGGTTTTCTCCTCGGGGCCGAAGTTCGTGTTGGTGTTGTTTTGAAACGGCAGACTGATCATTGATGCCAGCGGATTTTGGGCCGCCTTGGCAAGATCTGCGGTACTAACCTCGTCGGCTTTGGCTGATGCCCCCATCGCGAACAGCACGATCATGCCCAAAAGAGCGTTGTTCAATCGGTTCCACTTCTTATCTATCTTCATATTCCTTAGTTCCTGGGTTCCCATCCTAGGATTGATCTCTCCGTATCTCCCGCACCATAACTCATCGATCAATCTCTCACTGAGCGGGAGAATTTGAATCCATCGCCGCGACTCAAAACGACTGACCCTTCGCGAAGCGTACGAATCTTCAGACCCTGGCTCAGCACGACTTCTTCTGCGATTGCTACATCAACGGCCATGGCTTTGGCACTCGCCAACTTACCCAGCGACTCCGCAGCAAGCGCTGCTGGATCCATATCGCCAACTGCTGTGGCTGTCACCCCAGCCAATGCCAATGCGCCGCCAATACGAGCAATGTTTATGACTCCCTCAAGGTGGTAAAAATTTGATCGGTTCCCGCTTGATAGACTAGATCTCCAGCAAGTTCTGTACCGAGAATAGCCTTCGAATACCGCCAGTGCAACACACGCTCTCTATCTGCCAACAAGAGTTGGACTTTTTATTAAACTTAGACGGTTCTTCCGACTTTCGATTCGACAGAGGTTGGAGATCTCGCGACTTTCGGACCGAAGTCAGTATCGGACAAACCTAAATCAGAATATATTGCTCCTTGAATAAGGCTCCCTTCTTGGAAAAGACCATGAATACAATCGCCATCCGCAAACCTATACCACTTATCGCTAGCCTTATCCTTGCCTTCGTTTTTGGCAGCAGCATCATTGGCACGCCGGTCCACGCCAACACTGCAGAGACGTCGGACCCGTCAGAAATCTTTGATCAGAACCTAAGCGCCGACGAACGACAAGCACTGCTAGCAAGGCTCAGTGACGAGCAGGTCCGGGATATCGTCTGGGATCTTATTGGTGACTCCCAATCAGAATCCACGTCGAGCGACCCCATGGTCATGGAGCTCACCACCATGACTAACCAATTTCGTGAAGGTCTCGCTGAGAGATTTCGACAAGTCCCGGCAATTGCCCGGGTACCCGGTATCGTGGCAACAGCGATGACCCCGCCCGGTGAGAGCGCTGGAACCCTTTGGCTAGTCATGGCGTACATCGTAGTAATCTTGCTGGTGGGTTGGCTCGTCCAGTCCCTATTTAAGAAAGCCACCAAAAGAATTCCAGAGGCATTATCAGCCGCCAGTCACCACACTTTTCCCGTGCGCCTGGCGCGACGTTTTGGCCTTTTGATTTACGACCTATTCCCCCCAGCCGTATTTGCTGTGAGCGCCTACATTGTATTTCTCCTCGCCTACCGCGGGCATGAACCTAATCGACTGCTCATGATGGGCCTGATCGCGGCAATCCTTGTCGCTTGGTTGCTCAATCAAGCTGTCAATTTTGTCTTTTCGCCTAAGCGACCGGACTGCCGACTGACCCCACTCGATGATCGAGATTCCCGCATCGTGAGTTCACGAATCTCCTGGATCTTCGTCGCAAGCTCTGCACTTTTCTTTTTTCAGGCCTATCTCAGTGCCGTGACCTCCCCATTCGAGGTTGCCATTGTGGTTAGCTCGGTTAATCTGGTTGGTGGCCTTACTCTGGCTTCAATCATCATCGTGGTTCTGTGGCTAGTTCGTCGACCCGTCAGCAATCTCCTCCTGTCAGGGAATCCGCCGGGGCTGATTCGCAAGACCTTCGCGAGTCTCTGGCCCGCAATAGGAACGGGATTAATCGTTCTGCTCATATTTGTTGGGATGTTCGCCGCTATCGCGCTTAAACAAGACGGCGTGCTCCTATCTGTCCTGAAGACGCTGCTCCTTTTGTTTTTAGCGCCCCTCCTGTTGGGTGCGGTAGGGCCTCTGATTCGTGAATGGGGAATAACGGACTCCGGAAGTGGTTCCATACCGCGGCGAGGGGAGGCGGCACGTGACGGTCTTGTCCAGACAAGTCGACTGATCATCATCATCGCGGGAATCCTTCTGCTAGGGCGAATGTGGAACGTCGATCTTGTTGCGGTGACGCGATCCCAACTAGGAGAACAGATTACTCAGTCTGCAGGGCAAATTCTCGTGACGGTCATCCTCGCGTATCTCGTCTGGACGGTGGCAAAACGCTGGATTGCGTCACGAGAGGAAACTCCCGCGCAAAGTGAGGACGCCGAAGGTCACCCGGAAACCGGCGGCGATCCTGGTGGTCAGGGGCTATCCCGAATCGCAACTATCCTGCCTTTGCTGCGGGGTTTCCTAATGGTAACGATTGTGACGGTTACTGCAATGGTCATCCTCTCCAGTCTTGGGGTCAACATTGGGCCGCTCATCGCCGCAGCAAGTGTCCTGGGCCTTGCTATCGGCTTCGGAGCGCAAAGCCTTGTGGCCGACATTATTTCGGGAATATTCTTTTTGGTGGATGATGCCTTTCGAAAAGGCGAATATATAGACGTCGGTGGCAACACCGGGACGGTCGAACAAATCTCGGTGCGCTCAATGCAACTACGTCATCACAATGGGCCCCTGCATACAATCCCATACAGCCAGATCAATACGCTGACCAATTTCAGCCGCGATTGGGTCATTATGAAATTTGAATTGCGTATCCCGTTTGAAGAGGACGTAGAAAAAGTGCGTAAATTGGTCAAGAAGGTGGGGCAGCGACTGCTCGAGGATCCTGAGCATGGTCCAGAGTTTCTCGAGCCGCTTAAATCCCAGGGCGTCAATCGCATGGATGACTCTGCCTTTGTCGTAAGATGCAAGTTCTCAACAGCCCCTGGTAAGCAGTTCGCGCTTCGCCGGGTGGTCTACGCTAAAATTCAGACTGCCTTCGCTGACGCGGGAATAAAATTTGCGCCTAAGCGGGTTATCGTCGAAGCCGTTACTCCTGAACTGGCAGCAGCCGGGGCAGCGGCGCAGCAAATAACAACCGAAACTCCACCGACGTCGGGAGATGACAGGGGATGACTCTGAAAAACCTAAAGCAAAGGCTTGCCATGGCAGTAGTGCTATGCGTCAGTACCGCAGCGATCGCGCAAAACTCACTGTTTCTTCGCGATTCGCCACTGGCATCCGTCACAGGCGCTGAACTTGATGCTCTACTCAACCAAATCAACGTTACGCTGGACACCACCGACATTAACATGCCCGTTACCTGGGAAACAGAAGACAAGCGTCTGACCAGCGTATGGACAGTGACTGAGGATTACCAAAAGCAGGATCTTTCCTGCAGGAAAATGACGCTTGAGACGGTAAAAGCCGGTGAAACATCACGGGTGACCTATGGTTTTTGCAAGATGGATGAAAACTGGCTGTTTGATCTCGAATAGATAACGCGTTGACTCCCAAACGACCAAGACACAGTGACCATGCTTGATTACTACAAAAGGACTTTGCGTCTGCTGACTTGCTGTCTGGCTCTTTTTCTGTTTTCTCCAGCCATTGCCGATGAAAAAGCAGATGATGCCATCGACCGCGTTGACAAACTGCACGACGAGTGGTCAGGGTGGGTGCTGAAAACGGCCGATCAGGTCGATGGGTTTTTCTCAAACTCTCAGGCGAGTGACGCCGATCAGCAGACCCGGCTTAGGGCATTTCTTCGGGTGCGCTACGACGGTAACGAGGGTACCAAGCTCAGCCCGGGTATTCGCGCCCGAATCTCCCTGCCCAACACCGAAAACCGTCTCAAGCTCATACTGGGTGACGACGAAGACGAGGGCCGTATTAATGACCTTGATGACAGCCAGCAGAATATCAGTCTTCAGGTACGGGGCAAACGTGAAACCGCGCTAAAGCAGATCCGATTTGATCTTGGGATACGTCGTCGGGACAGCAGCTATCAGCCCTACGTGCGTGCACGGCACAGCAAAGCTTTTACGACAGACGGCCCCTGGGTGCCGCGTTTGACCAACTCCTTCTACTATTTCACTAAAAGCAAATTTGAGTATCGAGGCCAGGCTGACTTTGACCGGGTAATCGGCCAACACCTTTTCTTTCGCCCAACGACCGTGGTGCGCTGGTACGAGAACAACTCCAGCGAGTGTAATGATGGCTGGTGCCTCGACCAGTATTTCAGCCTGTATGAAAAACTGCGGCGCTCGAAATCAGAGGCGATCGCCTACGACCTGGAGATTTATCTTCGTGATAAACCGGAGTTTGACGTATTCGATGCTGTCTTGAAGGCGCGCTACCGCAGGATGACCAAGAAGAAATGGTTATTCTGGGAGGTCGAACCAGGAGTGCATTTCCCCTCGGAATATGACCACGATGCCACCTTCCGGTTCACGGTGCGGCTTGAGGGCATCTTCGGCTACAACACGACTGTCGATATCAATGAAAACTTTATGCCGGTGAAAGCGCCGTGGGATCAAAATACGCAGTCTGTTGAATAAGAACGTGATGTTTAGTTGGCGCTTTGCGCGTTGAAGTACATCTGGTAGGCAACGAAGTATTTGTTGATGTTCCTCACATAATCTACCGTCTCGCGCCCTATTTTCTCTGCCGCGAGCACTTCAACATTGCCAAACCATCTGTTGGGGTCAAAGCCGCGCTCTTGCGCCTTTTTTCGAAGACGGCGTATCCGGTTGGGCCCCGCGTTATATGATGCCCACGCAAAGTCCATCTTGGCAGCAGGATGAATCTGTGAATCGCTGAAGTAATGCTCGCGTAAAAACGCCATATATTTGGTACCCGCGTGAATATTGTTCTCGACCGTGCTGATATCGGGAATTCCAACGTTCTTGTCCGCAGCAGTACTCGGCAACAATTGCATCACGCCGATTGCTCCGGCACTGCTTACTGCAGATTGATCCAACCGTGATTCCTGATAGGCCTGAGCGACGAGTTCGAGCCAATCGATGCCATAGGTCTGCCCATAGGTTTCGAATAATTCCCGCATTAC
>PAUU01000001.1 GCA_002713825.1 Acidiferrobacteraceae bacterium | reverse complement strand
TGAGACGGTTGGAGGCGGCAAGCACCCGCGGGAAACCCCGTCGCAATTGGTCTACGGTGTCGCGAAATTCGCTGACCGCAAAAGCGATGTCGATAGGTTGCGGCCGGTAGCGAAGCAGCCAAAGGATGGCCTGTTCGAGCAGGATCCGGGTTTCGTGCATCAATTCTTTTTGAATTTTTGAGGTCACGGCGTTGTCGAGGCCTTCGACTTCGTGCCAAAGATCGCGAAGACGGAATATTTCGCGTGCTGCCGCGTAGGCACGAGCGGTATCAGATGGACGGGCACCCGTGAGCTCGTTCATTCGCAGGGTAAAGCCCGGGCCTGTCCGATTGATCATGCTGTTGGTGACATGGGTCGCGATGATTTCCCGACGGAGCCGGTGGGCAGGCATAAGATGCTTAAAGCGTGAGCTCAGTGCTGTGGGAAAATAGCGTTCAAGATCTTCCGCCAGGAACGTATCCTCGGGCACGTCTGAGTCGAGCAGCATCTGGAAGGTGGATATCTTGCTGTGACTGAGCAGGACAGCCAGCTCGGGTCTCGTTAAACCCTTTTTCTCAGCAATTCTTTTCTTGATCTCGCCCTCGTTTGGAAGATACTCGAGTCCCCGGTCCAGCCCATAGCTCTTTTCGAGCTGCCGCATCGCCCGAGCATGATGGTGTATGAGGTTCGGAGCCTGATTCACCGCCGAAGCCAACGCCTGGGTCTGCAGGTAATTGTTGCGCAACACCAGTTGAGCAACTTCCTCGGTCATTTGGCTTAGCACGTTGTTGCGCTCATCGACGCTTATCTCCCCAGCCTCAACTGCCGAATTGAGCAGAATCTTGATGTTGACCTCGTGGTCTGAGGTATCGACTCCCGCGGCATTGTCGATGGCGTCTGTGTGACACAGCCCCCCTCGCTGGCTGTACTCGATCCGGGCGAGCTGGGTTAAACCGAGGTTGCCGCCTTCGCCAATCACACGACACCGCAACTCGGAGGCATCTGCCCGCACCATATCGTTGACACGATCGCCGACGGCTTCATGGGTTTCTGTTGATGCTTTTGCGTAGGTCCCAATGCCGCCGTTGAAGAGCAGGTCAACCGGGCTTTTGAGCATTTCGTGAATCAGCTCATCGGGACTCAAAGTCTTGGCACTGATGCCAAGCGCCTTCTGCGCGGCCTCGGACAAGTCGATCGATTTGATGTCACGAGGCCACACGCCGCCGCCCTCAGAAATAAGATTCGGATCGTAGTCTTCCCACGTTGACCGGGGCATCTGGAACAGGCGTTCACGTTCTCCATAAGAAGCGGCTGGATCGGGATTGGGATCAATGAAAATATTCAAATGGTTGAAGGCACCGACGAGTCGGATGTGGCGGGATAACAGCAGGCCATTGCCAAAAACGTCACCCGACATATCACCGATGCCCACTACCGAGAACGGCTGAGTCTGGGTATTGATGTCCAGATCACGGAAAAGCCGTTTGACAGATTCCCAGGCGCCACGTGCGGTGATGCCCATCGCCTTATGGTCATAGCCGGTTCGGCCTCCTGACGCAAAGGCATCGTCCAGCCAGTAGCCATATTCGGCAGCGACTTCATTGGCCATATCGGAAAACGTAGCGGTTCCTTTGTCAGCCGCGACTACTAGATAGGGATCGTCCTGATCGTATCGAACCACTCTGGGAGGCGGAATCACCGAGTCATGATCTCGGTTGTCAGTGAGATCGAGCATGCCGCGGATGAAGGTCTTATAGCAGGACTCAACTTCTTCAGTACGCTCGTTCGGCGCACAGTCCGCCAAACGCCTGACGATAAATCCCCCTTTGGAACCCACCGGCACGATGACCGCGTTCTTCACGATCTGTGCTTTGACCAGGCCCAGTACTTCGGTTCGGAAGTCCTCCGGCCGATCTGACCAGCGCAGACCTCCGCGCGCTACCAGGCCGCCACGCAGATGGATGGCTTCGACTCGCGTTGAGAAAACGAAAATCTCGACCATGGGTCGAGGTTGGGGCATACGGGTAATCGCGGCGCAGTCTATCTTGAAGGAGAGTCGTTCAGGCTGTTGCGGGTTGTGCTGCTGAAAATAATTCGTCCGCAGTATGGCCTCAATCAGATTGACGTAGGCCGACAGGATCCGGTCTTCATCCAGATTGGCGACCCGCTCCAGACCTTGCTGAATGTCTGCACGAATCGTTTCCAGGGCCCCGGACCGTTCATCCTGCAGGCCCGGATCAAAGCGGGTCTCGAACAAGCGGACGATTCGCTGAACCATGTGGGGGTTCCCGGCAAGTGTCTCAATGACGTAGTCCTGGCTGTATCGAAAACGGATCTGTTTGAGGTACCGGTAAGCGGCCCTCAAAAAGGTGGTCTGCTGCCAGTCGAGCTGTGCTCTGAGCGCCAGTCGATTGAAGCCATCATTGTCTGTTTGTCCCTGCCAGATTCTCCGAAACAATCGCTCAAAGTCAGACTTGCTCTTTCTGATCTCGATGTCGCGCTGGTCATGGTCGGCAAGATCAAAAATATGCAGAAAGACTGTCCGGCCGCTTGTGCTCTGGATTCGAAAAGGGTTTTCCGTCAGTACGTGGAGCCCGAGGTTTTCGATGACGGGCAGTACATCAGACAGCACCACGGCACTCTCAGGGGAATACAGTCTCAGTTGTGCCTCGTGGGCGGCATATCCTGGTGGTTGTTGAAGCGCAATCTCGAGCTGTGCCTCAGTATCTGCCTTTGTAATGTGAACAAGATGATCAAGCCCCTCGGCCGGGGAGAAGTCCTCGCGAAAGGCGGTGGGAAAAGACTCTGCCCATTCATCGGCCAGCGCAAGGCCTTCCCCGTCTCCATGATGATCCTGCAGCAGATGACTAAGCTCATCGGGCCAGGAGCGCGTTAATTCTCTGATCCGGGATTCGACCTGCTTCAATTCCGGAGAGTGCGCTGTCCGCGGATCGACACTGATGAGGTAGTGAATGCGGGTCAGTACCGATTCGGAGAAGTACACGTTAAATTCGTAAGACTGGCCACCGAATGACGCCATCAGCGCGTCGCCGACCTTCTGTCGCAAACCACTATTGAAGCGTTCGCGGGGCACAAAGACCAGGCACGAATAAAACCGGGAGAACCGGTCCCGCCGCACGAATACCCGGGTGCGCCGACGTTCCTGCAGGTCGAGCATTCCCATTGCCGTGTCGTAAAGTTCGTCCTCGGTAATCTGAAAGAGATCGTCTCGGGGATACCGCTCGATCAGATTTTGCAGCACCTTTATGCCGTGGCCTTGTTCCGGAAGGCCGCTACGAGTCAGTACGTACTGAAGTTTTTGGCGGGAACCCGGAATGTCCATTACGCTGCGGTTGTATGCGCCCGCGGCAAAAAGACCGACAAGACAGGTTTCTCCGATAAGGTCACCGACAGCATTTCGATGGCGTACGAAAAGAACGTCCATATAGGCAGGCCGGTGCACAAGAGAGCGTTTGCTGGATTTGGTAATCATCACCGGATCACTGTCTTCAGGATCAATTGTGATGTTGTCCGGCAGGACCGAAAGCCGATCGACCAGATCAAGATCGTCGCGTGGTCTCAGGATCCCGAGCGCTGAGGTTGTCTGAGGCAGCAACCGGGCATCTTCGTCGGATGACATGTCATAACGCACGGTTCCCAGAAAAGTGAAATTCTCCTCGCCGATCCATCGACACAACGCAGAAGCTTCTGAGCCAGCGTTGTTGTCTTCCGGTGTATCGGAGACATCAAGATTTTCTGCAAGTGAGAGGGCGAGTTCGCGCATGGCAATGCGATCATCATTTGCCGCCGAGACCTCGTTCAGAACCCGAGATAATTCGGAAACGATGTGGTCGAGCCGTTCGGTCCGGAATTCACGGCTGATGTGGAAACACAAAAAGGATTCAGAGGCTGCGTCAGCCGCATCGTGGTTCAGCGCGGCAAGGTGGCCGTTTTCATCTCGACTTACCTTGACCACAGGGTGGATGGTTAGCTGAATGGTGTAACCGAGTCGGTTCAGGGCCATCGATGCCGAATCGACCAGGAAAGCCATGTCGTCAACTACCGCTTCGACAACGGTAAAAGGGCTCGCGTGCAGGCTCTGGCCCTCGGCTGGGTTATGAGCGCGCAGCAGGAATTGCCCGGGTCGTCGCTGTTCGGCGAGATCAAGGTGCGCGAGCGCGCTCGAATAAAGCGCCTCAAGGTCGGATCGCACAAGATCATCGGACGGAATCCGATGAAAATAGGCTTCAAAAAAAGATTGTGCGAGGCCTGATTTGGCAGGAGTCAGCCGCTTCCTCGCCCATTCACTGAGCGTTTCGATCAGTCTATTTCGGTCAAATGAAGGTGTTGCCGCCATCAGGAACAACGTTTTTAAGGTCGGTGTAGCTCATTGGCCATTGATGCTGGACTATACGCCAATTCCTGCAGTTGTTGGATCTATTGCGCGACGCTTACGGTCATCTTTGGCGCGTTAAGTTTTCTTCGGCGCCACGGTAAACTCTCAAGGGTTGTATTAGCGGCAGTTTCACTAGAGGAACATCATGAGCGAGCACCCCTTGTGGCAACCGGCTCCCGAGCAGGTTGCAATCACTAACATGACCCGTTTTGCGCGTGAGGCCTCTTTGCGCTGGGGTTGGAATTTTGAGGACTACGCCGAACTGCATCGTTGGTCGGTTGAGGCGCCCGAAGAGTTCTGGCTCAACATCTGGGATTGGACGGGGGTGATTGGAACAGGAGATACGGGTCCCGTCGTCGTTGACCGGGAGCAAATGCCCGGCGCCCGCTGGTTTCCCAACACCCGATTGAATTTTGCGCAAAATCTTCTGCGTCGGCAGGATACGGCTCTGGCCTTGGTTTTCCAGGCTGAGGATAAGGTCACACGTTCGCTCAGTTTTGCCGAACTCTATGCCCAGGTCGCCCGCCTTGCTGACGGTCTCAAACAGGCGGGGGTGGTCCCCGGAGATCGGGTTTGTGGCTTCATGCCGAACATGCCGGAGACCGTTGCAGCGATGTTGGCGAGCGCATCCGTAGGGGCCGTCTGGTCTTCCTGTTCTCCAGACTTCGGCGTCCAAGGCGTATTGGATCGCTTTGGCCAGATCTCTCCCAAAGTGCTCTTCAGCGCTGATGGCTACTGGTACAACGGCAAGACTCACGATTCGCTTGAAAAACTTCGCGCAATCACAAATGGTCTGCCGTCGCTTGAACACACCTTGGTCGTGCCTTTGATTTCGGACAAGCCGGACCTGTCTTCGAATCCAGGCGCCAGGCTGATTACCGATTTTGAAACGGATGCAACGCAGATTGATTTTGAGAATCTGCCTTTCGATCATCCGCTTTACATCATGTACTCCTCGGGCACGACCGGCGTGCCCAAATGCATTGTCCACGGAGCTGGGGGATCGCTCCTCAAACATCTCGTGGAGCAGCAGCTGCATGTTGATCTGCGTCCGAATGATCGACTGTTCTATTTCACAACCTGTGGCTGGATGATGTGGAACTGGCTGGTCTCTGGATTGGCGAGTGGCGCCACTGTGGTGTTGTACGATGGTTCGCCGTTCTTTCCTGACGGCAATGTCGTGTTCGATCTGGTGACACGGGAGCAAGTGGGCGTGCTCGGCACCTCCGCCAAATATATTGATGCGATTGCCAAGGCAGGCCTTAGACCGCGCGAGACGCACGATCTTTCCTATGTTAGGACCATTCTTTCAACGGGCTCTCCCTTGATTGCGGAGAGTTTTGACTATGTCTACGATGCAGTCAGCGATACCGCGTGTCTGTCGTCGATTTCCGGAGGCACAGATATCATGGGGTGCTTCATCGGCGGGAATCCCAATCTGCCGGTCTGGCGCGGAGAGATCCAGTGTCCGATTCTGGGAATGCAGATAGAGGTCTGGGATGACCAGGGCGCAAAGGTGCCGGAGGGAGAAAAAGGGGAGTTGGTGTGCGTCAACGCTTTTCCCTCAATGCCGGTCGGATTCTGGGACGATCCACAAGATGCAAAATACAAAGCAGCATACTTCGAGAAGTTTCCAGGCGTCTGGTGTCATGGGGATTACATTTCCGTCACCGAGCACGGCGGGATTGTCGTTTTCGGTCGATCGGACGCGGTGTTGAACCCTGGAGGTGTGCGAATCGGCACAGCGGAGATCTACAGGCAGGCNGAGCGTATTGAGCAGGTGCTGGAGAGCCTGGTGATCGGGCAGCGGTGGAAAGGAGATGTGCGAGTGGTGTTGTTTGTTCGTTTGCGCGAAGGGGAGGAGCTCGATGACTCACTTCGGGCAAGAATCTGCAGCGAGATCCGGCAAAATACCACACCCCGCCATGTGCCTGCCAAGGTGATTCAAGTGGCGGATATTCCCCGGACTAAAAGCGGGAAGATCGTTGAGCTGGCGGTGCGTAAGATCGTGCACGGTGAGCCGGTGCTCAATCGGGAGGCGCTGGCCAATCCGGAGGCGCTGGATTTTTTCGCTAACTTGCCAGAATTGGATGTTTAATGCGCCGGGACTCAGCCGCCAGGCAGGCCAATGATTCGGTAGCCCTGCGGCACCATCAGGCGCAGCGACACATCAAGCTGATCGACCGCTGCTAGCGTGGCGGAGAATGAGCCGGAAGCCTTTTCCAGGCGAATCGGAAGCGAAGAGGAATCCGCGAGGCCGAGCGGGGGCAGGACAAACCCCATCGATGACAAAAGTGCACTTGCCGACAGCTGCAGTTCCTGAACGTAGGCCGCGAGCCCTGCGAGGGTCTGGAAGTCCGCCGGGGGGATCCCAAGTTCTTTGTTGTCTGTCACACAGCTTCGACCGATTGCCTGCTCTTCGCGGCGAATCTGCCACCATTGGCAGCGAATACCCGCTGCATCGCCTCGCTGGCCGAGATGCTTGAGTTTGATTGAGCCGCCAACGAGCGCATCCGGATCGGGAATGCCCAGGCTTTTCAGCATCTCATCCAGTTGTTCGCGTTTTTCCTCCGAGAGGGTTTCGCGTTGAGCCATCAGACTTTGTGCGATACCGGAGAACTGATCGATAGATTGACGCAATACGGTGGGATCAACACGTGTTAATTCTTTGCGCGCATGCCGTATTAAGTAAACCTCACGGTTGTCTGAGATAAACAGCACTTCCTGACGTGGCATCCCAGAATGGGTAAGCCTAACGCGGCCGTCGCTGATAACAATCTGGGCCTTACCTGCAATGCCATGATCGACAGTATCGACGATCAGTCGGGTGGTTGCCTCGGCAGGCATGATGACGCTCGTCAGCGAGCAAAGGCCAAAAAGAGCAAAGGCGATGCTGGGAAGTCGTCGAGGGAAAGATAAATTCAAGACAAAACCCTTGATTGTGATCAGGCGCCAACGCCCGAAGGATGCTTGCCGGTCGGGACGTTCAGTCAGATTGTAATTGATGGGAAAGAGCTGTGTCGTCGGCTCGGCTTTGGGTATCAGGTATCATCCGCAGACGGTGCGGTGAGGTTCAATGCGGAGTTCTAAACCCACGGGATCCAGCAGAACGTGGCACGGGTCACCCGGATTGATTTTCGTTGGAGCCAGCTCGAACAAACTGCAATTAAACTGAAACAAAAAGAAAGCACAGGACCAATGATTACCAATATTTACGGCAAACAGTTAAGTGACCTAGAGAAGATGCGGGTCGAGGAAAAAATCGGTCATGTCAAGGAGGCAATCCCTGATGATGTCTATGAGGTTCTCACAACTGAGTGGCGGGGATTTGTTACCAGATGCGTGGAGCAGGGCCAGGGAGAAATGAAGCTTGAGGAGTTCGATTACTATTTTGAACTTTTCATGAAGTTTCCCCATTGATCTGAAGCCCTTGCCTCTTTCATGACGTATCTGCATATCGACCCCATCGCAATCAGTATCGGGCCGATTGTGATCCACTGGTACGGCCTGATGTATCTCGTCGCATTTGCTGCCGGCGGTCTGCTCGGCAGATACCGGGCTCGTCGAATGCCGTGGCAATGGACGAACACGCAGATCTGGGATCTCGTTTTCTATATTGCCGTCGGTGCGGTGCTCGGCGGTCGTCTCGGTTATGCGCTTTTTTACAACACAGGCTATTACCTGTCACATCCTATGGAGATTTTCTGGGTATGGACAGGGGGCATGTCTTTTCATGGAGGTCTGATCGGGGTTGTCGTCGCTGTCGGACTTTTTGCGCGTCGATCACAGCGACGCTTTTTTGAGGTGGCTGATTTTCTTGCACCACTTTGTGCGCCGGGTCTTCTGGCAGGTCGAATCGGCAACTTTATTAATCAGGAGTTGTGGGGGCGGGTCAGTGATGTTCCCTGGGCGATGGTGTTTCCTGCCGGCGGGCCGCTGCCGAGACACCCGTCTCAGTTATATGAAGCGGCTTTAGAGGGCGTCATTCTTTTCGTCATTGTTTGGAGTTTCGCGGCAAAACCGAGGCGACCCGGTCAGGTAAGCGGTCTCTTCCTGCTGGGTTACGGCGTCTTCCGATTCTTTGTGGAGTTCTATCGTGAGCCCGACGTCCATCTCGGTCCGGTGGTGCTTGATTGGGTGACGATGGGCCAACTCCTGAGCATTCCGGTAATTGTGGTGGGGGCGTGGTTGCTGATGCGAAGGCCGCAGAACGGAAGCCATTAATGCGGGTGCTGCTGCTGTCGGATACGCACGGCTTTGTGGAGCCTTTCGTTCAGGCACTGGCACGTTCAGCTGACTGTGTCGTGCATGCCGGAGATATCGGCGGGTTGGAGGTGATTGAGGCAGTGACGCCGGATCGGGGTAAATTGATCGCAGTGCGGGGAAACAACGATTGGCCCGAAACCTGGCCGGGCGCAGCGAAAGCGGGCGTCCTGGATCTTGCCGAGGCTGCTGAGTTGGATCTTCCGGGAGGTCTGTTGGCAGTCGAACATGGTCACCGCATCTGGGATACGCGTCACTACCATAAGCGGCTTCGAGCAAAATATCCTAAGGCCCGCGCGATTGTCTACGGACACACCCATATCCGTTGCGCGGATCTGGATCAGGCGCCGTGGGTGCTGAACCCCGGGGCTGCAGGCCGCGAGCGTACCAAAGGTGGTCCTTCCTGCATCCTGCTCGAAGCAGGTCAGGACAAATGGAAAGTGAGTGAGTATCGAAACGGGCAGATCAGTGCGTCTGATTGCCACCGTGCTTAAACCCGCCTAGCCGCAGTGCGTGGCGTTACACGGACTGTAAGATTGTGAAGGTCAGTCGTCTTGCTTGATGAGAAAGTCTCGAAAGATAGGCAAGACGCGTTCGGTTGCCTCGATAAAGATAGCGTGTTTGAGGTTATCCAGGATAACGAGTTCGGCGTTGGGCAGGGCGTCTGCTATTTCCCGATTGAGTCGGGGGTTGCAGCCGCTGTCTTGCGCACCGGTGACCAGTTGGCAGGGTGCTGAGATTTCATGAAGCCATGGCGCCATCTCGGTTTGTGCATAGATATCGAAGACATTCAGGAAGACCTCGACCGGTGTGTCGATAACCTGCTGTTTTCGTTTCTCTATGAGATCAGGTCGTTCGTCAATAAATTTATCTGTGAACCAACGCGCAGACAGGGTGTCGAGCACTTGTGGAATGCCTTTTTCCCGCATCGCGCTGACGACTGCATTGACCTTGGCGCTGTCATCGGGCGTTCGAAAGGCTGCGGTAGACCATAATCCCAGGGAACGGACCTGATTGGGATAGCGTCTCGCATAGGCCGGGCCTATCATCCCTCCAAGCGAGTGGCCTGCGAAGTGCGCGCGCTCAATACCGAGCGCCGATCGCAGGGCCTCCAGATCGTCGACCAGATCGTGCAGGCTGAAGGGAGTGTCTGGTGTGGGGCTGTCACCGTGACCGCGAAGATCGTAACGGATGCAGGTGAAGCGATCCTTTAATCCTTCAACAAGCTCAGCAAAAGTTGCCCGCCGAGCGCCGATCCCGTGAATCAGGAAGAGCGCTGGACCTTCTCCTTCTATCGTGTGAGCACAGTCAATTGCCATGATTCAGTCCAGTCGTCGGTAATTTAAGCAACGTCACGACTGAGTGAGCGAACGTGCGGCACGACCTCTTCGCTGAACCGGCCCATCATCTCCAGGGTCTCAGATTGATCCTGGCCAAAGTTGGAAGACGTAATCACCTCACTGATGCCCAGTTCGGCATATTCTGAAAGACGGTCAATCATTTCCTGGACGCTGCAGATAAGTACATTTGCTCCGAGTTCTTCAATAGACTGGGTTCGGGGCAGGGGTTTGATGATCCCCTCTTTGACGATTCCCGGACCTCCAAAGACATTATCAAAGCTCTGGTAGTAACGGTAGGCGAGGGCGGTCTTGTTCTGGGTATCCGCATCATTTTTGGTGAGATAGAGCCCCCGCTGAAGCGACAGGCGCGAGCGGCAATGTGTGCCGGCTAAAGCCCTGCCCCTGAAGAATGCGCTGACCTGCTCTACGAGAACATCATGATTTGCGCCAAGCGGGGTAGTCTGGATGTGATAGCCCTTCGCTGCCATGGCTTCGATGCCGCCTGGCGCCATGATGGCAAGTGCAATGGGAATCGGGTCTTCAGGTCGCGGCATCACGGTGAGGGGTTCAAAATGGTAATGCTCGCCATCCCAGGAAACCTCTTTTTCCGAGAGAAGGGCCTCAAGCACCTGAAGACTTTCCTCAAACTTGGACTTGGTGGTATCGAAAGTCACTCCCATGCGGTCTGTTTCGTATTCGAAAGCGCCTTTCCCCACACCCAAAACCAGTCGGCCGTTGCACAGCGTCTGGGCTTGAATCACTTCGCCGGCAAAGATACGCATGTCGCGCAACGGCAACTGGCAGACCGACGTGGCAATCTCGATTCTCTGTGTATGGGCGGCGACCTTGACCGCAAATTGCAGCGGCGAGGGCATCAGGAGAATATTGACGAGGTGGTGCTCGGGGATGGATACCCCCTGGTAGCCGTAGGATTCAGCGTGCACAGCCTGTTCCAGCATCTCGCCATACAAACGTTTTGCGCCGATGCTAGGGTCGAGCAGGTGACTGTTTAAAAAGTGCGAGAATTCCATACTACACAAAGACACGCCAAAAGACGCATCTTACATGAGGGTGAAGACGCACGACCCTGAACGGCAATCCTGTCTGGCATAAGGCGCTGCAAGCTATTCGATACTTCCACGAAAGCAGGTTGAAAGGAAACTCGCCCCCCCTTTTTTCGATCGTAACGCGTATGATCGATTGGTCGTTGAGAGATATGTCTTGATACATCGAAAAAACCATATTGATTTAATTTTATTCAAGGATTCGGTATGAAGCAGGATGTCTTTTGGGTTGATGCGTTCAGTGCGGAGCCATTCGGTGGCAATCCGGCTGTGGTTTGTGTCGGAGCTGATGATTTGTCAGACATGCAGCTTCAGCATCTCGCAAATGAGTTCAATGTATCGGAGAGTGTGTTTATCTCAGGGGATAAGGGTGCATATTCCATCCGCTGGTTTACTCCGACCAAAGAGCTTCCGCTGGTTGGTCATGCGACGCTTGCAGCGGCCCATGTGTTGTTCTCTTCGCTCGAACCTGAACGATCTGAGGCGCGTTTTTTTTCAGCCATGAGCGGTGAGTTGGCTGCATTTAAGGATCAGAGAAATGTTGCAATCGTTTTGCCCGCCGATGATCCTGTTAGCTGTGATCCGCCAGATGCCCTGATTCGCGGACTCGGGTTGATGCCAGCCGTAACCCTAAAGGGCCGTCACTATATTGCGGTATTGGACGATCCTGATGAGGTAGCCTCAGTCGAGCCGAACCTCGATGCGTTGCAGACCTTGGATCTGCCGACGATTGCGGTCACCGCAGCTGGCGGGGATTCAGACTATGTCCTGCGTTTTTTTGCCCCGGCTAATGGTGTCCCGGAAGATCCAGTCTCGGGAGTGGCCCAGTGTTCACTTATGCCGTACTGGGTGTCAAAGCTTGGAAAAACTGAATTGAGCTCAAGACAGCTTTCCCCAAAAGGCGGTGAGATGCACTGCAAGTTACTTGATGCCGGGGTGCAAATCGCTGGTCCCTGTTGCACGATTTTCTCCGGCGCCCTTGAAAACTGTTGAATTTAATTAAGGGCTGAATGAGGCTGGAAGATCTGCGACAGCGGTTCCTTTTTCATTCCACCCTGACAAGTCTGCGCTTGCGAAGTAATATCTCTGATCGCTTTATTAGCCGCTCGGGCACATCCAGTAAGGTTTCAGAGTCCTTGCTGGAAATGCCATGCTGAATCGGGCAGCCATACTTTAATCTCAACCGCGAGGAGGAAGCGAATGAGTCAAACTGAAGGATTCGGTGCCTATACCGATTTCGGCAAACTGCGTACCGCGATCGTCGGCATCGCTGAGGGGCTTTCCCTGCCGCCGTTCAATCCAACGCTGCACCACTACAATGATGAAGTTCAGGCC
>PAUU01000061.1 GCA_002713825.1 Acidiferrobacteraceae bacterium | reverse complement strand
GTCCTTTCCTGGCTTACCGATTTAACTGATGCATGACGTCTGTGTCCTACGCCGCTGACGGCGCCGCGAGGTCTTCGCTTTGCTGCTCGGCCAATACCCGCTTGTAGTCACGCGGTATTACCCTGACGAAGCGCGATAGAGATGCGCCCCAGTTGTCGATCAACTCAGCGGCAACCTCGGACCCTGTCCAGCGGACATGCTCCTCAAGAAGACTGCGCAGGTCGTCCGCCTCCCTGTCACCTGCAATCGATTCAAGATCCACCAGTTCCTGATTGCAGTTGATCGCAAATTCGGACCGGTCATCAGCGAGCACATACGCAATACCGCCAGACATCCCGGCAGCAAAATTACGGCCAATCGGCCCCAACACGACAACGCGCCCTCCGGTCATGTATTCACAGCCATGATCACCCAGCCCTTCGATCACGGCACTGGCTCCGCTATTGCGTATCGCGAATCGCTCAGCCGCCCGACCGCGGAAGAATGCCTGCCCCCCGGTTGCCCCATACAACACGACATTTCCCACAATGACGTTGTCCTGCGGAACAAAGGTCGTGCCCTTCTGGGGATAAATGACAATACGGCCACCGGATAACCCCTTGCCGACATAGTCATTGGCATCGCCGGCCAGCTCCAGCGTGATGCCCTGCGCGAGCCAGGCGCCAAAACTCTGTCCCGCTGATCCGGCGAAACGGCCATGGATCGTGCCGTCCGGGAGCCCTTGCTCCCCATGACGTTTGACCACCTCATGACTCAGCATGGTGCCGACGGTGCGGTTCACATTGCGAATGGGTAACTCGAAAGTGACGGCCTTTGCATCATGAATTGCAGACTGGCTCAGTGGAATAAGATGAGTCGAGTCCAGCGCCTCATCCAGGCCGTGATCTTGTGCTTTCTGACAATACACGCCCACGTCATCGCTCAACTTTTCTGCAGGGCTCAACAACGGCTCAAGATCGATACCGCTCGCCTTCCAATGTGAGATTGCCGTGGCCGCTTCAATCACGTCAGTCCGGCCGACCATTTCATTGAAAGTGCGGAAGCCAAGCCGCGACATGATCTCCCGTGCCTCCTCAGCAACAAAAAACAGGTAGTTCACGACGTGCTCGGGCTGGCCATGAAACTTCTTTCGCAGCTCGGGGTCCTGCGTTGCAATCCCCACCGGACAGGTGTTCAGATGACACTTGCGCATCATGATACAGCCCAACGCGATCAACGGTGCTGTCGAAAATCCGATTTCTTCGGCGCCGAGCAACGCCCCAATCACGACGTCGCGACCTGTCTTGATGCCGCCGTCTGTCTGGAGGGTCACTCGACTGCGCAGATCATTCATCACCAGCGTCTGGTGGGTTTCTGCAAGACCCAACTCCCAGGGCAATCCCGCGTGCTTGATACTGGTCAGCGGGGAAGCGCCGGTGCCGCCAGTATCTCCCGCTATGAGAATATGATCGGCATGGGCCTTCGCCACACCTGCCGCAATCGTTCCCACGCCCACCTCAGCGACCAATTTCACGCTAACGCGCGCCTGGGGATTCGCATTTTTTAGGTCATAAATCAGCTGGGCCAGATCTTCGATCGAATAGATATCATGATGCGGCGGCGGGCTGATCAATCCCACGCCAGGCGTGGAATATCGAATTCGCGCAATGGTTCCGTCCACCTTGGTGCCGGGCAGCTCGCCCCCCTCTCCCGGCTTGGCGCCCTGGGAGATCTTGATCTGGATTTCGTCAGCATTGGCGAGATACCAGGCGGTCACGCCAAAGCGGCCTGAGGCTACCTGTTTGATTGCTGAACGCTTGAGATCACCATTCGCCATAGGCTTGAAGCGCTCTGGATCCTCGCCCCCCTCGCCCGTATTGCTTTTTCCGCCAAGCCGATTCATCGCGACGGCAAGCGTCTCGTGCGCCTCAGGCGAGATAGATCCAAAACTCATCGCTCCCGTACAAAACCGCTTTACCAATTCAGCAGCCGACTCGACTTCCTCCAGCGGTACTGATGGTCCTGCTACCCCTTCACGCAGCGACATCAGGCCACGAAGCGTGCAACGGCCGCTCGATTCTGAGTTGATAAGCTCGGAGAATTCCCGATAGGCCTCCTGGCTGTTTTGCCCGGAGGCACGCTGCAAGCTGGAAATCGCGCGTGGTTCCCAGGCATGCTTGCGTCCGCCTACCCGCCAGTGATACTCACCAGGATTGGGCAGCGTCACCACGTTATCCCGGGGCATCTTGGGAAAACCCAAGTCATGGCGGCGGAGAGTTTCCTCAGCCAATACCTCAAAGTCCACACCCTCAAGACGACTTGCCGTATTGGTGAAGCACAGGGAGATCACATCGCTGTGCAGGCCAACGGCCTCAAAAATCTGGGCACCCTTATAGGACTGCAGTGTTGAGATACCCATTTTACCCATCACCTTGAGCATTCCTTTTGCGACGCCCTTGCGATAAGCGGCCAAGACATCGGCGTCAGTCGCCAATGCCTCACCAATAAGCTTGTTATCCCGACGGGCCTGCCATAAGGCCTCCAGCGCGAGATACGGGTTGATCGCGTCGACACCAAAGCCGATCAGCAGGCAATGATGGTGGACTTCGCTGGCCTCTGCAGTTTCCACGACAAGTGCAATCCGAGTCCGTTTCGCGCAACGGACCAGATGCTGGTGGACCGCGCCTGCTGCCAGCAGCATACTGACCGCTGGACGATCCGCAGCGACTGCACGGTCGGACAGGATGACAACGCTGGTGTCGGCATCGGCTGCGGCTTCCGCCTCGGCGCAGATGCGCTGCAGGGCCGGCACCAGGCCCTCGGCTCCAGAAGCCCGATCAAAAGTGACATCAATGATCTGACTGCGCCAACCACGATGATCCAGGGCCTTGAGCGCAGCGGTCTCATCGTGAGTCAGGATGGGATGAGGCACTCTCAGTCGATGACAATGCGCCGCTGAGGTTTCGAGCAGGTTTTGCTCAGGGCCGATAAAACACTCCAGCGACATAATCACATCCTCGCGAATCGAGTCGATCGCGGGATTGGTCACTTGCGCAAACAGCTGCTTGAAATAATCGTAAGTCAGTCGGGGCTGATCGGAAAGACAGGCAAGCGCAGAGTCATTGCCCATGGATCCCACAGGATCCCGCTCTTCATGCACCAGAGGGATCAGCATGAAATCGAGGCTTTCCCGGGTATAGCCAAAGGCGCGCATACGGGGAATCAGGGAGTCGGAATTCAGGCCAGGGACCTGCACCGGAATGACGAGATCTGAGAGTTCAATCTGCTCTCGCTTGAGCCAGTCCGCATAAGGACGCTGCTGTGCCAAGGCCGCTTTGACCTCGGCATCAGGTATCAACTCTCCCCTGTCAAAATCAATGAGGAACATGCGGCCCGGCTGAAGACGGCCTTTGTGAACAATTTGCTCTGGTGCAACGTCCAATACGCCAACCTCGCTCGCCATGACGACACGATCGTCCGCGGTAACGTAGTAACGGCTGGGCCTCAATCCATTGCGGTCCAGTACGGCACCGATACACCGTCCATCGGTGAAAGTCACTGACGAAGGACCGTCCCAAGGCTCCATCATCGCAGAGTGATATTCATAAAACGCGCGCTTGGCGGGATCCATCGATTCGTGTTTCTGCCAAGCCTCAGGAATCATCATGAGAATGGATTCCGGCAGGGACCGTCCGGTTCTCAGCAAAAATTCCAGTGCGTTATCCAGACCACTGGTATCCGAACAGTCTGGCTCAATCACCGGGAAAAGCGAGGACAGATCATCCCCAAAGTCGTCGCTCTGCATCGCCCCCTCTCGGGCTTGCATCCAGTTTCGGTTGCCCCTGAACGTATTGATCTCTCCGTTGTGGGCGATCAGCCGCATCGGGTGTGCCCGATCCCAACTGGGAAAGGTGTTGGTCGAGAATCGGGCGTGCACCATCGCAAGATGACTCACGTAGTCCGGCGCCTTCAGATCGGGAAAGTAATCCACCAACTGCAGGGTGCGCAGCATTCCTTTGTAGACCATGACCCGACTGGAAAGCGAGCAGACATAGAACATCTTTGCCTGGGAAAGCGCTGCTTGCGTGCGCAATTTGTGACTCGCTGCTTTGCGGATCAGGAATAACTGTCGCTCAAACGCATCCTGATCCAAACCGGGTGCGGCGCCAACGAGTAACTGTTCGCTATGTGGCTCGGTCCGTCTTGCTGCGGCACCGAGATCGGCCTCGTCCGGACAAACAGGCACGGGGCGCCAACCGATCAGTTGCTGACCTTGCTGAACGACTAGCGTTTCCACTTCTCTTTTACACAATGCCCGTTCTTTGGCATCGCGGGGCAAAAAAACCAGCCCCACCCCCAGCGCGCCGCGGGCAGGCAGCTCAACGCCAAGCTCCTTTGGCACCACCCGCGCAAGAAAATCGTAAGGCAGCGCCGTCAACATACCTGCCCCATCGCCGCTATTGGGCTGCGCCCCTACGCCGGCACGGTGTTCCATGCTCTTGAGGACAGCATAAGCGTCATCGACAATCGCGCGGCTGGGGACGCCTTTGATATGCGCCACCAACCCCACGCCACAACTGTCATGTTCGTAGGCGGGGTCATACAGGCTGTTCCGCTGACGTGTTTTTGTCTTCAAAGCGTTCATAAAGTCAGGAGGATTGCCGACTGTTGCCAATGTGGTGTCGCGAGACACTCATCCGCGAGGCGCAATAAAGAGGGGAAAAGGGAGGCGGACTTAGACCTCGTCAACAGGCGGGCACCGCTCCCGAATCACACTTGGGCGCGACGGCCGAAGGAGTATACCGACACAGATAAACCGCTTCAAACGTTAAAGTTTTATGAGGGTGCAGAATTCTGCTTATGGAACAAGAGACTGCCCCGCAATGGTGCAGTTCTGAAAGACTGCTTCAAATGCAGAATGCGTCGAGCACTTCAACCAGCAATTCGTCAGGGTAATCTGAAATCAGTGATGCCTGGCCAAGTTCATTCAGAAGAACCAAACGGATTCGCCCACTACTGACTTTCTTATCAACAGCCATGTGTTTCATGAAATCGTCAGGCGACATCGAGGCCGGAGGCTCACTCGGAAGGCCCGTCCGTTTCACCAACTCACGAACACGCTCGACCTCTGCTGCATCCAGCCAACCCATCTTCTGAGACATGGTCGCTGCCATCACCATACCCACGGCGACTGCTTCGCCATGCAGCCAACCAACATAATCCGTTGCGGCTTCAATCGCATGACCAAAAGTATGTCCCAGGTTAAGGAGCGCTCTTTCACCGGCCTCTCTTTCGTCATTGGCCACCACCTGCGCCTTATGCCGGCAGGATTCCAGGATCACAAACTCCAGCGCGTCATCCTCATAGCGCAGCAGACGCTCGATATTTTCCTCAAGCCAGCTGAAGAATTTCTGATCGCGAATAAGACCGTACTTGATGACCTCGGCGATCCCCGCTGCCAATTGGCGAGGATCTAGGGTCGCCAGTGTCCCGGTGTCGGAAACCACGCATGCGGGCTGGTGAAACGCCCCTATCATGTTTTTCCCCTGCGGGTGATTGACGGCTGTCTTGCCGCCGACAGACGAATCCACTTGTGCCAGCAGTGTCGTTGGCAGTTGAATGAACGGAATCCCGCGCTGATAGCATGCCGCGGCGAATCCCACCACATCACCGATCACTCCACCGCCAAGCGCGATCAGGGTGGTGGCGCGACTGCAGCGATTCTCCAGCAGAGTATCGAAAACGCCCTGCAACGTATCGAGATTTTTGAACTGCTCCCCATCAGGAAGTACCTGACAGATGAACTGGCGGTCTTTTAGTGACGTGGTAACCTGATCAAGGTAGAGGGGAGCGATCGTCTCATTGGTGAGGACAACGACCTCATCGCCGGCAATATAGGGTGCGAGTACTGCTTCGTCTCTCAGCAACCCGTTCCCGACGATGATCGGGTAGCTTCGGTTGCCGAGTTCAACGTTCAGCGTTGCCAACGCTTGCGAATCTCTGTGCAGATATCTCGCGCGACGGCATGCGGCGAGCGGGAATCCGTTTCAAAAACGATATCTGCCTCTGCCCGATAGAGAGGATCTCGCTCCAGCATTAATGTCTCGAGCACCTCACGTGGATCTGCACCGGTATTCAGAAGCGGACGATTTTTACTAGAACGGGTCCGCTCTACCAGCATCTCCAGCGTCGCATGCAGGTAGATTACGAGCCCGTTATGTCGCATGGCCTTGCGAACATCCTCCCGCGTAACCGCCCCGCCGCCGGTCGCAAGGACAATATTCGTCCGCTTTACCAGTTCAAAGATCTCTTTGGCTTCGCGCTCACGGAATCCCGCCTCACCTTCAATATCAAAGATGGTACTGATGCTGACGCCGGTTCGCTCCTCAATCTGCTGATCGGAGTCGACAAACTCCAGACCGAGACTTTTGGCCAGGGAACGGCCGACCGTGGTCTTGCCCACTCCCATGGGACCAACGAGATAGATATTGCTTGCGGAGATCATGGATCCAGGTTGATTGCGTCGTAAAGGAACTTCCTGCTCGTCTTCGCCTAGCCGGCGGTCAAGACAGGATTGATGATTCTTGGCGTAAGAAAAATCAGCAGTTCGCGTCGATTATCCAAGATTCCCTTGGTTCTGAAAAGCGGGCCGAGCACAGGCAGGTCTCCCAGCACCGGCACCTTCGATACGCTCTCAGAGGTCTGCTGGGTGTAGATGCCACCTAGCACGATAGTTTCCCCATTATCGAGAAGTACCTGAGTCCTGACCTGAAGGGTGTTGATATTTTCCTCTGTCGGTGACACGAACGAATCCTTGGTCACGAAGACATCCAAAATGACGCGGTCGTCGGGTGTGATCTGCGGCGTGACGGTCAGTCCCAGTACCGCCTTTTTCGTGACGACGGTTCCCTCGCCGAGGGTGTTGGTCGTAAAGATACGCTCCTGACCCTGTTCGATATGGGCTTCCTGCTTATCCGCCGTGAGCAGCCTCGGATTAGCCACAATCTTCCCGTTGCCTTCAGCCTCGAGTGCAGAAATTTCAAGATCAATCAGCGAGGCCCATCCGGCGCCCGCTTTGGCCAGCGTAAAGGCATACGAGGCCGGCGACACCGAACCGATCCCCTGGGCCGGCAGATTTACCCCCAAAGATCCATCCCCACTGGAACTGATGCCGTCGTTGCGGACCGTCGCCGTGTTGGCGAGCGATCCTGAACCAATCATTGATCCCAAATCCGTATTGCTGTTGATCCCCGTCAGTCCAAGCTTTACGCCAATATTGCGGCTGAAGTCTTCATTCGCTTCCACGATTCTGGTTTCGATCAGCACCTGTTTCACAGGACGATCCAGCTCACTGATGAGTTCACGAATTTCGCGGATTTTCTGCGCCGTATCCTGGATCAAAAGAGAATTGGTCCGCTCGTCTACAGTGACACTGCCCCGATCAGACAGCAGTCGATTTTCCTCGGTCTGAACTTCCGCCACAGAGACACTGCCGAACATGGATTGCTGCACGCTGGGCTCAATGGCACGAACGGACTTCAGAAGATTTGCAATATCTTCTGCTTTCGCATAATTGATCTGGATAAGATCGGACACCAATGGCTCAAGTTCACTTACCTGACGCGACGCCTCGAGCACCAGACGCTCCTGATTGGTGATCTCCTCCGCCGGTGCAATCCAGACCACATTGCCCTGCTGACGTCGCGCCAGACCTTTGGTCTGCATGATCGTGTCCAGCGCCTGATCCCAGGGAACATCCTTCAGTCGCAGGCTCATATCCCCCGTGACAGAATCACTGATAACGAAATTGAGGCTGGTCTCATTAGCAATCTGCTGCAACGCACTACGGACCGGAATGTTCTGGAAATCGAAACTGATCGTCTTGCCACTATAAGTTATGGCCTGATCACCCTCACCCGCAACCGGTATCAGGGATACATCGAGGGTAAAGCGCTTCCCGGACTGGAGCGAGGCAAACTCGAACTCGCCCCGAGGCATCACGACCACCCGCGCGCCGCTGTCAGTGGCAAACGCATCAATAAACTGGACCGGTGTTGCAAAATCGATGACGTCCAGTCTCCGCACAAGCGCCTCCTCCAGCAACCCACCTGAGATATCCAGCACGATCTCTCCGAGGTGCTCGTGGACATCCACCAGCGCCTGCTCGCTATCAAACTCCAGAATAACGCGACCTGCGCCTTCAGGCGTGCGTCGAAAATCAATCAACCCGATCCGAGTGGAATCCTGACCCGTCTGCGCTATCTGACCCCCGGATGCCCTACTGCGCCCGCCGTCTCCCAAAACGGCGATCACCGGATCCAGCACCAGGGTGAGTCTGTTATCCGCGGCTTCAGATACGAACCCGACTGCGGAAATCAGATTGATGACCATTCGCGAGCGCTCCTCATCCTGGGCAATCAGGATGTTCTCGATCGCCCCCCGTCCCACATCGATCATTGAGGACGTAAGCTGTGACCGTACACCAAAAAAATCCAAGACAATTCTGTCTGGAGCACTCGTGCGGAACACCCGAGGAGCAGGCAACGCAGTTGAGGAGTAGATATCGATCTGCAGACGTCCACCAGAAAGGCTGGTGTGATCAATCCGTGTAATGGTTGGTCCAGCGTCCGCCAGAACAGGCGTCGCGACCAGGCCGAGCAAAGCGACACAGGCCCATAGGATCGATTTTTTCCTGAGATAATTTGTAAGGAACAAAGAACGCATGATGCTGAATTTACACTAGGTCAGTGGCGGTTATCTGCCGGACCGCATTTCACTTGGACGAAGTTCCCATCGGCCCGAGACCCCCCGATGGCGCTCCTCGATCTTGAGCGCGCCCTCTGATGAGTCGATGGCGATAATCTTTCCGTTATTCTGACCGAGATAGGATCCCACCATGACGCGGTGGATTTCCCCATCAGGCGCACTGACGAGCCCCCAGGTGTCCTCTTCCAGTTGCAGGGTGCCCAGCATCTGCAGCGCGTCCAGCGGAAACTGCTCGAGAAACTCCGGCGTCCGATCAGCATCGGGTTCCAGGGGATCCGACTCAGGTTCGGCGATCACTTGAGCTTCCGGTGTCCCAAAGACATTACTCCGCGCAAAGGGATCCTGACTCGGATCCGCCTGGTAGGTCACCGAGACAACAGGCATCTGCTCCGGCAGTGACTCCACCTTGGGCACCGTATCCCGATGAGTTGTTTCAACGAAATGCATGAGATCATCCAGGGATCGCTCTTCCACGCACCCCGCTACCATCAATACCATGATCACAATACACACGGCGCGTGATCGTGATCCCCACTGGCTGAACCCAGACCACATCCCTTATACGCCTCCCGAGAGGTAACTGTAGGTCTTGACGACTAAAGACGAAGTTAGCGTGCCTTCTTCATCGGCGGTAATCTCCATATCTCCTACCGTAACAATCCGCGGCATCTGCGCCAGATCACTAATAAAATTTGCAAGCTGATGATATCCGCCTCTGACTTCCATCAGGATGGGAAGCGTTGAGTAGAAGTCCCCTAACTCTTCTTCCTGCGGATCAAACACGACGAATTCAAGTCCTCGACGCGCTCCGGCTTCGGTGATCGCAATCAAGAGGGAGGGTACCTCACTGCTGTCCGGTAATTGCTGTACCAACTCCGCCAGCATCTCCTCTATCTCAACCATCTGAGCGCGGTAGGCCGGCAAATTGACTACCATTCCTTTTTTGTACGTAAAAGTCTGTCGCAACTCAGCTTCATAAGCCTGTTCAGAATCCAGGATGAGACGCTGGTCACGAAGCAGGAACTGCCAGCCACCAAAGATCAGCGCTGCGGATCCGAGCAACGACACCACCACCACAAACCAAGACGGCCACTCCGCCGGCTCGTTGAAATCGACACTGCGCAGATCATCAAGCCAACTCATCGGCACTTTATCCCGCAATTCATCATTGCTGGCCCTCTGTTGTGAGCTGATCTGTCTCTGACCGCACTGACGAAACCCAAAGCTCGAATTCCTGCGTATCCCCAACATTGATCACATTCAGTTCAGGTTGATCGAATGATGGCGTGTTGGTTAACTGCTCCATTAGTGCCGAAATCCGCGAGCTGGACTGAGCAACCCCCGTCAAACTGACTCCCTCCGGGCTACGCTTCAGCGATGAAAAGAAAATACCCTCGGGGATGGTGGTCGCCAACTCCATCATGCCCCGTACCAAGGTGACCCGCTCGGATTGCAATTGACGAATAATCGCCATGCGCGTCAGGAGCGCCTCCTTGCGTGTCTCAATATCGTTGATCTCTTCAAGCTGAGCTTGCACTTGGGCAATCGCGTCAAGCAAGTATTGATTACGGCTTTGCTGATACTTGAGATCACGATCCTGTGACCACCAAACACCGCCCAGGAGACCCACCGCGATCAGCACCAGCACTGTTGAGGTGATCGTGGCGCGACGGCGCTGACGTTGCCGTCGCTCTTCCCGCCAAGGCAGCAGATTCACCCCTTTACTCATCGGATCAACGTGCTCCCCGGACCGCGAGCCCGGCCGCCTTGATCATACTTGGGCCATATCTCGCAACCAGTTTATCCGCCTTGATGGCGCTTCCCGAGCCGAACGGGTCGGCCAGAACCGTCGGCACACCCACGTGCGACTCGATCAGCGCAGCGATGCCCTCAATCTGAACACAACCTCCGCTGATGACCAATGCATCTACGCGGTCCATACCCAATTGCGCTGATAGGCAGAATTCAACACTGCGAGCAGCTTCCCGCGCCATCGCCTGACGGAACGGTTCCAACAGATCTTGCCCATAATTCTGCGGCAGATCCCCACCGCGCTTGAGCGCTTCGGCTTCGCGATAATCGATGCCATAACGGGAACGCACGTTCTCCGTGAGAATACGGCCGCCGAAATTCTGTTCGCGGCCGTAAATTGAGCGGCCGTCAACAAAAAGATCGAGCCGCGTAGTGACATCACCAAAGTCCATAAGCGCAATCGCCCGCCCCTCCAAGGAATCCCCTAGAGTCTGAGCCACAAAACCGTATCCCCGCTCAACCGCAGACAATCCCACGTCAACGATCATCGCTTTGAGTCCCGCAAGTTCCATCACCGCCGCATAATCTTCAACAATCTCCTTACGACAGGCAGTAATGGTAACTTGGTCATCGCTTCCATCCCGCGCCCCGCCGGATACCTCAAAATCCAGATTGACCTCATCCAAAGAATGCGGAATCTGCTGGGCCGCCTCGATCATGACCTGTTCTTCGATCTCGCGTTCGGCCAGACCTGCAGGAAGATTGATGGTCCTAGTGATGACATGAGTTTGCGGAACCGACACCACGACCTTCTTGCGGGAACTGCGCGAGTGAGACACCGCCCGGCGAACCGCGTCGCTGATCAGCCGCAAATCGTTGATACGGTGCTCGACGATGGCATTTTTGGGCAAAGGCTCAACGCCCGCACGGTTTGCCTTAAAGCCTTTGCCAGCGGTGGACAGTTCCAGCACCTTGACGCTGGCACTGCCGATATCAATGCCGAGTGCCAAGTGCTTCGATTTGCGAAAGATCCCCATCGGACAAGTGTACCCTGAGCCTCTGCGGAGGGTGTCGTCCCGGCCAGTTTGATAAAATTTACCCGTCCGGCACCATCTGGAATCCCGCAATAACCTGCCCACTGCTTTATGTTGATCCGAGCCCTTTTCTGGCTATCTGCACTTGCTGCTGTCGCGGCTTCCATTGCCCTCATCATGGTNANTACCGNGATCTGGCCGGATCTNCCCCCNACGAGNGTCGTACAGGANATCNGNCTNAAGGANCCGCTTCGGGTATNCAGCGTNGACGGCANNCTCATGGGNGANTTCGGAGACGAAAGAAGAATTACNGTNCNGATNGAAGACACTCCCCGNAACCTGATCAANGCNGTCCTGGCTGCCGAAGACGACCGATTTTTCAGNCATCACGGAGTTGATCCGCTCGGTGTCGTGCGGGCGCTCATCACTAACCTGAAGTCCGGACAAACCCGTCAGGGGGCAAGCACGATCACCATGCAAGTCGCGCGGAACTATTTTCTGACGCGGGAAAAAACCTATAGCCGAAAGATTAAGGAGGCGCTGCTCGCGGTCAAACTGGAGCACGAACTGAGCAAGAACGAGATCCTTGAGCTGTACGTGAATAAAATCTTTCTTGGACATCGATCGTTCGGCTTTCAGGCAGCAGCCGCTTTCTACTACAACAAACNGCTGGCCAAGCTCACCCTGGCTCANCTTGCGATGCTGGCGGGCCTGCCAAAGGCCCCGTCAAGTATCAATCCAGTGAGCAATCCGGTCCGGGCGCTTGAGCGGCGCAACTATGTGCTGCGCCGCATGCAAGGACTGAGCCTGATCGACGACGCCGCATTCGAAAAGGCCTCAACAGCTCCACTGACCGCTGACCGCCATCGTCAGGAAATCGAAATTAACGCGCCTTATGTCAGTGAGATGGTGCGCGAGCACATGTTCTCTCGTTATGGTCCCTTGGCATATGAATCCGGCTTTCGTGTCTACACCACCATCGACAGTCGTTATCAGACAACGGCCACGCAAGCCTTGACCCAGGGACTGCTCGCGTACAGCGAGCGACACGGCTATCAAGGGCCCGCCGGGTATATCGATCCAGCGAAGATTACAACGCCCGCAGGGCGTGTTGAAGCGCTTTCACAGTACCGTGCTGTCGCCGGATTAATCCCGGCGATGGTTTTGCGCCCAGGCGGAGATGCTCTCGAAGTACTGACCGCCGAACAAGAATTCACTTCCATCGGTTTTGAAGGATGGCGGTGGACGTTTCGCAGCCCATCGCAGATTCTGCATCCGGGGGACGTTGTCTATCTCTCACGCGGTAAGCGCGATACGCTTCGACTGGCTCAGGTCCCTCAGGTGCAAGGCGCGCTAATCTCGCTTAACCCCTCCGACGGTTCGATATTGGCATTGGTCGGAGGCTTTGATTTCGCCAAGAGCAAGTTTAACCGGGCAATGCAGGCGCTGCGCCAACCCGGCTCCAACATTAAACCTTTCATCTACTCTGCTGCACTCGAAAAAAGATTTACTCCTGCCACCCTGGTCAGTGGAGCACCAGTCGTCATTGAGGATAACGTGGGCGGTGACTGGCGACCGCAAAATTACAGCAAGAAGGTTTTCGGACCTACGAGACTGCGAGAAGCCCTCAGCACATCCCTTAATCTGGTCTCGGTTCGGTTGGTCCGCGCNCTCGGTGTNGATGCGGTACGCGACCACCTCGAGAAGTTTGGCTTCGACCGCAGTCGGTTGCCTGAAGGTCTATCGCTTGCTCTAGGTTCGGCCACGGTGACACCAATGGAAGTGGCCAGGGCCTATAGTGTCTTTGCCAACGGCGGTTATCTTGTCGAGCCCTTTTTCATCACACGGGTTGAAGATCCGTCAGGACAAATTGTTGAATACGCCAACCGGCAGATGTCCTGTTCTGGTTGCGGCACGTCGGTGACCGAGTCATCAGATAATTCGCCACGCTCGCCCGACCAGCGTTTCTCACAGCAGGTCGTCTCCTCAGAAAATGCTTTTCTTCTCGACAGCATGATGCGTGAAGTCATTCGTTCCGGTACCGGTCAGGCGGCCCAAAGACTGAACCGGGATGACGCCGCGGGCAAAACCGGGACGACCAACAACTATTTTGACGCCTGGTTCACCGGATACAGTACCGATATCGTTGCCACTGTCTGGGTCGGTTTTGACCGCCCACAGGATCTGGGTCAGGGAGAGTCAGGCGCGCGGGCCGCACTGCCCATCTGGATAGATTTCATGGAAGCGGCCTTGTCGGGCAAAGCACATCACAGAACGCGCGTTCCGAATAACATCATCCGCCTGCGCGTGAACCGCGAGACCGGGTTACCCACTGACGAAGAAGACCCGGACGGTTACCTTGAATTTTTTGTAACCGGCACGCAGCCGACGACCCCACATGCACAGTCCGCGGAGGACCCCATAGAGGGGCTATTTTAGGAGCGGATTAACGGCTTAAGGCTGGGTTGCGGGAGTGCCAGCGGTTTTCTTTTTCGCGGCCTTTTTCGCGGTTTTCGATTTCTTCTTCGCAGCCTTGGTTTTCTTGCGAATAGTTTTTCGCACCGAAGGCACTGTTTCTGGCACCTCCCACCGACCGCCACGATAGAAAGCCTTCCATCCCGTTGCCTTGCCATCCAACTCGGTCATAACGTATTGCTCGCGAGTTTTACGGCTGTAACGGATTTGCGCAGGATTGCCTTGTAGGTCTTCCAAAGGCGCATCAGCCAGGTAACGATGCTTGGGGTCCAGTTGATCCGCAACACTTGCTACCTCCCCGACGAAAGGCGCTCGTGTCTCCCGGTTGCGGGGAAATTGGCTCGCNGCGAGAAANATNCCGGACGCNCCGTCNCGCAGCAGNTAGAAATCNTCCACTTTTTCGCAGCGCAGATCCGGCATGGGAATAGGATCCGCCTTAGGCGGCGCGGGCTCGCCGTTTCGAAGAAGTTTGCGCGTGTTCTTGCACCCCTCAGCCGTACAGCCAAAGTATTTGCCGAACCGCCCGGTCTTCAACTGCATCTCTGCCCCGCACTTGTCGCACTCCAACGTCGGCCCGTCATACCCCTTTAACTTGAATTCGCCGGTTTCGATTTCGAAACCGGCACAGTCTGGGTTGTTGCCACAGATATGCAGTTTGCGCGTCTCATCAATCAGGTAGGGCTCCATCGCGCTTTGACAGATGCCGCAGCGACGAACGTCGACCAGCCGACGCGCTTCGTCGTCGTCATCAGCAGCAGCGTCTTCTGTCTCATCGCCCGGAATCAGATTAAGGGTCTGCGTGCATCGCTCTTTGGGACTTAAGCCATAGCCGGAGCACCCAAGAAACACTCCTGTTGCCCCGGTACGCACCTGCATCTGACGACCGCATGTGGGACAGGCCACATCAGTATCGGTCGGGATGTTGGCTCGCATGCCGCCTACGGCCGACTTGCCCTCACCCTCCCCTCTTGCTGCTTCCAGCTGAATACAAAAATCGGAATAAAAATCATCCAGTACATCCTTCCAATTCTTGTGGCCTTTCGCAATTTCATCGAGCCTCTCCTCCATGCCGGCGGTAAAGCCATAGTCCATCAGATCCTCAAAGTTCTCCCGTAATCGGTCTGTCACGATTTCGCCGACCTTTTGGGCAAAAAAGCGTCGATTGACGAGCTTGGCGTATCCGCG
>PAUU01000060.1 GCA_002713825.1 Acidiferrobacteraceae bacterium | reverse complement strand
GCAGGCGCTGCGACCGGGCGTCAGCGAGGTCCAGCTCTGGGGATTGCTGAACTACACAAATCTCGCCAATAACGGAGACTGGCATGAGGGTCGAATGTTGGCATCAGGACCTCGGATTAACCCCTGGCTTCAGGAAGCATCGCTCAGAGAGGTGCAGTCAGGGGATCTTGTGGGCTTGGATACGGATATGGTGGGTCCACGCGGTTATTTCGCAGATGTCTCCCGTACCTTTCTCTGTGGTCCCGCGCGCGCCACGGTGAGACAGCGTGAACTTTACCAACTTGCCTGGGAGGAGATCAGTCACAACCTTGCCCTGATTCGGCCCGGCCTCAGCCTGAGTGAATTTCAAAAACGCGCCTATGTCCCGGCCGAAGAATTTCACCAAAACGCCTATCCCTGTCTCATTCACGGCGTAGGGATGTCTGATGAGTATCCCCAGGTGAAACCCGCATTCCGGGGAGAGAACCCCTATGATGGCGTGATTGAGAAGGATATGGTCATTTGTGTCGAAAGTTATATGGGTGCGGTCGGCGAGCCCGACGGCGTTAAACTTGAGCAGCAGGTTCTGGTCACCAAAAGCGGTTATGAACTGTTGTCGCTGTTTCCGCTTGAAGCAGAACTGATGGACGCTTGAGTCTTGAATGTTGGAAAGGCACAAAAATTTTGAACACTCACACATCAGAAACTACCCAAGGGGGACCGCTTCGATCTTTATTGAATCTGGCCAACGCTCCCGAGAGTGAACTCCGGAAGCAGGCGTCGCAACGCCCCGCGCAGGATACTGTTGCGGCAGATCAATTTGCCAGCCACATCATCTGGCTGGGTGACGAGCCGATGTTGCCTGAGCGGAGTTATCGAGGACTGGCGGCTGGCCAGGACTTCGGCGTGCAGGTCACAGACCTCACCTATGAGATCGATCAGCAAAGCAAAGAGCATCTGGCAGCAAAAGTCCTGCAGAAGGGGCGAGCGGCTTACTGCAAGATCGCGCTCGATGCGCCCGTGCCGTTTGATCCTCAAAAGGCAGACGCAACATCTCCTGTGGCGTTGTTTCTGGACAGCGCCGGGGGTGGGATTGTTGGCATCGGCATTATCGATTTCGCACTTCGCCGCTCGACGAACATTTCCTGGCACCAGACCACCGTCAATCAAGCTGCCAGAGCACGCGCCCATAATCACCAGCCTTGCGTAGTCTGGTTTACGGGTTTGTCAGGATCAGGCAAGTCGACGGTTGCCAATGCTCTTGAGCAGAAACTGCACAGCGAGGGGCAGCATACCTACCTGCTTGACGGTGACAACGTGCGCCACGGACTTTGCCGGGATCTTGGATTTACCGACGCCGATCGGGTAGAGAATATCCGCCGGGTCGCGGAAGTGGCAAGACTCATGGCTGATGCAGGGCTCATCGTCATCGCTTCATTCATCTCACCCTTTGCCAATGAACGTGAGATGGCTCGCCTCGTGGCTGGAGATATCCTTTTCGTCGAGGTATTCGTTGATACGCCGCTTGCGGTGTGTGAATCCCGTGATCCCAAGGGCCTCTACAAAAAAGCACGGACTGGTGAGCTGAAAAACTTTACCGGTATCGACTCAGCCTATGAGGCGCCAAGCTGGCCTGAGATCACACTGCATGGCTCAGAGTACACGCCAGAAGTGCTGGCCGATCAGGTCGCAGAATATCTTTCTTCCAAGAATGTCTTTTCTGTTTAGGGAACAATAGAAATCAGGGAACAACAGAAACCATGACAGATCAATCGAAAGTAGCCCTTGTGACCGGTGCAGGTACTGGTGTCGGCAAAGCGGTTGCGCAGATGCTGCTACAAAATGGGTATTGTGTGACGCTGACGGGCCGGCGCGGTGAACTGTTGGAGGCAGCAGCCTCAGAATCTGATGCAGGGTCCGACGCCGTCTTATGCCATGCGGCAGATCTTCGTCATTCCGAAGAGGTGGACCGACTCTTTGATGCTGCTATCGCGCGCTTTGGTCGGATTGATCTTCTTTTCAATAATGCAGGTATTGGTGCGCGTGCTGTTGATGTTGATGAGCTCGAGATTTCTGAATGGCAGGCCGTGCTTGATACCAATGTGCATGGTGCTTTCTTGTGCGCCCGGCGGGCATTCGGTCAGATGAAAGCCCAGGATCCGAAAGGAGGCCGGATTATCAATAATGGCTCGATTTCGGCATATGTGCCGCGGGTCAATAGCGCTCCCTATACGGTCAGCAAGCATGCCATGTCAGGTCTGACCCGAAGCCTGGCACTCGACGGCCGCCAGCACAATATCGCCTGCGGCCAGATTGATATCGGTAACGCACTGACAGACATGGCGAGACCATTGGGAGAGGGAACCCGCCAGCCTAATGGCACTATATTGGCAGAACCGCTTATGGATGTGCATCATGTCGCAACCAGCGTGCTGCATATGGCTGAGTTGCCACTCGATACCAACGTGCTTTTCATGAATGTGATGGCCCGGGATATGCCTTTCGTCGGACGCGGCTAACGCGGCGTTGTGTTTCGGCCGGAATCGCGCCTGAAGTGGCACAGTAAATCCAATAATCAAAGGACCCAGTTATGCACTCGAACCCTTTCTCGGATGACGAGCTGAGCCGTCGTCTGGCAGCCACCCGCCAGGAAATGGCGATCCGCGGTCTTGATCTGGTCTTGTTGAGTGCGCCGGAGCATGTGTTCTATCTCACGGGATTGGATCATTGGGGTTATTTTGCGCCGCACGTCCTTATCGTGGCGGCTGAAGGTGAACTAGTGCTCGTGACCCGGGCAATGGAACACGTGGCGATTCGTAACCAGGTGCGAAACGCGACGTTCATCGGGCATTCAGATTCCGAGAGCGCAGCTGATGTTGTGGTTAAACACCTGAACGGCGCGGGTTCCGGCAAAATGATCGGTCTGGAATCAGCTTCTGCAGGGCTGTCTTACGCGATGGGAGAGGCCCTCAAGCAAGGCATTGACGACGCATCCTGGGTGGATATCACGGGGATGCTGGATGAGATGCGACTGGTGAAGTCCACCGAAGAGCAGCGTTTCATGAGAAGCGCCGCCGTTGCCTCCGACGCCGGCACGCAGGCTGCAATCCATGCCATTCATGATGGCGCCAAAGAAGCGGATGTCGCAGCCGAGTGTCTTGCAGCGATGACCCGTGCGGGAGGAACACCACCCGGCTTTGGCCCTTTCTTGCGCCCGTCTCACCGCATGGCGGAGGAGCACACCACCTGGGGAGATGGTGAACATCATGAGGCGGTGTTCCTTGAGATCGCGGGCTGTGTGTCCCGCTATAACGCTCCCATGGGCCGGCTGGTGAATATCGGCAGGATCTCTGATGAGGATGCCGAGATGGCGAATATATGCGGCGAGGCTTTTGATGCGACGTTAAGGGCGCTCAAAGTCGGCGCCAGAGCGAAAGACGTTTACAACGGTTGGCAGTCGGTCGTGGATGGAGCGGGCATGCATGAGTACCGTCGCCATCATTGTGGGTATCTAGTCGGTATCGGCTTTCCGCCCGCGTGGACGGGGGGACCACGGGTCACGGGTCTGCGCCATGATTCTGACCGTGAGATGCGAGAGGGCATGACCTTTCATTTGATGTCGTGGTTTACTGAAACGGGTCGTGGAAACTACTTCATCTCTAATACCGTTCTGCTGGGTGCGGACGGTGCAGAGGTGCTAACGACAACACCCTACGGGCCGCATATCGCGCCTTAAGTCGTTGATCGATCGCTAAAGAGAAAGGGATCATGCGTCGCTATCGAAAAGATGATCCGCTCGATGATCTTGAGCACTGGCCCTTCGACAACAAGGCGTCTGACTATGTGATTGTGCAGGGCAACCCGGCTGCCTCAGGTCGCATCGATTATGTGAGTCCTGACGGTACTGCCCGACTGGGAGTTTGGCGCTGCACGGAAGGTGTCTTCGATTGCAATGAGCTGGGAGACGAGCTGCAAACCATTTTGCAGGGTCGGTTGATTCTGACTTTGGGAGGGCAAGCACCCATTGAGTGCATTCCGGGCGACAGTATTTGTACGCGTAAAGGGCAGCGGGTGAGGTGGGATATTCGGGAAACCGTCGTCAAACTGTTCCACACCTCCAATTTGGACGCCAGCGATTAAAACAATTTTTCTCGTCAGAGAAAATCAGGAAGTTGATGTTGAAGTCATCACACCGTGTTTGTTTCGGTGCGCGATCAATTCATTGAGCCAGTCCGGATCCATCTCTGGCACTGATGACAGCAGAAGCTCTGTGTATTCATGATGGGGTGGTGAAAACACGTCGGTTTTCGGACCCTGCTCCACAATCTCACCCTGCAGCATCACCACGACGTTATCTGCAATCGCTTTGACCGTGGCGAGGTCGTGGGTGATAAACATGTACGCAAGATTGAATTCTCTTTGCAGTCGATCAAGCAGTCTCAGGATTCCTTCCGCAACGAGCTGATCGAGGGCGGAGGTTACTTCGTCACAGATAATGAATTCGGGCTCAGCTGCCAGTGCTCGCGCGATACTGACGCGCTGTTTCTGACCGCCCGATAGCTCACCCGGATACCGGTCTATATATAAATCTGGCTCCAATTCAATCAGGGACAACAGTTCGCGTATCCGCTCTTCTTTTTGTTTCCCTCTCAGATTGAGATAGAAACTGAGGGGCCTGCCGATGATATTGCGGATGCGTTGCCGGGGATTTAGTGCGGTATCAGCCATCTGGTAGATCATCTGGACGTGACGCAACTGATCTTTGTTTCTGGATTTAAAACTTTTGGGCAGCGTCTCACCGTTGAATTGAACTTGGCCTAGACGTGGTGGTAGCAGTCCGGTGATAACCCGCGCCGCTGTGCTCTTACCGCTGCCTGATTCACCAACGATGGCGACAGTCTGTCCACGGTGAATCTCAAAAGTGATGTTTTTGAGAATGTCCTCCTTGCCGTATCCTGCGGTAACGTTATCAACTTTGACTACCGGATTGATCTCGGTCGCGGCGGTTTCGGTCTCTTTCTTGAATGAGCGAACTGCCCACANTGACTTCGTGTAGTCCATTTTGGGATCCGACATCATTTGACGCGTAGTCGATTCCTCGACGAGTTCTCCGTAGCGCAACACCATGATGCGGTCGGCCATTTGTGCTACCACAGCCAGATCATGAGAGATGTAAATCGCAGCCGTGTTGAATTCGCGAACAATATCCCGGATCGTGGTCAAGACCTCAATCTGGGTTGTGACATCCAGTGCGGTAGTCGGCTCGTCAAAAATGATGAGATCGGGTCGGCAGGATAGTGCCATGGCAGTCATAGCCCGCTGCAGTTGCCCGCCCGAGACCTGATGGGGATAGCGGTACCCGATACCGTTGGGGTCGGGAAGCAGTACCCGCCGGTAGAGATCCTTGGCATCGGCTTCTGCATCCTGGCGGTTTTTGACGTTATGGACCACTGGGATCTCGGAGAACTGGTCAATCAGTTGATGTGCGGGGTTAAAAGATGCTGCGGCACTTTGTGCGACATAGGCGATCCGGACACCACGCAGTCTGCGCAGTGTGGTCTCCGACTGCTCAGTAAGTTCCTGACCGTCAAAGCGGATCGTGCCGCCACGGATGCGGCATCCCGGCCGAACAAAGTTCATCGCGGCAAGACCCAGTGTGGATTTCCCCGCGCCCGATTCCCCGATCAGACCAAGGACCTCTCCCCGGTCGAGATCGAGATCAAGGCCTTTGATGATTTCATGCCAGACCTCATCGCTTTCGCCATCGATCTCAAGGTTACGGATTTCTAGCAGTCGGTCTGTCATTAGCTTATACGCAACGAGTTGCTGTTAATGCCCATCCTTGAGGCCGCTGGACTTGTGCAGGAACCAGTCCACGAGGAAGTTAACNCCGAGCGTCAGGATCGCAATTGCGATTGCGGGTAGGACGGGGGNGATATCTCCATAAGTGATGAGCACGGCGTTTTCCCGAACCATCGATCCCCAGTCTGCCGTGGGCGGCTGAATCCCCAGTCCAAGAAAACTGAGCGCGGCAATCATCAGGAAGACAAAACAAAAACGCAGGCCAAACTCCGCCATCAGCGGCGCCGTAATATTGGGCAGAATCTCTCGAATGCACAGCCAGAAAATCCGTTCTCCCCGAAGCCTTGCTGCTTCAAAGTAATCCAACACGACGACGTTCAGGCTGACTGCNCGAGTCACGCGAAAAATTCGAGTGGCATCCAGTGTGGCAATCACGATGACCAGCGTCGGAATCGAGGTGCCGAAAATAGCCAGCAGCATCAGTGCAAAAATNAGCTGAGGAATAGCCATCAGCACATCTACGATCCGGCTGGAGATCTGGTCTAGCCAGCCGCCATAAATTGCGGCGAGCAGGCCGGTTAGGCCGCCGATCAGAAAAGCGAGGCAGGTGGTAATAAAGGCAATGCCAACTGTATTGCGGGCGCCGAAGAGGAGCCGGGTCAGCATGTCACGGCCAAGACCGTCTGTGCCTAGAATGAATTTCTCACCCCAGACGTCAAACTCGGGACCCACGATCTCGGTTTCGCCGTATGGGGTCAGAACTGGGGCAAATATAGCCACGAAGCCATAAACCAGAATCACCAGGATTCCAAATTTGGCCGTAATCGGCGCTCTAAGGACCTCTCGTAACGCGCCTTGCAGACGCGTGCGCCGTGGCCGATTGATTTTCGGGTCCAGCGAAGGGGTTTCTCCGCCAGTCATTTTGGATGTAAGAGCCGAGGGTTGGTGCAGATCGAGACAATGTCGGCGGTCAGATTTAATAGGATATAGGTGCCGGCAAAGATCATGGCGCAGGCCTGGACAACGGGAATGTCACGGTTCGAAACAGAATCAACCATTAACTGACCTAGCCCTGGATAAATGAATACAACCTCTACAACAACCACNCCCACAACCAGATAAGCAAGACTGATTGCAATAATATTTGCGATGGGCGCCCATGCGTTCGGTAGGGCGTGTTTAACAATGACTCGCAATTTTGGCATTCCTTTGAGATGCGCCATTTCAATGTAGGCGCTTGCCAGCAAATTGATGATGGAGGCTCGAACCATGCGCATCATGTAGGCGAGAATGACGGCCATCAAAGTGACCGCCGGGAGAGTAGCCTGGTGCAATTTTTCAATAAACGGTGTGTTGGCATCAATATTCGAAAGACTTGGGAACCAGCCAAGCTTCACCGAGAAGTAGAGTATCAGCACATAAGCCGTNAGGAACTCAGGTGCCGATACAGCGCCCAAGGTGACGACATTTACGGATCGATCGTAGATACCGTTTCGGTAAAGAGCTGCCAGGACTCCCAGAATCAATGCAAGAGGAACTGATATAGCGGCCGCTGTCAGTGCGAGAAAAAGGGTATTTGAGAGACGGAAGGTAATTAGCTCTGCAATGTCCCGTCGGTTGGCAAGTGAAGTGCCAAGGTCGCCTTGCATAACGCCCGCCCACCAGTCGATGTAGCGGATGTGGGCGGGTCGGTCCAGACCTAATTCATGTCGCAAGGCCGCGACATTTTCAGGGCTAGCGCCTTGCCCTAATAGAGCTTCTGCAATGTCTCCCGGCAGGAACTCAACTCCTACGAAAATAATGATAGACACTACGAATAGTGTCAGCAGCCCAAGGCCAAAGCGCTGTAACACCATTAAGAGAATTCTGTTCATTGCTTTTTAGTGAAGTTAGTGGCTATACCGCTAACCTCGATATGACGAAAAGTTCAACTTGCACATGGAGATTACTCCACCCGCCAGTAACACGCCAGCAACCCAGTCGGAATGGGAATAAATTGCGCTAAGACGTAAGTGCAAAAAATAAGCGGCCCGCAGGCCGCTTATTTGGTTGCTCAAGGAAAAGTTCTTAAGCTTTCCACCATCTTTTGAGGAAGTGACCTCCATCCATTTCCCAACCTCCACCGATTTGGTCACCGACGCCGATGGTATCCCTCGTCGCGGCGACATCCGTGCCAAACGCAGGAATAATGGTCCCACCTTCTTTGGAAATAATATGCTGGACTTCTTGATACATCGCCGTACGTTTGGCCTGATCCAACTCACCCCGAGCAGCTACCACGAGTTCGTCGACCCGCGCGTTCTTGATCAGGGTATCGTTCCACGGCGAAGATGAGAGGTAAGCGATTGATAGGATCATGTCCTCGACCGGTCTTGCGCCCCAGTAGCAGGTACAGAACGGTTTTACGTTCCAGACGTTGTTCCAATACCCGTCTTGGGGTTCCTGAACAATGTTCAGATTGACTCCGATCTTGGCCCAATGTTGCTGGAACAATTGAGCGGCATCCATCGCGCCACCATAGGATGTGTTTGATGCGCTGAGATCAATCTTGACGCCTTCATGACCCGACTTTTTCAGATGATGCTTGGCCTTGTCCAGATCATATTCGACGCTCAGGTTGGTGTCATAACTGGTAAATCCTGGACCGAGCGGTTGATCGTTCCCGATCGCNCCGTATCCAAAGAGNACTTTGTCGATGAACTCNTGACGCGGTGTTGAAAGTTTCAGTGCGGTCCGNAAATCCATGTTGTCGAAAGGTGTTACATCCATTCTCATGGGGTGCGTGAATGCCAAGTTACTCGCAACATCGACAATGTTGACACCCTTAACTTTCTTAAGACGTGCAATACCTTTCAGCGCGGGCCGGTTAATGACATCTACTGATCCACTAATCAGCGCACTTTGGCGAGCCGTATCATCCAGAATCGCGAGGACCTCATGAGAGTCAGCTAGAGCGCCACCGTCCGGATGCCACGCATTGGGGTTACGCTCTAAAACAGTCTTTACGCCCGGGTTGTATTCCTTCAGGAGGTAAGGCCCCGTCCCTGCATCGGACAACGATTCAGCGACACCATCTTTTGATGGCATGATATTAAAATGATAATCGGTAAAGAGCGCGGGGGCGTCGGCGTTGCCGTCGGCAAGCTCGACCACTACTGCATTACCATCCACGCGCACGTCGGAGATCCCGGAAAAAACTCCTTTCGCATATGAGGTGGTATCTTCCCCGCGATGCTTATTGATTGATGCGACGACGTCACCGGTTGTCAGTGACTTGCCATTGTGGAACTCAACCCCTTGGCGGATGTTGAAGCGCCATACTTTCGCATCAGCGCTTGCTTCCCAGCTTTCAGCCAGCGCTGGCTCCATGCTGTTGTCCTGACCAACATTAACGAGGCTGTCACGGAAAGCGCGGCTTACGCAGATCATGTACGTTGCGTTAAATAGGCCGCAATCAAGTGAATCGCCGGTGTTCGCGTCGTTAAGTCCGGAAACCATATGCCCGCCTCTCTTTGGCGTGGCGGCCAGTGCACGGCCGGACCAAAGGGCGCTGCCCATGGCAGTTGACAGACCCATCGCACCTGCGAAAGCAAGAAAATCACGACGCGTAACGCGTGGATCGCCAAGCGCCTGCTTNAGGGCGGTGTCCTGTTGAATAAGTTGTTCTATCTTTGAGTTTTTCATCGTGTGCTCCATGTGATTTTTGTAAGCAGTCACGTTCAGCTGGATTTGCTATCCTCAGAACGATTACAAGATCCTAACCGCCCTCTCACATCGACTGCAAGCCCGCAGGTTATCAGATCCAAAGCGACGATAAACTATTGCGGCTGAATGGTCAGAATATTACTTTATATGCTTCGGAGTGCGATTCTAGTTCGGTTTGAAATCAGTTTGGTGACGCTTTGGGTAGTGTTCGTACTGATCTTTATCGGCACGACTCTTCTGCCGGGCATGGATAGATTCAGGACCTAATGACCCCATAGAAGGGCCATAAACTCATGAAAATTAGAGAAATCAAGTTCACGCCGCTTTTGATCCCCTATGCCCAGCCCTATTACTGGTCTCAGGGGGTCACGCAAGGTGCGGAGGTCTTATTGATTGAGATCTGCGGCGAAAACGGATTCGTGGGGTTTGGGGAGTGTCTGGCAACACCTACCGCAAAAGGGGTGCAGGCTTTTGTCGAAGAGGCGGCAAAATGTCTGATCGGCCAGTCTGTCTTTGATCGAGACCGCCTGATGACCGTCTGTTATCAGTCACTTTTTCAGTTTCGGGGAACCGGTAGTGCGCCGCGTTTTGGTGGGCAAGTGTTGGCAGGTTTGGAGATGGCCCTTTGGGATTTACAGGGGAAAGCGCTTGATCGGCAGGTTTATGAACTGCTGGGCGGTGCACAGCGGCAGTACGTTGAGTACTTTGGTTTCATTCAGGGTTCGGAGCCCAAAGACCTTGCCCGAGATGCTGTAGCTTTGGTTCAGCAGGGGCACCGCACGATCTATTGTAAGGTGGGGCGGGGTGACGAGCTTGATATGGAGATCGTACGGCACGTCCGTGAGGCGGTGGGCCCTGATATCCGTTTGCGGCTAGACCCGAACGAAGCCTGGGATCCGCTTGACGCAATACGCATGATCGAGTCCCTGAAAGCGTTTAACCCTGAGATGATCGAACAGCCTTGCGATCACCGCAGTCTCAGCGCTCTTAAGGAGATCAAGGATGCAAGCTCCGTTGCAATCTCGGCGGATCAATCTGTCTTCAATGCGGTTGATGTCGCGGCGGTGACTCAAATGGGGGCGGCCGATCTCATCGTGCTCGGCCTGCACGAAGCCGGCGGCATCGGCCCTCTTATGGAAGCGGCGGCTGCCGCGAGGAAAGGCGGACTTAATATTTGCCTTCATGGCTTGTACGAGACCGGCATCACGACGTGTGCCGCGCATCAGGCAGGGCTTGTGATTCCCAACCTAGATGATGCCAATCAGTACATGAATCACTTGCTGACTTCAGATGTGATCGCCAGCCCAGATTTATCGCTTGAGGACGCTAAACTTGGTGTCTTCGATGCGCCAGGTTTGGGCTTTGTAATTGATAATGACGCCGTGGCTCAGGCTGCGGCTCGACATATCGAACAGGCAGCGGTAGTTCGATAAAACCCAAAGCGGCTTTCGCTAATTTGCGCCCATCCAGGAGAGGACCCCGGTGAAAATATCTCGAATTCGCATATTCCAGGTCGACCTGCCGATGAAGGAGGGTGCGTACAGTTGGTCCACCCAGTCCTTTTCGGCTTTTGACAGTACGGTTGTCCTCATTGATACCGATGAGGGTTTAACGGGCGTAGGAGAAAGTTGTCCGTTGGGGCCCTCTTATCTTGCCGCATACGCAGAAGGGGTGCGCACGGGTGTGTCGGTGCTGGCTCCTGGCCTTATGGGCGAGGACCCGACCCAGTTGGACAAGGTTAATCTCAGAATGGATGAACTCCTAAAGGGCCACCCCTACGTCAAGTCCGCAATCGATATGGCCTGCTGGGATATCCTGGGCAAGGCAACGGGCATGCCGGTGTATCAGTTACTGGGCGGCAGACTCCAGGAACGGGTACAACTATTTAAAGTTGTGGCGCGCGCCGATCCAGGACTGATGGCAGAGCGTTTTGTTGAGTATCGTCAGTCAGGCTTTGATCATTTCCAGATCAAAGTAGGAGAACATCCCGAGACCGATATAGAACGCTTCAGAAGGGTACTTGCCGAGATGCAGCCGGGCGATGTTGTGGATGCAGATGCCAATACCGGTTGGAAGCAGCACGATGCTCTACGTGTGGTGGGTGCGGTAGAGCAAATGTTCCAGGAGCGTCAATTGTCGTGCTTTATTGAGCAGCCCTGCCTTAGTTACGAAGAGTGCCTCGCGGTACGCCAGCACACCAACCTGCCAGTCATTCTGGATGAATGTATGGATGGATTACCGATCCTGTTGCGCGGACATCGTGATAATGCGATGGATCTGATCAATCTGAAGATCAACCGGATGGGAGGGCTCACCCGCGCTCGTCAGGTGCGGGATCTTTGTGTTCAACTGGGTATTGTTATGACCATCGAAGACAGTTGGGGAGGAGAGATCGCGACATCTGCGATTGCGCATCTGGCGCAGTCGACACCACGGGCATTTCATTTTCAGTCGTCAGCATTTCACGACTACGCGAGCATCGCTATTGCCAGTGGCGGCCCGCAGGTCGCAGACGGCTATATGACCGCGCCGTCAGAACCCGGGTTGGGGGTCGATCCGCTGATGGATGTGCTCAGAAAGCCAGTATGCGAGTTTCACTAGCGTAAATGCGACATCAGGCCTTTTGACACGCTCATCTTGTCGCTCACAATATCGACCTGTAAAGGACTGACAATTCATTAAAGGAATCACAATGGCGCGACAGCACGATCAGAAAAACAGAAAAACCCGCACGCTGGCGGTACATGCGGGTGAGGCACCCGATCCGGTTACCCGGGCATCGGCTCCCAACATCGTGATGTCGAGCACATTCGTGCTGGACGAGCCAGTAGGTTTTTCTGCTTATGATATTCCTGAAGACGCGCCGTTTATTTACAGTCGCTGGCGCAACCCAACGGTTCAACAGCTGGAAGACAAAATGGCGGTACTGGAAGAGGCACCGGCATGTCGGTGTTTTGCCTCAGGTATGGCGGCGACCTCGGCTGTGCTTTTCAGTGTCCTGAAGACGGGGGATCGTCTCGTCATGAGCGATGCCAACTATCCTGGTACCGCAGAGCTCGCCCGTAATGACCTTAAGCGCATGGGCATCGAGGTCGTAACGGCGAATTTCTCCGACCTGAATGCACTGGAGCAGGCGGTAACGCCAGAGACAGTATTGGTCTGGGGAGAGACGCCTGCCAACCCGACGACTCGCATCACTGATATCGCGGCGGTGGCTGAGATTGCTCACCAGCATGGCGCTCGACTGGCGATTGATTCAACTTTTGCCTCCCCCATGGCCACCCGTCCGATGACCCTGGGTGCTGATTACGTTATTCATTCGCTGACCAAGTACTGCTGTGGCCATGGCGATGCCATGGGGGGTGCGGTACTGGCTTCAGAAGAGCATATGCGCGCCATTGAGACTGACGGCCAGATTCATGTGGGTGGCGTGATGAGCCCCTTTAACGCGTGGCTGATCAACCGGGGACTGGCAACGTTGCCGATACGTATGGAGTCTCATGAGGTCAACGCGATGGCGGTTGCGCATTTCCTCGAGGCGCACCCAAAGGTCAAAAAAGTGCTGTATCCAGGTCTTGTGAGTCATCCGCATCACGATCTTGCGAAAAAACAGATGGACAACTTTTCCGGCATGCTGTCATTTCAGATCGACCAAGGCGCGGATCTTGCGCAGAAGATGATGTCAGATCTTGAGATCATTCACTATGCGGTGTCGCTTGGTCATCATCGCAGTCTGATTTGCTGGATGGGAACCGATGACCTGATGGCATCGAGTTATGGCCTGTCTGGTGAGCAACTCGCTGCCTATCGGGAATTCGCCGGAGACGGGGTGTACCGCCTTTCGGTCGGACTGGAAGATTCGGATGACCTGTGCGAGGATCTTGTCCGGGTCCTTGGTTAGGCCATATCGGGTGCAACTATGAGCTCAGTGTCATCAACACAGTCGGCCTCGGCATTTTCTGCCGCCGAGCTGAAAGCGCAGACCACGCTTGACAACGGACCCGGAGCTCACCGGATTGGGCTGATCGCTCTGGCGAGTGATTACGTGGTGGAGCGTGACTTTATGAACATGCGCCCAGGCGATGAAGTCGCCGTTTTCGTTTCACGGGTGCTTAACGTCAATCCATGCACGGTTGAAAACCTCAAGACCATGGGCCCGCGGCTTGCCGATGCCGCTTCACTGATTATTCCCGACGGCCGGTTGGATGCGATGGTGTATTGCTGCACCTCAGGCACGGCCGCGATGGGGTATGACACGGTAGCGGAGAATATCCGCAGCGTCCGACCAGGTATACCGGTTATTACGCCGATTACGGCCGGACTGCGAGCCCTCAACCAGTTCAACGCTGAAAGGATTGCGGTACTGACGCCCTATACCGATGACGTCAATGCGTCTCTGGTGGATTACATTCAAGAACACGGACCGCAGGTCACTGCGATAACAAGTTTTCATTTCGCGAACGATAACGATATGGCACGTATTCCTCCGGAAGCGATCGTCAGCGCGGCTAAAGAGGCAGACCGGGATGATGCTGATGCGCTGTTTATCTCCTGTACGGCTATCCGCGCTGTGGACGTGGTCGATGAGATAGAGCAGGCGCTGAATAAACCCGTGGTGTGTGCCAATCAGGCGCTGTTCTGGGAGTCTGTCCGTACGACTGGCTACGATGCCCCGATCAACGGTTACGGCAGGTTGCTAAAAATGGAGTTGTCATAACTCCTTTCCAGTCTCACTTTAAGGGCAGCCCGTAATAAGCCGATTGCTACGAGACACCATGTGAGCCCCGGGGTAGTACAAACATGCTAACGGATGAAGAATTAGCCCGCTACTATAAATTAGGCTTCGTTGTTCCTGATTATCGGTTGAGCGAGACCACCCTGACCAGAATTCGCGCGGCGCATTGCCAGTTTATCGAGCGCTACCCGGCGTTTTCGGATTACTGCCCAGCACTGATTCCGTTAGATCCGTGTTTTCTGGAATTTGCTCGCGACGAAACCATTCTGAATATGGTGGGACAGGTGCTTGGGAATAATTTTGCTCTATGGAACTCGAGTTTTTTCGCCAAACCTGCTCAGGTGGGAACTCGCACTCCCTGGCATCAGGATGGCGAGTACTGGGCGATGCGGCCTCTGGCAACCTGTACGGTCTGGATGGCGATCGATGATGCCACCCCCGAAAACGGGTGCTTGCGGTTTATTCCAGGGTCGCATTTAGGCAAACAGGTTCGGAAACATCAAATCAATAATGCGCCGGGTCTCGCACTGAATCAGGAACTCACTCAGGACCAGTTCCAGGAATCAGAAGCCGTGGATCTGGTGCTGGAGGCAGGACAGATATCCTTGCATGATGTGTATCTTGTGCACGGATCGGAGCCGAATCGGTCGGATCATTCGCGCCGCGGTATGACCTTGAGATTTATGCCGACGAGCTCCTACTATGACAGAGAGATAGAGCAAAAGCAGAACGCGTCGAGCCCATACCCATCGCTTAATGAGCAAGAGTTGAGAAATCTCCAAAGGGTGCCGCTCTATCTGATGCGCGGTACCGACCTTTGCGCGCGTAACCGTTATGCGGGCAGTTTTTCAGAGGAAAACGATTTTAGGAGGGACGATGAAACTTGAAGAGATTTTTGCCAAGGCCCCGGCAGTTATCGATCAGGCGCAGCGCGAGCAATACTACGAGCAAGGGTATCTTGTTTTTCCTTCGTTGATCAGTACTGAAGCGTTAGTTCCCTTGCGGGTTGCGGCGGACCGCATCGTAGAAAAGACGCGCGAACTCACAGAGTCTTCTAAAGAGATTGATCTGGAGAGTAATCACACTGCAAAGAACCCCCGATTAAGGCGTGCAGCCTACCTTGACGACCTGGATTTTGAATTTTGGGGCATTTGTGCAGATTCGGTTATTCCCGATATTGCGGCTGATCTTTTGGGACCCAATGTCCGGTTCCGAGAGATTATGTTGAACTTTAAATGGGCAGGTGGCGGTGCCGAGGTGAAATGGCATCAGGATCTTGTCTTTTATCCCCATACGCATTCAGGAACCATGCAGTTTCTGTTGTTTCTGGAAGATGTTGCTGCAGAGCAGGGGCCGCTTGAACTTTATCCAGGAAGCCATCTGGGTCCGATATTTGAGCACTACGACGAGCGGGGTGAATGGACCGCAGCTGTTCGGGAGAATGATTTGGCGGGCGTTGGATCAGATGGCCCGGTTGCCGTCACGGGTCCTGCGGGTACTGTCAGCGTGCATCACAGCCGGACCATTCACGGCTCGCGACAGAACCAGAGCAGTCAGGGCCGACCCGTCCTGGTGCTCACATACAGCGCCGCAGATGCCATTCCATATACCGCCCCTGCGTATCCCAGTTCACGCTATGGAGTGCTGGTTCGGGGCGAAGAACCGGGATACGCTCATCATGAGGAATTGCATGTGCCGATGCCGCCCGACTGGTCCGATGGCTATACCTCTATCTTCGCGCATCAGGAAAAAGAGACGCAGGCCTAGAGGTTCTGCCAGCCGGAGAAGTCATCTGACAATAAGGAAACTGCAATGAGAGACAACCCGACTA
>PAUU01000059.1 GCA_002713825.1 Acidiferrobacteraceae bacterium | reverse complement strand
GGTCTTCCAAAGGCGCATCAGCCAGGTAACGATGCTTGGGGTCCAGTTGATCCGCAACACTTGCTACCTCCCCGACGAAAGGCGCTCGTGTCTCCCGGTTGCGGGGAAATTGGCTCGCCGCGAGAAAAATCCCGGACGCGCCGTCTCGCAGCAGATAGAAATCGTCCACTTTTTCGCAGCGCAGATCCGGCATGGGAATAGGATCCGCCTTAGGCGGCGCGGGCTCGCCGTTTCGAAGAAGTTTGCGCGTGTTCTTGCACCCCTCAGCCGTACAGCCAAAGTATTTGCCGAACCGCCCGGTCTTCAACTGCATCTCTGCCCCGCACTTGTCGCACTCCAACGTCGGCCCGTCATACCCCTTTAACTTGAATTCGCCGGTTTCGATTTCGAAACCGGCACAGTCTGGGTTGTTGCCACAGATATGCAGTTTGCGCGTCTCATCAATCAGGTAGGGCTCCATCGCGCTTTGACAGATGCCGCAGCGACGAACGTCGACCAGCCGACGCGCTTCGTCGTCGTCATCAGCAGCAGCGTCTTCTGTCTCATCGCCCGGAATCAGATTAAGGGTCTGCGTGCATCGCTCTTTGGGACTTAAGCCATAGCCGGAGCACCCAAGAAACACTCCTGTTGCCCCGGTACGCACCTGCATCTGACGACCGCATGTGGGACAGGCCACATCAGTATCGGTCGGGATGTTGGCTCGCATGCCGCCTACGGCCGACTTGCCCTCACCCTCCCCTNTTGCTGCTTCCAGCTGAANACAAAAATCGGAATAAAAATCATCCAGNACATCCTTCCAATTCTTGTGNCCTTNCGCAATTTCATCGAGCNTNTCCTCCATGCCGGCGGTAAANCCATAGTCCATCAGATCCTCAAAGTTNTCCCGTAATCGGTCTGTCACGATNTCGCCGACCTTTTGGGCAAAAAAGCGTCGATTGACGAGCTTGGCGTATCCGCGGTCCTGGATGGTAGAGATGATGGAGGCATAGGTCGAAGGTCGTCCGATACCCCGCTTCTCCAACTCCTTGACCAGGCTGGCTTCAGTGAATCTGCCAACCGGTTTTGTAAAATTCTGGATGGGATCGAGGCCATCCAGGGTCAGCCTCTGTCCCGTTGGGATATCAGGCAGTACTTTGTCTTCCTGCTTGCCCGCAGGAGGCAGTACACGGGTGTAACCGTCAAACTGAAGAATTCTCCCCCGCGCTCGCAATTCGAACTCACCGCAGCGGACCGTGATCGTGGAACTCAAGAAACGCGCATTGGTCATTTGGGAGGCGAGGAAATAGTTCCGAATAAGGTCGTATAGTCGTTCCTGATCACGCTCCAATGACAACTGCCGACCAGCTCGATTCGCGTCCGTTGGCCGAATGGCCTCATGCGCTTCCTGAGCATCTGCCTTGCTCGCGTAGACGTTGGGGGAAGCCGGCAAGTACTCATCACCGTATGCCTGAGCAATAAGATTCCTTGCTGCCGATACGGCATCCGCACTCAGATGGGTTGAGTCCGTACGCATGTAGGTAATGAAGCCCGCTTCGTAGAGGCGCTGGGCCAACGTCATTGTCTTTTTGACCGAAAAGCCAAGACGCGTGCTCGCTGCCTGCTGCAGTGTTGATGTAATGAGAGGCGGATTCGGTCGAGACTGAGTCTTTTTNTCACTGCGGTCACTGACCTGGTAGGCATTGGCCTGTAACAGAGCAACCGCAGCCTGAGCTTCCTCCTCATTGACCGGACGAAACGCTTCGCCAGCCTGTTTGACCACCTCAAGACGCAAACTTCCCTGGGGGCCGTGAGTGTCGGCAAAGATTTCCCANTATTCTTCNGGCACAAACGCGCGAATCTCACGCTCGCGCTCCACCAGCAGACTGACCGCCACCGANTGGACCCGTCCGGCAGACAGNCCNCGGGCAATCTTCGCCCATAACAACGGTGACAACATGAAGCCCACAACCCGATCCAGAAAACGACGAGCCTGTTGGGCTTGGACCCTATCCTCATCCAGTTTCCCTGGATGTGCAAATGCTTCCTGAACCGCTTTCTTGGTGATCTCGTTGAAGACGACCCGATGATATTGCTGAGAGTCCGAGCCGATCACCTCTTTGAGATGCCAGGCGATGGCTTCTCCCTCGCGATCAAGGTCAGTGGCGAGATAGATGGCATCACTTTCAGCCGCCAGCTTTTGAAGTTCGTTGACGACCTTGACCTTGTCAGGCAGTACCTGGTAATTCGCCTCCCATCCCTTCTCAGGATTGATGCCCATATTGAGTACCAAATCTCGGCGGGCTTTCTCCTTTCGGTACCGCGCCTTCTGCCCAGGCGACATTTTGCGGGTCTTGGCCGCTTGCTCAGCACGCTTCTTGGGATCGACCTTCTTTTTTGATCCACTCACGGGCAAATCACGGACGTGGCCAACGCTCGATCGGACCACATACTCCTTCCCAAGGTATTGGTTAATGGTCTTGGCCTTGGCCGGAGACTCAACGATAACCAACGATTTACCCATAACGCTCCACGAATCTTTTAAAAAAACTACTTTACCCGAGCAGTAAAGTCAGCTCACTCTTCTGCCGGTTTAGCGTAAGCGGATATACCCGCCGGCGCAGGTTTCCACCAGCCCTTGCAGTTCCATCCTTATCAGCATGGCCGAAATTTTCGCCATCGTCAAACCAGAACGCTGTGCAATCTCGTTGATTGGCGTGGGCGCAAAGTCGACAAAACCCAGAATACCACCATCTCTGGCCGGCTTTTCGACCCGATCGTCGTGGCCTATTTGCCCGACTTTTGCGAGGGAAACCGCCTCCAGAATCTGGCTCGGCGTCTCGACCAGACAAGCGCCATCTCGAATCAGTTGGTGCGGACCGCGTGACAACGGAGAATTCACCGAACCCGGCAGTGCAAAAACCTCTCGACCCTGATCCGCAGCGAATCCTGCCGTGATCAAACTGCCGCTGCCGATCCCTGCCTCGACAATCAGGGTCCCAAGACTCAGACCGCTTATGAGCCGGTTTCTCTGAGGAAAGTGATGCCGGCGAACACCGATACCCGGCGGGAATTCCGAAAGTATCAGGCCCGATTCTTTAATCTCGCGGGCCAAGTTGCGGTGGCAACGCGGATAAACCGTATCAAGTCCTGTGGCGCAAACTGCGACGGTGGCGCCAGCGGTATTCAACGCGCCTCGGTGAGCAACACTGTCGATGCCCAGCGCCAAGCCACTGACCACAGTGACCCGATGATCACCAATCGCGCCTGCGAAGCGCATCGCACTCTCACAGCCGACCGGTGTGGGATTACGACTTCCTACCACCGCGATGGCAGGCCGGTCCAAGAGGCCAAGTTCGCCCTCACAATAGATGATCGTCGGCGGGTTGGGAATTTCCCGCAATAATCGCGAAAAGCGCGGGTCAGAAACACCGAGCACCGAACGACCAGGAGCCGAAAGCCACTCGATATCCCGTCGCAATTCATCATGCCTGACAAAGCTGGCCAGAGTCTGTTTCGAGGTCATCGACTGCCTGTTGGACCTCATAGCAGATACGTCGGCCCTCAGGGCATCAATCGGATCAGGGAAAACAGAAAGAACCGCTTGTTTGACCGCATCAGGAACGGCGGCTCGCCCGACGCTTAGCCAGGCAGTACTTCTTTCATCCATGACCGACCCTCCCTGGTTCAGCCAGATGTGCTCATCGGGAATCAGTATATTGCGGCGATCCCTGCCGGACTCAGATCCCGATGATGGGTAAATTCAGGTGCCGGGGCTCACCACCCGGTCACCGACCTGTACCGCGCGCTCAGCGCCTAGAACCAGAGCGTAACTGACCCGGTCAAATACGCGGATCACCATCAATTCGCCAACGTGACCTTCGGGCAAACGCAACAACTCTCCCGATCTTCCCAAGAGTTCACGTTGGCTAGGCAAACGTTCATCACAACGGAGCATCCGAACATAGACCGCTTCTTTTGCGTCCGTAATCCGGCAGTTATCTGCGGGGCGGGCGGGAGACACGACCTTTGACGTCAAGAGAATGGTCTGCTCTGGGTATCGTGTTGACAGAAGATGTCCCGGTCGTATCCCGTCCTGACTGCCCACGGAAATCGCCACAAGGGAATAACCCCCGACACCAATAGCGATCCCAAATGTGCTCACGACATAGGCATCAAATGGAAGTTCAGCCGGGACTGGATAGAGGTACGCATTGCGTGACGGCGCTTTGTGCGCGATCAGGTGATCGCCGGGAACAGCCTCCTCGGCACTCCGGATCATCGTCAACNCTGCAATTGCGCCAGGTGTCTCCAGTTTTGCAACGCCCACGACGTGCGCCATTGTGGCGAGATATTCGCCGCTGACCGGATGTGTCAGCGTGTCCCCCTCCCGAAACACAGTGTACAGACCATTTTCCGACAGCGGCAGATCCTGGGCCAGAAACGGACTGAACTGCCCCAAAAGTACGTTGCTCTCGGGACCGGTGATGACCCGCCCCATCCGCGTGCCAATGACTTCATCCATCAACAGGGGGCTGCCAAGAAACGGGGCCAGCGCATCAGGTGTCAGCGCCGGGGCTGGCTCGGTGTGCTCGGTTTCTCGGATTTTTGGGCTGAGCACGCTGACGGGCAGAACCCGATAGTCCGGAAAGGACTGTTCGTCGAGCGCCGATCGAAGGTCCTGCGCCTGAGCCGTGCTCAAACCCAAAAACGCCGTCAGGCATAGTGCACTCACCCTGAGCAAAAAAATTCTGAACGACCCAAGAGGCCCCGGCGCCGGACTAATCGGTCTTCTTGCCAGTTTAGCCTGAATGGCCACACGTTTTTCAACTGCAATTCGGATAAAATTGCGTGCCATGGAAACTTTCTCAAAGTGAACCCGCTCTAGTGTAGACAACACGACGAGCTTATCCAAGAGAACCAGGTCACAAACCCAAAATCCTCGCAAATATATGGCATTGCTAGATATTCTGGTCTATCCGGACCCCCGCCTTCGGAATAAGGCGCTACCGGTTGAGGTCTTTGACGCAACCCTTGGCAAGCTTGTCGACGACATGGCCGAGACCATGTACGCAGCGCCAGGCATTGGTCTTGCCGCTACCCAGGTAAACGTCGCGAAGCGAGTTGTTGTGATCGATACTTCTGAGCACCAGGATCGACTTCAGGTATTCATCAACCCTGTGCTGACCGGTGCGGGGGAGTTGGTTGAAACAGAGGAAGGCTGCCTGTCCGTCCCGGGTGTGATCGTGCCCGTCAAACGCCACTCCGAGGTGCACATTTCCTCTTTGGACAAAAATGGCAAACCCTTTGAACTGCACGCATCAAGTCTTCTTGCAATCTGTATTCAGCACGAAGTTGACCACCTGGATGGAAAAGTGTTCGTCGATTATCTCTCCCAACTTAAACGCGACCGCGTCCGAAAACACTTACTGCGGGAGGGGCACAGTTCAGGCAAGTCTTTCGATAAACGTAAAGACCCTGTCACTGCAAGCTAGGTGACGTGACCCTGCGCGCAGTCTTTGCCGGGACTCCAGATTTTGCAGTACCCGCTCTTGAGGCCTTGCTGAATTCAGGGGCAGAGGTCATCGCGGTCTACTGCCAGCCTGACCGCCCTGCCGGGCGCGGACGTAAATTGCGACCCTGTGCCGTCAAAGCCAAAGCGATGGCGCGTGCCATCCCGGTTAGGCAGCCGGCGCATCTCAAACATGAAGCCCACACCCTCGAAGAGATGAACGTTGACCTCGCTATCATCGCCGCTTACGGCTTACTGTTGCCTGAGAGAATGCTGGAGGCTCCTAGACTCGGCTGCATCAATGTCCATGCCTCTTTACTGCCTCGCTGGCGTGGCGCTGCACCAATCCAGCGTGCCATCGAGGCCGGTGATGCGAAAACCGGTATCACGCTGATGAAGATGGATGCCGGTCTTGACACTGGGCCCACCATCCAGACTCGGGAGATACCGATACAGGATGCTGAACACAGTCAGTCACTGCATGATCGGCTCTCGGCTTTGGGCGGGAGGATGGTGTTCGAGTTTCTCGAAAATCTCGGCACCGAGGAAATCCGCACGACACCCCAGCCGGAAACAGGAATGACCTATGCCCGGCAACTGACTCGGGAGGAGGCCTGGCTGGACTGGCAACGTCCCGCCGATGTGCTGGAGCGACAAATCCGCGCCTTTAATCCCTGGCCGCTGGCACGCACCACCCTGGATGGCATCGACTATCGAATTCACCAGGCGAGATCACAACCAAACAATGCCGCCGCCGCCCCCGGAACGATCACGGTCAGCGACGGGGGCTTTCTTCAAGTCCAGACGGGAGCGGGAACTCTGGAGGTGCTGACGCTGCAGCGACCCGGAGGCAAAGCATTAGACACGGGCGCCTTTCTCAACGGCCACCCCATCCGCTCAGGTTCGGTGTTCACCTTGCCGAGAGACAGGCATGCCGAGCGCTGAGGTTTGCGCTGCGGCAGCCCGTATCGCTCATGACGTCACCCACCACGGCCGTTCACTCGAAGCGGCGGCCACAGTACACCTGCCCAATGAACTCCGCCGAAAAAGTGAAACGCGTGAAATCGCATGGGGAGCCATTCGATGGTGGTTTCATTACGACAGGCTGTTATCGAATCAATTACTTCACCGCCCTTTACGTAAGCGCGACCGGATACTGCGCTCACTGATGATCTGCGGGCTTTACCAGCTTGATTACTTAAACGAGCCTGACTATGCAGTCACTTCCGGGACGGTAGACGCCGCAGTCCTGCTCGGGGCTCCCAAGGCCAAAGGTCTTGTCAATGCGGTATTGCGGGCTCGCCTGCGTGATCCGGGCAACCGCGCCGACGATACAGACCCGGCAACCCCCACCCCATCGTGGCTTGCCGAACTCATTCGGCATGACTGGCCCGAGGACTGGCGTGCCGTACTGTCGGCCTTTAACCAAAAACCGCCCATGAGTTTGAGAGTCAACACCCGGCAATGCTCACGCGACGATTACCTGCGTCTTTTGGACAGTCATGGCGTCAGGGCAAGTGCCTGTCCCTTGAGCCCATGGGGTGTCACCCTTGAAACACCGGTCCATGTCCAAGATCTCCTTGGATTCGAAAACGGGATGGTGTCGGTTCAGGACACGGCGGCCCAGATGACTCCTCTGCTTTGCGCACCGGTTGCAGGAGCACGTGTATTGGACGCTTGCGCGGCACCTGGCGGAAAGACTACTCATCTTCTGGAACAGTTTCCTGACCTCGGCTCGCTCACCGCCTTGGACCTGCCCGCGCGCTGCCAGGCAATTGAGCAGAACCTGACCCGCCTGGGGTTGTCCGCAAAAATAATGCCGGCCGATCTTCTCGATGGCGATGCCTGGTGGGATAAGGTGCCTTTTGATCTTGTTTTGCTGGATGCCCCCTGCAGTGGTACCGGCGTCATCCGGCGTCATCCAGATATCAGGCATCACCGACAGCCTCGTGATATCGCCCGTTACGCCGAGCGACAGAAAAAGATGCTACGCCAACTGTGGGACTTGCTGGCTCCAGGCGGGGAGTTGGTTTATGTGACCTGCTCCATATTGCGACAGGAAAATGATGAAGTGGTGCTCGACCTTTGCGAGCATCATGCGGATGCTCAACTGCACGATCTGGACTTGCCTGGCGCAATCCAAACCAGTTGTGGAGCCCAATTTCTTCCAGATAGAGACAAAGATGGGCTGTATTACGCATCTCTGCACAAAGAAGGATGAGGCGGCCCTGCCCGAGAGACTATAATTTCGCTGCCGGGCTCCGCCTCATGCACGATCTTCTACATAGCCTCATGCCTAAGTTGCGCCGCATTTTCATCGTGGCGTTGGGTCTCGGTGTGCTATGGCTCCCTGCGACACCAGCGCTCGCAGATTTCTCCATAGTCATAGGGAAGTCTGTGCTGAGCGGCAACACCATCAATACCTCAGCCAAACTGAACCTGGCGATCACAGGAGAGCCCGAAGTCGCCCTGTCCAAGGGTATTGGCTTAACGCTGGTCATCAAATCACATCTCTATCGGGCCAGCCTTGCCTCTTGGTATTTCAAGATCGGCGAGTGGGAGGATAGACTGTCGCTCGAGCATCACAGTCTCTCGAACCGCTATACGCTCACCAACCTGAACACCCGCATCACACAGGACTTCGCCACCCTGGCAGAGACACTCGACTTCCTGGAACGCTACACCAAAGCGGTCACGCTTCCAAGCGGTGTCAGTGCGAGCGACGAGCTGCAGATGCGCCTGCAGGTCTCACTCAGTCGAGGCGACTTGCCTGGCCCCTTAAAGCTGGTGGCGCTGGTGCTGAAAGAATGGCGGCTCGCCAGCGACTGGGAACGCTGGAAGGTCACCATTCCGTGAAAACCTCCCGGGGTTTTGGCCTCACCCTGGTCTTGTCTTTGCTGCTTCTGGGGGCATCCGTTTTCCTCAGTCAAAGCGCTCAGGATGGAGACCTTTTCGGTGACTACTACACCGCACTGATCATCCTGAATGCAGTCGGAATCGCGATTCTTGCACTGCTGACCTTTATTCAGGTCCGAAGACTGTTCAGCGCCTTTCGGGCCAGAACCCTTGGCTCGCGACTAACTCTGCGCTTTATTGCGACCTTCGCCGTCCTCACCCTGGTGCCGCTGGCGATCGTCTACTACTTTTCAGTTCAGTTTCTGAGTCGGAGTATTGATTCATGGTTCGATGTGCGGATCGAAAAGGCGCTCGATGACGCGCTGCTGCTTGGACGCAGCACGCTCGAGGCAACCAAACTCGAAGTGATTCGCCAGGCGCGTACTGCCGGTCGCCGGATCGAGCTCACCACCTCGTCGGTACAACTCTACAGCCTGCTAGACAGAATCAGGGAGACCCGCGGATTCGATGAAATGAGCCTGCATTCGAGCACGGGACGCATCCTTGCTTCCAGTAGCAACTTGTCAATCTCGCTGGTACCGGATGCCCCCGGGGAGCAAGTCCTTGGCAAAGTCAGGCGAGACAGTCTTTATGCGGAATTTGAGCCGACGGATGACGGAGGACTGAGACTTCGTGTGGCGGTCCCCGTCTCAGGATTAAGCGTGAGTTCTCCTTCTCGGGTCCTGCAGATCCTGTACCCACTGCCCTTGCGGTATTCGCGGCTTGGAGAAAGTGTGGAATCCGCGTCCTCGGAATACGACAGGCTGAAGTATCTGCGCGGACCGCTTACCTTGAGTTTTGTTTTGAGTCTGACGCTGATCACCCTCATGACCCTCCTGATGGCATTGTGGGCCTCGATCTATCTGGCGCAAAGAATGCTGGCACCCCTGCGGGACCTCGCGGAGGGCACCCGCGCTGTTTCCCGGGGGAACTACGACAAAATACTGCCGGTCGACAGCGCAGACGAGTTGGGCGTGCTGGTGGACTCCTTTAACCGGATGACCCAAGAGATCAGCAGAGCCCAGCAAAACGCATTAGAGAGCCAGCGTCGGGCGGAATCAGAGCATGCCTATCTTGATACCGTGCTGACACACCTTTCCGCTGGGGTACTTTCCTTCAACGGTGCTCAGCAGTTGAGAACCTGCAATACTGCTGCAGCCCGGATTCTAGACAGTGATCTCGCGGCGTCTATTGGGCAACCGATCAATAAACTGGCAGCCGTGCTGCCAAGCGCAAGTGCTTTATTCGAGGCGATTCAACAGGGCATGGAGAAGCAAATCCCCGAGTGGCAAAGGGAAGTCAGCATCAGTGGCCATGAAGGCCGACAAATCCTGATTTTCAGCGGCACCCGGGTCGAAAGTGATGAACTCGACACGGGACATGTCGTGGTCTTTGAGGACGCGACGGAACTGCTGAAGGCTCAACGCGATGCCGCCTGGGGAGAGGTGGCACGGCGGCTCGCCCATGAAATCAAGAACCCGCTGACGCCGATTCAGTTGTCCGCTGAACGAATTCGCAACAAATACCTGTCTACGCTCGATGCCGAGCAGCGCGAGATTCTGGACCGCTCGACTCGGACGATCGTACAGCAGGTTGAAGCCATGAAAACGATGGTGAATGCGTTTTCGGAATACGCCCGCCCTGCTCCCCTGCAACGAATCACCACAGACCTGAATCAACTCATCACTGACACGGTTGAACTTTTCCGCTCGGGCAAAACTACCGTAACACTGCGGGTTGAGCCGGATTCGAATCTTGAACCCATCGAGATAGATCCAAATAGTTTTCGGCAGGTGCTGAACAACCTGATCATTAATGCCCAGGATGCATTGGCGGGCAAAACGGGAACCGTAATCATCAGAACCGAATACGACAGCAGAACCGATGGCGTCATCCTGACAGTACAGGACGACGGACCCGGTTTCGACGCGGATCAGTTGCATCGCATTTTCGAACCCTATGTCAGCTCAAAAGAAAAAGGGACAGGACTTGGGCTCGCCATTTGCCGACGCATCGTTGAAGAACACGGCGGCACCATTCGTGCGAGTAACGCACAGCCAGTCGGCGCGGCCGTTATAATTTGTATACCGCTGCGCCGGCGATGATCGATACTGCTTTGCTCTCTTTCGTGACATGACCACCTACTCAGTTCTGGTTGTTGACGACGAACCTGATATTCGGCAAGTCGTTAGCGATATTCTCCAAGACGAAGGGTATGAGGTAACGGTTGCCGCCAACGCAGCCGAGGCGCGAACCCGGTATGCGGGTAACACGCCCGATCTAGTGCTTCTCGACATCTGGATGCCAGATACTGACGGCATCGCTCTGTTGCGAGAATGGCGGCAGAATCAGACCACAACCCACCCCCCCGTGATCATGATCTCGGGGCACGGGACAGTGGAGACGGCAGTCGAAGCGATTCGGATTGGCGCTTACGACTTTCTAGAAAAGCCCCTGTCCACGGCCAAGCTTCTCATTACCGTCGAACGGGCGCTTGAGACAGTTGCCTTACAAGCCGAAAACCTAACACTGAAAACCCAGCTGTCGCCGGCCGCGGGCTTCGTGGGTCACAGCGAAGTCCTGGAAGACCTGCGTAACCTGATCAACCGGATCGCAACCACCGACCAGTCGGTGATGATTCGGGGGGAGGCGGGGTGCGGCAAAGGCGTTGCGGCAAGATCTGTGCATCAGGCCGGTGGTTCCGTCTCCGGACCATTTGTCGAAGTCAATCTTGGCGCACTGCCCCCTGAAAGTATTGCGCTAGAACTTTTTGGCGCAGAAAAAGAGGGTGAAATTACCCCAGGACAGCTAGAACAGGCGGGGGGCGGTACCCTCGTGCTGGATGAGGTGGGTGATCTTGATATGGACACCCAGGCTACGTTGCTCGGCGCATTGGAAGCCGGTCGATTTTTTCGCGTGGGCGGCAGCACGCCCTTGGAGCCGAGGTTCCGTATTGTGGCTACATCGAACCAGGATCTGGAGCAGAAACTTGCGGACAAACGTTTTCGGGAAGATCTTTTTTATCGACTGAGTGCAGTCACCATTCAGATACCCCCGCTCCGTGCGCACCGGGAAGATATCCCGGATTTAATCCAGCACTACGTGCAACTCATCACCGACAGTCAGCATCTTCCGTTCCGCCGCTTCTCCACTTCGTCGGTAAACTACCTACGCAACCGTCCCTGGCCTGGAAACGTACGAGAGCTCATCAACCTCATTCACCGAGTGCTGTTGACGACGAGCTCCGAGGTCATTGAGGCAGAAGAGACGCGTGAGGTAATGGGTCAAAGCGCGACACCGCTTGATGCCGTCGAGGAAAAAAACGCATGGAGAGACTTCGGTCAGCCGCTGCGGGCCGCACGGGAGCATTTCGAGCGAGACTATCTCGAATTTCACCTGCTTCAGACACGGGGCAACATCAGTGAGCTCGCCAGGCGGGCGGAGCTGGAACGCACGCATCTTTACCGCAAGCTGAAAGGTCTTGGGCTCAATCCCAAGGACGAGAAATACCGGCAATGAACCGCCCACACTGCAGAGAGTCGCGGACATGAAAATCATTATTCTCGGAGCAGGACAGGTGGGCACATCGATGGGCGAGATTCTCTCGCGCGAGGATAACGACGTTACGCTGGTCGACATTGACTCAGAAAAGCTTGCCGGACTCCAGGACCGGCTCGATATCCGGACCGTGACCGGAGCCGCATCCCATCCCAGCGTACTCGAACGTGCCGGCGTAGAAGACGCCGACCTGATTCTTGCCGTGACAGATCAGGATGAAGTCAACATGGCNTCGTGTCAGATTGCCCATTCTTTGTTCAATACACCAAAGAAAATTGCCCGAATACGGTCTGCCGAATACCTCTCCCACCCGGGCATCTTTACGGACAACGCAATTCCTATCGACGTCATCATTAGTCCCGAACACATCGTCACGCAGCACATTCTTCATCTTATTGACTATCCCGGCGCATTACAGGTGGTTAGCTTCGCCGATGACCGGATTCGCCTGGTCAGCGTGCGTGCCAATGCCGACAGCCCGCTGATCGGGCGCGCCCTGAAAGCCCTTCGGGAGGATCTACCGAATATTGACAGCCGGGTCGCAGCGATTTATCGACAGGACCGCGCGATTGTTCCCGACGGTGACACCCTGATAGAGGCCGGGGACGAGGTATTTTTTCTCGCCGCGCGCGAGGATATACAGGCGGTGATGAGCGAACTCTGTGCGGTGGAGAAACCCGGTCGGCGCATCATGCTGACGGGAGCGGGAAATATCGGATTGCGTCTGGCCGAATCCCTTGAGCTGGCTCATTGTCATGTCAAGCTGGTCGAGCGCGATATTGCCCGCGCCAAATCGGTGGCGGACCAGCTCGAACACACGGTGGTATTGCACGGTGATGCTGCAGACGAAGACTTGATGCGGCAGGAAAATATCGAAAACGTTGATGTTTTTTGCTCTCTCACAAATGATGACGAGGCCAACATCCTGTCTGCCATGCTCGCAAAACGGCTGGGTGCGCACCGCAGCATGGCACTGGTGAACCGATCCGCTTACGTCGATCTCATGTCCAACACGCTGGTAGATGTCGCCATCTCGCCCAAAGTCGCCACAGTCGGTACCCTGCTCACTCACGTCCGAAGAGGCGATATGGTGGCAGTGCATTCCCTGCGGCGCGGTGCGGCCGAAGCCATCGAGGTTATCGCCCATGGGGATGCCAACAGCTCCAAGGTCGTCGGCAAAGCGGTTCGGGATATCGGCCTACCTGAGGGCACGAGTCTTGGCGCGATCCTTAGAGGAGAAGACGTGGTTATCGCTCATGGAGAAACCGTCATCGAACCAGAGGATCACGTTATCCTGTTTGTGGTGGATAAAGGCCGGATTCGCGAGGTTGAGCAGCTTTTCCAGGTCGACGTCACTTTCATATAGGCAATCTAGTTAACCATGCAATCCCTGGGTGTCCTTCGTGTTCTGGGTGTGCTGCTTGTTATGTTCAGCACAACCCTGTTGCCGCCGATCCTGATTGCCCTGATCGGCGAAGACGGGGGGTTACAGCCATTCCTCGTCGCTTATGTCACGACACTGCTCGTGGGAGGAGCACTTTGGTTTCCGCTGCGCAATCAGCGGCGGGAATTGCGTGTCCGAGACGGCTTTCTCATCGTAGTCCTCTTCTGGACGGTGCTGGCTCTTTTTGGCGCGCTCCCGCTGCTGCTGTCAGCTGATCTTGAAATCAGCATCACCGATGCACTTTTTGAATCCATGTCTGGTCTGACGACAACCGGTGCNACCGTGCTGACCGGNCTTGACGCGTTGCCNGCCTCAATTCTCTATTACCGACAGCAACTNCAGTGGTTGGGCGGTATGGGCATCATTGTCCTCGCTGTTGCCGTGATGCCCATGCTCGGCGTAGGCGGTATGCAGNTGTACCGCGCCGAAACACCCGGACCAATGAAGGACAACAAGTTGACACCTCGCATTACAGAGACGGCAAAAGCACTCTGGTACATCTATCTCGGCCTAACCGTCACCTGTGCCCTCGCCTATTGGGCTGCCGGGATGACCTTGTTTGACGCGGTCTCCCATGCTTTCTCCACAATCGCTATCGGCGGATTCTCCACCCATGACGCGAGCCTNGGATTTTTTAACAGTTCCGCGATTGCCTTGATCGCGATCTGCTTCATGCTGATTTCTGCGGTAAATTTTGCCCTGCACTTCACCGTCGTACGCGGGCGATCCCCTAGTGCCTATCTGCGAGATCCCGAAGTGCGCGCGTTTGCCGGCTTCGTGTCGGTAGTCATTCTGATCGCTGTCACCCTGCTCTTTGTCTGGGACGTCTACTCCGGAGCCGGAGAAACGCTGATTCACGGAATTTTTCAGGTGGTGTCGATCGGCACCACCGCGGGATTCACAACAACCGGATTCCATTGGTGGCCCTCTTTCCTGCCTGTGATGCTGATTATCATGAGCGCTGTGGGGGGTTGCGCTGGATCTACGGCTGGCGGGATGAAGATGATCCGCCTGGTACTGCTATACAAGCAAGGTCGCCGGGAAATTAATCAACTGATCCATCCGAGCGCCATTTTCAGCGTGAAGTTGGGCAATAAACCGGTTCCAGACCACGTCATTAATGCAGTCTGGGGGTTTTTTGCTCTATATATTCTGAGTTATGTGGGCCTATCGCTGGCCATGGCAGCCACCGGGACAGATCTCGTCACAGCCTTTTCGGCGGTGACCGCGTGTTTAAACAATCTCGGCCCAGGACTTGGCGCGGTGGCCCAAAACTATGCCGGACTTGAATCCCAAGCCAAATGGATCCTGACGATCACCATGCTTCTGGGCCGACTTGAGATTTTCACGCTGCTGGTCTTGCTGACGCCCGCTTTCTGGCGCAGCTGATCACCCCTACGCGTGTTGCGAGCCGAGCACGCCCTGAATTGCGGAACACACCTCATCGACGGTAATTGCACCAATACACGCGCGAGGGCATCTTCGCCTTCGATAACAACGCTGGCAATCCATATCGGCGCGGATCACTCTGGCCGACCTGTTTCGCGGTCCAACGAGATCTTCATTCGTCGGGCCGAATAGCGCGACCAACGGGCGATCAAACGCCGAGGCCACGTGCATAGGGAGGCTGTCGCCGGTGATCACAACGTCAGAGCGGGCAACCAGCGCAAAGAACTCGATCAGGGATAACCGACCGGCAAGATTGATCGAGGCAAGACCGCCANCCTGCGCGATTGCCTGCTCAATCANTGAACGATCCTCNGGACNGCCCGAAAAAACTACCTGAAACTCATCGGACAACTGCTCAGCCAAAGTTGCAAACTGCGATATCGGCCAGTTTTTGGTCNGCCAGCGGGTAAGCGGACAGAGCAGNGCTATGGGNTTTTCTTNGTTCCCTGATGGATGGAGCAGATTGGCAACGGCTTGGGCTGCGTCACCGTCAACGTCCAGTAGCGGCACAGCGTAACTGGATCGGACTCCCGCCAACGCCAGCACGCCCCCCATCTCATCTATTGCATGAAGCGCGGGTTGATGAAAATGCTCGGCGAACCACCATCGCCCCTTGGCATAGCGTCGGGCCGCTCGCGCTGCCCAGAGAAAAATGATGGTTTTCCAACTGCCCTGAAGATCGATNGCAAGNTCNTAGGATTGCTTGCGNACCGCAGAGAANGTNCTNANGAAATGNTTGATGGTCCAGAGNGGATGCCGCCACCAGTCTGACTTCACTCGATATCGGTCNAAGGTAAGCAACTCATTGATNTCCCTGNTCGNNCNCAGTATGTCACTGGCNGTCGTTGACGTCAGGGCCGTTATATGGGCCTGAGGATAAGCCTCGCGCACAGAACGGATNGCGGCTGTGGCGTGCACCACGTCTCCCAGNGACGTCTGCTTGATCAGGAGAATATTCATNGCNGTGTTNGGTTTCTCTGCCNCATGCCGTNAATCTATNCGCTNTTGTGCGCTGCCTTTACCCTGCATAGGGAGATNCCTCTCCATTGGGCCTNGTGCGAAACCACTTCAGNGTCCAGAGATACTGTTCCGGAGCCGTCCGAATCCCGGTTTCGAAAGCAGCATTCACCGCAGCGGCATCCGCCTCGATATCGCCGCTCGGAAATCCGGACAATGGTGGCCCGATGGTCACGTGATATCGGCCTCGGTTATCCAGTTCACAAAATACCGGCATGACTTTGGCGTCGGTCATCCTGGCAATCCGCCCGACGACCGGTAAGGTCGCGGTCGGGATCCCGAAGAATGGCGCAAAGACACAGTAGACGCCATCCAGGTCTTCATCCGGCATGAGGTATCCGACATGGCCCGTCCGGATTGCCTTGACCAGCGGCCGCAACCCCTGGTTTCGGGTATAGATCCTTGCGCCAAAACGGCTGCGACCTCGCCACAACCAACGATGCAAGAGAGGATTTGAAGGGGTCTTCATCATTGAGGCCCCCGGCGCCAGAGCCGACAACGCAGCTCCGGTCATATCAATACCGAGCACATGCGGAATCACCAAAAGCACCTTCTCGCCGGAGGCACGCAGGCGTTGGAGTTCCTCTCCCCCTGACACTGTGCATAGGCGGTCTATCCGACTACGCGATGCCCACCAGACCAACCCCATGTCCACGATTGCTTGGCCATAGCGAACCAGATGAAGCCGGAGCAAGGTTTCCCGCTCCTCAGCCGTAAACTCCGGAAAACACCATTCAAGATTAACGCGCGCTATCGCCACGCGTTTTTGGTTGATGCGGTAAAAGAGTCGCCCGATCCGCCGTCCGAGCGCCAATATCCACGGGCGCGGCAATAAAGTGCCTAGAGCGATCACAGCAGCAAGCGACCAGGTACCCCAGTACTGGGGCGCCAGAAAAGACCACTGAAACGGCGGGGACTGGGGAATTTTATCTTTCAAGGGATGCAGCAGCCGCCAACACCAACATTGGATACTAAAACGGATCAGGTCTGTGTTCGACCCTTGCGACCCGCAATTCTTAATCTGAGAGCGTTTAACTTGATAAATCCATCTGCGTCCGCCTGGTCATAGGCTCCCTGATCATCCTCAAACGTTACTACGCTCTCATCAAACAGTGAGTCTGTTGCCGAAGACCGGCCCGTCACCATCACGCCTCCCTTGTACAACTCGAGTCGAACGAGGCCGTTGACCGCCCGCTGTGATTCGTCAATCATCCCCTGGAGCAACTGCCGTTCCGGCGCAAACCAATAACCGTTATAGATCAGGGATGCATAGCGAGGCATCAACTCATCCTTAAGGTGGGCGACCTCGCGATCAAGTGTAATGGACTCGATAGCCCGATGCGCTTTCAGCAAAATCGTTCCGCCGGGCGTCTCATAACACCCCCGGTTTTTCATGCCGACATAGCGGTTTTCCACGAGGTCGATCCGGCCGATGCCGTGACGCGCCCCGAGTTGGTTCAACGCTTCAAGCATCTGGGCAGGGCTGAGCGATTCTCCATTAATGGCTACCGGGTCACCCCCCGCGAAGGTCAGCTCGATAGATTCTGGCGTGTCAGGAGCCTCCTGTGGCGATGCTGTCCAACGCCACATGGCTTCATCAGGCGCTACCCATGGATCTTCTAACTCTCCACCTTCGTAGGAAATATGCAGCATGTTTGCATCCATCGAATAATCTGCACCGCCATCCTTGCGGGTCTCTACCGGGATGCCATGTTCTTTTGCATAAGCGACGAGTCTTTCCCGGGAGTTGAGATCCCACTCGCGCCACGGTGCAATGATGTGGATATGCGGGTTAAGGGCATAGGCATTCAGCTCAAAACGCACCTGATCGTTGCCTTTGCCCGTGGCACCGTGAGATATCGCGTCGGCACCTGTGTCCTCAGCGATCCGCACCAGATGCCGAGCGATCAAGGGACGGGCGATCGACGTGCCCAGTAGATATTCACCTTCATACAAGGTGTTGGCGCGGAACATCGGAAACACGAAGTCGCGAACAAATTCTTCCCGAAGATCTTCAATATAAATCTCCTTGACGCCAAGTGTCTTTGCTTTTTCGCGAGCCGGCTCGACCTCCTCTCCTTGGCCAATATCGGCGGTGAAGGTAACGACCTCACAACCATAGTGATCCTGAAGCCACTTCAGGATAATCGAGGTATCGAGCCCGCCAGAATAGGCAAGCACAGCCTTGTTAATTGTCTTCACGATGATTTCCGGTAACTGCGAGGCATTGATGACGGGCGGGAAAAGCCGGTCGAAGCCTCAAGATTATATCAGCGACCCACCGTGGCCCGGTTGTCCGAGGCTGGCGTCGGCGGTAGACTCCCCAGTTAGACGCTCTTAACCGGGCGTTTTGTTTTTTGGCGAGTTCCAAACTCTTTTATTTTCATGCCATGACACGCCACTTCCTGACACTGAAAGACCTGTCGAGGTCAGAACTGGTCGCTCTCATTCAACGCGCCATCGCGCTGAAAAAAGACCCAACCGGACCGCAAACCGCTGAACTGATGCGGTTGCGGACCATGGTACTGATCTTCGAAAAAACCTCCACTCGAACGCGCACCTCATTCGAGGTCGCGTGTGCGCATTTCGGAGGCTCTTCCATATTCCTGTCCCCCACTGACAGCCAGATGAGTCGAGGCGAATCCATCAGCGACACCGCACGAATCGTTTCCAGCATGGCTGATCTGATTGTTATGCGGACAAGCGAGCACAGCCGGGTCTGCACCATGGCTGAATATTCTGCAGTGCCGGTGATCAATGCGCTTTCCGAGGACTTTCATCCGTGTCAGCTGCTGGCTGATCTCCAGACGTTTTTCGAGCACCGAGGCAATATCCAGAAGGCCCGCGCCGCATTCGTTGGGGACGGCAGCAGCAACGTGTGCCAATCATGGATCAATGCCGCGGCCATGATGGACTTTGAACTTCGCGTCGGCGCACCCGAGGGTTACCACCCCAAGCGTGCGCTTGTAGAAACGGCCGGCAATCGCTGTAAAGTCACCACCTCTGCACAGGAGGCCGTTTCAGACGTGGACCTCGTGATCACAGATACCTGGACAGGGATGGGTCAGGAAAATGAAAAGACGCAACGGCTCGACGCCTTAAGTGACTTTCAAGTTAATCAGCAGCTAATGGCGCTCGCCTCAAAAGAGGCTCTGTTTATGCATTGCCTTCCTGCCTACCGAGGACAGGAAGTCAGCGCTGAAGTACTGGAGGGCCCCCAAAGCGTGGTCTGGGATGAGGCGGAGAACCGCCTGCACGCCCAAAAGGCGCTGATGGAACTACTGATGACCTAATGTCAGGGCGCTAAGCGGTAGCAACCAGACGCATCTGCTCCATTGCCCGTTTCTCGATCTGACGTATCCGCTCGGCTGAAACACCGAACTTCTCGGCCAGATCTCCGAGCGTCTGTTTTTGACCTTCTTCTGACAACCAGCGCGCTTGGATAATCTCGCGGCTGCGGTTATCCAAACTGGAAAGTGCTTTGCCCAACTGAACCTGACGATGACGCTCTTCATCTGCCTCAAACACTAATCGCCCCGGATCGAGCGATGAATCGCCGATTGCCTCCGCCGGAGCCAGCGGGCGAAGCCCTTCTTCATCATCGGTCTCCGGCTCAAACGCAACATCCGCACCGCTCATCCGTATCTCCATCTCACGTACGGTCTGCGGCTTGACATCAAGCGCCGTTGCCATTTTCTCCACCTCGGCTTCCTTCATCATTCCGAGGCGTGCTCTGTTTTTTCGTAGGTTAAAAAACAGCTTTCGCTGGGCTTTGGTCGTAGCAACCTTGACCATCCTCCAGTTACGCACAACGTAATCGTATATCTCTGCCTTTATCCAGTGGACCGCAAAAGATACCAACCGGACATCACGCTCATGATCGAAGCGTTTCACGGCCTTCATCAAACCAACGTTGCCTTCCTGAATCAGATCAGCCAAAGGCAAACCATAGCCGGAAAAACCCCGGGCCACAGAAACCACATAACGCAAATGCGAAAATACCAGTTGCCGGGCCGCCTCTAGATCCTCGTCAGCGTGATAACGCCGGGCAAGTGCCTTCTCTTCTTCTGCACTCAGGATAGGGGCCGAGTTGATCTCGTTGAGATACTGCGTCAGGCCCTGGCTAGGGCCAAGACCTGTGACAACGGGCAGTGATCCGCTCATAAATTATCTCTTTTTTTCCTTAACTTAATCTATTTTAGCACTCAATTGACTTGAGTGCTAATAATAAAGATAAAGATAATAATTATGATATTCTATTAAATTCAATATTTTAATTTTGCTTTTGAATCTTTTTTTTAAAGATTATTCACTTTCAGTGAACTTGAGTCACTCTGGACTGGAAGAACCCACCAGAGCTCTGGCAAAGTCCCTTGCCTTGAAAGGCCGCAGGTCTGCAATCCCCTCTCCGACCCCGACAAACGGAATCACTACAGGAAATTGCTTCGCCAAGCCGACCACTACCCCGCCCCGGGCCGTGCCATCAAGCTTCGTGACGCAGATGCCGGTCAGACCCACTTCCTTCTCGAAGGCGGCTACCTGGGAAAGCGCGTTCTGACCGGTTCCTCCATCTACCACCAGCAGAGTTTCGTGGGGCGCTGCTGCATTGACTTTAGACAACACTCGTCGAATTTTTCCGAGCTGTGCCATCAAATCGGCATTCACATGCTGTCGTCCGGCGGAATCAATAATCAGAACATCTGCGCCACGGCTTTTAGCAGCGCTTAAAGCATCATGCGCAACGGCTGCAGCATCCGACCCGTGTGACTGGGCAATAACACCAATTCCCAAACGCTCCCCCCAGGACTGGAGCTGTTCAATGGCGGCCGCCCGGAACGTATCGCAGGCTCCAAGCAAGACCGAATAGCCGCTCTTTTGAAAATACGCAGCGAGCTTTGCCGCCGTGGTGGTCTTGCCCACTCCATTGACCCCCACCATCAGTATGACAAACGGTCCGTTAGCGCCACTCTGTGCCACCAACGGACGTTCTGCGGTTATGAGAATCGATGCCAGTTCATCAATCAATGCTTCGTTAAGACTCTCCAAAGAGTCAATCCGGGTTGTCTGGACCCTCTCCCGCAGCGCCAAGACGACCGCCGTGCTTGCCTCCACCCCGAGGTCTGCCATCAGCAGCTGGTCTCCCAGATCATCGTAAACGTCATCATCAAAATGCACGCGGCCGCCGCCAAAGAGGCCTGACAGTCTGCCAGCGAGCGAAGTACGGGACTTTTTCAGGCGCGCAAAAAGTCCTGAAGATTCAGTATCAGAGGTCATGGGCAATAGGTGCGTAGGAAACCAACTCAGCTAGGCAGTATTTTTCTTTTATCACTTCTATCCTATCATTCCCTGTCAAAGAAGCCTCTGGAGGGATCATTCGATTGAGTTCTTCTCATACCGT